>BJGQ01000004.1 GCA_014190575.1 Bacteroidota bacterium | reverse complement strand
AGAATTTTGATGGCAACTGAAAACATTTACATTTGTCACTCCAAAAAAACTGGTCTGGTAGTTTAGTTGGTTAGAATGCTGCCCTGTCACGGCGGAGGTCGTGGGTTCGAGTCCCATCCAGACCGCTTAAATATCTCTGATACCCTTGCAAAAAATTCTTTACAAGGGTTTTTTATTTTCAGAGGCTTATTCAATTCAGTTTTTATAAAAATTATTAATGACCCTGAATAAATATTTCTGAATGAGAATGAATATTTTTGTATTCAATAAATTATAAAAATGCTGAATTGGAAATTTTCCGAAGGATTTCATCCAACAACTAAAGTTTGGATTTATCAAAGTAATCGAGAATTAAATAGTAAGGAGGTTATTGAAATTGAAAATGCTTTAAATATATTTTCAAAAGAATGGACTTCACACAAAATGGAAGTTAAAGCAACCGGAACTGTGCTCCTGAATCGGTTTATTGTTTTGCTGGCCGACGAATCGTTAAATGCTGTTGGTGGTTGCAGTATAGATTCTTCTGTAAAATTTATCCGTTCAATTGAAAGTCATTTTGTAATCACTTTGCTCGATAGAACAATATTGATGTTCGAATCCGAAGGAATACTGAAAGAAATTTCATTGCATCAGTTAGAAGAAAATATTTCAAACGAAACAATTGAACCCACAACAATTTATTTTAACAACACAGTAACAACATTGGATGAGATGAAAAATAAATGGCAACAACCGGTCAAAGATTCATGGATAAGTTCCAGATTGAAAAATAAGATAGCAATAACTAATTGATTTTTTTATTGAACTGTTAATAATTGACTATAAAATCATTTTGGTACACATACAATTGTTTAAAAACTTTATTCAATAAAATTTACAGCCATAATATTAAAGATAGATTTGAGTTAATAAAAAAACAGAAACATGACTGATAATAAATTGCATCAATCATACAATAGTGAAGAAGAAAACACTCAGCATGATTTGCAGGAGGCAAAACAAAATTTATTGACCTTGGAAGCATTAATAAAAATGCGTAGTAAAAATATTCCACAGGCAAACGATGATGGAACAAAAAAGGATGAAGACTTTGACATTGATCCAATTCCCGGATATGGTGGTGCTTGGTAAATAAAATTAAAAGGATTTTTGAAAGCCATTCTGAAAAACTCAGAGTGGCTTTTTTGTTTTTGCATTTTCTCTTTTCAGAGTTTTAGTACCTATAGTTGAATTTTAGTTTGATATTATTTAAAAAACTCTATTTTGCTTCACCAATTAAACAAACCAACCTCATGCTAAAACGAATCTTTTTGCTGTTCAGCATTCTTTTGCTACAACAGATTACTTACGCTCAACCATGCACAACTACAAATGCTTCTGGGTGCCATTGTCAGGATGGAACTAATAATTGTGATTTACTGCCTGACATTACAATTGGTCAACACCCATTAACCGTTTCAGGAACAAATGGTGTAATGGAATATTCGCAATCGAGTTCTACAAATCCCGGTCAGTTGCGTATTTCAGTTGAAACACCAAACATTGGTCACGGACCATTACATACATTAACAACCAATACTTATGTGTGTCCAGATTCAACATATTATGGAAGTGCGCCAACCACTTGCAATGATGGCTCAGCTCCAAAAACTTTAGTAAATCAGGAAATTTTTCATAAGAATGGATCAACAATGACTAGCTGGCAACATACAGCCGGATCAATGACCTATCATCCAACACACGGACATATGCATTACGATGATTGGGGAATTTATACCCTTCGTTTGCAAATTCCTGGTGTAACAGATCCATTGCTTTGGCCAATAGTTGGAACAGGTGCAAAGCTTGGTTTTTGTTTATTGGATTATGGTGATTGCGATACTTATGGTGATTGCAGAAATGGTAGCGGACCAATAATACACAATGCAGATTTTGAAAATTTCGGATTAGGCGGCGGCGGATATAATTGCACCCCAAATCAACAAGGCATTTCTGTTGGTTGGGCTGATGTATATTATCAATACCTAGATGGAATGTATATTACTATTCCACCTGGAACTTGTAATGGAAATTATTATATCGTTATTCAGGTTGATCCGAAAAATTATTTTCTTGAAGAAGATGAAACAAATAATGTTTTGGCAATGCCCTGGACGCTCAATCAACAGGATGCACCTGGAAATCCTGTTTGTACAATTATAAAAACTTCGAACACCAATTCAACGACTTATTGCAGTGGAGATACTGTTACATTAACTGCTGAACAAGCTGCGTTTTCATATTCGTGGAGTAATGGAGCTACAACAAGAAATATAAAAGTTACTCAAACTGGAAGTTATACATGCACTATAAATTATCCTTGCGGAATTGTAACATCAAATCCGGTAAGCATAAGTTTTACAAATCCTTCAACGCCTGTTGTAACTAATTCAAGTTTATGCGGACCTGGAAATGCAATGCTCTCTGCAACAGGAAACGGAAATATTTCCTGGTTCAATGCTTCAAGCGGCGGAAGTGCCATTGCCTCCGGAAATAATTTGAATCTGAATAATGTTCAAACCACAGCAACTTATTATGCTCAGAATGATATTACAACTGCTGGTGCTTCAAGTTTTGATCAACCATTTACAAATGCTATTGGTGCAGGTGCAAATCAAACTGATTCAACACGATATGAAATTTTTACTGTTTATTCTTCCTGCATTTTAAAAACTGTAAAAGTTTATGCAACAGGAGCGGGTAACAGAAAAATAGTTTTGCGTGATCAAAATGGAACTCCATTACAAAGCGTAACTGCGAATATTCCGAATGGAGAAAGCACTGTCACCTTAAATTTTAATTTATCCCCTGGTAATTATAGATTAGGTTGTGGAAACACTATTCCAAATTTATATCGAAACAACGCAGGGGTAGCTTATCCATATTCGCTTTCAGGTTTATTGAGCATTACTGGATCATCTGCTGGAGCAGCATATTATTACTATTATTATAACTGGGAAGTTCAAACACTTCCAACGATTTGTAGTAGTAACAGAATTGCAGCTACTATAACTGTTAATTCTGTTCCTACACCATCGGTATCAGGCATTGCTGCAATATGTAATACCACTCCTGCAAACCTGAGTGCATCAGCAGGATTCAATTCGTATTTATGGAGTAATGGTGCATCAACTCAAAATATTTCTACTACAGTTGCGGGAAATTATTCTGTAACAGTTGTTGACGCTAATAGTTGTAGTGGAAGCAGCTCAACTTTCAATTTAACAAATTCTACTTATCCAGTTGCAACTGTAACTCCAAATGGAAGCACGACCAATTGCAAAGGAGTTGTACTAACATTAACTGCAAATTCAGGAACTGGATATTCATATCAATGGAAAAAAAATGGCTTAACAATTTCAGGTGCAACAAATATTTCATATAACCCGATTATCACAGGCGGATACAGAACGCAAGTAACTAATGCCGCTGGTTGCAGTAAGTTTTCAGCAAACACAATAGTTACATTTTATAATCTTCCAACAGCCACAATTACTCCGTTGGGTTCAACAAATATTTGCTTGTCCGGAAGTGTCGTGTTACAAGCAAACACCGGAACTGGTTATCTTTATCAATGGAGAAAAAATGGATTAAATATTCCAGGAGCAACCATTCAATCATATAATGCAACTTTAATAGGAGGTTATCGGGTATTGATAACAGATGTGCATGGTTGTCAGAAACTATCTACCTCAACTTCAGTTACGAGTTGCCGGATGGAAGATGTTTCTATATCTGAAGGACCAATTATTTTTAGCATTCATCCAAATCCAAACAATGGAAATTTCAATATTGATTTAAGCAGTGATGAATTGTTTGGTGAGAATATTGAAATTGAAATTTTTAATTCAATCGGTCAGAAAATTTATTCTGATAATTTAGAAATTACCGAAGTTGTTAATTCAATTAATGTGCAGCTGAAAAAGTATTTAAGCAGCGGAATGTATCTGGTAAAACTTTCATCTGTTAACCAATCATTCAGCAGAAGTTTTATTATTGAATAGAATACCCTTTACAAAATAGGAAGAAGAAGCCGGAACTATTAATCCGGCTTCTGTATTTAATTCATGCACAGATTAATACCGATAGAAAAGGAGTTGTGATTTTTGCAACAAATTCTTAAATCATTTCGTAATAACGATTAAATAAAAACACAAAGTGAAAATTGCTTTAAACATAATTGCATTGGGAATAATAACCGCATTGCTTTCTGCTTTTTCTTTTGATGGGCCTTCTGCTGAGGATTATTTTGAATCCGGTAAACAGAAGTTCAATACAAAAGATTATTCAGGAGCGATTTCTGATTTTTCAATTGCGATCAAGCAAAAACCTGATTTCGCCATTGTATATTTTAAAAGAGGGAGTGCATTTTATCTGACAATGGATTTCGATAAAGCAGTTGATGATTTTAATATTTATTTATCGTATAAACCGGAAGATGAAAATGGTTATTATAACCGAGCAATGTGTTGGAAAAATTTAACCCAAATGAATAAAGCCATTGAAGATTTAGATAAAGTTACAAGCATAGATCCATATTACACATTAGCTATAATGAAACGCGGAAATATTTTTTACGAATTAGGAAAATACGATTCAGCATTAAAAGATTTTATCTGGTATCTGACTGTTAAACCTGAAAGTGAAAAAGGATATTACAACAGAGCCAATACATACAAAAGATTAGGGCGGCCAAAAGAAGCAATTGAAGATTACAATAAAGTTATTGCATTAAAACCTTTATGGGAAGAAGCATACATTAACCGAGGTTCATTGTATGCCGATATGGGAATGTATCCTGAAGCAATTAATGATTTTTCAAAGGCGATAAAATTAACACCAGACGATGCAGATGCCTGGTTTAACCGAGGAGTAGTTTATAATAATACGCAAGAACATGCGCTTGCATGTAAAGACTGGAAAGAAGCAGCAAAATATAATCACAAAGAAGCTATTGCCTACTTAGTAAAATATTGTGAACACTGATTTTTATAGATTAAAAAAATATTTATTAACTAATATTCATTGTGTTATTTCGATTTATAAAACTTGACAAATAGTGTTTTCTACATTGCTATTTTTCTGCAAACAAAGAATCAACAAACTCTACTCTATTGAAGACCTGTAATTGATCCATCTTCTCTCCTACTCCAATATATTTTACCGGGATTTTAAACTGGTCGGCGATACCAATAACCACTCCTCCTTTTGCAGTTCCATCTAATTTTGTAAGTGCAATAGCAGTGACATCTGTAGCCTGCATAAATTGTTTTGCCTGCTCAATTGCATTTTGTCCGGTAGATGCATCAAGTACCAATAAAACTTCATGTGGTGCATCGGGTATAACCTTTTGCATCACTCGCTTTATTTTTGTAAGCTCATTCATCAGATTAACTTTATTGTGTAAGCGACCTGCAGTGTCAATGATTATAATATCGGTATTGCTTGCTGCACCTGATTGAACAGTATCAAATGCAACCGCTGCCGGATCGGAACCTTGCACTTGCTTTACAATTGGTACTTGAACTCTATCAGCCCAAATTCCTAATTGCTCAATAGCTGCTGCTCTAAAAGTATCGGCGGCCCCAAGCAAAACAGATTTTCCAGATTGCTTGAACTGGTGTGCTAACTTCCCAATAGTTGTTGTTTTTCCAACACCATTTACTCCCACAACCATAATAACATAAGGTTTTTGAGAAATGCCGTCGACAAAACTGTTCAGGTCTTTAGTGTTGTTCTCAGAAAGAATATTTCTGATTTCTTCTTTGAGCATATTGTTCAAAGCATCGGCACCTAAATATTTATCTTTTGCAACTCGCGCTTCAAGACGGTCAATAATTTTTACTGTCGTTGCAACACCAACATCAGAAGCAACGAGAGCTTCTTCAATATCATCAAGAGTTTCATCATCAACTTTTGATTTACCTGCAACGGCCTTAGTAATTTTTATAAAAAAGTTATCACGGGTTTTTTGTAACCCATCGCTGAGGTCCTGCTTTTTTTCCTTTGTAAAAAATGAAAACAATCCCATGTTCAGTTAAACAAAAAAAGCTTCTCCATCCGAAGAAAGAGAAGCCTTGTGAATATTAAAACTTCTTCAGCTTATTTACCAGCTAAGTATTCTTTCACTTTGTCTTTGTGCACCATTCTTTCTTTGTACACATAAGCACCTGTTTTTTCGGAGCGTTCAGAAACGATTACGCGTACATACGCTTTTGAAGCAGCAGATTGTGCAGCATCTTTCTGTGTCTTCGCATTCTTGGAGGTTTTACCTGCGTCTTTTGCCATGACTATTTAATTATTTAATTTCTTTGTGAACAGTGTAACGCTTTAAAGTTGCGTTGAATTTTTTCAGCTCCAATCTTTCAGGAGTGGTTTTTTTATTCTTTGTGGTGATGTAGCGCGATGTTCCGGCCTGACCACTGGTCTTGTGCTCGGTACATTCTAAAATCACCTGAACTCGTACTTCTTTCTTTGCCATTGTTGAGCAATTTTATTGCTGATTGTAATTTATTGTATGCTTGCTTTTTGTTTCGCTCTCATCTCTTTCAATACTGAAGAAATTCCGTTCTTGGTTATCGTACGAACAGCTGATGTAGTGATTCTCATTGTAATCCACTTGCCTTCTTCAGGAATGAAGAAGCGTTTTTTTTGCAGATTCGGTTCGAACCTACGATTAGTTTTTATGTTGGAATGCGAAACTTTATGTCCCGACAATGCTTTCTTTCCAGTTACTTGACAAACACGAGCCATGATTTGGTTTTTCTTTAAGGGGCACAAAAGTCAGTAAATAATTTCTCTTATGCAAACATTAATCAGAAATAAATAGAATGATGTTAATATGCCCTTTAATTCTAAAAAATAATTCAGTTATAAATTGATTTTCCTGACCCGGATTTTTTTCGGAAGATTTTATTAATCAATGAAATTGTGAGTAAATACAAGAACAACAATCGTAATAAATAAGATAAAAAATATTGTGACCTCAATTTTTCCGTAAGCACTAATTACTCTAAAGATGTAACTTCTTTTTTTATTTACCCCACGAAATCTTTCGTTTGAAGATTCATTCGAATTGAAAAGAGTGTGTGGCATCTTGGAAAATTTAAAATTCAATTCATAACGATGAAATCAGTTACTCATTATGAGTTTATATAATTCAAAATCCATATTAGGTGCATGATTCACGCTGTATGAATAATCATCAGCTTCGGCTTCTACCTGAAAAACATGGTAAGGATGAAGAGAAACAGCAAAAGTGCTTTCGTTAGCTTTATTGCATTCAAGGTATGAGAAGTAGAACATAAGAGTGTATGTTTTCAAAAAGATTATCAAAAGGTATTGTAAAACAGACCTTATTACCTACTAATAGGTATTATGTTGCAATAAATTAAATGAAGCTATAAAATTAGTTTCAGGGTGGGTAGCCTGATTATATAATTCAGGATATTATTTGATTTCCCGGAGGTTCAATTTCCTTAATTCAGGAAATTTAAATGAAGAAAATAGGACCACGAAAAGCGACATACTTCCTCCAAAAATAATGGATGGAATCAATCCCATTAATTTTGCCGTTGCTCCAGATTCAAAAGCGCCTAACTCATTGCTTGAACCAATGAAAATATTGTTGAGGGCTGAAATTCTTCCACGCATTTCATCGGGAGTTAGCAATTGTTGCAATGTTCCTCTGATGATTACACTCACACAATCAAACATACCGGCAATTAACAAAAGCGAAAATGCGAGATAAAAATTTGTACTGAATGCAAATAATATTGTTGAAACCCCAAAACCTGCAACACAAAAAAGCAACCATTTACCAGCATCTTTAAGAGGTGGAATGTAAGCGAGGGCAATTCCCATTATTACAGACCCGAGAAACGGTGCGGCATTTAGAAATCCCAATCCTGCCGGTCCAACTTTTAAAATATCATGAGCAAACATTGGCAGAATTGCAACAGCACCTCCAAATAAAACAGCAAATAAATCCAAAGTAATTGCAGCCAATAAAGATTTTGTATTGAATAGAAATCGAATTCCTGTTGCCAGACTTTCCATTAATGGTTCTATTTTTTTTCGGATTGGAAGCGGATGCTTTTTTATTTTAAAAGTCATAGCATAAGCAAAAACAATTAAGGCGACTACAAATAGATATGCATTTGTAACTCCTGCAAAACCATAAATCAAACCTCCAAGAGCCGGCCCTGTTACCGCTGCTATTTGCCAGGTATTGCTGTTCCATGCAGTTGCGTTTGCATAATATTCTCGTGGAACAATCTGCGCAAATAAAGCTGACACCGCCGGAGCTAAAAATCCTCTTGCAATTCCTGAAACAAATATCACTGAGTAAACCGGCAACACTCCATAGATTAATAAAAATGAACTATCGTTTAAAGTAAAAAGTGTTAATGCAATTGCACATATTAAAAAAACAAGGGTGAACGAAACCATTAGTATTTTCCGATTCACAACATCAGCAGTATGACCAGAGAAGAAAGATGAAATTATATAAGGAACTGCCTCAGCTAAACCAATTAATCCTAATGAAAGAGGATCGTGCGTGTGTTCATATATCTGCCAGCCAACAATTACTCCTTGCATTCTTATAGCCACTGTAAACAAAAAACGATAGAGCAAAAAATACCTGAACTCTACAAAGTTCAGTGATACAAATGGTTCGTGTTTTTTTTCTTTCGAAGATTGACTCATGTTCTTTGAACATCAAAAATGAAAAAGCCGCTTCGATAGTTTTCGAAACGGCCTTCATTCTTATACACCTGAAAAAATCAAATGTGCATTTTATCTTTCTTCGCTGCTAACTGTTCTTTTGTTTCTATATGGTCAGGATCTGGAACACAGCAGTCAACAGGACATACAGCTGCGCATTGAGGTTCTTCATGAAAACCTGTACACTCGGTACATTTTTCAGGGACAATAAAATATAAGTCAGAAGAAACCGGCGCATTGCGCTGATCAGAATCAATCTGTGAACCATCAGTCAATGTAACCATTCCCTTTACTGTTGTTCCATCGGCAAAAGCCCACTCGGCTCCACCTTCGTAAATTGCGTTGTTCGGACATTCAGGTTCGCATGCACCGCAGTTAATACATTCTTCAGTAATTTTTATCGCCATGATTTTTTCTTTGAATTAGTTTTGAGCGCGGCAAAAATAGACACTAATAAAAATTATCATAGACATTGATTAAAAATATTGAAAATAAAAATACACTGATGATTCAGGGGCTCAGCAAACTAGCTGATTATATTCTCGGTTTTCCCAATGAATTGACAGAAAAAATGACTGAAGCTTATTATAAAAATAATTGGTTCACAATTGAGAATCAGGAATTAATGCTGAAGGCTATCGCGAATAATTATTTACAAAAAGAAAAACTGGAAGAATGGACTTCAAATTATGAATTCAAGAATGAACATCCAAAAAAAATCGGATTGGTGATGGCGGGAAACATTCCTTTAGTTGGATTTCATGATTTGTTATGTGTTTGGATAAGTGGGAATATCGGCTTGGTAAAACTCTCTTCGAAAGATGAAGTGCTTTTACCACTTCTTGTTCAGCATTTGGAAATGATTTCCTCATCTTTCATTGATAAAACAATCTTTGTTGAACGGTTGAATGATGCGGATGCAATAATTGCGACTGGCAGCAATAACTCAGCACGATATTTTGAATATTATTTTAAAGATAAACCACACATCATTCGTGCAAGCAGAAGTTCAATTGCAGTGTTAAATGGAAATGAAACCGGGGATGAAATTCTTGCGCTTGGAAAAGACATCTTCAGGTATTTTGGATTGGGTTGCCGTAATGTTTCAAAACTTTATTTACCACAAGAATTTGATCCAACAACTATTTTTAAAGTATTGGAATTTTATTCGGAAATAATTCAACACAATAAGTACAAGAACAATTTCGATTATAACTGTACGATTTTGTTAATGAATAAAACTCCGCACTTCGCTAATGAGTTTTTGATACTTCAGGAGAAAAAACAAATTGCTTCAAGAGTTGCAACTGTTCATTATGAATTTTACAATTCCGAAAAAGATTTGCAAGAAAAATTGTTGTTCAGTGAAAACGAAATACAATGTATAGTAGGAAAAAATTTTATTCCATTCGGAAAATCGCAGGAACCATCGTTGAATGAGTATGCTGATAATATAGATACGATGAATTTTCTAAGCAGGCTGAATTAATTTTTTTACTCCAATCACTTTGAAATAAAAATCCCGAATCAAAATTGATTCGGGATTTTTTTAATTTCAATTCAGAATAAAAATTCTATTCGGCATATTTTTCAAATTTGCAATGAATTTCTGAAGAACCAATTGGATAAATATTGAGGAAGTAAATTCCTTCTGATAATATTTCAACATTCACATTCAATTTATTAATCCCCTCTTTTAATTTCAATTGTTCCGAATACATCTCCTGCCCTAATAGATTTGTGATTGAAATTAAGATATTATTATTTCCAGTAGAAACTAATTCGTAATTGACAAATTGGTTAGAAGGATTAGGATAAAGAGTTGACAAAATCACCGGCTCTGTCCCAAAAGCAAGCGACACGATCTGAGAATAAAAATGATCTCCATTATTATCAACTTCTTTCAATCTATAATATCTTGTTCCTGATTTTTTTAATTCTTTATCGATGAAACTATAATTTTTAATATTAATTGATGTTCCATTCCCAATAATTTCACCAATCTTTCTGAAAATTAATTCTCCATCAGGAGTTTGTTCAGTTGATACTTCAATATCAAAATGATTGCAATTCAATTCAGAAGCTGTTGACCATTTTAAAATTGCGTCAATATTATTATTACCATAATAATCGGCTGTAAATTCTGAAAGCTGAATCGGCAATACACTACCCCCAAATCCAATTACAAAATCGGAGAAAGAACTAAGTGCAGTTCGAACAGCGGTGACTGTTCCTCCACCTATAATTTGAGTTCCGTTAACATGTACACCCAATGACTGCCAATTTGAAAAACAATCGTCGCGTTTTATTACAGCACAATAAGCTGGAGAAGCTGGTTGAATGGAATAACCTCTTTCATTTAATTGAATATTATAAGTGCCAGACACAGGTTGGTCATCTGGCGTTATTGTCCAAAATCCATAATCCAACATACTGGTAATTGGAGAACCATTTACATATGGACCTCCACCCCCATTTGGTACCGGAGTGCAAAAAAAATTATCTGTAAAAAATTCACATAGAAGATACAAAGTCGGAAATAAATTATTTACAGTTACTGAAGCTAATTCAAAATGAGTTGCATCGCCAACAGGAAAGTCAAAAGTTAATCCGTTATCAATATATCGAATCAATCTTCCATTAATATAGTTTGTGTTGTTGAAACCCATTATGGCTCCTGCTGTTGGATTCGTAACACGAACAATACTTCCTCCTGTATTGAGAATTCCATTAAATAAATTTAAAGTATTAGAAACTATTACATCACCAGTAATTACCACCCCTGCTGCATTGTTTATTTTTAAATCGTAAGTAGAAATATCTGGTATAGTCTGAATAGTAGTACCATTCAATTCAAATGTTCCTCCATAATGCACAAAAAAACCAGTTGGAGAAATTGTTAAATCACCTTTCATGTTTAATGTATTTGATGCAATAGATAAAGATGCTCCTGCGTTAATAGTTAGGTTATTGCAAGTTGCAATAGGTCCCACTCCACTTACTAATGGATCATTTGGTGTACCGGAATTAATAATGACATTGGTAGTAGAAACAGGTATAACATTACCACACCAGTTTCCTGCAGTATTCCAATCTGTACTTACCACACCTATCCATGTTCCTGTTACGCAACATGGAGTTATAGTAGCTGTTGTTGAAGTTGAGACTCTTCCACATCCAGCGTTTGAAGCAACTACGACATATGTTCCTGTTGCTGTTACAGAATAAGTACTTGCTGTTGCACTAGGAATACTAATGCCGTTTTTATACCATTGCCAATTAGGTGAGGCAGGTGCAAGCACGCTTCCTGTAAGAGTAACAGTTGTTGCCGGGCAAACATTTGCAGCAGTTGGTGAAGGGCTGATTGTTGGTGTTAATATATTTGGAGTAAATCGAATTCCCACATTTCCATTTATATAATTTCCACCACCAAATATATTTGTTGTTGTAGCAGCACCCCCGTTTGTTGATGATATTGGAGTCAGACTTCCGCTATTGGCTCTTGTTAAATAATCAGAAGCAGATGAGCCTCTTAATCCTATTTGATATGAATATCCCGTATTTATGCAAACTGGATTTTGATCTCTGTAAACAAATTCAATTCTGCTTGAATTAACACCTCCCGTTTCATAAAGCTTTATTTGAAAATCCAATCTATGTGCATCAGAATAAAAAATTCCAAACAAGGCTGTTGGATAACATCCACCATCAGTACCTGTATTATAGATTGCTTTATTATAGAAGCCATTCCATTCAATTGTATAAATTCGATTTGGTGAAACACCAGTAACTGCGACACTAATACTAGGTGTAGCAGGGCTGTAACTTGTATGTGGATGCGCAATTAAGTCTGTACCAAAAGGGCAAATAATTCCATTAATCGTTCCGCCGGCAATTAAACTTCCTATTGGAGAATATGAATTTGTATTTGGAGTACCTGAACCAAACCAAATAAATCCATTTGAATTAATTCCCATAGAAGTAAAATTCTGTCCATTAAATTCAAAATTAAATCCCACTGGTAAACTCTGACTAGGATAATTGTTATCATCTATGGCTGTTCCTGATGCAATTGTTGTAGTTCCGGCAACACCAACAATTGTTGACATTGATATTGTTTGATTAGTACCAGTATAAGCACAAGATAATCCAGCTAACGCAACAATTGGTCTTGAACCAATAGGTGCAGTTACTGAAGGAATTTGCACTGAACCTATGTTTATTGATGTACATTCTGCATCCAATAAATTAGAAATAGCTGCTGAAATATTTACATCGAAAGCAATCCAGAAATAATTTATTCCTGGCAACAAAACTTGAACTCCGGTTACAGGAATATTACCAACATAACTTGTTATATCAATTCCAAATTGAGTGGTTGTTGCAAATGTTGAGTTATTACCCGTATACCAAATTCTTGCGCTGGTTATATCGTTTCCAATAGCCGTTGAACCATTTGTATTAAATGTTAATGAATTTAATGTAATTGATGGACTTGAACCAGCACCCATCACAACTTGAACCTTAATTATTGACTGATTGCTCGCTCCTTGAGAAATATTTCCGGTTTGCTGTATTGTAGTACTTGAAATATAAGTCATTGGCCCATTCAAGGTAGTAAAGCTCCCTGTAAGGGCCGGTGTTTTATAACATAAACTTCCACTGTTATAAGTATAAATTGCATAGTAGTATGTAGTGTTCAAGGTTAATCCTGATACATTAACTGTATGCGCCGCACCTTGATAAGCAACATAATTACCTGAACCTATTTGCGTACCGCTGCCAAATAAAGAATTTGGCGTGTAAACATTTCCCTGAACCGGATCTGAATTTACTGCACTTCCTTGTTTTATTACCAAAATATCTCCTGCTGTTCCATTGCCTGTTGTCCAGTTAATAGTTCCTGAAGAAGTGGTAATTGCTGTTGAACTATTTGCTGAAGCTTGTATGGTTGGAGGTGTACAAGTTGTTATTTGAATTCGATAATCTTCTGTTTCTCCTCTAACACTCCCAAGTGTACAAGAAGATGCCGCTGAAGTTGTTCTGCATTCCATTATTCTTAAAGCTGTTATACCAGATAAAGAAGTAGCAGGAATTGTAAAGGCAGGAAAACTATAAACAGTAACATTGTAATTACCTGCGGCTGATACACCAAGGTATTCACCACCACTTGCAATGGGAGTCATATTAAATGTTCCATCATGATTGAAATCAATCCAGGCTTGAATTCTACTTGCAGCCTGTGCACCTGATTTTACTTTTAATGCTCCAAGCGGATAGGTGTTGCCGGCTGCAAGTATTGGCGCTGCACTATTTGGATACCCTCCTGCAGGTGTAAAAGTTGAATAGAGAGTATACAGCGGACTTGTAGTTCCAACCGTTGTATTATTAATACTGTTAGTAATACTAATATCACTAAGTGTTATATTAAGAATATTATCTAATGCAGATGGAGTGGATACAGTAGGAATACAGTAGCAATTTAAAAACGAATTAACATTTACAATTCCCTGATTTGACATAGTCATATCAACAGTATTGGGACAAGTAACCTGACAAACATAATAGGACGGATCAGATGGAAGTGTAGTAGGCGTTGCATAGGTTGAATTTGTAGAAGAACCACTTGCTATTCCATACCCGCTTCCACTAATTGCAGAATATTGCCATTGATAAGTATAAAATGTTCCAGGGGATAATCCTGTTAAACTCAATGTTGTACTAGTACCTAAACAAACTGAAGTTGGCGATGGAGATACACTGGCTACTGAAGGAGGTCCAAAGCAAAATCCGCCTGACAAGGCAGTAGCGAAATAGCAATTTGCAACTGAATTATATTCGTATATCGCAAAGTAATAACTATGTCCGCTTGTAAGTCCGGTTAAGTTTATTGTTCGCAATCCGCTTGAGGCACCATTTTCAACAAACACTAAAAACCCTCCACCTAAACTTGTACCACTTCCAAGATTAACATTAGCATTTGCTGGTGTATAAGCAGTACCATTTGAAGGTCCGGTTGGCATAGAACCATCTTTGGCAATCATAATAACACCTCCCGTTCCAGTTCCTCTGGTGAAACCAACTGTTGCAGTACCAGAAGCAGGAACTAAACTTGTAAAACCAAAAGCAGTTGCATTTGTTGATGGCTGAGTGCAACAGGATTGTGTTGGTGTCCATGTAAATTTTCGAACAAGTGTCCCGCAATAAATTCCAGCCAATGCTCCATCAATATAAACGGTTGAAGTATTTACAGTCGTTGAAGCAGGAATATTCCAAGTTGTATTTGCAACTAAGGGGGTACTAAGACATCGAACATCTGCATTGCTTGACCCTCTTAATCCAATTTGCCCTTGTACAGTTGTAGCAATAAAAAGAGAGTTTTGATCTGCTACATATTCTTCAATAACATTTGTTCCTTCATATAACCATAATTGATAGGATGGTAGTGTGGCAGATCCAGAGCCGCCCCCAACAATATATCCGCTCCATTCGATTTTAAATATTTGAGAACCTAATGGACCTGATAGTTGTGTTCTTATATATGATCCTGCAGCAAATCCTTGCATTGTAATTGTATTTCCACCATAAGCAGCAATTATTCCATCAATGGTTCCGGCACCACCAAGATTTGCTGAAGCATTTCCTATTGGTGCTAAACCTCCAACACTTGGGGTACCAGTACCAAACCAAATAAATCCATTTGTACTTACTCCTAAGTTTGTATATGTCTGACAATTAAAAATAAAATTAAATCCAATTGCCTGATTAGTATAAATGGTGCTTGAAGTTGTACCTGAGGCAAGAGTTGTTCCTGTTGCTAATGCTGTATAAATTCCCGTTGACTGGGCGTATGAATAAGTAGAAACAGACTGGCCATTTACAGATTTAACCTGAAATAAAACAAATAATGTTGCAAGTCTTAAAAAAAAATTCACAAAAGCAAAAAAGTAATTTTTGCTACTTGGTTTATTTCTATTCGTAAATTTTTTTTTCATGCTTGGTTTATTTTTAAATTAATTAAAAAAAAATTTCATGTAAGTATTGGAATTTCCAAATAAAAAAAGAGCCCATTGAATTTAAGACTTACAATCTAATCATCAATTCTTTTTTATCAAAAGATTTTTTTTAAAGGTATTAATTTCATTTTGCTTTTAATTGCAAATCATTTTCAAGAAAACAGAATACTATCGAAAATTTTATTTAAATAAAAAATCCCGTTTGAAATCAGAAACGGGATTTGTTTAATTTATTTCAAAGAAAAATCTATTCAGAAAATTTTTCGAACTTATTGTGAATTTCAGTTTCACCCTTTGGGCAAATATTTATATAATAAATTCCTTGAGAAAGCGGTTTAATGTTTACTTCCAGCTTATTTGATCCCTTTAAAAGCATCTGTTCTTCATTATAAATTTCCTGTCCGTAAATATTACTAATTGATATTTTTAATTCCTGCTCTTCAGTTGAAATCAAATTGTAATTTAATAAACCATTGGTTGGGTTTGGATACAATGACGAAACACTTACTACTCCTTTATTAAACACAAGTGAAACTATATCTGAATAATTTATCCTTCCATCAAAATCAACTTCCTTTAATCGATAATATCTAATTCCTGTTTTATTTAATTCATTATCAATAAAGCTATAAGTATGCGAATGACCAGAAGTTCCATTTCCTTTTATTTCACCAATTTTACTAAACATTAATCCTCCATCAGAAGCAATATCGGTTGCCATTTCTATTTCATAGAAATTACATTTTATCTCTGCTGATGTTTCCCAAGTTAAAATGGTATTAGTATTATTATCGGAATAGCCAGCAATAAAACTTGTAAGAGTTATAGGCAAAATACTTCCACTGAATCCAATGCCGAAATCAGAAAATGAAGTCAATGCGGTTCTAACCGCAGTTACAGTTCCTCCACTAATATTCTGAGTTGAATTAATATGCGTCCCTAATGATTGCCAATTTGAAAAACAATCTGCTCTTTTTATAACCGAACAATATTCCGGACCAAGTGGATTATTCGTATATCCTCTTTCATTTAATTCAATATCATAAGTCCCGGTGGTTGGTTGATCATCAGGTGTTATAGTCCAAAATCCTGCATCAAGTAAAGTACTTATTGCAGTGCCATTTACATATGGCCCTCCACCTGAATTCGGAACAGGTGTACATGAGCTATTATCAGGAAAGTATTCACCCAATAATTTTAATGTTGGAGAAATATTATTAATTGTAACTGAAGCTAACTCATAATTTGTTGCATCACCCAATGGGAAATCAAAAGTTCCATTGTCAATCATTCTATCAAGCCTTCCATTAATATAACTTGTATTTGAAAAACCATAAACTGAAGCTGGAGTACTATTAAAGATATGCAAAATGCTTCCTCCTGTACTTAATATTCCATTAAATAAATTCAAAGTATTGTTAACTGTTACATCACCGCTAATTACAACTCCTGCACTATTGTCTATTTTTAAGTTATAACAAGTGATATCCGGAATTGTTTGAACAACTGTTCCATTTAAAACTAATGTGCCTCCTACTTGAACAAATACCCCAGTACCATTATTTACCATGTCTCCTTTTAAATTAAAAGTGTTTGATAACATTAGTAAAGAAGCACCGGAATTAATAGTAAGGTTATGACAAGTAGCAACAGCACCTAAATTAATTTCGGGTTGATTTGGTGCGGTTGAATTAATCACCACATCGGTAGTTGAAATCGGAACTGTGCCGCCGCACCAGTTTGCTCCAGTATTCCAATTTACGCTAATTGTCCCCCCCCCAAACACACTGAGCATTTGATTTTTCAATCAAGAAAAAAAATATTAAAAAAGTTAGGAGTGGAAATAAATTTTTTCGAACAATTGAATTGGAATTAGGTAATGCTTCTATTGCAGTTTTGTAAAATTTTTTCATGCGCTATTTATTTAATTGGTTAAAACAAATTAAATTTCGATTGAAAGTTAATCTGTTTTTTCAAATTTTCAAATGGAAACTTTATTATTGGCAAACTATTTTGTCACACTTTAGTAACAAAATTATTTCATTCAAAATATTTTAAAGTTTCTATTCAAGAATTTTGAAAAGAATATCAATCATATGAAACTGAATTAAACAACCTTATGGTAATTTTATTTTCATTAAAATTTATTTTAAAATATACCATTCAAATAATAGCTAGAAATTGTTCGCCTTCGAATTCATTGTTAAAGTCAAAAAAAAATAATCACTTCAAAGTATTTCTTTTGCCAAACAAAATACAGTTTAATTGTACCAAATAAAGTTTTACAAAAGAACCAATGTTGTACTGAATTTAAAAAATGAAAAACATAAAACTAATAGAAGTAAAATCAGAAATAGGTGCCGGCACTCGCGGTGCGAGTCTTGGAATTGAAGCTATAAAAATTGCGGCTTTCGATTTCGGCAGCGATTTTTTCAAGCGATATCAAAGTCAGGAAATACAAACTGAAAATCAAATGCTGTACGAACCTTCACGCTCCAGCTATGCTCGAAGAATTAAAGGTGTATTGAGCGTAAGTGAGCGTGTGGCTGAATCAGTAAAAGGAATTTTAAATGAAGGAAATTTTCCAATTGTTCTGAGTGGAGATCACAGTACTTCAGCCGGAACCATTGCCGGAATAAAAATGGCGCATCCAGACGCGCGTATTGCTGTAGTGTGGATAGATGCTCACGCCGATTTGCATTCGCCATACACTACACCATCAGGAAACATGCATGGCATGCCTTTGAGTGCAGCGCTTGGAGAAGACAATCAAACTATGCGAGTAAATAATGTGGACGATACCATTCGAGACTACTGGGAGAAATATAAAAACATCGGAGGCATTTCTCCAAAAATCCGTTACGATAATTTGGTGTATGTATGCTTGCGCGATTTTGAACAACAAGAAGATTTTTTATTAAAGCAACATCGTGTTCGTGTAATAACTACCGATGAAATTGTTAACTACGGAATTGATAAAGCCGCACGCGAAGTGCTTTATGCTGTTGAGCCTTGCGATTATATTTATATTTCGTTTGATGTTGATTGCATGGATTCCACAATCAGCAAAGGAACAGGAACTCCAGTGCCCAATGGCATTACTGAAAAACAAGCTGCAAGTTTAATTCTGAGATTGATGCAGGACGAAAAAGTTTGTTGCTTTGAAGTAACTGAAGTGAATCCAACATTGGATAAAGAAAACCTGATGGCAGAAAACGCATTCGAGATTTTACAAAAAGTAACGAATCAATTGTATAATGATTGGGCGGAAGAATAATTTGAAAATTAAATAATGCATTCCAGTTAAGGCTGAATTTATCTGCATTTAATTATTGTGAATTAAAATGGAAAAACTACTAAGAGAGAAAACAGCACATATTGTAAATAATTTATACGGAATAAATTTTTCCGATCTGGATATTACCGTCAATCAAACATCAAAAGAATTTGTTGGCGATTTTACTGTAGTGATTTTTCCATTTGTAAAAATTGCGCGAAAGAAACCTGAAGAAATCGGAAAAGAAATTGGTGATGCATTGCAAAAAGAAATTCCGGAAATTGATTCATACAATGTGGTGAAAGGGTTTGTGAATTTTAAATTGAAGAACGAATTCTGGAACAATTTTTTATTGAACGCTTCTTCTGAAAATTATTTTTCATTGCCTTCTACCCATAAAAAAATAATGGTAGAGTATGCAGGGCCAAACACGAATAAGCCATTGCATCTCGGTCACATCCGAAATATTTTTATTGGCTATTCTGTTTCTGAAATTCTCAAGGCTGCAGGAAATGAAGTAGTGAAGGTGAATATCTATAATGACCGTGGAATTCACATTTGTAAATCCATGCTCGCTTATGAAAAATATAGTAACAACGAAACACCAAAATCAAAAGGAATAAAAGGTGACCATCTAGTTGGAGATTTCTATGTAAAATTCGATCAGGAATTAAAAATTCAGATTGCAGGATTGATGCTGAAAGGCATGAGCGAAGAAGAAGCAAAAAAAAATGCTCCACTCAATATTGAAGTAAAAGAAATGTTATTGAAATGGGAAGCTGGTGATGCTGAAGTTCGTGCGCGGTGGGAAATGATGAATGGTTGGGTGTACGAAGGTTTTGAAGAAACCTATCAATTAATAGGTTGCGACTTCAATAAACATTACAAAGAATCTGATACCTACTTACTCGGAAAAAATATTGTAGAAGAAGGATTGAGTAAAAATGTTTTTTATAAAAGACCTGATGGAGCGGTGTGCGTTGATTTAACTTCTGATGGTTTGGATGAAAAAGTTTTAATGCGCTCTGATGGAACATCTGTTTACATCACACAGGATTTAGGAACTGCCGATTTGCGTTATCAAGATTTTGAACCCGATCAGATGATTTATACAGTGGCGAATGAGCAAGACTATCATTTCAAAGTTTTAAAACTCGTTACACAAAAACTCGGAAAAAAATATGCTGATGGAATAAATCATCTCTCATATGGCATGGTTGATTTACCAACCGGCCGAATGAAATCGCGCGAAGGCACCGTGGTAGATGCCGATGATTTAATTGAAGAAATGATTCGCACTGCAAAAGAGCAAACTTTGGCATTAGGTAAGACCGAAAATTTCAGTGAGGCGGAAGCAGAAAAATTATATTATGAATTAGGAATGGGTGCGTTGAAATTTTTTATACTGAAAGTTGACCCACGCAAGCGAATGATTTTTAATCCGGAAGAGTCTATAGATTTTCATGGTTTCACCGGGCCGTTTATTCAATACACTTACGCAAGAATTCAATCGGTAAAACGCAAAGCAGGAAATAATTTTAAGAGCTCCACTCCTGTTGTAAAAGCAAATGATTCCGAATTGCAATTGTTAATGCAACTTTATTTATATACGAACACTATTAAAGAAGCTGCAATGAATTTAGACCCTGCTCTTCTCGCAAATCACATATATTTTATTGCGAAAAGTTTCAATTCCTTTTATGCTGAAAACTCTATTACCCAGGCTGAAACTGAAGAATTGAAAAATTTCAGATTACTGTTATCAGATTTAACAGGATCGGTTATCAAGCGAGGAATGAAATTGTTGGGGATTGAAGTACCTGAAAGAATGTAATAATATTTATTCCTTCTGTAACTATTGAGCAATAAAATACGCTTTATTGCAGTTAGTAAACCCAATTAAAATTCAATTGATTTGAAAAGCTATATTTGCGCGCCCATGAAAAAAAACCTACTCCTATTTTCATTTTTGATTATTTTAATTTCTTCATGCAGTGAATATCAGGAAGTTTTAAAAGGAAATGATTTAGCTAAGAAATATGAGGTAGCGAAAGTCTATTACAACAAGCAACAATATTATAAAGCGCTTCCGTTGTTTGAAGAATTGGTTCCGGTTTACAAAGGTTCAAAAGAAGGAGAAGAAATGTATTACTACCTTCCGTTTTGTTATTATGGAACAGGCGAATATTTAGTTTCTGCCTACCATTTTAAAAACTATTATACTACTTATCCCACAAGCCTTCATGCTGAAGAATGTTTATTTATGAATGCCAAATGCTATATGCAGATGTCTCCGAAATATGAATTGTCACAGGAGTATACCGAGAAAGCGATTAATGAATTTCAATTATTCACCAATACTTTCCCAACAAGTGCATTAGTAAGTCAAGCAAATGAAGACATTGACCAGATGCGGGCAAAGTTGGAAGTAAAAGCATTTGCAGGTGCAAAATTGTATTATCAAATGACCAACTACAAAGCATCGGCAGTTGCATTAGCCAATTTAATTCGCAGTTATCCAGATTTACCTTATATTGCCGAAGCCTGTTTTTTAATAGTGAAGTCAGATTATCTTTACGCCCTTAATAGTATTGAAACCAAACAGAAAGACCGCTTTGAAAAAACTGTTGCGGTTTATAACCAATACAAAGATAAATTTGCCGGTACACGGTACGAAAAAGAAGCAAAGAACCTTTTTGATAATTCAACATCCACTTTAAATAAACTCAACATTCATGAGTAACTCAATTAAAAAATTACAAAGTCAGGTAATGACCAATGTTGCTGAACCACGCAATGTTGAAGCAATGAAAAATCAGGTTGGCAGCACTTACGAAGCCATTGCCATTATTGCAAAACGCTCCACCCAAATCGCCAGTCAGATTCGTGAAGAACTGCATGCGAAGCTGGAAGAGTTCGCATCTTCTTCGGATAACTTAGAAGAGATTCATGAGAACCGCGAGCAGATTGAAATTTCAAAACACTACGAAAAATTAGCGCATCCGACTTTGATGGCTACTGAAGAATTTCTGGAAAAAAAGGTTTACTACCGCAATCCAAGTAAGGAAGCGCCTAAGCCATTGTTCTGATGTCTTCCTTAAAAGGAAAAAAAATTCTCCTTGGAGTTTGCGGAAGTATCGCAGCTTATAAAAGCGCATTTCTCATTCGCTTATTGGTAAAAGAAGGAGCAAAAGTAAAAGTTATTATGACAAGGGAAGCGGGGAAATTTATTTCCCCGCTTTCACTTTCTACACTTTCAAAGAATCCGGTATTATCAGAGTTAACAACTGCAGATGATTCACGCTGGAACAATCATGTTGAACTTGCATTGTGGGCCGATTTATTTTTAATCGCTCCGGCATCAGCCAACACCATTGCGAAATTTGCAAATGGATATTGTGATAATTTATTGACCGCAGTTTATCTCTCGGCACGATGCCCTGTTTTTATTTCTCCTGCAATGGATGAAGACATGTGGGCTCATGCATCGACTAAAAGAAATATTCAATTACTGAATCAAAATGGAAATACTGTTTTGAAAGTATCGCATGGTGAATTAGCAAGTGGACTAATTGGTGAAGGCAGAATGATGCAACCCGAAGAAATTATTTCACTGCTCACAAATTATTTCAATTCTTCTCAATCATTGAAAGGAAAAAAAATTTTGATTACAGCAGGCCCCACATACGAAGCCATCGACCCTGTTCGTTTCATCGGAAATCATTCAAGTGGAAAAATGGGATATGCTTTAGCTGAGGTTTGTATAAAACATGGTGCTGATGTTACACTTATTTCCGGGCCTGTAAATATTTCAGTTCCATCACACCTGAAGAAATTTGTTTCTATTAAAACTGCTGACGAATTATTTTCAGCAACTACAAAAGCATTTGTCATTGCCGATATAACAATTATGGCAGCGGCTGTTGCAGATTATAAACCTCAAAAAACTGCTGTCAATAAAATTAAAAAGAAAGAAGGTGAACTGAATATTGAGTTAGTAAAAACAAAAGATATTCTTTTAGAAATTGGGAAAAAGAAAAAGAAAAATCAGTTGCTGATTGGTTTTGCATTAGAAACTGAAAATGAATTGGCGAATGCAAAAGAAAAACTGAAAACAAAAAATTTAGACTTCATCATTTTAAATTCATTGAAAGATAAAGGTGCTGGTTTTGGAACTGATACAAACAAAGTCACAGTTATTGATAGTGGTGGAAAGAAAAAAGAACTGCCAATGAAAATGAAAACCGAAATTGCGCACGACATCGTTAACATTATTATTTCAAAACTTCATGCGTAAACTTTTTTTAATTCTCTTTTCGTTTATTTCAACAATTGCAAATGCACAGGAGCTCAATTGCTCAGTACAGGTTATTACTCCGCAATTACAAACCGCCGATCCGAAAATTTTTGACGACATGAAAAAAACCATCACCGAGTTCATGAATAACCGGAAATGGACTGGCGATACTTATTCACAAAACGAGCGGCTTGAATGTACTTTTTTAATTAGCATAACTAAAGAATTGTCCGCAGATAAATACCAGGCACAAGTGACTATTCAATCAAATCGCCCTGTATTTAATTCAAGTTACAACTCTACCCTATTTAATTGGGTTGATAAAGACTGGACCATTGAATATGCTCAATATCAAACACTAGAATTTAATGAAAATGCAGTGACCAGTGAATTGAGTTCTTTGCTTGCCTACTACGCATATATCATTATCGGATTGGATTATGATTCGTTTTCGCCAAAGGGTGGCACACCTTATTTTACAAAAGCACAAAACATTGTGAACTTAAACTCAAATTCTGTTACCAAAGGATGGAAAGCGATGGAATTGCGCAACCGATATTGGTTAGTTGAAAATTTTATGAATACTAAGTATGACAATGGGCGTACAGCTTTTTATAAATATCATAGAGAAGGAATGGATAAAATGTATGATGATATCGAGAATGGCCGAAAAGCTATACTCGCTTCATTTGCTTTAATCGATAAAATGAATCAAGATAATCCAAATTCTATGTTCATTCAGATATTCTTTAAAGCTAAGGTGGATGAAATAGTAAATATTTTTTCTCAGGCCTCGCCAATTGAAAAAACGCAAGTAATAAATCTTGTTTCAAAAATGGATGCTGCCAACTCTAGCAAGTATCAGAAAATATTGAAGCAATAACTTTTATATTCCTGAATACTTTGATTTCAAATTAAATATCTGAGATGCTTGTTATTAATATTATCTCTATTCAGCGCAATACTTTTCTTGTTCAGCGATTGAATAAAAGAATCTGAAACCTTTTATATTTTATTTAGTAAAGGCGCAAACAAAATAATTTGGTTTATGGCTACAATTAAGTTCTTCTCGCGTTACATCAAAAACGAAATGACTGATGATAACAAAGTGGTAATGAATATGACGAAGTACGATTTATTCGTCTTCCTCTTTAGTTTTTTTCTTACTTTAGAAGTAGGAATGGTGCTTGTTCAACAAGCCTAATTTTTCACAAATTTTATTGCGCAGTTTCCATTTGCACCTGATAATCTAATAACATAAAGTGCGGGTGTTAATTGTGATGTGTTGAATTGAAATTCTTTTTCCTCATTAACAGGTATTGAAAAAAGTTTTCTTCCTAACTCATCAAACAATTCTGCTTTTGAAATTTCATGATTTGCTTTCACCGTCACTAAATCTATTACTGGATTCGGATATAATTCCAACATCCATCCATTAACAAAATCATTTAGTGCCGTGTAGTTATGAGCAGTTGAAGTATCAAATACTGTAACTCCGCCACGATAATTTCCTATTGCTATTTCTGGAATCCCATCATTGTTAATATCAGTAGCAGATGGTGCTGAAAAACTTCCGACCTCAATATTTGCGAATGAAGTATCAACCAAATTAAAAGTACCTGAAATACTATTTTCAATGCTATCGTACTGAAAAACATTACCTCCTTCACATCCAACCAATAAAGTCCATGTTGTAGCATTATTTAATTTTACAAAACACGGCACACTGAATCCTACCACTGAACCATTCTGTTGGACGATTACATTTCCGAATGAAGATTGTGTGTTTGAAAAATCAGGCGCAGTTACTGTTCCGTTGTTACGACAATAATTCAACGAACCATTTTCTTCTCCGATAACTAAATCTAATTTTCCATCTCCGTTAGCATCAACAATAGTTGGTGTACTAAAACTTCCGACATCAATTGTAAAATATGAAGGATTTGTCAGTACAAAATTATCGGGATTATTTGCTCCACCACCTGTGTTTTGGTAATATAAAATTGTTCCGTTTTCGTTTCCGAGAATCATTTCCTTTTTCCCATCACTATTCAAATCACCGAATGCAGGATACAATCCTTTTAAATTTAGTGATGATAAATTCATCCAGTTTCTACTCATCATTTTATAAACCGGAACTGTATCACTTCCAACATTTGTTAAATATGTGATTGTTGAATTTGTTCCATACGAATTTCTGTTGGTGATGAGCATATCCATTAGGCTATCATTATTCAAGTCAACAAAAATCGGAGCAGCTCCTGAACCTACATCAATCATATCTCCAGTTAAAAAGGAATCAGTTTGATAAATAAATGTTCCATTGTTATTTGAACCAATGTTTTTATAAAACCAACTGCAAGCAACATCTGCTTGTCCATTTTCAGTATTAGGAGATGCGACAATATCCTTAGCTCCATCATTATCTAAATCAAGTCGAAATGCTGCAGGGAAATAATCAATGTTAGCCGGAACTGAATAATTAGGGAATGCCGTATCTTGTGAGGTAAGCAAAGCGGATGAAACACTTCCTCCATTTGTGAGAAAGACTAAATCTGAAAAAGAAATATCTCCAATAAGAAGTTCTTTATCACCATCACCATCGTTATCAAAAGCTAAAGTAGTTGAGCCTGTGTGCCGCATGCCTCCGGATTTATTGATTTGAAATTCATTATTGGTATGAGGAATTAGCTCCTCCGTTCTCCATGGACAGGGTTGGTTTAACCATTTGGCTTCCTGACCTGATGGCTCATACATTAAGCCCCAGCAATTTTCAGTTAATTCATATTTAAAACTATCACTACCATACCCCATATCCTGTGACATATTCTGGTAATATTCAATCCATCCACCGCCTTGTTCAAAATTTAAAATGTCAATGTCATTGTCATTGTCAATATCTACAAATGCCGGTATATCAACGCTTGAAGTTAAAATATTTAATGGGCCAGTCATGCTTTGAAATTTCAACAACTTGGAATATGGTGTAAAACACAATTCATCACCTGCATTATAATATCCTTTATAAACTTTTGTACCTAAAGTGGTGTGAGTGAAAATATCAGCAATATTATCGTAATTAAAATCGAGCAACAAACACCATGAATCCATTGATGGAAAATTCTTTTCGTACTTGGGCGCATAATTATAATCTACTGTGTTAGCTGTTCCACCATTTATAAAAGTTAAAAGTCTTTTGCCGGTTCTGTCGAAGATAACTAAATCTGAAACTCCATCATTGTTTAAATCGGCTGCAGAAAATTGAGGATTGTTTAACCCACCAACCCAGGGCAATTTGAAAGGTACAGCACCTTTTAGTAATTCAATATCATAATTTGGAAAGTATTGTGCTGAAACATTTTTCTGAAAGAATACCAAACTCAAAAAGGATATAATAATTAGTGATTGATTTTTTTTCATGAATTGTTTTTTCTTTCGGGTGGAAAATTAGACTTAATTAAACAGATGAAAAACCTGATTCTGCATATTGTGAAAAAACAATGTCGCATTTCTTTCTGCTTCAAAAATTCACTCAACTGACTGTGTAATATTTTCATCAGGGAAATTACCCCTTATTAAGAACAATGGCTTTATATTGCGGAACAGAAATAAAAAAAATTTAGCAGTGTAAAAACTGATGTTACGATACATGAAATTAAAATTTATATTAACCTGTTTAGGAATTGCTTTTTCATATTTTGTAGCGGCTCAATGCAACACAACAATTACGACAGTCCCATCACCGGCAACTATTTGTAATGGACAATCAGCAGTATTAACTGCAAATGCAACTGGTGCATCTGGTTATACCTGGTCGCCTACTACTGGTTTAAGTGCAACAAATACTTCGGTTGTTACAGCCTCTCCTACCGTAACAACAACCTATACTGTTACTGCCCAAGGATGTGGAGGTGGACCAACCTCAACAGCAACAATTGTTGTCACTATGCTTCCAACACCAATTGCTGCATTCAATATAACACAACCAAATCCTTGTGCATCTTCAGCTGTTAGTTTTCCAAATGTATCGACACCTGCAGCCGGTTTAACTTATCAATGGAATTTCGGAGATCCTGCTTCGGGGGCGAGTAATACTTCCACCGCCACAAATCCTTCGCATACATTTTCTGCAACAGGAAATGGCGCCGCAGTTAATTATACTGTAACATTAATTGCAACGAATGCACAAGGGTGCACCGGCTCTATAACACATGTGGTAACTATTACACCAGCTCCGGATGCAGCAATTGCTGATCAGAATGTTTTTTCCGCTTTTACAAATTGTCAAACTGGTTCCGGGACAAGTTATACATTGACAATAGACAACGCTTCAACTACACAGGCAACCAATACAAACTATACAATCAACTGGGGTGATGGACCTGCCATAAATTATGGTGCGACTCTTCCAAACGGAACAAGTCATACTTATAACGCGCTTGGTTATTTTACTATTACTGTAACAGTTACGGGGCAAAATGGTTGTGTTGATGTACAAACTTATACTGTTTTCAGTGGAGGGAATCCTGCGGTGGGCTTAGGAATTCCGCAATTATCGCCTTGCATTTGTGGCCCTGTGACTTTAAGTTTTCCTGTGTTGAACACAAACAGTAACACACCAGGAACAACATACATTGTATCGTACGGTGATGGCCCTTCAAGTTCTTACACACAAGCAAATTTGCCTGATACCATTGTTCACACTTACAATATTTCTTCGTGTGGATTTACAAGTCCGGGAGGTTTTACCAATTCATTTTATGTATCCATTCTTGCTACTAATCCTTGTGGTTCTGCTGCATCTACTGTTGAACCAATTAGAATTTGCCTTCCACCTACTCCAAGTTTTACCATATCACCAAATCCGCAGTGTACTAATTCACCGGTATCTTTTACAAATACTTCTATCGGAGTTTTTATTTCGAATGGTGTTTGTATAAATACTGTAACTACAGCATGGCTCATAACGGGTCCGGGAGCCACTAACCTTACAAGCACATTAGCAACTTATAGTAATTCTTTTTCAACACCAGGAGTTTATACTGCTCGATTAATTACCGGCAATCCTTGTGGAAATGATACGCTCATTCAGCAATTCTGTATTGTTGCTCCTCCAACAGCAGGATTTAATTTAGGACCTATTGGTTGCGCACCTGTAAATGTTACAACTACGAATACTTCAAGCGGAACAGGTTGTGGAACACTTTCATATAACTGGTACATCAATAGTGTTTGGGTTTCATCTGCTACAAGTCCATCATTAAGTTTCAGTACAGCAGGTTCTTATACTATTTGTTTGGAAGTTGATAATGGACCATGTCCTGTACAATCAGTTTGTCAAACAATAGTTATTAAATCGCCTCCAACAGTTTCAGTTTCTCCGGTTCCATCGGCATGTGGAACTTTGACTGTAACTCCGTCTGCAACTTTTGGTAATGGGGGAGGAACAATTTCAACCTATCAATGGACTTTCACCGGCGGAACACCTGCAAGTTCAACCAATCAGAATCCACCATCAGTAACTTATGCAGCTTGCGGTAATTATACCATTTCCATTTGTGCTACCAATGAATGCGGAACAACTTGCGGAACTACACCTGCAAATGTTTATTGTATTCCTACTGCCAATGCAGGACCCAATCAAACCATTTGTGATGGAACTTCAACCACATTAACAGGAAGTGCTAGTGGTGGAACAGCCGGTTATAATTATTCATGGACACCAACTGCTACACTTAATACGCCCTGGAACAGTTCAACAACTGCTACTCCGGCAGCAACCACTACTTATACACTTCAGGTAACTGATGCAAATGGTTGTACTGATAATGAGCCTGTAATTATTACATTAATTCCTGCACCAATTGTGAATGTAAATACTCCATTGCCATTGTGCGCAGGGCAAAGTGCAACACTCACTGCAACCGGAGCTACAACTTATACATGGAGTCCTTCAAATGGATTGAGTGCAACTACAGGAGCAAGTGTAACTGCTACTCCAACTATTACTACCACATATACTGTTACCGGAACAACAGGAACATGTTCAGATCAACAAACAAGTGTTGTAACTGTAAATCCTCTTCCTGTATTAAATATTAATCCGAATCCGGTAACAATTTGCACAGGAAGTTCAGCTGTTATTTCTGTAAATGGTGCAAGCACTTATACCTGGTCGCCTTCAACAGGAATTAATCCAACAACCGGAACAACTGTAACTGTAAACCCAACCATCACTACTACTTACACAGTACTTGGAACAAGTGTAAATTCATGTACAGCAACTGCAACTGTTGTAGTTACCGTAACTGCTTTACCGGTAGTTACTGCATCATCTCCTGATTATACTATTTGTAATGGACAATCAACAACATTAAATGGAGGTGGCGCAACAACTTATTCGTGGTTACCTGTTACCGGATTATCAAATCCAAATTCATCTACAACTATAGCTTCACCAACAATCACAACCACTTATACTTTAACCGGAATTATTGGAGCGAGTTGTACTGCAACTGATACTGTGGTGATAAATGTTTTGCCGCTGCCGAATATTAATGTAAATCCACCGGGACAAATTTGTGCAGGTGGTTCTACCACATTAACTGCTACCGGAGGTTTCGGTTATCAATGGTCGCCGTCAATAGGATTGAGTCAAACCAATGGAAATAATATTACTGCGAATCCAACTGTAACCACAACTTATACTGTTACCGGCAATGGTGCTAATGGTTGCTCATCAAGCAACACAGTAATTGTAGTAGTAAATCCTCTACCGGTTGTTAGTGTGAATCCTCCTGCTCCTTTTATTTGTTTAGGGAATTCTCAGTCAATGACTGCATCGGGTGCAAGTACTTACTCATGGAGTCCATCAGGAAATCTTTCTGCATCAACTGGTGCAACAGTAATTGCAACTCCATTGGCAGTTGGAACATTTACTTATACTGTAATTGGAACAACAGCCGCAGGTTGTACTGCACAAACAACTGTTCAACTTGGTGTAAATGGCTTACCAAATGTTACTGTATCAACTATTGATTACACAATTTGTTTTGGTCAAAGCACTGTTCTGAATGCAACTGGTGCGGTGAATTATACATGGACACCGAACACCGGTTTAAGTTCCACAACCGGAAATACAGTAACAGCAAATCCAACAGTCACAACAACTTATACCACTACCGGAACAAGCGGATTGAATTGCAATGATGACGATACAGTAGTGGTAAATGTTCTACCGCTTCCTGTAATAAATTCAAATCCGGCGAATCCAAATATGTGTATTGGCGAATCAATATCAATAACATTAAACGGCGCAGTAAATTATCAATGGAGTCCATCAACCGGATTGAGTAATACTAATGGGGCAACTGTAACTGCCAATCCAACTATTACAACAACTTATACAGTTTCGGTGACCGGAGCGAATGGTTGCACAACTCAAAGTTTAGTTACAGTGGTTGTTCATCCACTTCCGAATTTAAATATTAATCCGAATCCCGTGGTGTTGTGTTTGAACACTCCGCAAAATATTACGGCAAGTGGTGCATCATCTTATACATGGAGTCCGAATTCAGGAATCAGTTCTACAACAGGAAATAATGTTTCAGCAAATCCTGTTTCAAATATTACTTACACCATAATCGGAACATCGGTTTTTGGTTGTATGGATTCAACAACTGTTCCTGTTAGTGTGAATGTAAATACTGTTGCTACTTCACCTGATTATGATTTGTGCATGGGTGAAAGCACAACCATGACTGCGAACAATGGCAACACATATCAATGGTCACCCAATACAGGATTGAGTGCAAGCAGTGGTGCAACAGTTACAGCAAATCCAACTGTTACAACAACATATACTGCAACTGCAATTACCACAAGCGGATGCCAAACAACAGATACGGTTTTAATTGTTGTTCATCCTATTCCGAATGTGGGTTTAGTTCCGGCATCAGTTATTCAATGTGCAGGCACAAGTATTATTATGAATGCATCTGGCGCAACAAATTATTTATGGTCGCCGAGTATTTCATTGAGTGCATCAACCGGTTCCACAGTTAATGCAAGTCCATTTACCAATACAACTTATACCGTTATCGGAACTGATTTGAATGGATGTAAAGATTCTGCTTTCTCACAAATTACTGTATATCCGTTGCCACCAATCAATGCAGGAATTGATATTTCAGTTTGCCATACACCAATAACAGTTACACTCACAGGGTTCACACCACAAGGAGGAACTTGGAATGGCCCGGGAATAATAGACCCGATAAATGCAGTGTTTAATCCAATGGTTTCCGGACTGGGAACATTCACAGTTTTTTATTCTGTCATTAATGCAAATGGGTGTACCAATTTAGATTCCATAAATATTTCTGTTACTCCAACAACATGGCCGGTTGCCGGACCTGGTGATACATCTTGTTTTTTCTCACCATTGTTAGTGTTAACAGGAAATTCTCCTGCCGGTGGTTACTGGAGTGGATTTGGAATTGTAAATAATTTAAGTGGAACTTTTAATCCCACACTTGCTGGTCCAGGTTTGCATCCTGTTTTTTATTCTATCGGAATGGGGCAATGCACCACGAGCGATACAACTTTTGTTTTAGTACAACCTGCACCAAATCTTTTAATTGTTCCAGTGTTGCCGCAATTGTGTATCGGATCGTCAATTCAAATTACTGCGAGTGGTGCGAGCTCTTACTCTTGGTCACCATCAACAAATATTTCTTCAACTACCGGAGCAATTGTAACTGTGAACCCTACAATTACAACACAATATATTTTAAGTGGTACTGATGCATTGGGTTGTTCAAACAGTTTGCCTGTAACGGTTGTAGTAAATCCACTACCAAATGTGAATGCCGGAAACAATCAGAATGTTTGTTTGTATGCAACACCATTCAACATGTTTGGATTTAATCCTGTTGGTGGTTTCTGGACAGGAACAGGAGTTACCAATGGTTTTCAAGGAACATTTGATCCAACAGTTTCGGGTGTTGGTCAATTCTGGATAAACTATAGTGTTACAAATTTGAATGGATGCACAAATGATGATTCATTACTGGTAACAGTTATTCAACCACAAATAGGAAATGTTGGACCTGATGATACCACTTGCGTTAATGCTACTCCGTTTAGTTTAACCGGCTTCACTCCCGCCGGCGGCACATGGAGCGGACAAGGAATTACTAACCCATTATTGGGAACTTTCAATCCTACACTTGCAACAGTTGGAAATCATATTTTAGTTTATTCGCCTGCGCCATCACAATGTTTTTATAAAGATTCTTTAGTGATGACCGTTTTACCTGTTCCAACTCTTACATTAATTGCAGGAAGCACAAGCATTTGTCAGGGGCAAACAACAAACATTGTTGCATCAGGTGGTTTAACTTACACATGGTCGCCTGCAACTGGATTGGATGTTACAACTGGTTCAAGCGTGAATGCATCGCCCATCGTTACAACTACTTACACTGTTTCTACAACTAACTTAAGTGGTTGCGCCATCACTTCAACAATTGTTATTACTATCAATCCAATTCCATCAGTAAATATTAATCCGAACAACCCGAGTATTTGCCTCGGACAAAATGCAAATCTGATTGCGAGTGGTGCGACAACTTATAACTGGTCACCGGCAGGTGGATTAAATTCTTCAACCGGAAACAGTGTATTGGCAACACCTCCAATTTCAACTATGTACACCGTAACAGGAATAAGCGCAGCCGGATGTGCGAACATTGATTCTGTTTTTGTAACCGTTTTTAATCCTCCGCAAATTCAATTGACTCCGGTGAACAATTGGATTTGTAATGGCACATCAACCGTGCTGAATGCAAGTGGAGGATTCACTTATACCTGGTCGCCTATTTCTACTTTATCCTCTTCAACAGGTGCAAGTGTCATTGCATCTCCAACTGTAACTACTACATACACAGTAACCGGAGTAGATATTAATGGATGCGCCGCAAATGCAACCGCACAAATAATAGTTTATCCGCCGCCGGTAACTTTCAGCCAACCGAATCCTGCAATTTGCAGAGGAGATTCAACAACAATTACAGCGAACGGTGCTCTCACATATGTATGGGCTCCGTTAACAGGATTGTCATCAGGAAGCGGAAACACAGTAACTGTTTTTCCTTCTTTCAATACAACATATACAATTATCGGAACTGATGTGAATGGATGTACTGCTGCATGGCCGCTTGCTGTTGTAGTTCATTTTCCGGTTATGAATATTGCACCGGATTCAACTTCAATTTGTGATGGACAATCCACTAACATAATTTCCAATGGGGCAGTATCGTATCAATGGTTTCCTGCTGCCGGATTAAATTCAACTGTTACCTCAACAGTAACAGCGAGCCCGACACTTTCCACTACTTACACTTTAATCGGATACGACCAATACAATTGTACGGATACCTTACAAAGTATAGTTACAGTTTTCCCTCAGCCGATTGCTGTGTTTGGTTTTGATCCACCTGAAGGTTGCGATCCGGTTACAGTTGCATTTTCTGATTCTTCTCCCTATGCATTGAACTGGATATGGTCTTATAGCGATGGCCAAACAGATTCCACTCAAAATCCTATTCACACATTTACAGGTCCCGGTGCTTATGATGTTACACTTTATGTAAGCGGTTTAGGTGGTTGCAATGATTTAAATATTCAGAATAATATTATCAATGTATATCCTGAACCTGAAGCTGAATTTGTTTACCTACAAAGTACAACTCCCGTTTTGAATGGACAAGTAGATTTCTTTAATCTCTCAACCAATTCTGATGCTTGGTTATGGGATTTTGCTGATGGTGACACCAGTACTTACCATGACATAACACACACCTATGAATTTGCAGGTGAATACAATGTGATGCTGGTTGCATCAAATATTTATGGTTGTGTTGATACTGTTTTCCATCCTACATTTTTAGATTTTTATAAAGGATTATTTATTCCGAATGCAATGACTCCGGAATACGGAGCACCGGAAGACAGATTGTTTACACCAAAAGGTTTTGGATTGAAAACCTATCACATACAAGTGTTCGACACTTGGGGAAATCTGTTGTGGGAATCATATAAGTTAGATAGAACGGCTCCGGTTGAAAGTTGGGATGGATATTACAAAGGTGCATTGATGCCACAAGATGCCTATGTATGGAGATGCGAAGCAACCTTTATGGATGATACCATCTGGCTTGGAATGAAGTATGAGAACGGACGATATGCTTCAAGCGGAACTGTTACAATTGTTAGATAATTTTTTTTAATAAAACTCATTTCATGTCATCGCGAGAAAACTGTAATCAGTTTTTGAAGCAATCCCTCAACATTAATAGTGATAAAAATATTAGCTTCTGATTTCGCACCTGTGCTGAAAAATTGCTTCGTCGAGTGAATACACTCTCCTCGCAATTACAGTCGTTGGTTATTAATAAAATTATTCCTTCACAATTTTCTTCACTGCAAAGTTTCCATCCGCAGTTATAATTTTCACAAAATATATTCCCGAAGAAAATGATTTCAGGTTTATTGTTTCTGATTTATCATTAATAATTTCTGAAAATAAAATTTGCCCAAGCGTATTTAATATTTCAATGTTGCAGTCAACTGATGATTGTAAAAGTTGAACAGTAATATTTTCATCGGTTGGATTTGGGAATACAACAAAGTTATTTTCGATTAACAATTCACCATTCCCACCTGTTAAACCATCGAACACACATTCGGTGGTATCGCTGCACAATCCATCCCAAACCCATGCGGCATAATTACCGACAATGGTTGGAGTGAAAGTGCTGCCAATTGCATTAGGAACAAATGAGCCACTATCGCAATTAATCCATTGTATAATTCCAAGACCGGTTGCAGTAAAAGTATTTCCATTCAAAATAATGCTCGCATTTAATTCATGCGCGTTAAGATGCATGACAACTATGGAATCGCAATTGGTTACGGCTGATAAAGTATCATAATAAGTTCCGGTTGAAGTGAGTAATGCGCCATTGAAATTTAATGTATCACCCTGACAAATATTTGCGGAGATGGAATGTGTAACCGCATTGATTAATGAAAGATGAAGTGTTACGATTGAATCGCAGCCACTAAGTGTTAAAAGTGTATCAGCATAAATACCTGTGGTGTCAAGCATGGTTCCGTTGAAGTTTATTGAATCACCTGCACAAATAGTTTGATTGATGCTTGAAGTTAAAGCAGGTAAAACTATTAGCGAAAGATTCACAATTGAATCACATCCGGTTATTGCAGTTAATGTGTCGTGATAAATTCCTGATGATGAAAGTTGCTGACCATTAAAATTAAAAGTGATTCCAGAACAAATGGATTGGGCAATTGAATTTGTAACAGCCGGGTCAACAATTAAATTAAGATTGATAATAGAATCGCAGCCGATAACTGATTGAAGTGTGACAGAATAATTTCCGGCAACAGTTAATGTGCTTCCTTCAAAAAAATAAGTATCGCCCTCACATATTGTTGCAGTAGTTGTTGAAGTGGTTGGATTACAAATCAAATTGCTCACTGTGTTTGTAACCACCGGCGAATTGAAATCGAAATAAATGCTTGCAGTGTTTTGAATGAATGAACCGAACGGAAGATTCAATAATGGTTTTACTCTGTAACTAACATAACCCTGACTACCGGTTAAATCAGTTCCGCTATCAGGTAAATTAATATTGATAAAATCGAAAGCCACATTGCTTCCGGTTATCTGCACCAATGGAGCGAATGAATAAGAGAGCAACTGAAAAGTGCTTGCATCCAAATCTGCATCGAGTGTATCGAGTATCTGAATGTGTTGTGCGGCAGCAGTACCTGTGTTTTGAAAATGAATAGTGTAAGTAAGCCAGTCATTATAAGGATAAGCTAAACTGCCAACAGGACTTACTTCTTTTTCATTAGGGTCGTAAGAATTGTTGACTGCAAAGCAATGTGTGAGTGTGTTGTTCGAAATATTATTATCGCCTGCTGTGGGTGTAACAGTTACATCAAAACAAATTTCATCTCCAATTTGTGCAGTTATATCAGTGATAACATTAAATGCAAAATCTGAATTTGCATTTACCAATGAGAAATCAGCGATTGAATAAATCAAAGTATCCCCGTTTACAATTGGAATTAGTGCTCCAGCTAATGGTGAGAGATAATTTGCAGGACCATTGATTACAACTTTTACTTCTCCGCTGATTCCTGAATTGCAACTTACATTGTAAATACTTTGAACAAAATCGCCAGCAAGAACATGAACTCGATTTATATTTCCAGGAAAAAAATTAGGATGGCGAAAAACATTCCAAGCTCCAATATCAAATCCTGATTTGCAAACCAATCTGAAATCAACATTGTAATCCATTGAATCAATAGTTGTAAGGTTACTTGCAACAGAATTATTTGACGGACACAAAATATTGAATGAGAGATTTAGAGTATCAACTGATGTCGAATAAATTCCAAGTTGTGTATCGAAAGAATAATCTCCTCCCCAATTTGCAATTTCCTGTTGCATAACATTATTTCCTGAATCATACAAATTCATTTTAATCATTGGAGTTCCAGTGCCATCATTAGTAGAAGTGCAACTTCCATCTCCGTCTAAAACAATATTCCCCTTAATATTCCATGAAACTTCACAACCATTTGTATTAAACACATCGCATATTGGCATTGTATCAATTTGAGCCATATAACCTGCGTGCTGAATGGTGTTAGGAAGACATGTAATACCCGTATTAGAAATATTAAAATAAATAGATGGACCAGTAAAGTTTTGTAGTGGAGGCATACATAGAATACCAGGATTATTTTGAATCGTAAATGAATATAATGTAGATGGTAATGTAGGCAAATTAGTTAGTAAATTATTATAACAATCGAGGGTATTAATTGAATTCGGTAGGATTGGCAAATTCGTTAAAGAATTATTATAACATGAAAGAGCTGTTAATGAATTCGGCAGATCAGGTAAACTTGTGATTGAATTACTAAAACAATGAAGCCCAGATAATGAACTCGGCAATGATGGCAAACTCGTCAAAGAATTGAACCCACATCCAAGTATTGATAATGAATTCGGCAAAGTCGGCAAATATGTTAATGAATTACTATGACAAATAAGTGCAGTTAATGAGTTCGGTAGTATTGGTAAACTTGTAATTAAATTATGTTGACAATCAAGAAAAGTTAAAGAATTTGGCAAAGGTGGCAAGTAGGTTAATTGATTACTCGGACATTCCAAGTGAGTTAGCGTATTTGGAAGTACAGGTAAACTTGTGAGTATGTTTAATGAACAATCAAGATAAGTTAAAGAATTTGGAAATGGGGGTAAACTTGCAATTTGGTTATGCCCAATAATAAGTGTGTCTAAAGAATCAAAATATTGTGTGCCAGTTAAATCATAAAAATTATATCCTCCAAAAGATAAGTTAGTTGCATTCACAATTTCACTACAAGTAGTATCCATCAAGTTTCCATTCATACAAGAAGGAAAAACAGATTGCAGATAAGCAACAAAATTCGCATCAGGTATAGTCACCCACTGCGCTTTGCAAATCGAGAGAGAGAAAACAAGAAGAAGAGTTGTAAAAAATTTTCTCACGAAAATTATTTTGATGATTTGGTAATGAGCTACTGTTCTCAAATGTAATTTTTAATTCACACCCTCAATACTTTTCTCAAATACATTACCAAGTTTGTAATCGTCGCTCAGCAACTTCACTTGTTCCCAAACCGTTGATAGATATATAAATAGTTGATTGAGTTTCATGTTTCCAACCCGGATGTGAATCACTCTTGGTGGCGGGTCACTGAATAAAATTCGATTTGAGAAATCGCTGTCCTTAGAAACAATAGTCAGATTATTTTCCTGCGCATACTTCCAGATATTATAATCGTCCCATTCATCATTTATATCTTTCTGATGAATATATTCTTCAATGTTCCAAATGGAGAAATGCTATGGGAGGTTTACATCAATCAGGTATTTTTTCTTCATGCCACATCACGGATTATAAAATTCTTATCCATCAGTTTAGTGGCGAATTGCAGGCAGGCAGTAATGTCTTCTTTTTCCAACGATGGAAATTGTTTCAGAATATTTTCAGTGGTTTCGCCTGCACTCAGAAATTCAAGAATGGTTTGAACAGAAATTCGTTTTCCTCTGATGGATGGTTTTCCATTGAGGAGTTTTTCGTCAATCGTAATTCTATCCATTATATCTTTCATGACTTGAAATTTATTTTCAAACATAATTTATTTATAACGCGGTGCAATTCGCATCAAGTGTTTTCTAATCAACAGCAACCACCTGATGTATATTTCCGTTGTTGTCAAAAAATTCAAGTATGAATCCTATGTTTCCGTCTTTATCATTTGCCACATCTACAATGGTAGCTACATCACCTTTCTCGAAATGAAATTCAGGAAGCGGCTTTGTCTGTTGCACTTGTGTGTAAAGTTTGAAATCGGTATTCATCGTTTTAAAATTTTATTCCGGAAACAAAGTTATTATTCAATTTATGCCTGACTCAAAAGTAATTAATAAGAAATATGGAAAATGAAAAAAGAAAAAGTGAAATTCTCTATCAAAATAAATTTTCAGACTTCTTATAAAAAAACTGTCCCGATTCAGTAAAGAACCGGGACAGAAAAAAGCTTTAACTATGGCTACAAGGTCTCCGCCTTTTTTATTTCATTAAGCCTGAGATTTTTTAAAGTCTGATAAAAATTTTTCCAAACCAATGTCAGTCAACGGATGTTTTAACAATCCAAGTATTGCATCCAACGGACAAGTAACTACATGCGCACCCACTTCAGCACAACGAACAATGTGCAACGAACTTCTGATAGAAGCAGCCAACACCTGAGTTGGATAACCATAGATTCCATATATCTGAACTATCTGCGCAATCAGTTGAATGCCGTCCCAGTTGCTATCATCCACACGACCAACAAACGGAGAAATGTAGGTTGCTCCGGCTTTCGCTGCAAGTAATGCCTGACCTGCTGAAAATGCTAATGTGCAATTGGTTTTAATTCCCTGTTCTGATAAATACTTAATGGCTTTAATTCCATCTTTAATCATCGGCACTTTCACCACAATATTCGGATGCAATGCTGCAAGAATTTTACCTTCAGCAATAATGCTTTTATAATCAGTAGAAATAACTTCGGCGCTCACATCACCTTTTACAATCGCACATATTTTTAAGTAGTGCTCCATAATTTTTTCATCGCCCTTAATACCTTCCTTGGCCATGAGCGAAGGATTGGTGGTAACGCCATCAAGAATTCCAAGGTCTTTGGCTTCCTTTATCTGGGCAATGTTTGCTGTATCAATGAAGAATTTCATATGTAACTTTCGTGTAAGAAAGGGCAAGTTACTTATATCGCACCGCTCAACCGTTTACCCTTGCTGCCTTCCGACCCTGGGGGAGTTCACAGGAGCTGGTCGTATAAGACTTGCCCGCGGCAAATGTAAACTGAAAAGCACATTGGCAACGAACAACCAATGAAAAATAGTTTTTAACATTTTACAGAAAAACTGTAAAGGCAAATTTTAAGACTGAAAGTCAGAGGTTTAAAGCATTTATTAAAAAATGAAAGAATAAGAACCTGTTGAAATTATTTTAGAATAAGGTAAACTTAGTGCCCGATTGATGGGTTAAGTTTATAGTTTTATGGCTTGATTGAATGATACACAATAAATTTCTGCTGATTTTATTATTCATTTTTCTTTTTCCATTGCTATCAAATGGACAAAAGCAGGCGAATCATTGGTACTTCGGTAATAAAGCAGGATTGAATTTTAACGGAACTTTATCAGCAATCGGTAACGGACAATTAAATACACAGGAAGGTTGCAGTGGCTATTCAGACCCTCATACTGGTCAATTACTTTTTTATTGTACCGGTGATACTGTATGGAATAAAAACAATGTTCCGATGTCGAATGGGTTTGGTTTGGGAGGTCATTATTCAAGTACACAATCTGCATTGGTTGTTCCAAGACCGGGAAGTACTGCTCAATTTTACATTTTTACCGTTGGTTCGTGGGGAGGCATGCAACCAACTTTAAGTCCCGGAAGTTTTAATCTGAATTTAGTTGACATGAATTTGAATGGCGGATTGGGTGATGTATCGATAAAAAATCAAGTAGTGCTTTCACCTGTCTGTGAAAAACTAACTGCAACATTGGATTGCAATGGCGTTGATTACTGGGTAGTGGTTCATAAATTTAATTCCGATAAATTTTATTCCTATCTGTTAACTGCGGCTGGTTTATCTGCTGCTCCTGTTATCAGCACAATTGGTATCCTGCACACTGATTCTTTAAACGGAAATGGATTTGAAGCTATAGGTTATATGAAAATATCTCCCGATGGAAAAAAATTAGCACTTGCCTGTTATGCCAATGCCAGAACTGTTGAGATTTTTGATTTCAATAACACAACTGGCGCAATCAGCAATGAAATTTTAGATACAACCTGGACAAATTACGCAGGCTTTTCAGGATTATATGGTGTGGCTTTTTCACCTGATAATTCAAAATTATATGTTTCATCAATAGATGACATTTCATTGCCGAATCAGGTTTTTCAATATGATTTAAATGCCGGAGCAAGTGCAGCAATACTGGCTTCACGAATTGTAATTAATACTTCAACCAATCAATATTATGGAGCTTTGCAATTGGCTCCGAACGGAAAAATTTATCTGGCAAAAGCGGGAAGTGCGTACTTGGATGTTATTAATAATCCGGATAATGCCGGAGCATCTTGTGGTTTTGCAGGCAATGGTTTACAGATGGGAAATTCGCAAGGACAACACACCAGTACATTTGGCCTTCCGAATTTTATAGAAATTTTTAATACGCCAACTCAATTCAAATTAACTTATGATGGGTGTGGTGGAACTTACACTGCAACATTACTTGATACTGTTATTCCATTGCCGGTTACTGTGATTTGGAATTTTGGTGACCCTGCGAGCGGTGTAAATAATACTTCCGCTCTGTTTCATCCAACACATCAATTTACCTCAACAGGAATTTACAATGTAACATTGAATGTAACCGCCGGCTGTGCAAATTTTACTTACAACATTGCCGTTGACTTAGCTGATAGTTTTCAGGTTGATTATGGTGCCGATAAAACATTGTGCAATGGCGATAGTGTTCAATTGACTAATTCATTTCAGTATGGTTCCAATTATTTATGGACTCCTTCAACCGGGTTGAGTTGTAGTACTTGCGAAACGACAATGGCAAATCCATCAGTGACAACTACTTATATTGTTTCAATTGATGATGGGCCTGGTTGTCATGATGAAGATACAATTGTTGTAAATGTTTCAAGTGGAGTACTTGCAACTGTTTCAAATGACACATCCATTTGCCCGGGTGCATCCGTTCAGTTAATTGCGTCAGGAGGTTCAACTTATTTATGGTTCAACGACCCTTCATTATCTTCATTTATTATTTCAAATCCCGTTGCAACTCCAACTCAAACCTCCACTTACTCAGTAATCGTTTCACTTCCCGGATGTGCTCCTGACACAGCATCGGTCATAGTAACTATTCTTTCACTTCCAACAGTTGATGCAGGACCGGATTTATCTATCATTCTTGGAAATTCAGTTTTGATTGATGCAACTTCCGATGCAGTTTCATTTTTATGGCAGCCCGGAAGCTGGTTAAATGATTCAACCATTCTGAAACCACTTGCAGCACCAATTATCAACACTACCTATGTTATCACTGTAGATAATGGCCTTGGTTGTTTGGCTAAAGATACTGTTGTGATTTTGGTTAATGATGGAATAGAACCGACTTTATATTTTCCAAATGCGTTTTCTCCTAACGAAGATGGCACCAACGATTTTTTTGATTATTTTAATTACGGCTTTGATAAAGTGTGGATGAGAATTTATAATCGATGGGGAGAAATGGTATATGAAACGGATTTACCTCATGATGGTTGGGACGGAACATTTGATGACCTCCCATGCTCAATGGGAGTTTATGTTTATTATGCTGTTGCAGCTGATAAAGGAAAAAAATATTTTTTCAAAGGAAATTTCACACTCATTCGTTGAGAAAAATTTATCGATTTTTTTCAGCGGTTTATTGGTAAATAAATTTATCAAAAAACTTCATTTTCAAAACAATCAACATTTCAGTTAGGAAAACGAATCGTTCATTCCTGTATCCTCCATCTATTTTTATAGCATGATAAAAAAGTTTTTGCTGCTTCTCATTTCACTTTCCTCTTCACATTTTTCATTCGCACAAAAAGAAGCATCCATCTGGTTTTTTGGAAAGAAAGCAGGTGTTGATTTTTCCTATTCTTATCCTGTTCCTGTAACTGTTAGCGAAATGAATGTGAAAGAAGGTTGTGTATCGATGTGTAACAGTGGTGGATGGTTGCAGTTTTATACCAACGGAATGCAAGTGTGGAACAAGTATCATAAAATTATGCCTCATGGTAAAACATTAAAAGGACATGACTCATCATCACAATCTGCACTCGCAATACCAAATCCAGCAAACCCGAATATTATTTATTTGTTTACTTCCGATGCAGGCTCCTACGCAAACCCTCCGAACAATGGAGTGAGTTATTATAAAATTGATATGACCAAGGAAAATGGCTTAGGTGATATTGTTGGAAAAGATGTTTTGCTATTGCCAAATGCTGCAGAAAAATTAACTGCGGTTAAACATAAAAACGGTAAAGACATTTGGGTTATGGCGCATGGATGGAACACCAATAATTTTTATTGCTATTTAGTTACAAAAGATGGCGTTGCAAAAAATGCCGTGATAACAAGAATTGGAAGTGTATATGAAGGTGGAATTTCTACCGATGGAAATGCAATTGGCTACATGAAATTTTCGCCCGATGGAAAACGATTGTGTTCTGTTATTTATGAAAACAATTTTGCAGAACTGTATGATTTCAATAATGAAACCGGAGTGTTGAGTGAATACAAATTAATTTTTACCCCTCAAAGCAAGCTCGCTTATGGTTGCGAGTTCAGCCCGAACAGTAAATTATTATACCTGAGTTTTTATGTAACAAACGAAATTTATCAATGGGATGTAACTCTGAAAACTACAGCAGACATTATGCAATCAGCAGTTTTGATTGCACAATCATTAGATAAAAAAATGGGTGCAATACAAAATGCATTGGATGGAAAAATTTATGTAGCCAAGCACAGTGATTATTTAGGATGCATTCCAAATCCGAATATTAAAGGAATCGGATGCGGATACATTGAACAGGGAATTTATCTGAACGGTGGTGAACCTCAATTGGGTTTACCAAATTATATAACCAGTTATTTCAACCGACCTTAATGAAGTATGAATTAATTTATGTGGAACAACGAAAAGTTACCTGGGTATTAATATTAGTTCCTCTACTATGGTCTGCTGTTTTTATTGGAATCATATTGTTTTATAGTCGAGTACCAGAATGGTTAGTACTGATTTCTTCCATTTTGCTTCTTGCAGTTTCATTGATTTCTGTTTTGACCATTATTAAAAAGTGGTTGACAATAAAATGCAGTGTTGAATTAACAGATGCCTATTTTAAGTTTTCATTAAATAAAAAAACACCATTCTATTTTTATCAGGAGATAAAAGTTTCGTGGGAGCAGGTAAACAATTTTATAATTGAAGACATCAACAAATCATTTTATGTTGTGATGAAACTTTCGAATCCAATTGCAAAATTCACATTGTCGCCGGCATCCTATTCACAAAAACATTTCAACGAATTCAGAGCGTTTGCAGTTGATGCAGAACAAAAAGTTTTGAACTACAATAAAAATGCACATGAAAAACACTTACATCTGATTACCAGCAAAAGCATTTTTGAAAGCATAGGTGCAAGAATTTCAGCTGTAGTATTTGTATTGTTATTATCCAGTTTAACTTTTATTTATAAATTTTATCAGTTTGATTTTTCAACCATATATAATTGGTGGAGAATTGCATGGCTTTGGTTTATTTCAGCACCCTATCTGATTGTAGTTTTTTTAAACTGGAAAAAAAAGAAATAAATTTTCAAATTTCTATCTCCTGAATTATTCAAAATAAATTATTTCTATAAATATTTTCAATGCAATTTCCATGGTAAAATTCATTGATAATTTTATTGAAAAATCATTAAAAAATAAAGAAACTATCCTAAAATGGTGGCGTAAAGCGGTCATGTCAACCATAAAACATGTACCGACTCTACACGGTCATCACCGTATTTTCTATTGTTTTTTTAGAGGCATTCAGCCTTTTTGCTCAGCCGGTTGCTGACTTCTCAATCAATTTACCTAATCCTGTTTGTAATCCCGCAGTTGCAAGTTTTACTAATTTAAGTACCGGAGTTCCGCCCTTAACTTATCAATGGAATTTTGGAGTTAACGGAGGAGTAAACAGTATTTTAACAAATCCATCTACTACCTATTCAACTTGCGGTTCGTTCGTAGTTACGCTAACAGTAATTGACGGAAACGGATTACAGGATGCAAAAACTTTACCCGTTGTTATCCATTGCAAACCGGTTGCAAGTTTTACCACAACAGGTGCTGCAGGCTGCGCTCCTCTCCTTTCAACTTTAACAAGTACAAGTACTGCTGGTAGCGGAACAATAAGTTCTTTTCAATGGGATTTTGGTGACGGAAGTACCGGTACTAATCCTATTGAAAATCATACCTACACCACACAAGGTTGTAAAACAGTTACACTCATAATTACAAATTCTTTTGGATGTAGTGATAACATTACAACTCCTGCCGCTGTATGTGTAACTACACAGCCTAGTATCACCTACTCAGCATCACCTTTAAATGGTTGTGGTTCGCCTTTTACTACAATTTATAATTCTACTGCGGCCGGTGGAACATCTCCATATACTTATCAATGGAGTTTTCCTGGCGGAACACCAAACACATCTACTTTAAGTTCGCAAAGTGTAACATATAATTCATCAGGTCAATTCAGTAGTCAATTAATAATTACTGATGCAAATGGATGTCAGGATACACTAATAAGAAACAACTATATAAATGTTGGAAATCTTCAAGGCCAGTTTACAATTTCAGCAACTCAAGGATGTGCTCCATTAACAGTAAATGTTTCAGCACAAAATAGCGGCGCAATAAGTTGGAATTGGACCACAACACCTAATGCAAATCCTGCTACGGCAACCGGACAAAATGCTTCATTTACTTTTAATACGCCGGGTAGTTATCAGGTTTGTTTAAATGTTAGTTTCAGTAATGGCTGTACAGCACAGAAATGTACTACTGTTGTTATTGCTTCAACACCAAATGCAAATTTTTCACAAACAGGAAACGCTCCAACTTGCGCTCCGCCTTTAACAATTAATTACAATAATCTTTCAGGTGGAAATGGATTAACTTATTTATGGAGTTTCCCTGGCGGAACACCATCATCATGGTCAACAAACAATCCTCCTAATATTGTTTACAGTAGTTGCGGAAATTATTCAACCACATTAACTGTAACGAATGCTGCGGGTTGCAGCGATACAAAAGTTGTAACTAACTTAGTAAATATTGATTGCCCGGTTGCGGCTTTTATTGCAACACCAACATCTGGTTGCGCTCCGCTCACCGTTCAATTTAACAGCACATCATCAACAGGAACTCCAACAATTTGGAAATGGAATTTTGGCGATTCAGGAAATCCAAACTCTATACAAAGTAATCAACAAAATCCATCATACACATTTGTAAATCCAGGGTGCTATGATGTGCGTTTAATAATTATTAATGCACAAGGATGTACTGATACTGTTTTAATTACATCAGCAGTTTGTGTTGGAACAGTGCCAGTTGCAAATTTTAATGTGGGAACCAACCTTGCATGTGCCGGGCAAAATATTGCATTCAATAACACAAGTACCGGAGTAAATGCCGGTACAAGTTATCAGTGGGATTTTTATAATCTTCCATTCAATAATCAATCATCAAGTGCAAACCCGTCATTCAATTACAATGACACCGGCTGGATGAATGTTTCATTAATTGTTTGCAATTTTGGTTGTTGTGATACAATAACTATTGACAGTGCTATTCACATTATTCCACCAATTGCAAAATTTACTGTTGATCGAGATTGCAATAATCCATACACCTTAATTCTTCATGGTGGAAGTTCTATTGATGCTGATTTATACAGTTGGCAAATTACAGGCGCCACAGCCAGTTCATTAACTGATAGTACAATTACAATCACTTATTCATCAAGTGGAAGTTATCAGATAAAATTAACGGTTACCAATCTGGCAACAGGTTGCACAGACCAAAAAGTTTTAACTATTCAGATCAAAAATGTTCAGGCAGGATTCACAGCCCCAACAAGCGGATGCAAACCATTCAGTTTCTGTTTTACAAATACATCTGTTGATGCAAGTTCTTATCAATGGTCAATTACAGATACCGTTGGTAATACGGTGTTCACTTCAACCGCAACTTCTCCTTGTCCATCGCTAATTAATTCAGGTAAATATTCGGTGAGGCTAATTTCAACAGATGTTAATCTATGTTCCGATACAATGTACATGCAGAATTACATAACTGTCTACGGTACATATGTAAATTTTAGTGGGATACCATTAAGCGGTTGCACGCCATTGAATGTGCAGTTCACTGATAACTCTAATTCATCGAATTCATTTCCGGTTTTATGGAACTGGAATTTCGGCGACCCAACATCTAATCCATTGAATACTTCCGGTCAACAAAATCCATTTCATATTTATAATCAATCAGGTTTGTATTCAATCACACTTCACATTACCGATAATCATGGTTGCGTGGATTCGTTGAAAAAAATAAATTATGTAAAAGCTCTTTCTCCTGTTATTGATTTTGGGGCTGTAGCATCAAATGTTTGCTTAGGCAGCCAAGCCTGTTTTTTCAATAACACAACCGGTAACAGTGCTTTAACATTTGTATGGGATTTTGGTGATGGAAATTCTTCAACTGCAGCAATACCTTGTCATTATTATTCGGCAAATGGAATCTACAATGTCACATTAACAGCCTCTGATACCTCTGGGTGTGTTTCAACTTCGATTGATACGGCTTCAATAACCGTGAGTATGCCTACAGCAGATTTTATTGCTGATACTACAAATTCAACCTGTCCGCCACTTGCAGTTCAGTTCAGTAATCTTTCAACGAACATTGACAGTTCAACAACTTATCTCTGGAATTTTGGTGACGGAAATACTTCTTCCCTTCAAAATCCATTTCACACCTACAACATAGCTGGAACATATGATGTGAGTTTAATAGCAACCGATGCGAATGGTTGCAGCAATATTATATTATTTTCAAATTATATTTCAATAAGCGGCCCAAGTGGAAGTACCGCATCAATAATAGGGTCAGGTTGCATTCCATTGAATGCATGCTTTCAGGCAATCACAAGTAACGCTGTAAGTTTTGATTGGAATTTTGGTGATGGAACCGTAATCACCAATACACTTGATTCTATATGTTATACTTATTCCACTCCCGGAATTTTTTATCCCGCAGTAATTTTAAGTGATGGACTTGGTTGCAATGTGTCAATTGCACTCGATACGATTGTGGTTGGAACACCTTTGGTTAATTTCGGAATCAGTCCTAACCCTTTATGTAATGGTGGAATAGTTTCGTTTACCGATTCAACTTTTTCTTCGGTTAGCATTTCATCTTGGAGTTGGAGTTTTGGCGATGCTGCAAGTGGCGCAAATAATATTTCGTCATTACAAAACCCCTCGCATAATTTTTCTTCACCCGGAATTTACTCAGTTACTTTTGATGTAATTACCAGTGTTGGTTGCACAGGGCAATTCATTGATACGGTTTATATTTTTGCTTCTCCAACTGCTGCCTTCTCATTTGATGATTCAACTGTTTGTCCCAATCAGTCAGTTTCATTTACAGATCTTTCTCAACCATCTGCATCCATAATAACCTGGAATTGGAATTTTGGAGATGCAACGAGTGGTGCATTAAATTCTTCAACTATTCAATTTCCATTTCATACTTATTCTTCCCCTGGAGTTTATACAATAACATTAATAGTTAAAAATATTAACGGATGTATCGACACAACTTCAAACAGTATTACAGTTGTAAATAATCCTGTTGCAACAGCCGGACCTGATGGTATTATTTGTTTGAATTCAACCACAACACTCAACGCTAGTGGTGGAATAATTTTCAACTGGTCACCTTCAATTGGTTTGAGTAACTCCACAATTTTTAATCCTGTTGCATCACCAATCATTAATACAACATATTCATTAATCGTAACTGATTTGAATGGATGCACTGCAACTGATAATGCAATTGTTAATGTGAATTCATTGCCAACTCTTACTGCAGTTCCTGATACAACAGTTTGTCCGGGACAAGACATTCAACTGCAAGCGAGTGGTGCAACTTCATATACATGGACTCCTTTAAATAATTTAAACAATGGTGGCATTGCAAATCCTATTTGCAACGCACAAACTCCAACAAATTATTCTGTAACCGGAATTGATTTGAATGGTTGTTCGAACACTGCGACAATTTCAATTAATTTATTTCCTTCCGCAGTTGCAAATGCAGGAAATGATACAGCAATCTGCTTAGGAAATTCTGTTCAGCTGAATGGTGCCGGAGGAATAATTTATAACTGGTTTCCATCAGCAATATTAGATGTATCAACAGTTTTTAATCCAATTGCAAATCCAATTGCAACAACAACTTTTATTTTGAATGTAACAGATGCAAATGGATGCACTGCATCAGACAATGTTTTAGTCGTTGTAAATCCACCACCAGTTGTTGATGCAGGTGCCGATGTTCAAATTTGTTTTCAATCAAATGCATTGCTTAATGCAAGTGGTGCAGTGCAATATTTATGGAGCCCTTCTCTCACATTAAATTCTTCAACAGGTTCTTTAGTCAGTGCATCGCCTGATTCGTTAACAATTTACTATGTTATCGGAACAGATGCGAATGGTTGCAGCGCACAGGATTCCGCTTCAGTTTTTGTTCTTCCACAATTAAATGCAGTTGCTGGAAACGGTGGAACCATTTGTTTAGGTGGAGTTCTTCAGTTAGGAGTTTCAGGTGGCAATCAATATGTGTGGTCTCCTTCAAATAGTTTAGATAATGCGTTTTCGCCAAACCCGTTTGCCGCACCACAACAAACTACAACCTACACTGTGATTGTATCAGATGGAATTTGTGATGTTGATACTTTAAATATTGTTGTCAATGTAAATCAAACTCCATACTGCAATGCCGGACAAGATTTCGAAATTCCCGCAGGAACCGAAATTCAATTAGGTGGAACAGCAACTCCATTTGCAACTTACAGTTGGAGCCCACCAGATGGCTTGAGTTGCACTGATTGTTTAACACCAACTATAAACGCAACAGTAAATACGACTTACACACTCACGACCACTTCAAAAGATGGATGCAAAAGCGAAGATGAAATGCTTATAAAAGTTGCATGCCCGAATGATTTATTATTTGTACCAAATGCTTTCACACCGAATGGCGACGACAAAAATGAAAAATTCAGAGTGCGTGCTGTTGGAATAAAAGAACTCAACTACTTCAGAATATTTAATCGCTGGGGACAATTGATTTGGGAAACCTCCAACATAGCCGATGGATGGGATGGAACATTTAATGGGGTAAAAATGCCCCCGGGTGTATATGTGTACTACCTGCAGGCAACTTGCTCAGGGGGACAAAACATCAATAAACAGGGAAACATTACAGTAATTAGATAGTAAAGAATGAAAATAATTTTTAACCACATAAATCCTGCAGCATGAAAAAGATTTACTCAGTCTTGCTTCTCAGCTTCTTGGTGTTCGACACCAAAGCTCAGGATATTCACTTCTCGCAGTTTTATGCTGCTCCGCTTTATATGAATCCCGCTAAGACCGGTTTCTTCAATGGAAATTATAGAATGAATGCAATTTATCGCAACCAATGGAAGAGTGTAACTGTTCCTTATCAAACAATTAGTGGTTCATTGGATTTTAGCATCCCAACCGGCTTCGATAAAAAAGATATGTTCGGAATTGGTATGATGGCCTTCTCTGACCGTGCAGGTGATTCTCATTTTACAACAAATATGTTTGAAGGTTCAATTGCTTATAATAAATCATTAGACAGATGGGGACGCTCCTATCTTGGCCTTGGAATTCAGACTGGTTATGTAAATAGTTTTCTTGATTATACCTATCTCAGCTTCGATGAAAATTTTGAAGGCGGAAACACTACCGAAAATTTTGCTTACAACACTGCAGGTTATGTAGATATTAATTCAGGAATAGAATACAATTACATACCTAACAAATTTGCGAATGTAAATTTCGGTTTCAATGTTTCGCACATTAACAGCCCCGTACAAACATTCATGAATGATATTTCATCTGTTGTTCAGCGCAAATATGTCGGAAGTTTTGGTGCCACATTGCCAATTGCATCCATGGCTGCCATCTATCCAAAAATTGCTTACAGCAAACAAGGTCCACATCAGGAATTGGTGTTCGGCGCTTTTGGAAAAGTAGCAATGGATAAAAGAAAGGGCCAAGAGAAATCAGTTTACTTCGGTGCATTGAACAGGTGGAAAGACGCTGTAATTTTTGTAGCCCGAATGGATATTGACCAAATTTCATTTACCTGTTCGTATGATTTGAATTATTCGAAACTGGCGAAAGTCAGTCATGCGCAAGGCGGGCCTGAAATAGCTATTCAGTATATTGGTTCTATTCCATCTATGAAGAAAAATAAAGTTTACTGTCCGCACTTTTAAAAGCGGAAAAACGATTACCCTAAAAACAAGGTTGACAGCAACGGCAAATTAATCCGGTGTTAAGGGCTGCATGTGGTGTGCAGCCCTTTTATATTTTATTGAATTTCAAAAATACTTTTTTCATCACCGAATGAATTACACCTTTGAAGAAAATAAATCAGGTGTTCAATAAAGATATTGAAGAAAGAATTTTTTCCATTTTGAATGAAGAGCAGTTTGAACAGCTGGCATTGGAAATATTTCATGTTCAAGCTGAAAAAAATAAAATTTACAAAGAGTTTATTTCTACCCTGAAAATAAATGCGAATGAAATAAAATCATTAAAACAAATTCCATTTCTTCCGATAGAATTTTTTAAAACACATGAAGTAGTAACCGGAAATTTTATACCCGAAGCTGATTTTAAAAGCAGCGGAACAACCGGAATGGAAACAAGCAGTCACTTTGTAAAAGACCTTTCACTTTATGAAAAATCTTTTATCGCGAATTTTAAAAATTGCTTTGGCGCACCTGAAGATTTTACTTTTCTCGCATTACTTCCCTCCTATTTAGAAAGAACCGATTCATCATTAATTTATATGATGAAGAAATTAATTGAACTGAGTAATGATACTCGCTCTGGATTTTATTTGAACGCAACAGCTGAATTAATTGAACTACTTACTCAACTGAATTCAGAAAATAAAAAACATATTTTACTGGGAGTGACATTTGCGTTGCTTGAATTTCCCAATGAAAATTCTCAGAAATTTTTGCAAACCATTATCATGGAAACAGGTGGAATGAAAGGGAGAAAAAAAGAAATGATTCGCGAAGAACTTCATGAAGAATTGAAAAATAAATTCGGAGTAAAAACAATTTATTCAGAATACGGAATGACTGAATTGCTATCGCAAGCCTATTCAAAATGTGATGGAAAATATTTTACTCCACCATGGATGAAAATTTTGATTCGTGAACCGAATGACCCGATGGAATTTCTTTCAACCACTCAGGCTGGTGCCATAAATATTATTGACCTGGCAAACATGAATTCTTGCGCATTCATTGCTACTGATGATTTGGGCAGAATAAATGTTGATGGAAGTTTTTCCGTTTCCGGCAGAATGGATAATAATGATGTGAGAGGTTGCAACTTGCTGGTTATATAGATTGTGAAGAGTCAATTGTGAAATGCCAAACCCTCATTGAAAACATTTCGCAAATGAATAAGTAATGAATAACTGAAATATCATTCAGTTTTCGTTATGCCAGTTTCAAAAAGACTCAAGCTTATTTTATCGCCTGCTGTTGCAGTTAATCTGAAATTAAAATTCAGAGCAGTTACCATTACTTATATCAGCATTGCCATTTTAGTAGCAATGCGTGTTTTTTCACTTGGCATTTTCGGAACTCCATTCAGCACAAGTGGTTCATCAAAAGCAAAAAAATCTGAAACTTCATCTTCCGTTTTAAAATTTCTAAAAATTTCTCCTGATTCTTTGTTTAACCAACCTGTGAAGTACAATTCATGTTGTTGGTAAAAATATTTTTTCTCGCTTAAATAAAAAGAGCAGCAAAATATTATTGCTGCTCTTTTAGTTTTAATTGGAGTTCAACTTTTAATTCATCGAAATCACACTCGCTTCGTTGCTGAAAACCAATTCGCCTTCCTTGTTGGTGTCCACCCAAATCACCGATTCGGATTGCACCTCGCCGGAAAGAATTTTCTTCGACAACTCATTCACTAATTCTTTTTGAATCACACGCTTCAGTGGTCGCGCACCCAATGTCGGGTCGTAACCTAAATCGCCAAGTGTCCTTTTCGCTTTATCGGAAATATTCAGTTTGATATTGTTCTTCATCAGCATGGCTTGCAATTGCTTCACTTGAATTTCTACAATTCCAACAATCTCCATCTTCATAAGCGGAGTGAACATGATAATGTCGTCAATGCGGTTTAAAAATTCGGGGCGGATAGTTTTGCGCAGCAGGTCCATCACTTCCACTTTGGTGGTTTCCAGAATTCCATACTTGTTCTTCTCGTTAATCTTCGCAAAGTTTTCCTGTATCACATGCGAACCCATGTTGCTGGTCATGATGATGATGGTGTTCTTGAAGTTCACGGTTCTTCCTTTGTTATCAGTCAGTCGTCCGTCATCTAGCACTTGTAAAAGTATGTTGAACACATCGGGATGCGCTTTTTCAATTTCATCGAGCAACACAACTGAATACGGTTTGCGACGAACCGCCTCGGTTAACTGACCGCCTTCATCGTAACCAACATATCCCGGAGGTGCACCAATCAACCGCGATACCGCGTGGCGCTCCTGATATTCACTCATATCAATTCGTGTCATTGCACTTTCATCGTTGAATAAAAATTCAGCGAGGGCTTTTGCTAATTCTGTTTTACCAACTCCGGTAGTACCGAGAAAAATAAATGAACCAATCGGTTTGCGCGGATCCTGCAAACCTGCACGGCTACGGCGAATGGCATCGCTCACTGCGGTGATTGCTTCCTCCTGCCCTACTACTCTTTTATGCAAATCATTTTCGAGGTGTAACAGTTTTTCCTTTTCGCTTTGCAACATTTTTGTCACCGGAATTCCTGTCCACTTCGAAACAATGGAGGCAATGTCTTCCGCATCCACTTCTTCTTTCAGCATGCGGGTGCCCTGATTCATTTTCTTTATTTCATCTTCTGCTTTTTTCAGTTTCAATTCTGCATCACGGATTTTGCCATATCGAATTTCAGCAACTTTTCCGTAATCACCTGCGCGCTCTGCCTGTTCAGCTTCAAGCTTGTAATTTTCAATCGAAGATTTTATTTCCTGTACTGAATTTGCAACATCTTTTTCTGCCTGCCACTTTGCTTTCAGATTATTTCTTTCTTCAGAAAGGTTTGCAATTTCTTCACTCAGTTCTTTCACCTTCTTCGCATCTTTTTCGCGCTTGATAGCTTCGCGCTCAATTTCCAACTGACGGATTCTTCTTTCTATTTCATCCAATTCTTCGGGGAGCGAATCCATTTCCAAACGCAACTTTGCAGCAGCTTCATCAATTAAATCAATTGCCTTATCAGGAAGAAAGCGGTCGCTGATGTAACGGTTTGATAATTCAACTGCTGAAATTATCGCTTCATCTTTTATGCGGACTTTATGATGTGTTTCGTAGCGCTCCTTCAATCCGCGCAAAATGGAAATTGCATCTTCTTCATTCGGTTCATCAATTATAACTTTCTGAAACCGGCGCTCGAGTGCTTTGTCTTTTTCAAAATATTTCTGATACTCGTTCAATGTGGTTGCTCCAACTGTTCTCAATTCGCCACGCGCCAAAGCAGGCTTTAAAATATTAGCTGCATCCATTGCACCTTCAGTTGCACCAGCTCCAATGAGTGTGTGAATTTCATCAATGAACAAAATGATTTCGCCATTGCTTTCAGTCACTTCGCGCACTACAGCTTTTAATCTTTCTTCGAACTCACCACGATATTTTGCACCTGCCATCAACGCACCCATATCGAGCGAGTAGATGATTTTACTTTTTAAATTTTCAGGAACATCACCATTTACAATCCGGTGCGCAATGCCTTCAGCGATTGCAGTTTTACCAACTCCGGGTTCACCAACCAGCACCGGATTATTTTTTGTGCGGCGCGAAAGAATGTGTAACACTCTGCGTATTTCTTCATCGCGACCAATAACAGGATCCAATTTTCCGCTCTGTGCTAAGTCGTTTAAATTTTTTGCATACTTGTTTAGCGCATTATAAGTGGACTCCACATTCTGATCTTTAACGGTGCTGCCTTTTCTCAATTCTTTTATGGCGGTTTTCAAATCTTTTTCATTCACACCACTTTCTTTTAACAATCGCGCTGTTTCATCCTTTCCGGAAAGTATTCCCAACAATAAATGTTCAATGGAAACAAACTCATCTCCGAATTCTTTTAAAAGTGATTGTGCTTTTGATATTGCCGAGTTGGCTTCATTCGATAAATAAATTTGTCCGCCTGAAACTTTCGGTTGTTTTTGAATAATTGCATCTGCTTTTTGTTCGAGCAACGAAACATTCACACCCAATTTCTTCAACAAAAACGGTGTAACATTTTCGTCCACTTCAATTATTCCTTTCAGAATATGCGCCGTGTCTAATTGCTGTTGCTGAAAACCGGTTGCAATTTCCTGCGCCTTCTGAATTACCTCCTGAGATTTTATAGTGAATTGATTTAAGTTCATAAAACTTTAATTTTTACTGATACATCTCAAATGTGAGTCCACGAAGGTTATACAATTTTTTTTCAGAAATTATGACTTGAATCAATTGTTAAACAAGACTTCTTGACCTGAATGCAATTACAATGTTGACAAACAAGACATTTTGTTTACCTTGTCAACAGTCAAATATTTGTGTGGATAATTAGATTACTTTATCATTGCCGCCTGCTTACTTAAATAATATTTAAGTATTTACAATTTAATCATTCCAATACCGTCATTAATAAAATATGATTGCAATAATTCTTTTTTTCGTACTTCATTGGTATCTGTCGCTTTTCACGCAATCATTCTTTTACCATAGATATGCTGCGCATGGAGCATTTACAATGAATAAAACATGGGAAAAAGTATTTTATGTTTTATCCTATTTATTTCAAGGATCATCTTATCTGAGTCCGCGTACATATGCCATACTTCACCGTGCGCATCATGCCTATACCGACACAGAAAAAGATCCACATTCTCCTAAATATTTTAATAGTATTTTTTCAATGATGTGGGCGACTGCCAGAATTTATATGGACTTATTCACAGGGAAGGTTCATTTTGAAGATCGATTTGAAAAAAATTTACCTAAATGGAAAGCACTGGATAATTTCGGACACACTTGGTTTTCAAGAATTGGTTGGGTAGTTCTGTATGTTGCTTTTTATTCCTACTTCGCACCTACACTCTGGTTGTTTTTATTGCTTCCGATTCAAGTGGTGATGGGACCTTTTCATGGAGCCATTATTAATTGGTTTGCACACAAGTACGGAAACACCAAGTATGCACAGGATAATACTTCAAAGAATTTATTTCGGGTTGATATTTTAATGTTGGGAGAATCATATCACAACAATCATCATAAGTTTCCTTCAGCAATAAATTTTGGAAAAAGATGGTATGAGGTAGACCCGCTTTATCCTGTTATTTTATTTTTAAACTGGCTTGGAGTTATTAAAGTAAAAAATCAAGCTCTCGCTTCGGTTCCTTCGGAATTTTAATACAACAATTATTCAGGTGTTTTATCTGTGATGGAAATAATTTTTCCGGCTTTCCAGCACAACTCATGCTGACAATCTTTTGCACCGTCGTTTGTTTTAATGGTATAGCAAGTGGATGAGTCGCTTTGGCTTGCAGAAATTATCACGGGGTCTCTTAAATCTTTCATATCCATATCGGCTGTGTTTAAGTCGGGCACGACAGCAAATTTTATGATAGCATCTGTTACACTCTGATATTTTCCATCGAGTGCTTTCATGAATTGCTCCATTTCAGGAGTCGTTTTTACATTGGTTGTATTAGAACTGCTGCATGAGTGAAGCAGGATGACTGCAAAACAAATTGAAGCGGCAATCGAAATTATTTTTTTCATGTTTGAAATTTATTTACGGTTAAACATAAAAAAGTGATTTCACTTGGATGCAATTATTTTTGACCACGCATGGAACCATCAGCAATTCGAAACCACACTCAGCAAATTAAAACCGAAGCAGCGCGATTGGGTTTTGATTTTTGCGGAATTGCTAAAGCTGAATTTTTAAGTGAAGATGCTCGACGATTAGAGAGTTGGTTGAATCAAGGCATGCATGGAAAAATGCATTACATGGAAAACTGGTTAGATAAAAGAGTTGACCCACGAAAATTAGTCTCAAATGCCAAATCAGTTATATCGTTAATGCTGAATTATTTTCCAGAACAACTACAGCCAAAAGGATTTCCAAAAATTTCAAAGTATGCTTTTGGCATGGATTATCATTTTGTGATAAAAGAAAAACTGCAAGAATTACTTGCATTTATTAATGAAAATATTGGCGAAGTAAATGGAAGAGCATTTGTTGATTCTGCTCCGGTATTGGAGCGAACATGGGCGCAAAAAACGGGGCTGGGTTGGATAGGTAAAAACGGAATGCTGATAAATAAAAATTCGGGATCGTATTTTTTTTTGGCCGAATTAATTCTTGATATTGAATTGAGTTATGATTCAGCAATGACAAATGACCATTGCGGCACTTGCACAAAATGTATTGATGCCTGCCCTACCGATGCAATTCTTCCAAATAAAGTAGTGGATGGAAGCAAGTGCATTTCGTATTTAACAATTGAACTAAAAGATGAAATTCCCAATGAGTTTAAAAACAAAATGACTGGTTGGGCGTTTGGTTGTGATGTATGTCAGGAAACTTGTCCATGGAACCGGTTTTCGAAACCGAATGGTGTGCCTGAGTTTAGTGCGATTGCTGAGCAATTAAATTTAACTGCGCGAGACTGGACTGAAATGACTGATGAGGTTTTTAATAAACTATTTAAGGACTCGCCAATTAAGCGAACCAAACTGGCAGGGATGAAAAAGAATGTATCGTTTTTATTCCCAACGGAATAGTTTGGTTGCAAGCGCATAAACTATAATTCCCCAAATGCCGAGCGCACCGAGGTCCTTCCAGATATCGATGAACCCGGCACCTTCGAATGAAACTTTGCGCATGGCATCGTTTAAAAAAGTGAGGGGTAGTAGTTTGCAAATTGGTTGAAGCCAATCGGGAAAATTCGTAATGGAGAAAAATGTTCCTGATAATAGAAACTGCGGCAGTGTAATAAGGTTTGCTAAAGGTGGAACAGCACTTTCATTTTTTGCAAGACCACTAACTACAAATCCGAATCCCATGAAAATGATTAGGCCAATGGCGCACAGCGACATCATGGTAAGAAAGGTTGCTATGCCGTGAATCATTGTGAAGCCAAAAGCAAAATGACCCAGTGTGAGGATGAATGAGGCTCCGATTAATCCAAAAATAATCCGGCTCATTGCTTCACCTAATACAATGAATGGTCGTTTTATCGGGGTTGCGAAAAACCGTTTAATTACCAGAGTCTGACGAAGGTTTAAAAACACAAACGCGGTACCGAAAACTCCTGTGCTGAGCAATGAAAACCCTAGCTGGCCTGGGAGTATGAAGTCAATTGTTTTGTATTCGCGACCATGAATAACAGGTTGGTCTTCCAATGAAAAAGGCAACGCGATATTCGGCATAGCGCGCAAATTCATCTCGCTGATAATTTGTTTAACTATTCCTTTAAACAATTGTCCGTTCTGAACGGCAATATCTGATGTAGCAACTTTCACTACATAACCTGAATCTTTTTTTTCGATGTGAACGATTGCATCGAGGTCGCCTTTTTTTAATGCCCGATAAATTTCAGAATCGCTGTCGGCATAGAGTTTAACAGCCGGATTGTTATCGAGAATTTTATAAATAGCGTTGAGCGTATCGCTAGTATTATCAACAGCAATATGTACGCGCACACCACCACTATTTCCGATAAAACCAAAAACAAGAATGAAAATGAGTGGGAATGCCAATGTAAAAACAACAGCGCTCGGGCTACGCGTGGTGCTTCGGAAACTTGCTCGTGCAATCGCAAACATTGCGCGCATCTGGGAATATTTTCTTTTCATTTTATAATTTTCTAAAAATTTAATTCATTATCAAACCATCAAATTAACAAATCTTCATCCTTCGACAAGCTCAGGATGACATGTCACCCTGAGCTTGTCGAAGCGCATTACTCATCCCGCCACTCGTGACCGGTTAAATTGATAAACACATCTTCCAAGTTTGCGCCCTTCACATCTTTTTGTTTGGTGAAACCTGTTGAGAGTAATTCATCTATCAAGGCATCGGGTGTGTTGAGTGTCATAATTTTACCGGCTTCCATTATTCCAACACGGTCACACAATTGTTCTGCCTCATCCATGTAGTGTGTAGTGATTACTACAGTAGTTCCATTGTCGCGAATGCCGCGAATTAAATCCCATAGATTTCTTCTTGCCTGCGGGTCAAGCCCGGTTGTTGGTTCATCGAGAAAAACAATTTTCGGATTGTTGATGAGTGTAGTTGCAATGCTGAATCGTTGTTTCTGGCCTCCGCTTAACTCTTTATATTTTGATTTCGCTTTGTCCTCGAGTCCAACAGATTTTAAACTTTTCATTTTATCAATGTCAACATTATACAATCCGCTGAAAAGAGAAAGCAGCTCGGTGAGGTTTAAACTCGGATAGTATCCTGCGGCTTGCAATTGCACACCAATAATTTTTTTTATTTCGTTTGGGTCATCATCCACCGATTTTCCATCCACCCAAACTTCACCCCCAGATTTCTCACGCAGCGTTTCAATAATCTCGAGTGTAGTTGTTTTACCAGCCCCATTCGGTCCAAGCAAACCAAAAATTTCCCCTTCATAAACATTGAAACTGATTCCGTTTACGGCAGTGAAATCGCCATACTGCTTTATCAAATTTTGAACTTTAATTATTTCCTTTGAACCTACCATATACTATTAAATGAGTGCTCAAATATAATTTTCGAGTGATGAGGATTCTGAAAATTTATTTTTAAGGAAATATCCGAAAGGAAACTTTTCCAATTCATTAAACACTTTCTGCAAAAAGTTATTAATTGTAATTGGAACATTCCATAAAACTGAATATTTTGTCAAGCAATAAATAAAACAATCCCCGCATGTCGAAAAATATTTTCCTTTTTTCATCACTTGTTTCTCTTTTTTGTTTTTCTCAAAAAAGTTTTTCGCAAACAAAAAAAGATTCATCAAAAATTTCAATCAGTGGTTATGTTGATGCTTATTATGCCTACTATACTGATTCAATTGGTGTTGGAAATTATCAGAAGTTTCCATCCGTTTCTCCCCGAAGTAATCAGTTCGGATTAAACTGCGCCAACTTTACTATACAATACGATGCAGAAAAAATTCGTGGTGTTGCTACATTGCAATTCGGTGATATTCCGCGCAGCACCTGGTCAGGGACTTTTAACAATATTTTAGAAGCTCATGTTGGCGTCAAGCTTTGCGAAAAAATGTGGATTGATGCCGGGTTTTTCAGAACACACTTTGGAACTGAAGGATTATTTCCTAAAGAAAATATCTGCAGTTCAGTTTCAGTAAACACTTTTATGGAGCCGTATTATGAAAGTGGTTTGCGATTGAATTACATGCCGAACAGCAAACTCACAATTAATTTATATGCACTCAACGGATACAATATGTATGAAGATAATAATCAGAAAAAATCATTCGGCGCATTGGTTACTTACACGATGAATGATAAAATAAATTTTGGTTACAGCAATTACATTGGTGATGATACACCAACTGGAGACACTGTTACTCATAATCGCTTTCACAATAATCTTTTTGTAAACTTTCAGCTAAAGAAATTCAAAGCACAGTTAGGTGGCGATTATTGTATGCAACAAAATGCAGATATTGCTTTTCATAATACGCAAGCAACAATGTTAAGTGGAGTTGCAAGTTTAAAATTTCAATGCTGTAAAAAAGATGCGGTATATGGTCGCTTCGAATATTTCAACGACCCGCAAGGATTTATGAGCGGAACATATGTTGATGCAAATAATATTTTGTCGGGTCTTTATTTATGGGGAGCAACTTTTGGATTTGAGTACACTCCGACTTCGAACTCTTACATCAGATTGGAAGGAAGACAACTGCAAACAGATACAGCACAGGAAATTTTTCATTGGAAAAATGAAAATACTAATTCAAGAATGGAAGTAATGATTCATACTGGAATTTCTTTTTAGTAATCACTCAACCAATAATCACAATTCATAATTCACAAATCTTAAATCCCCAACAAAATGTTTGACACTGGAACCACCGGCTTTATGCTTCTTGCTACGAGCCTCGTCATGCTTATGACACCCGGACTTGCTTTCTTCTATGGAGGACTTGCCGGAAAACGAAACATACTTGGCATCATGATGCAGAGTTTTGTTTCCATGGGAATCACCACCATCATGTGGTTTGTTTGCGGTTACTCACTATGCTTCAGCGGTGATAGTTGCGGCGGAATTATCGGCGACCTCAACAAAGCATTTATGCAAGGCGTTGATTTGAATTCTCCATTTGCAGGAAACACAAAGCTGCCGGAGTTTGTGTTCATGGCCTATCAAATGATGTTTGCCATTATTACTCCAGCTCTTATTACAGGTGCATTTGTAAATCGTGTAACTTTCAAATCGTATTTAATTTTTCTTGTGATGTGGCAATTGTTGGTTTACTATCCTTTCGCACACATGGTTTGGGGCGGTGGATTGCTTGCTCAGTGGGGTGTGCTTGATTTCGCAGGAGGAATTGTTGTGCATGCCACAGCTGGTTTCGCTGCACTTGCTTCGGTTATTTATGTTGGTCACCGTCGCGATAAACAATCGCCGCCGAATAGTATTCCGCTGATTGCAATCGGAACTGGTTTGTTGTGGTTTGGATGGTATGGATTTAATGCAGGAAGTGCATTGGATGTAAATGCAATTACAGGTTTAGCATTTTTAAATACAGATGTTGCCGCTTCATTCGCCGGTATCACCTGGTTAGTTATTGAATGGGTAATGGTTGGCAAACCAAAATTTGTTGGTTTAATGACAGGTGCTGTTGCTGGCCTGGCAACCATCACACCTGCAGCAGGATTCGTTTCGCTTCCTTCTGCAGTAATGATTGGAATTGCAGCCGGAGCAGTTTGTTATATCGCAGTTAGTTTTAAAAATAAAATTGGCTGGGACGATGCGCTTGATGTTTGGGGAGTGCACGGTGTTGGCGGTTGCCTCGGTACAATTTTGCTTGGTATATTTGCATCAAAAGCAATGAATGGTGCCGGAGCTGATGGATTAATGAGCGGAGGTTCGGTATTTTTTATGCATCAGGTAGTTGCAGTTATTGGTGCTTGCGTTTATGCATTTGTATTTACCTATCTAATGCTTGCGGCAATTAACCTAATTACAAAAGTGAAAGTTGCTGAACTTGATGAAGACATGGGACTCGATGCTTCTCTTCATGGCGAACAAGCGTATGATGAAGGAGCGTTGTAGGTAATTTATTAATCGTATTAAATAAAAAGTCCTCTGAATTTATCAGAGGACTTTTTATTTTATTTATTCTCTAAGAATATTTAACCTTTTAATTTATTCAACTCATTAATATCAATGGTGTTAATGTTTCTATAAATCATCACTATGATGGCAAGACCAACTGCAACTTCTGCTGCAGCAACTGCCATTATAAAAAAAACAAAAATTTGTCCGGCTGCATCATTATGATAAGTTGAAAAAGCTGCAAGCAAAAGATTTACAGAGTTGAGCATAATTTCAACCGACATAAAAATGATGATTGCATTGCGGCGGGTAAGCACACCAAGTACTCCAATGGAAAATAAAATTGCTGAAAGAATTATATAGTGTTGAATTGGAACTACTGAAAATATATTACTCATCATGAATGCTTTTTATTTTTTAAGTAGTGTGCGGATTTTTCTTTGCTAAAATAACTGCACCAATCATTGCAACTAAAAATAATATGGAGGCAATTTCAAAAGGTAAATTGTATTCGGTGTAAAGAACTTTGCCCAGATTTTTTATTAAACCGATTTGGGTATTTGCAGGATGTGCAGGCAGCATAATACTTGTTTTAGATAACACTGCTATCAATACTAACATTAAACTTCCTCCTGCAATAGCGCCTGCAAATTTCATCAGGTTGGTATTAACAGGCTCCTTGTCGACATTAAGATTTAACAACATTATTACAAAGAGAAATAGCACCATTATAGCGCCTGCATAAACAACAATATGAACCAACGCAAGAAATTGTGCATTCAATAAAAGGTAATGCCCTGCAATGGTGAAGAATGTAAGAATGAGATACAGCACACTGTGTACAGGGTTTTTACTTACAACAACCATAAATGCAAAAAAGATGGACACAAAAGCGAGGAAGTAAAATATGGAGGCGATCATTTTTATTTCAGTATTTAATTACAATATGATTTTAAAATTTCTGTTTAATCAAACTATCTTAATTCAATTCTCTTTCTCTTCCAACTTTCACAACATCAAAAGCTTTAGTTCCATGTTTTGGTTTTTCAACCAATTTATCTTTTCCGTAAATAAAAGTATCACGCGAGTAATTCGCTACAGCAAAATCTTCTTCTAAAAATATTGCTGCCTTCGGACAAGCTTCTTCGCAGAAACCACAGAAGATGCAGCGCAACATGTTGATCTCGTACTTGCTTGCATATTTTTCTTCGCGGTATAAATTTTCTTCACCAGGTTTTCTTTCAGCTGCTTCCATTGTAATTGCTTCAGCCGGGCAAGCGAGCGCACACAAACCGCAGGCAGTGCAACGCTCAGCACCAACATCATCTCGCTTTAAAATGTGCAAACCACGATATGCTTCACTCACTGTTCTTTTTTGTTCAGGATATCGAATGGTTGCCGGTTTCCGAAAGAAATGACTGATGGTTATAGCCATTCCTTTAACAATAGCCGGCAGGTACATCCGTTCCCAGATGTTCATTTCCTTTTGTTCTAAAACCTGTTTTCTATTGGTGAATGAAGTTTGCATTTTTTAATTGTTGGTAGTTATTTCTAAAATCCAAAAAGGTGCTGGTGTTTAACCATTTCAATTACCGCCATTGCTGCAAGATTAAACAATGCCAAAGGAATTAAAGATTTCCATCCCAGGTTCATCAATTGATCGTAACGAAATCTTGGAATTGTCCAGCGAACCCACATGAAGAAAAAGATGAAGAAGAAAATTTTTATAAAGTATGCACCAACTCCAACGAGTGTAACAATGTTTTGCGAATGAGTGGTCTCAAGTAACCAATCCATGCCCGGAAAATTAAATCCACCAAAAAATAAAGCTGAAATAACTGCAGATGAAATAAACATGTTGATGTATTCAGAGAAAAGATAAAAGCCGAGTTTCATTGATGAATATTCTGTATGAAAACCACCAACCAATTCAGTTTCACATTCGGGCAAATCAAAAGGTGAACGATTGCATTCAGCAAAAGCACAAATTAAAAAAATGAGAAAACTTAACGGCTGCATTAAAAAATTCCAATGCAATATTCCACCGTGTTGTTGATTCACAATTTCACGAAAGCTTAAGGTTCCTGTCATTAATACCAAGGCAACTATTGATAATCCCATTGACAATTCATAACTGATAATTTGTGATGAACCGCGAATAGCTCCCATCAATGACCATTTATTATTTGATGCCCAACCACCAATCATGATTCCATACACTGACACAGAAACTACGGCGAATACATATAAGACTCCAATGCTCAAATCAACTGCCTGCAAGTAAAAAGTTCTTCCAAACAAAGTTAATTCTCCGCCCCACGGTAATACTACTCCTGTCATTAAACAACATACCATTGCTATGCTTGGTCCGAGAATGAAAAGAAATTTATTTGCTGACACAGGAATGATTTCTTCTTTAGTAAACATCTTAACACCATCTGCAAAAGGCTGAAGCAAGCCCCATGGCCCTGCTCGATTAGGTCCAATTCTATCCTGAAGAAAAGCGGCAACTTTTCGTTCGCCATATGTTGAGTATAAAGCTATGAGCAAAGTCACAGCAAACATGATGATGATGATGATGATTGAAGGAAGAAAATTTATGAGCGTTTCCATTTTGTGTTTTTCAGTTTAAACATTTTCCCATTTCTCATTATTCAATTTTGAATACAGCTCTTTCGGAAGAGGCTTAGTTCCTTCTTCATAATGATTGGCATTGATTACAGATTCATTGGCAATTTCCCTTGGGCCATCAACAATCCAGTTTTTAGTATCATAATTTTCAAAACGGCAGTCGTTGCAAATGAATTCTTTTAATTCATTGTATTGATCTTTTCTTCCTGTAACCCTGAAAATTTCTTCGCCGCGCATCCACAGCACAACTTTACCTGAACATTTCTTACAATCACGATGTGCATCCATCGGATTTAAAAACCAAACCCTATTGCGGAAACGGAAATGTTTATCAGTAAGTGCACCAACAGGACAAACATCTATCATGTTTCCACTGAAATCATTCTCAACTGCTTTTTGTATGTAAGTACTTATTTCAGATTTATCGCCGCGCCACAAAATTCCGTGCTCTCGACCATCGGTGAGTTGATCTGCTACCATAGTGCAGCGATAACAAAGTATGCACCGGGTCATGTGTAATTTAATATCCTCGCCAATATTTATTACATCAAATGTTCGGCGCTCAAAATCGTATCGGGTTTGCTGACGGCCATGGTCGAAAGCAAAATTCTGTAAATCACATTCGCCTGCCTGGTCGCAAACAGGGCAATCAAGAGGATGGTTGATTAAAAGAAATTCAACAATTCCTTTTCTGGTTTCCATTACTTCGGGCGAAGTAATATTCTGAACTACCATACCTTCCTGCACATTAGTACAACAGCTTGCTACCAACTTGGGCATTGGGCGCGGGTCGGCTGTTGAGCCCTGAGCAACTTTTACCAAACATGCTCTGCATTTGCCACCGCTTCCTTTTAATGAAGTGTAGTAACACATTGCAGGTGGAACAATATCTCCTCCTACTTTGCGGGCTGCATTCATTATAGTTGTGCCCGGCTCTACATCTATTTCAATATTGTCAATTGTAACTTTCATCAGTTCTGTTATTCCGGTTTAAACTGCAATCGCTGAAAAATATTCTTTAGTTGATTTTAACAATCCATAATTTCTTTTTTGAGCTTCGTGAGCATGATCAACATGCCACTCGAACTCTTCGCGGAAGTGACGGATTGCACTTGCAACAGGCCACGCTGCAGCATCGCCCAATGGGCATATGGTATTGCCATCAATTTTTTTCTGAATGTCCCAGAGTAAATCAATATCACTCATTTTTCCATGGCCGCTTTCTAAATTGTGTAATACTTTTTCCATCCATCCGGTGCCTTCGCGGCACGGACTGCATTGGCCACAGCTTTCATGGTGATAAAATCTTGAAAAATTCCAGGTGTTTCGAACAATACACTGGTCTTCGTCATAAACAATAAAACCACCTGACCCTAGCATAGTTCCACTTTCGAAACCTCCATCGCTTAATGATTCATAACTCATTAACCTTGGTTCATTTTTCTTGGTTTTATAAAACAATTCGGCCGGTAAAATGGGAACTGAAGACCCTCCGGCAACAACGGCCTTAAGCATTTTTCCATCTTTAATTCCTCCACAGTATTCTTCAGAATTTAAAAACTCATCAACAGGTAATCCTAACTCAATTTCATATACGCCTGGATTATTAATATTTCCGCAAGCAGAAATTAATTTGGTTCCAGTGCTTCTTCCAATACCAATTTTTGAATATGCATCACCTCCATTATTTATAATCCACGGAACTGATGCTATAGTTTCAACATTATTTACAACCGTAGGATTTCCATATAATCCTTTTACAGCCGGGAAAGGTGGTTTCATGCGGGGATTACCACGCTTTCCTTCCAATGATTCCAGCAAAGCAGTTTCTTCTCCACAGATATAAGCTCCGGCTCCGGGATGCACAATTAAATCCAAACTATATCCGGTTCCTAAAATGTTATGTCCTAACCAACCTGCGGCTCTTGCCTCAGCAATTGCCTGCTCAAGAATTTTTTTTACCCATTTGTATTCTCCCCTGATATATATAAACCCAAGATTGGATTCGAGCGCAATACATGAAGTTATCATTCCTTCAATTAATAAATGGGGAATGAACTCCATTAAATACCTGTCTTTGAAAGTTCCGGGTTCACTTTCATCAGCATTGCAAACGAGGTAGCGCGGGTTGCCTGATTTTTTGTCAATGAAACTCCATTTCATTCCGGTAGGAAATCCTGCTCCGCCCCGACCACGCAATCCGCTCTTCTTTACTTCTTCAACAATATCAGTGGGTTTCATTTCACGCAATGCTTTCTCCACTGAATTGTATCCCCTATTCTGACGATATACTTCGTAAGATTTTATGCCTGGTTTATCAATGTGTTCGAGCAGAATTTTATTTGACATCTGAATGGATTCTCGTTATTACTTGATTTGTACTTTCTTATTTGAAAGCGACAAAAATAATTTGGTTTGTCAATAGTAGTTAGTGATTGTTGTTAGGTTTTGAAATTGATTTTCAATACTTAAACTTTTTACACCAATAGGATGAATCGATAAATAACTCATTGATATAGAATATGAGAGGTTTCAAGTTTTTCAATGAAAAGTTTTAATGAATTAAAATTTTTTAAAAATTTTTAACAGAAATATTTATGTGGATACAGTGGTATTATTTTTGTAATTCGCAGCACAAATTTTTTTATGGAATCAAACACAGAAACCGTCACACCAACTCCCACCACCACAACAATTGATATCAGCGCTTTAAACGAACGGATAAAACAAGAAAGTGCATTTGTTGATTTATTGAATTTGGAACTCAGCAAAACCATTGTCGGTCAGAAATATATGGTTGAACGGCTAATGCTCGCCTTACTTTCAGGTGGGCATATTCTTTTAGAAGGAGTTCCGGGATTGGCAAAAACTTTAGCCATTAAATCATTGGCTGCGGCGATCCATGCAAAGTTTTCGCGCATACAATTCACTCCGGATTTATTGCCGGCTGATTTAATTGGAACAATGATTTACAGTCAGAAAGAAAATGATTTTGCTGTGAAGAAGGGACCCATTTTCGCCAACTTTATTTTGGCTGACGAAATAAACCGCGCACCTGCAAAAGTTCAATCAGCGTTGCTCGAGGCCATGCAGGAAAAGCAAGTGACCATTGGCGACAAAACTTTTTTATTGGAAGAACCCTTCCTTGTTTTGGCAACTCAAAATCCAATTGAACAGGAAGGAACTTATCCATTACCCGAAGCGCAGGTTGACAGATTTATGTTAAAAGCAGTAATCACTTATCCGAAAAAAGATGAAGAACAATTAATCATTCGACAGAATATGCAGGTGGTTAATAAGACCATTAATCCAGTTGCAACAAGAGAAGAAATTCTTCGTGCCCGCAAAACAGTTCGCGATATATATATGGACGAAAAAATTGAGCGTTACATTCTGGATATTGTTTTTGCATCGCGCAAGCCGGAAGATTATAAACTTAATAAACTGAAACCACTCATCAGTTATGGAGGCTCGCCAAGGGCGAGTATAAATCTTGCGGTAGCTGCAAAAGCCTATGCATTTATTAAGCATCGCGGTTATGTAATTCCTGAAGATGTTCGTGCAATTTGTTATGATGTAATGCGCCACCGAATTGGCTTGACCTATGAAGCGGAAGCAGAAAATGTAACTCCCGAAGAAGTTATAAGTGATATTTTGAATGCTGTTGAAGTACCATAGTATTGGATTGAAATTGGAATTCTATAAACTCATTTTATCAAAATCAATCAGTGACAAAAACTGTTTCAAATACTCAGGAAGATAAGCGCAAAAAGCTTCGCCGCATCGAAATAAAAACCCGGAAATTATCCAACCAGATTTTTTCGGGTAGTTATCATTCTGCATTTAAGGGAAGAGGAATTTCATTCAGTGAAGTGCGCGAGTATCAGTATGGCGATGATGTGCGAACAATTGATTGGAATGTGACAGCACGCAACAGCAAGCCCTTTGTAAAGGTTTTTGAAGAAGAGCGGGAACTAACCATGATGTTGTTGATTGATGTAAGTCAGTCATCATTTTTCGGAACTCAAAATGAATTTAAAAATCACATCATTGCTGAGATAAGTGGCATACTTGCTTTCTCTGCTATTACGAACAATGATAAAGTAGGAGTGATTTTTTTCAGTAGCGAAATAGAAAAATTTATCCCGCCAAAAAAAGGAAAGACCCACATCCTCAGAATCATATCTGAGATTTATGATTTCCACCCGAAAAAACCAGGAACCAATGTGGTTGAAGCATTGAAGTATTTAAATAATGTTGTTAAGAAAAAAGCAATTACTTTTTTGATTTCAGATTTCCTTAATCCGAATCCGGATGGAAATAATCTGAAAGATTTAAAAAATTCAGTAAGCATTATTGGAAAAAAACACGACTTAATTGGATTGCACATTTATGATGAGCGTGATGCAAATCTGCCAAATGCAGGATTGGTGCGATTCATAGATTCAGAAACACAAAAGGAATTCTGGATTGATACTTCCAATAAAAACCTGCGTGAAAAATATGCGAAGGATTTTCAGCTGAATTACAGAATGGTAAAAGATATTTTCGGCAAGAGTGGTTCACAACTGGAATCCCTCAAAACCGAAGACAGCTATGTTGTTGCATTGATGAATATGTTTAAGCAAAGAGAATTGCGGAGATGATGAAAGTGAATAGTGAAAAGTCAAAAGTGAATAACAAGTTGGCGCAGATAATTCTTTTCTGCTTCCTTGTATTTTTTTCTTCTGAAAAATCAGCTGCTCAAAATATTTCAGCCACTTTAAAAGCAGATTCAACTCACATTGTTATTGGTGATTTCCTGAATGTAAAACTCACTGTTAAGTATCCGAAGGAAACAAATGTTACGATGCCTTCCGTTTTTGATACAGTTGGCAATATGGAATTAGTAAAGTCTTCAAAAATTGATACAACAATCAGTGGAGATACAAAAACAGTTACTCAAATCTTCATTGTCTCTGCGTATGATTCAGGAAATTTTCATGTTGGTCCGTTAATGATTTTGTCAAAGAATAAAAGTGGTGCCATTGATACTATATTATCTGATTATGTTTTTGTTAGCGTTTCAACTGTTGCGGTTGATACCAGCAAACCAATTAAACCAATAAAGGCGCCGATTGATGTTCCGTATTCGTGGAAAGAATTTATCCCTTATATAGTTGGAGGGATTGTTTTACTCCTTCTGATTGTTGTTTTGAGTTTTTATTACATGAGAAGAATAAAGAAGAACCCTGTAATTATTGAACGACCAAAACCAAAAGACCCAGCACACATCTGGGCAAGAAAAGAATTAAAAATATTAGAAGAAGAAAAGCGCTGGCAGCATGATGAAATAAAAATTTATTACAGTCGCCTTACTGATATTCTGAGGTTGTATCTCGAATATCGCTACAACTGGTTTGCATTAGAATCAACTACTGAAGAAATTAGCAAGAACATTTCTTCCTATAATATTTCCAATGAAGCGAAAGAAAAATTGCTGATGATTTTAGAGCAAGGAGACCTTGTGAAGTTTGCGAAAATGTTTCCATTGCCCAATGTAAATATGAAAGCCATGGAAAATTCTTTTTCGTTTATTGACTTAACAGAACAAATAGAAGTAAAGACCGAACAGAAAATAGATGTTTAACAATTTATCACATATCACTTTCAACGACAAATGGGTTCTCTGGCTTATCCCTGCTGTGATATTGCTTTCAATATTGTGGTGGTATTTTCTTTCTAAGAAAAATTATTCTTCGCTCAAACTTTCATCCACCAAATCATTTTCGGGTTTTGGAAATCCATTGAAAGCAACGATGAAAAAATTTCTTCCGGTAATTCGCGTGCTGACAATTATTTTATTACTGATTGCTATTGCACGGCCGCAAACATCTTTTGATGAAGAGAAAATGACGACCGAAGGAATTGATATTGTACTGGCACTGGATTTATCTGCTTCCATGCTCGCGAAAGATTTTTCGCCAAACAGATTAGAGTCAGCAAAAAAAGAAGCAATGAGTTTTATTGATGAACGACCGCATGATAGAATCGGAGTGGTGGTTTTTTCAGGTGAAAGTTTTACGCAATGTCCAGTAACCATTGACCACGCGATATTGAAGAACCAATTATCAATGATGAAAAATGGTTTATTGGAAGATGGAACTGCAATAGGAATGGGATTGGCAACAGCAGTTCAACGATTAAAAGAAAGTCAAGCGAAAAGCAAAGTGGTGATTCTGATGACAGATGGTGTAAACAACAAGGGATTAATTGACCCGCTTACTGCATGCGATATTGCCATGCAGTATGGTGTTCGTGTTTACACAATAGGAATCGGCTCCAATGGAAAAGCGATGACTCCGGTTGCAATGACCCCGGACGGACAATTGATTTATGATTTAGCTGATGTTCAGATTGATGAAGCATTGCTCACAGATATTGCAAAGAAAACTGGCGGACAATATTTTCGTGCTACGAATAATAAGAAGCTGAAAGAAATTTATAACCAGATTGATAAATTAGAGAAGACAAAAATTGAAGTGAGTGCTTTTGAACGGAAGACCGAAAAATTTTATGCCTTCGCATTCTTCGCCGGAATTTTTTTATTCTTGGATGTTTTACTTCGTTACACCATTTTAAAAAGCGCACCCTAAATGTTTCGGTTTGAACACCTAGAATATTTGTGGCTGTTGTTTGCAGTTATTCCGATTGCAGGATTATTTATTTTCTTTTTTCTATGGAGAAAAAGAGCAATCCGGAAATTTGGAAATACAAGTTTGGTTCTTCAACTCATTCCTGATTTCTCTAATAGAAAACCTTTGGCGAAATTTATTTTGCTTTCGCTCGCTTACATTTTTATTGTTTTCGGTTTTGCAAATCCACAAATAGGAACCAAGCAGGAATTAGTAAAGCGACAAGGCATTGATGTGATGATTGCACTGGATGTTTCTAACTCCATGATGAGTGACGATGTGAAGCCTAGCAGACTAGACAGAGCAAAAAATTTTATTTCCAATTTTATTGACCAATTGAATAACGACCGACTTGGAATGATTGTGTTTGCAGGTAAAGCATACATGCAAATGCCGCTGACTGTTGATTACAGTGCAGCGAGAATGTATCTACATACTATCAATACCAACATGGTTCCATCGCAAGGAACTAATATCGCCGAGGCAATTGACTTGGCTAATCAGGGATTTCCTGATGATAATAAAGCACACAAAGCTTTAATCATAATTACTGATGGCGAAGACAATGAAGGCGGAGTGGATGAAAAAATTTCGGATGCTGTAAAACAGGGAACAAAAATTTATACCCTCGGTGTTGGTTCAGAAAATGGTTCCCCTATACCAATGGAAAATGATTTTAAAAGAGATGAAGACGGCAATATTGTTCTCTCAAAATTGAATCAACAAATGCTGAAAGAAATTGCATCAAAAGGTAACGGAAAATTTTTTATGGTCGGAAGCGGTACTGATGAAATTGATTCGTTGATGAAGGAACTGAAAGGAATTGGCACTAAGCAATTTGAAGAAATGATTTTCACTGATTTTGATGATAAGTTTCAGTGGTGTCTTGCCATAGCTGCAATTCTTTTATTTGCAGAATGGTGGTTGAGTGAACGGAAAAGTAAATTCTCCATAAAATTTTAACAAATGAAAATTCAGAAATTCAGACTTAAAAAACGCATCTCCTCTCCTGCCGGGTTTCTATTTATTCTGTGTGTTTTTAATTTTCAATTTGCATCGGCTCAATTTTCTTTCTCTACTCAAAAAGAAAAAGTTGAAACACGCAATGGCAATAAAGAATTTCAAAACGAAAAATTCCCGGATGCGGAAGCGAATTATAAAAAAGCTTTGGACATCAAGAACAATATGGAAGAAGCAACTTTCAATTTAGGTGATGCCATTTACGAACAAAAACGATATGAAGATGCCGGAAAACAATTTCAACTTTCAGCTCAAACAAATTCTGATGAAAAAATAAAAGCTGAAGCCTTTCATAACCTTGGAAATTCTTTTATGCAACAGAAAAAATATGAAGATGCAATTAAAGCATACAAGAATGCATTGAAGTTAAATCCGAAAGATGCGGATACAAAATATAATCTTGCTTATGCAAACGAAATGTTGCAAAAGAATAATGGAGGAGGTGGTCAGGATAACAAAGATCAAAAGGATAAAAAAGATCAGAAAGATTCGAAAGACGATAAACAACATAACAAGGATGGCAAGGATCAGAAAAAAGACGACAAGCAGGACCAGCAACAACAAAAAAATCAGGACCAAAAAGATAAGCAACAACAAGGAAAGAAACCAAAATTAACAAAAGAAGAAGCTGACAAATTATTAAAAGCCTTGCAAAATGAAGAGCAGAAAACCAATCAGAAGATACAGCAGAAACAAATGAAGGGTGTGCGGGTTAAGGTTAAAAAAGACTGGTAGTTCAGGTAGTGAAAAACTAATAGTGAATAGTGAAAAATAATATTCGACACAGAAAAATAATTATGAATTTCAAGAACGGAATAAATTTTATTGAAAAATATTTTAAAAATGCAATTCGCATTTCTGTTTTGATTTTCATTGTAACACTTTTCAATTTTCAGAACACAAATGCACAATCAAAATTTTCAGCATCTGCACCAAATTCAATTCCTGAAAATCAGAATTTTAATTTGAGTTTTAATTTACAGAATGGAAGTGGTAGTAATCTTCGATTGCCGACAATGAATGATTTTACACTTGTCGGTGGGCCAAGCACATCTTCAAGTACTACTATTATGAATGGCAATGTTTCACAAGCCGAAACATATACTTATGTTCTTCGACCGAAGAAACAAGGAACTTTTAAAATCGGTAAAGCAAGTATTGATGCAGGCGGAACTACTTTATATTCCAATGAAGTTTCAATTACTGTTAACGCTCCTTCGGCGCAAAAACAAAAACAACAAAATCAAAATGACCCGTTTAATGATCCGTTCTTTACTGATCCGTTTGGAAGCGGACAACAACAGGAATCGCAAACTTCTATAGATGATTTAAAAAAACAAATAAAGGACGATGTGTTTGTGAAAGTGGTGTTGAGTAAAAATTCTGTTTACCAGGGTGAAATGCTGACTGCTACTTACAAACTTTATTTCCGTCAGAATCTATCTGGTTTCAATTTAAGTAAATCGCCATCAATGGAAGGGTTCTGGAGCAAGGAAGTGGAATTGGATCCAAAGAGAAAACAAACAATGGAAACCATTAATGGCAAACAGTATTATGAATTAGATGTTTTGAAATACAATTTATATCCGCAGCGATCCGGCACATTAACTATTTCACCTGCTGAAGTTTCAACAGTTGCGCAAGTGGTAACTCAATCTCGCGGTGGCTTTTTTGGTTTCGGTCAGCAACACAATGTTCCACTGAGTTTAAAAACAAATGCTGTTACAGTTAATGTTAAAGCATTACCTGAGATTGATAAACCAAAGGATTATGCAGGTGCAGTTGGTCAATTCAATTTTGCAACTTCATTATCCAATAAAGAAGCGAAGACTGATGATGCAGTTACTTACACCATAAAAATTTCAGGAGAAGGAAATCTTAATTTAATTGAAGCACCAACTGTTTCGCTACCACAAGGATTTGAAATGTATGATCCGAAACTGAAAGAAAATTTAATCAATAATGAAAATGGAATCAGTGGTTCGAAGCAATATGATTATTTAATTGTACCGCGTTTGCCCGGCGATTTTAAAATCAGCAGTGAATCATTCTCTTACTTTGATCCATCGCAGGGAAAATATTTTACCATCACTTCGCCTGAGTTTCCATTGAAGATTACCGGTGAACCTTCCAAAAATTCTAATGGAAATTCTTCTTCCATAAATAATCAGCAAGATGTTTCCATTCTTGGTGAAGACATTCGGTACATTAAAACTTCTGTCCCTGATTTTAATAAAAATGAAAATTCATTTTTCGGTTCCATTGGATTTATCGCTTTGTATTTCATTCCGTTTTTTGCTTTCATTGGATTGATAGCCTTCAGGAAACGAAATAAAAAATTAGCTGCTGATATTGTTGGAAGCAAGCGAAGGAAAGCACTGAAGCTGGCGAAGAAAAGATTGATTGTTGCTGAAAAGCATTTAGCATATCATGACAAAAAGAATTTCTATGATGAAGTATCGCGAGCATTATGGGGTTACATTGGAAATAAACTGAACATTGATATGGCTGAACTTTCAAAAGATAATGCCGAGGAAAAATTATTGGTGAAAAATGTGAAAGCAGAAACCATTTTAAAATTGCAACAACTTATCAACACTTGTGAACTGTCGCTCTACTCACTATCAAGCGATGATTCGGAAATGAAAAATAATTACACCACCGCTTTGAATTTAATTGCAGACCTTGAAGATGAAATTAAGTAACGGCCTCACTTTAAATCCCTCTCCCAAGGAGAGGGACTTTGTTTTTCGCAGATTTTATTTCAGCAAAGTTGCTGCTATTATTTTTTTCATTTCTAGTTATGCTTCAATTGCAAGTGCTCAATCAATCGAACAACTTTATAAATCAGCCAATCAGTATTACAAATCAAATCAGTTTGATAAAGCAATTGAGGAGTATGAGAAAATTATTTTCAAAGGGTATAAGAATGCAGAAGTTTATTACAATCTGGGGAATTGTTATTACAAATTAAATACAGTTGGAAAATCTGTTTTGGCTTTTGAAAGGGCATTGAAACTTTCATCAAAAGATGAAGACATACAGCACAATTTAATTTTAGCAAAATCTAAATGCGTGGATAATATTCAGCCTATTCAGCAATTGGCAATTATTAATTGTTGGAATGATTTTATTTCGTTCAACACCTCCAACAGTTGGGGAATTTATTCGATGATTGCAATCTGGATATCGATTCTTGTTTTTGTAATTTCATTTTTCATTGGGAGAAACAGGCTTACAATTATTTTAACTTTTCTGTTTCTGGTTTTATCCTTTGTTTGTTTAGCGCTTGCTATTCGACAAAAAAATGTTGAACAGGATTCAAAAGATGCTGTTCTTATGGTTACAAGTGTGAATGTGAAAAGTGCCCCTGATGCCGATTCAAACGATTTATTTTTGTTACACGAAGGAAGTAAGATACACCTTCTTGATAAAGTCGGCGACTGGAATAAAATCCGTTTGGATGATGGTAAAGTTGGATGGATTGAGAAAGGAAACTTTGAAAGGATTTAATTACTCCCAATATTTTTCATTCTAAAATCATCCAGCAACTTATCAACTTTTTCTTCTGTTGTTAAATGCTCATAATAATATTCTCCTATCTGCATCATGGGTGCATATCCACAAGCACCGAGGCATTCAACAGTTTTTAAAGTGAATAGTCCATCAGTAGTTGTTTCACCTACATTTATTTTCAATTTCTTTTTCAGGTAATCAACCAACCACTCTCCTTTCATGATTGCACATGGACCGGTGTGACAAACCTCCAACAAAAATTTTCCAACGGGTTTCAGATTGTACATGGAATAAAATGAAGCAACTTCATACACTTCTATCGGTCGAAGTTTCATCATCTCCGCAACTTTATCCATAGCTTCCACGCTCAACCATCCGGCATTTTCATTCTGCACAATGTGTAATACCGGCAGCAATGCCGATTTACTTTTTCCTTCGGGGTATTGTTCCATCACCGTGCGAATCTGAATTTGAATTTCTTCGGATGGATTAAATGGTTTGTTTGTTTTTACTGCGAGCATTTTATTAAATCAAAAATTAAATATTAAAAATCAAAAAATCAGAATTATGCATCCAATTCACCTGCTATAATGTTCATGCTACTCATGGCAACAATTGCATCAGATAGCAAGCAACCTTTTACCATTTCAGTAAATGCCTGGTAATAAATAAAACACGGGCGACGGAAATGCAAACGATAAGCAGCTCTTCCTCCATCACTGATTAAATAAAATCCTAACTCACCATTTCCTCCTTCAACTGAGTGGTACACCTCTCCTTTTGGTGCATCAATTTCGCCCATCACAATTTTGAAATGGTAGATGAGTGCTTCCATGTTATTATAAACTTCTTCTTTCGGTGGAAGATAAAACTGCGGTGCATCAGCATGATAAGGTCCTTCAGGTAATTTATCCAATGCCTGCCTAATGATTTTTAAGCTCTCCCATATTTCCTGGTTGCGAACCATGAATCGATCATAAGTATCTCCCTTTGTTCCAACCGGAATTTTAAAATCAAAGTCTTCGTAGCTACTGTAAGGACTCATGACACGCACATCGTAATCAACTCCAGTGGCTCGCAGGTTTGGCCCTGTGAAACCATATTGTAAAGCGAACTCCGGTGTGGTTGGTACAGTACGAGTACGGTCCATAAATATTCTGTTCCGCACCAATAAATTTTCGAACTCTTTCCATCCTTTCGGAAAATCGCGCAGAAAATCTTCCAATTTTTTAAAAGCAATTTCATTGAAATCGCGTTCAAGTCCTCCAACTCTACCAATGTTGGTGGTTAAACGAGCCCCGCATACTTCTTCAAATATTTCATAAATTTTTTCTCGCCATTGAAAAACATAAGTGAAACCAGTAAGCGCGCCGGTATCAACACCTATTACACTGTTACAAACTATATGATCTGAAATTCGTGCGAGTTCCATAATAATTACACGCAGGTATTGAGCGCGTTTAGGAACTTTTACTCCAAGCAATTTTTCAACTGTCATGTGCCATCCCATATTATTAATAGGAGAGCTGCAATAATTTAATCGATCGGTTAGTGGCGTTACCTGATAAAAGGGCCGGTGCTCTGCTATTTTTTCAAATGCACGATGAATATATCCGATTGTAGAATCGCCACTTACAATTCTTTCACCATCAATCTCTACCACATTTTGAAAAACACCATGAGTTGCAGGATGAGTAGGCCCGATATTTAATGTAATAGTTGGTTTCTCTAAAAGGTCAGAAGCATGCTTAATATTCTGTGGTTTGCTCATCATTATCAGTTTTCACGATTCACATTAATTCTTCCAAACATCTTATCATCTTTATCTGAGCGAGTGTTATCTTCCAACGGATATTCTTTCCGCATTGGAAAAATGGTCATTTCATCAACATTCAAAATTCGTTTCAGATTAGGATGCCCTTCGAAAATCACTCCGTAGAAATCATAAGTTTCTCGCTCCATCCAGTTGGCACTTTTGAAAACATCAACTGCAGTTGGAATTTTTGGTTCGCCACTCAACGCAACTTTTAACCGCACGCGCAGATTGTGCATGAACGAATGAATGTGATAAACCACTTCAAACTTTTCTGCACGGTCAGGAAAATGAACAGCGCAAATATCAGTGAGGAAAATAAACTGCATCTCTTCATCATCACGAAGAAATTGCAGAAGCGGAATGATGGAATCTCTATCAGTTTTTAAAGTTAACATTCCATAAGGTTCTTCAGGTGAACGCACTTTTGCGCCGAACTTTTGGTCTATGCGTTCAACTACTTTTTTATAATCAACTATTGTGCTCATCGTATTCCGTATGATTCAAGTAAAGCTTTGTATTCAGGTGAGTTTCTTCGGCGTTGAGATTCGTTATGAACTAAATCCTGTATGCGCATAAAACCATCAATAATCTGTTCGGGTCTTGGGGGGCAACCAGGCACATAAACATCTACAGGAATTATCTGATCAATTCCTTGTAAAACAGAGTAAGTATCAAAAATTCCTCCGCTTGAGGCGCATGCTCCAACAGCAATTACCCAACGAGGTTCAGCCATTTGCTCATAAACTTGTTTAAGTACTGGGCCCATTTTTTTTGCTATGGTTCCCATTACCATTAACAAATCAGCCTGACGGGGCGAGAAACTTAATCGTTCGGCTCCGAATCGTGATAAATCATAATTAGGTCCCATGGTGGCCATGAACTCAATTCCACAACATGAGGTTGCAAAAGGCAAAGGCCATATTGAAAATTGTTTAGCTAATCCTATTGCTTTATCAAAACTGGTAGCATAATAACCAGGGCCACCAACCCCCAACGGCGGGGCAACAATTTTTGCTTTAGGTGTATTTATATCCAGTGCCATTTTAAATAAAAAATTAAGAATTATAAATTAAAAAAAAGTCGACTTTCATATTTAAAAATAAAATTATCAAATTACTTAAATAGTAAAGAATTTATTATTCCCAATCCAATGCGCCGCTTCTGATTACATAAATCAAACCGCACAACAACAACCCCATAAAAAGCAACATGGTGATTAAGCCTTTCATGCCCAAATCGAGAAAATTAATTGCGTATGGATATAGAAAAATAACTTCAACATCAAACAAAACAAAAAGAATGGCAGTTAAAAAATACTTAATTGCAAACGGCTGTCTTGCATTCCCTATTGATTCAACCCCGCTTTCAAAAGGTTTTAATTTTTTCTTTGTAGAAAGTCGTGGTCCAATAATGTGGGTGACAAACATTGTTAAACCAACAAAACCAGCGGCTATAAAAAACTGAATTACAATTGGAAAAAAATCAATTGGAGAACTATTCATGAAAGATTTTATTGCTTATTAAGCGCGACAAAATAAGCGAAGCACTAGCAATAAAACAAGGAGGAAAAACGAATACGAATTGTTGTTTTATATTTTCAGAAAGATTGAAAAACTGACAAGGAATTTTTTACACCTATAATTGAAAAATCAAATCTCACTCACCTTTATTTCCTCCTTCATTCTTACACCGCCTTCAGTTTGAATGAGGGAACAGGCTTCAATGCTTTTATCATGTTCAAAGAATAAAAGCCAATTGTTAGTTATTGCTTCCTTCAAAAAGATTTCTTTTTCAGTTAAAGTTATTAGTGGTCGTACATCGTACGCCATTACATACGAAATAGGTAAGTGGCCAACAGATGGTAACAAATCAGCACAATAAATAATGGTTTCCTTATTATATGAAATCTTCGGAAGCATCATGGCTTCAGTATGACCATAAACAGTAATGTTAGAAAAACCAGGAAAAATTTCTTCGCCATCGTTCAGCATTTTTAACTGACCGCTTTCTTGAATCGGTAAAATATTTTCTTTCAGAAAACTTGCTTTTTCTCTTGAATTCGGATGCACCGCCCACTCCCAATGTTTAGGATGACTCCAATAAGTTGCATTCGGAAATGCAGTAACATAATGTCCTTCGCCGTTCCTTTTTATTGCTCCGCCACAATGATCAAAATGCAAATGAGTGAGAAAAACATCAGTAATATCTTCGGGACGAAAACCATTTTTGCGAAGCGATTTTTCAAGTGAATCATCACCGAACGGTTCGTAGTAACTGAAAAATTTTTCGCTTTGCTTATTTCCCAAACCACAATCAATTAATGCTAAACGATTTCCTTCTTCCACTAACAAGCAACGCATTGCCCAGTCACATAAATTATTATTGTTTGATGGATTGAGTTTGTTCCATATTGTTTTCGGAACAACGCCGAACATAGCCCCTCCATCAAGTTTAAAAAATCCGGTGTCTATTGTGTAGAGTTTCATTGTTAATTAAAAATTAAAAAGAAAAAAACATTAACCTGCATTATAAATCCTTAGTATCAATGTTCTAAAATCTTAAACTTCTTTTTGCGAATTCGGCCTTTCAATGCAATCATTTTAATTGCGGTCACAGCTGCTTCAACCCCTTTGTTGCCATACTTTCCACCAGCACGATCAATGGCTTGCTGTTGCGACGCAGGTGTTAGCACTCCAAAAATTACAGGTATAGTTCGCAAGGCATTCAATTGAGTAATTCCGTTGGCAACTGCTGCAGCAATGAATTCAAAATGCCTTGTCTCTCCTTCAATTATACAACCGATAGCAATGACTGCATCATAGTTTTTTGTTTTAACTAATTCACTACAGGCAAAGGTTAATTCAAAACTTCCGGGTACATGAAATAGTTTAATGCTTGTTTCTTTTGCACCATGTTTTATTAAAGTTTTTATACAACCATCACATAATGGATTTGTTATTTCGCTATTCCATTCTGAATGAACAATTGCAAATCGAAATCCTTTAGCAGAAGGAATTTCATCGGAATTATATTCAGAAAGATTTTTTAATTCAGAAGCCATACTTGTTTTTCAATTTTACGCAGGCAAAGTAAATTGAAAGATTGAATGATTGAAAAATTGTACTAATGAAAAATTTAAAGATTGAAAAGTGTCAATGGTAAACTTTAAAACATCAAACTATCTTCGCCGGCATGAATGATTTAAAAAACAAAGTAGTCATCATCACCGGTGCATCATCAGGAATTGGTAAAGCGTGTGCAATGGAATTTGTGAAAGCAGGATGCAAGGTTGTAATCACAGGCCGTAATGCGCTGGCACTTGCGGATGCAGCAATGGAAATAAATAATATTCAGAATGCTGAAGTTTTGCAAGTCGTTTCAGATGTAAGTATTGAAAATGATTGTAAGAAAATTATTGCAGAAACAATAAATCGTTTTGGAAAAATTGATGTGCTCATTAACAATGCTGGAGTTTCGATGCGTGCACTATTTAATGATTTGGATTTAAGTGTGATTAAGCAATTGATGGATACAAATTTTTGGGGAACTGTTTATTGTACCAAGTATGCATTGCCAGAAATTTTAAAGCAGAAAGGAAGTGTGGTTGGCATTTCTTCAGTTGCCGGGTACTTGGGGTTGCCTGGAAGAACCGGTTACTCTGCATCAAAATTTGCGATACACGGTTTTTTAGGAGCATTGCGTAGCGAGAATTTAAAAACCGGATTGCATGTACTGATTTGTTGTCCAGGTTATACTGAATCAAACATTCGAAAAACAGCACTCAATCAATCAGGAAAAGCGCAAGGTGATACACCTTTGGATGAAAAGAAATTAATGAGCGCCGAAGATGTTGCCGTTCATATTGTGAATGGAGTGAAGTACAGAAAGAGAACAATCATACTTACCGCTCAAGGAAAAATATCAGTATTGCTTGGTAAATTTTTTCCGGCTTGGTTAGATAAAATGGCTTACAACACTATCGCGAAAGAAGCCGATTCTCCTTTTAAATAATTGACAATTGATAATTGTTTTTAGATAGATTTTTATTCCATCTCTAAAAAAATATCGCAGCTTTATTTTTAATATTTTCTCCTTCCATCCAGGTAGTATCCGAAATATGTTTTCCGGTTTCATTATAATACTTCCACACACCATCATTCTTAGCATTTAAATATTTTCCTTCTTCTTTCACATTTCCATTTTTGAAATAATATTTATACGCACCATTCTCTTTGTTCTGGTCAAACTCAACTTCTTGTTGCAGTTCACCACTATCATAATAATATTTCCATAATCCATGCATGGTTTCATTCAAGAACTGACCGTCTTCCTTTTTATTTCCGTTTTCGAAATAAGAATGATAAGGGCCATTGTAAATTCCGTTTACATAAGTTTCATCGTTCATCAGTTTGCCATTTTCATAAAACAATTTCCTATACCCGTTTATCTCATTGTTTTTATAAATGCATTCTTCACTCAATTTTCCAGAATCGTAAAACCGACGGAGTGTATCGGTCAATTGATTGCGATGGTAAATGCGTGTCTCAATTTTTACACCAGCCAAATTGAATAAAACATAAGAACCATTTCTGATTGTTGGACTGTCAGTCACTGCATCATATTCTTCTTTCAATATTTTTCCATCGTGATCGTAATATGATTTCACAACGGTGGTATTATTTTTTTTGCATGCTGAAATAAGAATCACCAGCAAAAAGCACTTTAACATTTTTGACATTAATTTATTTTTTTGCAAATATCTGTACAAATAAAATTACCTGTATAAAACAATTTACTTCTTGCTTTCTTTGTTGAAATTATTTTTTAAAAATGATAAATCTGAAAAATCAAATTGAACAAGCGTGGGATAATCGTGAATTATTAAAAGAGCCCGCTATCATATATGCAATTGAAAAAGTGATTGAACATTTAGATAAAGGTGAATTGCGAATTGCGGAACCCTTCGTCACCGCTCAGGGTGACAAGAAATGGTTAGTAAACGACTGGTTAAAAAAAGCTGTGCTTTTATATTTTCCAATCAGGCAAATGGAAACAATGGAAGCTGGCCCAATGGAATTTTATGACAAAATTCCATTGAAAAAAAATTACAAAGAAAAGGGAGTGCGCGTAGTGCCACATGCGGTTGCAAGACATGGAGCATATCTGGCAAAAAGTGTGATACTAATGCCATCGTATGTTAACATTGGTGCGTATGTAGATGAAGGAACCATGGTGGATACATGGGCAACAGTTGGCTCATGTGCTCAGATTGGAAAAAATGTTCACCTGAGCGGTGGTGTTGGAATAGGTGGTGTTCTTGAACCAGTTCAGGCAGCACCGGTAATTATTGAAGACAATTGCTTCATTGGTTCGCGTTGCATTGTGGTGGAAGGTGTGTTGGTTGAAGAAGGTGCAGTGCTTGGTGCCAATGTGGTACTCACACAAAGCACACATATTATTGATGTGAGCGGCAATGTGCCAGTTACTTATAAAGGTAAAGTACCTGCCAACTCTGTGGTGATACCAGGTTCGTATACTAAAAAATTTGCTGCCGGCGATTACAATGTGAGTTGTGCGCTCATCATTGGAAAAAGAAAAGTAAGTACTGATCTAAAAACTTCTCTCAACCAGACATTGCGGGAGTTTGATGTGGCAGTTTGAAAATTTTCAACCGGTGATTTTTTTATCCGTTAGGTAAATGAATATGTATTCATGATTTACTTTTGAAAAAAAAATTTATGGACGCAAATAAATCATCACAGTTTCTAACAAATAAAATTATTCAGAACTATTGCATCACAATGGCTTTGCTTGATGATTATTGCAAGCAAACCGCCGATGCCACGCGTGAGCATCCTGAAAGCATTAAGAAAAGATTATTGTTATCAGGAGAAAAAATCAAGATTAAATTACTGGAGGAAATTGCTGCCTTGAACAGATAGGTTGTGCCTACTGAATTAAACCAATTATAAAAAACTGTTAGTAGAATTGAATTATTAAAAACAGCGGTGCGGTTCGGTGCGGTTATTTTTCACCAACCAATAATTTACTGATGAAAGCAGAAAATCAAAATGAGTTAAATGCCCTTGTTCATCTGCTCGATGATCCGGATCAGGAAGTAAATAAAATTGTAGTGAACAAATTGATTTCACTCGGCCCGGAAATAATTCCCTCACTAGAAGAGTACTGGGAAAAATCGCCCGATGCATTGGTGCACAAAAAAATTGAAGAGGTCATTCACATTATTCATTCCGATACACTCAGGGCTGATTTAACTGATTGGGCAAAAAATCATTCTGATGATTTATTACAGGGCGCAATTCTGGTAGCCAAACATTTATTTCCCGATATTAATATTTTAAAAATTCAGAATCAGGTAGAGAAACTGAAAAAAGATATCTGGTTAGAAATGAATTATAACCTCACTCCATTGGAGCAGGTGAATGTTTTTAACCATGTGTTTTACAGTTTGAATGGTTACCGCGGCACCGAAGGTGATGGAACCAATCCCGCATTTTGTTACATCAACCATTTGCTGGAAACCAAGAAAGGCAATCCGATATCGCTTGGCATTTTATACCTCGTTGTTGCAAATCAATTGCAAATGCCGGTATATGGTGTTGATCTTCCACAACATTTTATTCTATCCTATCACAATCATCCTATCCAAAATGAGCAGAGCGAGCAGGAGATACGAAGCGATATTATTTTTTACATCAACCCACTGAACAAAGGAATGATTTTTTCGCGCGAAGACATTACGCATTACCTGCATAAATTGGAAGTAAAACCATTGCCCACTCATTTTTCGCCATGCAATAATATTCAAGTGATTCGTTCGTTAATTAATTACCTGATTACCGGTTACGAATTGCAAAATGAAAACGATAAAGTACTGGAGTTAAAAGAATTGTTAAATATATTCGGTTGAGGTGCTTACTGGTTTTGCTTCGGCAATATATTTTTCATTCAATCCGTTTTTCAAATTATAATTGGCGGGGAAATTGAATATCATTTTCAGAGTAAATTTTCTTTCTTACAATCGTTAAATAAATTTTATGAAATACAAACTCCTCGTTCTTCTGTTCGTTTTGCTTCTTGCTGATAATTCATTCGCACAGAAAAAACCATACTTCACCAATGGAGGCGATCTTATTTTTTCTTATGGATTAGCAACCGATTCTGCAGGAAACGATTTAACAAGCAATGTACGGTTTTCGTCGTGGTATCATATTGAAGAAACACTGAACATTGATTTTTCAAAGAGCGCAGGATTTATTACCGGACTTGGATTGGAAAATATTGGAATGATAACCAAACCAAACGAAGCCATTACCGTTAAACAGCGAGCTTACAGTTTAGGTTTACCAATTGGTTTCCGCTTTGGCAATCTGGAAAAAAGGCGATTCGTTACTATTGGTGGCGAAGGCGAACTGATGCTTGATTATAAAGAGAAAGTGTTTGATGGAAAAAATAAAATGCAAAAACACCACGAATGGTTATCGAACAACACCAACTTGTTGAACCCATCGGTATTTCTGAAGTACCAAAAGAAGAGTGTGTATGTGTGTGCCAAATATTACCTGCTTGATTTTTTAAAGCCATCTGATATTCACATTGATAAAACATCATTCATACCAGCTTACCCAAAAACAAGTCAGTTGTTTTATATATCAATTGGTTACTCAAGCAAAGGAAAATCAAAAGGCAAAAAGATAAATGAACCAGAACCTAAAAAGGTGAACCTGATTTAAATTATTAAATGTGCTAACTAAAAAATGCCCTGCGGATTTTTCGGAGGGCATTTTTTATTTCATAATTTTTCAAAATAATTAATCTCTCACCACACTAACAGGAATTACTTTTTCAAAATATTCAGAACTTATTTTACACAAGTACATGCCTGATGGCAGCGATTGTACATTTAGTTTCAGTTTATTTTCTCCTGATAAAAGATTTCCTGTAAACACTGATTGCATTTTTCTTCCTGCTAAATCAAACAATTCAATTTTAGCATATGCATTCTGCTTCATTTGAATTTGCAAAACACTTTGTGTTGATGTTGGATTCGGATACAGATTTACAATTGCAACATCGTCTTTAATATTTTTTATGGTTGCTATGTCATTAATGCTTGTAAGGTTGGCTGAAAAAATTCCGCGCGAATGTGTTGCTATAACTACCAACCCATCATTCTCACGCGTAACTATCATATCGCAAACAGAATTGCCAATGGTATTGGTTGCCTGCTTCACCCACACGGTGCTGTCGCTTTGTAATTTATCAGTGGCAAATAATCCAATACTTGTGGCAACAAGGTAGGCAGTGTTGCCATCAGCCAAATGAAGAAAGCTCGCCCATCGTACCGATGGACCATTACCTGCACCCGTAGCATATGCTTCTAAATTTCCTGCTGTTTTTTTCCATGAGGTGCCACCATTATCAGAATAAAATAAACTATAAACATTGTAGTTCGAAAATACAACCAGCAATTTATTTGCATCGTGCGGATCAACAGCTATGCAATTAATATATCCTGAGGCAGGAAATATTGCTGAGGTTGATGTTGAAGTAATATCAATGCGGGAAGGGTTTCCTGTATCGGCATTCAGCACTTTATAAATTTTCTTTTTTGTAGTTCCATAATAAAGCGTGTGAGCCGGAGTAGTTGAACAGGTTAATGCTGAAATTTGTGTTGGCGAAACAACTGTATCGGCAAAATACATCCAGTTGGTGGTAATACTATCCCAATTACTTGCATACGGAATTCCAGCCAGATTATTATTCCGATACAGGCGTGTACCACCTGCTAAATACATTTTATTGTTATCAACCGGATCAATAATAAATGGATTTATAAATAGATAATCTTGTTTTGGAATAGGGTCAATTCGAGCGAACGAATCAACAGTGCCATTCAATGTATTCAGTTTTGTTTTCATCACCTTTCCGTTTTGAATGCTGAAATAAAAAGCGGTTTTGTTATCAGCAATGGCGCAATAAGAACCGTCTCCTCCGCGTGGCGTAACCCATGGTGATGTTGGATTTGTATTATTTGTAAACCAACTGCCATTATCTTGCGCACCAGCAACGATAATTGGGTCGTTTGCAGAGGCATTGTCGACAGCTGCCGTATAAAACATAGAAGTCAGGTAACCGTGATTGAAAGTTGACCAATGAACAGTGTCTTCCATGCAATTGGTAGTTTTAAATATTCCCCCATCGTTTGAAGAAAATAAAGTGTTGGGATTATTCGGATGAAAAAATAATACATGTTGATCAGGATGGTGGTTGTCGTATCCCTTTACCTGAGGAAGTGTTGCACCTTCCTTATATCCACCAATAAATCGTGTGTGATTCGGATCAGCAAAACCTGTGGTAGAACGGTAAATATTTGTACCACATAAAAAGACAGTACTTGTATCATCAGGTTTAACTTTCACTACCATATCATACGAACCTTGACAGGTGTATTTATCAAACAAGCCACCATTAGTAGGTAAGTTCATTGATAAATCGACCCAGGCTCCACCTGTATCACTTCCATCACCAGACAGGTAATTATATTTCCATAACGAATTCCATTCAACATCTCCCTGAAAATTGGTATCAGGAGTTCCAGCACCGGGAGTGTTTGCCGAAAAATAAATTTCATTTTCGTTCATCGGATTTATTCCCATTACTATTCGATTGTAATTTACAGGAAAACTATCAGGCAAAATATTTACAAATGCAATCCCATCGTTTGATCGCCATATTCCTTTTTTTATTCCATCATCACTCATGGTTACATAAACAACGCCAGTTGTGGTTACTTGTACATCTGTAAAATAACATGGTGATGTAGTGCTGCCGATTGCAACATTCCAGTTAGCGCCACCATCAATTGATCTGTAAAGCATTCCGTAAGTTGATGCATAAACTTCATCTTCAATTGCATTACTGTTATCAGTTGCCATACTCCATACTATATCAAATTCTTTATCAAAACCGGTTGTGTTAGCAGACGAGGTAGATGAGAGTTTTGTCCATGTTAAACCATTGTCTGTTGATTTTACAACTCCATCACCAAGGTAAAAAGCGCCACCACCGCTTGCGCTTGTTCCATAACCTTCACCTGTTCCGGCATACCATGTATTTGTATGTCCAATTCTTTTATCCTGAATCAGACAAGTAATACCAAATGGAGTTACATCCGGTGAAACTACAGTCCATGTATTCCCGGCGTCTGATGAGCGCCAGATATCTCCTGCAACAGAACCTGCAATTAAAATTGAAGTGTCATTTATATCCATTGCGAAAGCTCTTGTTCTACCACCTACATTCCACGGCCCGCGATTGGTGAAAATTCCACTTCGCATGTTTCCATCATTTGGCAGGGTTGCGGAAAACTCCAATTCTTTTGCACGCATGTGTTCCGGAACTTTTCCTGTTGCCGGATCGGCCAATCGCATGAGTTCCCATTTCAGGTAGCCACCTTCTTCATCATTCATCTCCATGGCTTCACTTTGTGTTTCATTTTTTTTATTCATTTTATTTTGATTAAAATGAAATGAAAACCAGCAAACTGAAATAACAACAATACTTTTTAAAAGAATTTTATTCATTTGGGAAACTATTTTCAGGAAAACAAATTTATCAGAACTTACAATTAATCAGCTATTAATTTATACGAATATACAGTATAGACCACTCTGTCGTTCAACGCAGGATGCAAATGAAGTGAGGTAAGAATTTTATCACCAACTTTTAATCCGGGCAGATGTATTGGAATGCTTTTATCAACTGAATCAGTAGAAGCAAGTGTAAAAGTGAAATTCGCTTCCAGGTTAGTTGAAAGATCAATCATACCTGTAGCTCCGACTCCGCAATTTTTTATTTCGTTAATCTGTAACAATGCCGTACAAGGAAATTTTCCGCACCACGAATCCTTTTGCGTGGAATCAGGATCATGAATAGATAAAACAGTTGCATTAACAATGCATGTATTAGGCGATGCTGTATTCAAATCATCCTTTCCTGCCTCCTGTATAGTAGTTACTTGCATTTTTTTAGAATGGCTGCACGAATTGAAAATTAAAAAACTAAAACTAATGACTAAAATTATACTGATTTTCAAATTGAAAATTATTTATCGGTGAATATAAAATCTATCTTCTCAATTGAAGTATTCTATTTTCACACTCACAAAATCCCCGGCATGAAAAAAAATAATTACCCTTTTAACATTTTCAGTTTTTACACTAAGCGCTTTTTCTCAAAGCACCATTACCTTTCACGATTATTCAGCCGCAACAATTTACGGCGATACAATTAGCATGTCGCAGTATTGGGGTAAAAAAGTAATGGTAGTTAACACAGCAAGTTTCTGTGGCTACACGCCACAGTTTACAGACTTAGATTCGCTCTATGCCCAATATCATCAATACAATTTTGAAATCATAGGATTTCCATGCAACGATTTTGGAAGTCAGGATCCACATGATGATTCTACAATCAATCAATTTTGCACCGGTGTTTATGGAGTTACATTTCAAATGATGTCAAAGATTGCTACCATCTCTGCTGATACAGCACCCGTTTATAAATGGTTGCAGCGCCAAGATTTGAATGGAGTTTCAGATGCGCATGTTGCTTGGAATTTTAATAAATTTCTAATTGATGAAGCAGGTCATTGGGTCGCTCATTATTTAAGTCCTGTTAGTCCATTGGATACCGCAATTACCAATTGGATTATGTCACCTTCAGTTGTTGCATCTGTTCATTCAATTTCATCTGATGCAGATAATTTAATTCAATTGACAACAATTAATTCTGATAATTCATCAATCAGCTTCATAATAAATAATCAGAATGCACAAAAAATTAATATCAGAATTTATTCTTCCGATGGAAAATTTGTTAATACAATATACTCTGGAAATTCAATTGCTAATCAGCAAATCAATTTTAATGTTTCGCAACTTTCTTCAGGAATGTATTTTATAAAAGCATCAACAAACAAATCTGAGCAAACTATAAAATATGCTTTAGTGAAATAAGAATAAAAAGTTAAATAAAAAAACCACTCTGAATTTTCAGAGTGGTTTTTTTATGCCTTATCAATTAAGATTATCCAACCAATCTGAATGCCTGATAAATCTGTTTGATACTTGATTGTTCTTCTAACAAAGCCAATGGCAATTCGCGAGCAACATGATTTAACAACGATTCAATATCTTCCAAGGTATGATGATTGGTAATTGGAATCCTTAAGCCTGTATTGTTATAAGATACACTTGGGAATACACTGAGGTTTATGAAGTATCCTTTATCCATTAACCTGCGAACCATACTGTAACCAACCCCTGGTTTTCCAACTCCAATAAATTTAATCGGTGAATTAGAATCACTGATTAACGGCAGGTTGAGTTTTTTAGCTAAATCATGAAAGTAAGTTATTCGATTTTGCAATTGTTCCTGCAATGAATAAATTTCATTTGATAAATGAATTTCTGCTGATGCTATTCCAGCGCCCAAACTCGATGGTTGCATGGGGCCTGAAAAAATCATTGTGCTTCCGCAATTTCTAACCCTTCTTCTTGCTTCTTCATTCGGAAAAATTAATGCACCACCACCCGAAGCAAAGGCCTTATTTAATGAGGTAGTTAAATAAAGTCGCTCATGTCTTTTCATTTTACTTCGAACATATCCAGTTCCGTTTTTTCCGGTCCATGACATACCATGAGCATCATCGAAATACAAATGAAGTTGTTCTTGTCTATCAAGTAATTCCATTAAATCTTCAACAGGAGAGTAATCACCATACATACTGTATACACCATCAGCCATGTACCATATTTTGTTATACTTATCCTTATTATCCAAAATAATATCCTCAAGCATATCAATCCTGTTATGACGAACCACTTCTATTTTTCCACCGCGTGCCTTTATTAATTGCAATGCCATTTGCACGCTCGCATGAAGTTTTGCATCCATGATAACCAAATCATCAGGACTGACTAAAACCGGAATATTGCTGAAGTGACCAAGAGTAGTTGTTGGAGATGCGATAACGGGCATCTCAAACATAAGTGATAATAAATTTTCTAATTCGCGATATAATGAAAGTGATAAGTAAGCTCGAGATGAAGAAAATTGAGTTCCAAACCGATTGATGGCATCAATTGCACCTTCTTTTAATTTAGGATGTTGCTCCAGCCCCATGTAACTGCACGACGAAAAATTAACCCGTTCTTTACCATTAATGGTAATGATTCTTCCATTTAATGAGTTGTCTTCAGTTGTTAACTGTGAAATCCCAAGATTCGATGAGGTAATTGTTACCTGATCAATAATCCTCATGTTCTGTTCATGGTTTGTCTGAAATCTGGCCATTCTACAACTATTTTGACTGCAAGATTCACAGAATATTTACTATATATTATACTAAATCCGTTTGTTTTTCCTCGTTAAGTTTTCATTTGTCCTTCATATAATACAAGAAGGACAATTATCTTAACTAGATTATTTCAAGATTGAATATCCTTTTTAAAGTAACTATTTATAAATGGTAACGATATAAAGTAAAAAACACCTCGATGTCAAATGCATCAACTTTGTCGAGTACAAAGACATTTTTAGAAAAATCGAAACGAATATTCAGTTTAATTGAGGATGATGTAAAATTCATCCGCATGCTTTTATTCATAGTCGGATTTGCTTATTTCACTTTTGGTATTACAATGTTTCAGTCTAACCTTACAAGTAAGTCATTATTTTATGAAGACATGCTAATTGGGGTAACTTCTCTGCTTCTTGTTTCACTTTCTTTTATCATTAAAATCATCAAGAAGAATTTATTGACAATAGTCTACTCTGTTGTTTTTCTTATTATGATTCAAAGTATTGATGAATGTTCTTCAAATAAATTTGAAATAAATAATACAATTGCTTTACTTCTCACATTTATGGTAAGCAGCACAGCCTTCAGAAAGCCCAGCATTTTATATATTTTTCTTGCTTTCAACTCCTTAGTAATTATAGTTGTCACAAATCGAATTACTACTGAATTAAATCCTGATATTATAGCCACTGTATTTAGTTCAGCATCGATCATTATTGGTATCACTTTCGGATCAAAACTCCGCACACAGGAAAAACTAAAAAAGAGTGAGGATTTATTTAAAAATATATTTAATGAATCAGCCGATGCAAATCTGATGACCAAGTTAGATGAAATGAAAATCATCAATTGTAATAAAAGAGCGATTGAATTATTTGAAGTTTCTTCAATGGAAGAATTAATCGGATTGGATCCGATTGCGTTGCAAAAAAATCCGTTTGCCGATTCTGAAATAGACAGAATTAAAAAACAAATAAAAGATAATTGGGGATGGTCGAAGGAAATGGAATACAACACACGCAAGGGAAAAACATTTTGGGGCAACCTGGAAATTCGTGTAGTGGAATATTTAAACAAACCACATTTACAAATTCGCATCACTGATATTTCTGAAAGGAAGCGCATGGAAAAATTATTGCTTGCTGAAAAACAAGTATTGGAAATGGCTTCAAAGGATAATGATTTAACCCGTGCGTTAAATCATTTAGTAACCAATATTGAAGAACTCAGCAGCGGAATGCGTTGCGCTATTCTCAAAACAAATGAAGAATCAAATTTATTAAACTGGTATGTGGCGCCAAATATTTCACAGGAATTTATAAAATCAATTGGTGATATTAATATAAGTTTCAGCTCTATCTCATCTGGCAAAGCGGCAATGAGCAAGTGCAATTCATATTGCAACAATGTTGAAACAAACGAAGAATGGAAAGACTTTTTAGTTTTTGCAAGAAGATATAAAATAGCATCATGTTTCTCGTATCCAATTTTATCTGAAACAGGAAATGTGTTGGGGGTGTTTGAAGCCTACTATGAAACTGCAATGGAAAAACCAAATGCAAAAGATTCAGAAATTATCACTCGTATTGTAAATATTATTAGTGTGCTGATGGAAAAAGATAAAGCGGTTACTGATAATAAACTTTCATTGGAAAGAATTAAAACTCAGAACGAAGAATTGATAAAAACCAATTCGGAATTAGACCGGTTTGTTTACAGTACTTCTCACGACCTGCGTGCTCCATTGATGAATGTGATTGGATTAGTAGATATTGTTGAACTTACTATCACTGATGAGAAGCCGAAGAAATATTTGGATATGATGAGAACCAATGTTACTAATTTAGATAACACCATTAAAGAAATACTTGAATACTCAAAAAATACCAGAACCGAAATTGAAATTGAAGAAGTGGATATGCACGAAGTAACTGAAGAAGTGTTAGCCGGTATGCAATTTATGGATGGCTCTGAGCGAGTAGAAAAGAAATTAAACTTTGATATGCAGGTACCTCTTTACACTGACAAAACCAGGTTAAAAGTGATTTTAAATAATCTGATTTCAAATGCAGTAAAATATCAGAATAAAAAAGAGCCTAATCCGTTTGTTTCAATTGATGCAGTAGTAACAAATTCAAAAGTTGAAATCACCATTGCTGATAATGGAATCGGAATTACCCCCCAATATCAGGAGAAAATATTTGACATGTTTTATCGTGCTACCACTCAAGGCAGTGGTTCTGGATTGGGTTTGTATATATTAAAAGAAACTTTAAATAAAATAAACGGAAAAATTTCAGTTATTTCAACTCCGAATGTTGGCACAACATTCAAAGTAGAGATCCCGAATGTTAAACTGAAATAGAAAATAAAATGTCAGCACGATTTGAAAATGTTTTACTCATTGATGATAATGAGATTAACAATGTGATGCATGAACGCCTGATTGAAATTGCAGGGTTCGGTCAAAACATAACAGTTATGCCATCGGGTGTTGATGCACTTGAATACCTGAAAACAGATGTTGCAAATGATTTATCAAAAGTACCCGATATAATTTTTCTGGATATAAGAATGCCCATCATTGATGGGTTTGGATTTTTAGAGGAGTATGTAAAATTATCTCCCGACATTACTACAAAACCAAAAGTAATAATGCTCTCATCTACTTTAGATGACCAGGATTATGGAAGGGCAAAAGATTTTCCGCAAGTAATTTCTTTCCTAGTAAAACCATTATCTGTTGATAAATTAAACAGCGTTGTAGTTTAATTTTTCCTGTTAAAAAATTTATTCAGTGAAAAAATATCTTCACATTTTCTCTTCAATTTTTCCTGTTTACATTTTATGATTGAGTTTGATTCTGTAGTAAAAAAATTTGGTCAAATGGGTGAGAAAACGGGATGGACTTACATTGAAATTCCATTTGACATTGCTGAAAAAATAAAACCGAATAACAAAAAATCGTTTCGGGTAAAAGGAAAAATAAATAATTTAATTATTAAAGAAACCGCCTTACTTCCAATGGGAGAAGGAAATTTTATTTTGCCATTAAACTCAACTATAAGAAAAAAAACAGGAGTTCTTACTGGCGAAATTGTTCTGGTACAAATGCAGGAAGACAAAAGTGAATTTGTTCACGACACAGATTTTATGGAGTGCATGGCCGAAGAAGATAATGCAATGAAGTATTTTCAATCACTTCCGGGCTCACATCAAAAATATTTTACTAAGTGGATTCTGGGGTCTAAAACAGATAGCACAAAAGCAAACAGGATTGCAAAAGCAGTAAACGCACTCGCACGCAATATGGGTTTTCCTCAAATGATGAAGGAAGGAAAAAAGTAACCGCTATTTTTTAATTGACTTAAAATAAATACCCTGTTTTATAAAGTTGATATTTCAGTTTTAATATTGGAGTAATGAATCTTCCAATTCTCAATTTGCTGTTTATGTTTGTGACAAACAAAATCATATGTCAAATCAGATTTTAAAAGGGAAGAAAGGATTGATTTTTGGAGCATTGGATGAAAGTTCAATTGCCTGGAAAGTAGCTGAAGCCGCAGTTGCTGAAGGTGCATCAATCACACTTACCAATGCGCCTATTGCTATGCGAATGGGGAAAATAAATGAACTTGCCGCCAAGTGCAATGCTGAAGTAGTTCCTGCTGATGCAACTTCATCTGAAGATTTAACAAATTTATTGAAGCGTTGCATGGAAATTCACAATGGTCCAATCGATTTTATTTTACACTCCATTGGAATGAGTCCGAATGTGCGGAAGAAAAAACCTTACACCGATTTGAATTATGAATTTTATTTAAAGACATTGGATGTTTCAGCACTCTCATTGCATAAAGTTTTACAAGCAGCATATCAATTAGATGCATTGAGCGAGTGGGGTTCGGTTGTTGGTTTAACTTACATTGCATCACAGCGCACATTCCCCAATTACAACGACATGGCTGATGCAAAAGCAACGCTTGAAAGTATTGCTCGCAGTTTTGGTTATCACTACGGTATAAAAAAGAAAGTTCGAGTGAATACTATTTCTCAATCACCAACATGGACAACAGCAGGAAGTGGTGTTGAAGGTTTTGATATTTTTTTTAAATACGCCAATGATATTTCACCGTTAGGAAATGCAAGTGCTGAAGCATGCGCGCAATATTGTATTACCATGTTCAGTGATTATACAAAGATGATTACGATGCAAAATCTTTTTCACGATGGCGGATTTTCATTTACCGGTGTGAGTGAAAAACTGATGGATGCAGTTTCGAAGTTGTAGTTACTGCGGAACAATAATGGTTTTAAAACTCGGCGAGTAGCCACCCCATATTCCAAGGCCGCCAACAATGTTTGATTTTATTTCAAGTGGTGATGAGAATGGATTTCCCTGACTGCCCAAACTGAATTCGAGTGTTCTCCAGAAATCGAAATGTGCTTTTTCAATGTTACACCACTTCACTGTTATTGTATCGCCTTTATTGAATAGTCCATATGAATCAAAATCAATTGAATCATTTCGGTTGTATCCTCTGTCGAGTGGGAATTTAAAAGTAGTTCCATTTATCAGTACATCATCAAAAACCGAATTCAATCCCGGTTCAAAAACTTCTGTATCAACTTTTGTAAAGTACCGAACATATTGGCCAAGTTGAGCCGGGTCAGATAACTGACAATACAATCTTACTTTATCGGGGAAATCAGGATTTTCATTGTAAGTAACCCAAATACTATCAAGTGGAATGGAAGGAAGAATAGTTGTAACAGCATCAACAGTTTTACCTTCAGCTTCTATGTGTAGTGAATAAGTTTTTCCAACTTGCCCCAACAATCCAAATCCAAAATAAACTGATATCTGAACTCCTGCTGTATCATAGATTATTTCCTGAAGTGTAACTGTATCAGTTCCATCAGAAACCTTCACAACTGCATCATGGACAAAATATTTATTGATATCAGTGAGATTGAAAGTGGAGTAGTAAGCAGAATTTTTTGTGAGAATAACATACGGAAAACTACCTGTTTCAATAAAGCCTTCCACCACTAATTTATCAGGTGGTGCCGGAACATCAATGGAAATATTTTTTTCGCACGATGAAAATAAAATTGCAACTGCAATTAAAAGTGTGAAAGATTGTATGATTGATTTATTTTTTTTCATTTTCTTTTTTTGTTTCTGACTTCCAGATTAACTAAAATTTAAAATTCCAGGTCACAGATGGAATGATTGGAAATAAACTTACCTGTCGTGCCTGAATAGTTATGGTTGGATCAACTAAAAACTGTCCTTCGTACTTGTCATAAATAAAATATGGATTCTTGCGATTGTATAAATTGTAGATGCTGAAGTTCCATCCATCCTGAATGTATTTTCTTTTGTGTCCTTCGAATGTCAATGAAATATCAGCGCGGTTGTATGCCTTCATTCTGAATCCATTAATGGTTCCATATTCTGTCAACACACTTCCTTCAATAAAATATTTTCCTTCGGGTGGCGTAAATGCAATTCCGGTTTGATAAACAAAAGTCGCTGCCAATGTCCATCGGTCATTTAATTTATAAGAAGCTACAACCGACAAAACATTCCTTCTGTCGTATCGATATGGAAATGCTACACCACCATTCAAATCGGGAAATTGTCGATTGGTATATGCAAGTGTGTACGAAATCCAACCTGTAAATCTTCCACGCGCTTTATTAATGTAAAATTCAATTCCTTTTGAATCACCGGTTCCGAAAACAAAGCTTTCTTCCAAATCTTCATTTGGAGTAGGTGTGTATCCTTCTTTGAATTCAATTTGATTTTTTAAAGTCTTGTAATAAACTTCAACAGAAGTTTCCAATTTATCATCAAAGAAATTCCGGAAATACCCAACTGAATATTGATTGCCCATTTGTGGTTTAACCACCAATGAACTCGGGACCCAAATATCAGTTGGCAATGTTGTTCCATTATTACTGACTAAGTGAATGTATTGTTTACTGAAATTGTAACTTGCTTTTATTGAAGAATGTTTGTCAACGCTGACTTTTAAAATTAATCGCGGCTCCACACCATAATAAGTTTTCATGTGCTGACCTGCTTCATAAATTATACTGTCATCAGGTAATCCGGTAAAACCATATATTATTTTTTTATACGGACCAACCTGCTCGAACATTGATACACGAACCCCTGCATTCACTTCTATTTTTTCGTTGAGTGTGTACTTGTCTTGTAAAAACAGTCCGCTCTCGTGTCCATACTTTCTTTCAATGCGTGCCGGATTAAATTCCACATCACCGCTCTTGGCTGTTACACTGCTTGGTAAAAAAATGTGGTAAGTGTAATTGATACCAAATTTTATTTCATGTCGAATGTGCGGATAGTAGGTGAAATCAATTTTTGCATTACGGTCTTTTATTCCGCTGTATAAACGAATATCAAAATCACTTTGCGAAGCATCCAATTCAAAATGATAATCATTATATATCGCATCCACATTCATAAATAATTTGCTGTTGAATAAATGATTCCAGCGCACTGTTCCTGTCGCATTCCCCCATGGAATAGCCATTTTAATATCTGCATTTTTAAAACTGAAAACATCGCGACCAAAATATCCGCTTACAAAAACACGGTCTTTATCAGAGAAAGTATAATTGGCTTTTGCATTCAGGTCATAGAAATAATAACCGCTGCCTGCAAATTTTGATTTCGATATAATTGGTTTGAGCAATACATCAATATAAGTTCTTCGTCCAGAAATCATGAACGAAGATTTATTTTTTTTAATGGGCCCTTCCAAAGTCAAGCGTGAAGCAATCACACCAATTCCGCCAGAAGCATGATACGATTTAATGTTGCCTTCCTTCATGTTTACATCGAGTACCGAAGAAATTCGTCCACCATATTCAGCTGGCATTCCGCCCTTGTATAAAGTGGTATTTAAAATTGCATCGGCATTAAACACCGAGAAGAAACCAAACAAGTGACCGGTGTTATACACTACTGCTTCATCCAGCAAAACTAAATTCTGGTCAGGCCCTCCACCACGCACATAAAACCCGCTCGTGCCTTCAGTTCCTCCCTGTACACCTGGAAGCAATTGAATTGTTTTCATAATATCCACTTCACCGAAAATTGCCGGTAGTGTTTTTATTTTATCCATCTGCAATTCATACTTTCCTACATCGGAGCTTTGCACATTCGCATCATTCTTTTCTGTCTCCACCACAATTTCTTTCAAAGTATTTGCTGAAGAAGGGAGATTAACATTGATGCGCATATCCGCATTCAGTGTAACAGTTTTCGAAATGGTTTTAAATCCGACATAGGAATAAATGAGTTCATAATTTCCGGGTGGAAGTGAAATGGAATAAAATCCATATTCATTGGTGTATGCACCTTGCGAATTTGTTTTCACAAACACAGAAGCGGCAATTAAGCTTTCACCCGAAACTGAATCTTTAACATAACCGCTAAGTGTGAATTTATTTTGTGCGTAAGTGAAATTGTTAATGGATAATTGAAAGCTGATAATTAAAAATAGCAACAGAATTTTTTTCATAGGCGGCGCAAATGTATGCGATGAATGTTATGGGCAAAAAAGAGAATAGGAATTATGTATCGGTGATAGCAGCTTTTTTCTTTACGAGTAAAAATGTTACTACGGAGTCGAACCGATGGCAGTATTATTTTACCACAATAAATTTTTTTATACGATACGGTTTTATTGAACTGCCCTCAATAAAATAATTTCCATTGCATAAACCTGATACATCAATAATTTTTTTACCTGAATCATAACGAGTCATTGTAAAATGCGAAAGTGTTCTTCCCAGAATATCCTTTATTTCAAAATAACTATTTGATTGATTACAAAATATGGTTAAAAAATTATTTACAGGATTGGGATAAATAAAAAAATCAGGTTCAATTAATAGTTGATTATTGAAAACAGAACCCGTGAGTGGAAAAGATGGATTTAACAAATAACATGGAGTAAGCGGAATAAAAACTGTATCTCCTTCCAACGATCTTAAACTATCAAGTTTTATCCGATAATCGGTAAGCGTATCCAGGTATTTAGAGTGATGCACTAAATTTGTTTTTTGCAATGGGTCTGTTATCATATCAAACAGTTCCTCTGTTGTATCGTAACAGAAATATTGGTTGTATTGAAAAAATTCATCTCTGAAAGTTTTAACTGTAAATGGACTTTCATTGGAATCAGCATATTGTTCATATAAAAATGCTTTTCTCCATTTTGTTCCATTTGCAAATTGTCTTGCTGATGTTCCTTCCATTCCGAAAGAATCAGTAATACCAGCTACATCAAGTATGGTTGGGGTAATATCTATATTCAACAAAAAATTTGAATTCATAATTGTTCCTGGAAGATACCATGGTGGATACCTGATTAATAGCGGCAGGTGCATACACTCATCATACGGATGGAGTTTTGAAAACAACCCGTGTTCGCCAATCAGGTTTGAATTATCAGTCGTAAAAATCAACATCGTGTTATCCAATAATCCCAGTGCCTGCAGTGACTGATATATTTTACCTGTACTTATATCAACTCCTTTAAACAATTCACTGTATTTTCTCTTTTGATATTGGTATATATTTTCTGATGGAATATTGTATCCATACGAATATAAAAACGACGGGTAGTTTATTGTATACCGTTCAAAATTTTGCGGCACTTCAAAATCACAGGTATCAAACATTCCGTTGTATTGAATTTATGGTACAAACGGCAGGTGAGGGGCATTGTAACTTATCAGAATAAAAAAGGTGTATCAATTCTGCTTATGAGTGCGAGCGCACTATCGGTTTCAAAATCTGTCATGTGCTCATTTACCGGTATATGCACCCATGAATAGTTACACGAATCATTATAATAAGTTGTTTGATTATGACTGGCCAGCCAATAATCAAATTCAGGTTTCGGATTCCAGTTTCCCATCATCCATTTTCCAATAAGCGCGGTATGATATCCTTTTGCGTGCAAAATTTTTGGCAGTGTAACCAACGAATCAGGCGGATAATTTGCATTGTTTACGGCGCCTGTTGTATGCCCGTATTTACCACTTAACAACGATGCCCTACCTGGCACACACAATGAGTTGGTACAGTAATATTTTATATCGGCGCCCTCCTCCCCTATTCTGTCAATATTGGGTGTTTGAATTAATGGATCATTGGTGTTAATTGATAATGAATGATACACCATATCATCAGTAAGAATAATAACAATGTTGGGTCGGGTAGTTTGTGCTTTTGCTGATTGAACAACTGCAGTACAATAACTAACGAGCATGCATAAAATTATACTCCCGTTTTTTGAAAATATTTTTTGTTGCATTGGCACAATATACATTCAAAATAAAAATTCAGAACGATAAAATGAAACAGCCGTTTAGTTTTATTTTTTGTTTGCAGTTGCTCAATTACAAATTAAACACAACCGCATAAAAACAAAAACCGCCTCAAATAAATTTGAAGCGGTTTGCATAACAGATTGTTTAAAAATGTCGTGCTGCGTAGTTAGGCGCGAGCAAATGTAATTTTTGCTTTCAAAAAATGAAATTTGTGATTTGTTGATATTTATGAGTGGTTGGGGTTGATTTCAAATGGAGCGGAGAATTAAAGAAAAAACAAAAACAGAAAAGCCGCTCCAAATTCCGGAGCGGCTTTTTACATTAGCAAACTTTTGTAAATTTTAATTCCTCGAAGCTCCCTCAGTCTTTTCCATCAATACTTTACGGCTCAGTTTGTACTTGCCGGTTTTTGCATCAATGTCGAGCAGTTTCACTTTCACCATTTCTCCTACTTTCAATACACCATCCAAACTATCTAATCGCTTGTGGCTTACTTCGGAAATGTGCAACAGACCTTCCTTACCCGGAAGGATTTCAACAAAGGCACCAAACTCTTTTATGCTTTTTACTTTGCCTTCGTAAATGGCTCCAACTTCCGGCAGGGTAGTTAAACCCTTGATGCGTGCAACAGCAGCATCCAAACCTTCCTTGTTGGTTGATGATATAACCACTTCGCCTCTTCCGTCCTTGTCTTCAATGGTTACAATGGTTCCGGTTGTGCGCTGTAATTCCTGAATGTTTTTCCCACCAGGGCCAATTATTGGTCCTATCATTTCTTGTGGCACATACAATTTCACCATACGCGGAGTAAATGGTTTCAAATCTTCGCGTGCAGCAGGTTGTGCTTCGTACATCAGATTCAGAATATGTAAACGACCCTGACGAGCTTGCTCCAATGCCTTAGCCATAATTTCAAAACTTAATCCCTGCACTTTTATATCCATCTGGCAACCGCAAATTCCATTCTTGGTTCCGGTTACTTTAAAATCCATATCACCCAGGTGATCTTCATCACCAAGAATATCTGACAACACGGCAAACTTTCCGTTCGCTCCGGTAATTAATCCCATCGCAATACCTGATACATGATTTTTCATTTTCACTCCTGCATCATGCAACGCAATAGATCCTGCACAAACAGTAGCCATTGATGATGAACCATTCGATTCCAAAATATCAGAAACCACACGAATGGTATAAGGATTTTCTTCGCCCTGCGGTAATTGATTTTTTAATGAACGCATAGCCAGGTTACCATGACCCACTTCACGACGGCTTGTTCCACGATTCGGTTTTACCTCTCCTGTGCTGAACCCTGGGAAATTATAATGCAACATAAATTTAGAGTAAAGCATTTCCATTGCTTTGTCAAGCATCTGCTCATCGAGTTTTGTTCCTAATGTAACAGTGGTTAATGATTGAGTTTCGCCACGGGTAAAAACTGCTGATCCGTGTGCTGATGGAATGTAATCAGGCTCAATCCATATCGGACGAATTTCATCCATCTTCCGTCCATCCAATCTTTTGCTGTCGTCGAGAATCATATCGCGCATTACATCATACTCCAGTTCGCTGTAATATTTTTTGGCAAGTTTTAATTGTCCGACTTCCGCTTCGGCATACTGCGCTTTTATTTTATCCTTAATGGCAGTAAAACCAACTTTGCGTTTATCCTTGCTAACTCCCGATGCTGCAACTGCATAAACTTCAGTACGATATTCATCATAAATTTTCTTTTTCAAATCTTCATCAACAGCAGGCTTCTGATATTCGCGAATGGTTGTTACACCCACTTTTGCTCTCAACTCTAACTGCGCTTTGCAATGAAGCTTAACCGCTTCGTGTCCGATTTTTATTGCTTCTAAAAAGTCTGCTTCCGAAACTTCTTTCGCTTCACCTTCCACCATCACCACGCTTGTGGCAGATGCACCAACTAAAATATCCAACTCCGCTCTTTCAATATCAGCGCGAAGAGGATTCACCACAAACTTTCCATCAATCTTGCAAACACGAACTTCAGAGATAGGTCCGTTGAACGGAATATCAGAAACTGAAAGCGCTGCCGATGCAGCCAGTGCCGCCAATGAATCGGGAGCAATGGTTGGGTCGGAAGAAATCATTTGAATCATTACTTGCGTATCGCACAAATAATCTTCGTTGAAAAGTGGACGAAGTACACGGTCAACAATACGGCAGATTAAAATTTCATATTCAGAAAGTTGTCTTTCTCTTTTAAAAAATCCACCTGGAATTCTTCCGGCAGAAGCAAATTTTTCCTGGTAATCAACCGAGAGCGGAAAGAAATCCTGCCCTTCTTTTAATTCTGAACTTGCAACAACTGTGGCAAGCAACATGCAATCGCCCTGACGAACCACCACTGAACCATGTGCCTGTGCAGCGAGTTTTCCGGTTTCAATGGTTATAGTGCGACCGTCGCCACTATCAAATGTGTGATTAATTCCGATTTTATTTCCCATGAGAATCTTATTATTTTAAAAAGCAAAGAGTCGAACAGAAGCTTTGGGGCACCTTATTTCGACTCTTCAAAATGTTTTGAAAAAATATTTATGCAGTAAATAATTCAACGAATTACTTACGAAGATTTAAGTCCTTAATCAACTGGCGATAAGAGCTCAGATTGGTTTCAGAAAGGTGGTGCAACAATCTTTTGCGTTGGCTAACCAATCTCATTAAACCACGAGCTGAGTTTACATCATTTTTTTGTCCGCCTAAGTGACCTGTGATATGCTGAATGCGTTCGGTTAATAATGCAACCTGAACTTCGGCAGCGCCTGTGTTTTTAGCGTTTCCACCAAACTTGGTTACAATTTCCTGTCTTGTTTCTTTCGTCAATTTCATTTTTAATGCGTCTTTACTTTTTTTGGAGTGGCAAATGTAAACGAAAACGGCGGATAAAAAAGCAAGCAGAATAATTATGTTTGCGGCCTTTTAACAGCAGGCAGTTTGAAGTAAGCAGTTGGCAGTTTTGCTATCTCAAAATCTACAAAGCACCATGTGATTACCGATGAACATTTGAATAATAGAACATTTGAACAAATGAACTAATCAACCAATGAACCAATAAACTAATAAACCAATCAACTAATAAAATGAAAAGAAACGCAACAGCCCTTTGGACAGGAACAGGGAAAGAAGGTACAGGAAGTTTAACTACTCAAAGTAATCTGGTAAAAAATTTACCATACACCTGGGCCACACGATTTGAAAATGCCGCCGGTTCAAATCCGGAAGAATTAATTGCTGCGGCTCATGCCGGATGTTATTCTATTAAACTTAGTTTTCTGACTGAGAAAGCAGGATTGAAATCTGATTCATTAGAAACCACATGTACTGTTGATCTTGAAAACGGTGCAATCATTAATTCTCATTTAGTGGTGAAAGCAAAAATTGTAGGATGCACTTCTGATCAATTTGCAGCGATAGCTGAAGAAGCAAGAGCAACATGCCCAATCAGTAAATCACTTTCTTGCACTGTTACTTTGGAAGCAAGTCTGGTATAAAAAAAACTGCATACTGCCTACTGAAAACTGCCTACTGACTACTGACTCATGCTGATTTTTAAACAATTCTCTTTCGACTCTGCACATTTTCTTCCGAAAGTTCCTCCTGAACATAAGTGTCGCGAAATTCACGGGCACACTTATCGGTTGGTGGTTTATCTGGAAGGAAATCCTATTCCGGAATTGGAATGGGTGATGGATTTTTCGGAAATAAAAAAAGTGATTGCGCCAATCATTGACAGCATAGATCATAAATTATTAAACAATATTGCGGGATTGGAAAACCCGACTTGCGAGATGATTACTATTTGGCTTTGGAATCAGATAAAACCTGAACTTCCGATGCTGAAGAAAATTGAATTGAATGAAACGCCGACTTCGGGGGCGGTTTATGAAGGTAGTTAATTTATTGGTTGATTTGTTCAAATGTTCTAATATTCAATTGTTCTATTGTTCAATTATTCAATTTGAAAATTAATTAATGAAAAATATTTTTTGATGAAAACAATTTTTGATTCGGTTGAGAAGGAAGAAATATTGAAACGATTGAATCAACTATCAAATGATTCAGTTGGATTATTTGGTGTGATGAATCCATCGCAAATGTTGCATCATTTAACAATGGCAAATCAAATTGCATTGGGAGAAATTATTCTTCCTGACAAAAGCAGGTTAGTATCGCGCACCGTTTTTCGGTGGATGACTTTTTTAAATATGCGACCTTCCATAAAAAAATTAAATAAGAAACCACTTCGCACTTTTAAGGAAATGGATATTGTGAGGAATAAATTATCAGTAGAAAGTTTTGAAAAAGAAAAAGAATTATTCGTTCAAAAATTTAATCAGCTACGGAATACAAATTCATTCCCTACCAAGCATCCGTTATTTGGTCGTATGAATAAAACGCAGTGGGGACGATGGGTATATGTTCATTGTGATTATCACTTTGTACAGTTTGGGGTTTAGAATATTCAATTCAAACTCTTAGCATCCGGCTTCACTTTGTCCAATACAAACGGGTCAACATAATTGCCGATTGCTTCCTTTATTATTAAATCAACTTTCTGCACTTCGGGTATTAATTCAAAACCGGGAATGGTACCACGGGTGAAAAAGAATTTACCAAACAACCAAGGCCATATCGGATTGGTGTTGCCGAATAAAACAAATCCACTTCCGTCTTTCTCTTCCGAAAAATCAAGTTGCTCAATATCTTTAAGTGGTAGAGTTTGAAAAATAGTTTTATTTTTTTTGGAGAGCATCAATATTCTTTTATCAGTTACACAGTACCAGATTGATTTTCTTCTTTTCGAATCAATGAAGAAACGAAAAATGCCGATGTAAAAACCTGCCAGCACAATGCTGATTGATATTGGTAAAAAGAAAAATTGCTGATAATAAAATATCGCGAAATTGAAAAACAATCCGAAGCCAATGGCAATGATGCTGATGGGAACCAGAATCATATCTACATCGCGCAATAATATTTTTTGCCGCGGTGTTCCGCTCCACAAAATTTTTTCGTTCTCTTTTAATTTCGAAATAAATAACTGACTGACTGCAGATGTGTTCACGGCGCAAATGTGAAAAATGAATTTTTAAATTTCAGAGAAAAGTTTGACTTTGCTGTTTCGCACGGAGGCACGGAGCACAAGGAGTTTTACAAATTCAACTTCTAACTTTCATAAAAAAAATTGTATTCGCTGGTTCTCCTTGGGATCAGTGATTTATGTTTGAAACATACTCCGCTGCATTTCGCACCCCAACTTCATCGGGATAAACTCCGATACAGATTTCACGGAGCTTGTATTTTTTCACCGTGCTCACCGTGCCTCCGTGCGAAATTCTTCTTTCGAAATTCTTATTCACAAAACAGTTTTCCTCCCACACCCTTAACTCTTTCCGATTATTTTCGCAGCCTCATGGAAGAAAAAATCCTGATTCTTGATTTCGGTTCGCAGTACACGCAATTGATTGCCCGAAGAATTCGCGAGTTAAATATTTACTGCGAAATATATCCATACCACCACGCAGTTGTTATTGATGAAAGTGTGAAGGGAATTATTTTAAGCGGCAGTCCGTGTTCAGTGCATGACAAAGATTTTCCATCAGTAAATCTCAGTGAACTGCTTGGAAAAAAACCTGTGCTTGGAATTTGTTACGGTGCACAGTTGATTGCTGAACTCGGTGGTGGACAAGTGGTGAAAAGCAACAAGCGCGAATATGGTCGCGCGCATCTGAATCAATTAGTGGAAGATGATGTACTGTTAAAAAATGTAGTACATGACAGTCAGGTTTGGATGAGTCATGCCGATACAATTGCAAAAATCCCGGAACACTTTGAACTCATTGCGAAAACCGACAGCATTCCTGTAGCCGCTTTCAGAAATAATGATGACACTTATGCTTATCCTGTTTACGGAATTCAATTTCATCCTGAAGTTACTCATACGATTGAGGGAAAAAAAATTATTGAAAATTTTTGCGTGAGCATTTGCGGTTGCCATCAATCATGGACTCCTGCTTCATTTGTTCATTCAACTGTTGAGCAGATAAAAAATAAAGTTGGAAATGATGAAGTGATTCTTGCTTTATCAGGTGGAGTTGACAGCACAGTTGCAGCCGGATTAATTCACAATGCCATTGGAAAAAATCTGCATTGCATTTTCGTGAACAACGGATTGCTGCGCAAGAATGAATTTGAAAAAGTATTGAAAGCTTATGAAGGAATGGGCTTGAATATAAAAGGAGTTGATGCATCAGAGCGATTTATCCGTGAATTAAAAGATGTAGTTGACCCCGAAACAAAGCGGAAAATTATCGGTCGGTTATTTATTGAAGTGTTTGATGAAGAAGCGCATCGCTTGAAAGCGCGACCTGATATCGGATTAAAAATAAAATGGCTCGCGCAAGGAACAATTTATCCTGATGTGATTGAATCGGTATCGGTTCATGGCCCTTCTGTTACTATAAAATCGCATCATAATGTTGGTGGTTTGCCTGCTGAAATGAACATGCAGGTATTGGAACCATTGCGTTTATTATTTAAAGATGAAGTGCGACGAGTTGGTCGCGAATTAAAATTGCCTGATGATATTATTAAGCGCCATCCGTTTCCGGGGCCGGGTTTAGCAATACGGATTATCAGTGACATTACTTCTGAGAAAGTTCGGATATTGCAGGAAGCAGATAATATTTTTATCGAAATGTTGAAGAAAGAAAACCTGTACGATAAAGTATGGCAGGCCGGAGTTATTTTGCTGCCCGTGCAATCAGTTGGTGTGATGGGCGATGAGCGCACTTACGAAAATGTAATAGCATTGCGCGCAGTGGAATCAACTGATGGAATGACTGCAGACTGGTGTCATTTGCCGTATGAATTTTTAGCAAGAGTGAGTAACGACATCATAAACAGTGTGAAAGGAATTAACCGTGTGGTTTATGATATTTCGAGTAAACCGCCGGCTACTATTGAGTGGGAGTAATTTCAGAAGGCAGTTTTCAGTACGCAGTAGGCAGAGTTTCCGGCTTTTGAATTTCAGTATTTTTTTTAAGTGAATAATTTTTTTCCTAATTGCTAAGTGCTAATCGCTAACAGCTAAATCATAAATGTTAAAAGCTTACATCTTAAATATATTATTTATTTCCTCGGTGCTTGGTTGTTCAAGTACTTCCAAAACTCCGCATATTTGGCCGAATGATAATCAGGTGGTGGTATTTGATTCAATAAAAAATATTCCAACAGAAAATATTGTTGCTCCAAAACCAATGGAAAAAAAAGAAATGCATGTTGCTCTCATGCTTCCGTTTTTCACCAATGAAATTGAGTTTAATTCTTTGGGAATTGAAATTATTTCCATTACAGATAAATCGAATCTGGCAATTCAGTATTTACATGGAGTACAGATTGCATTGGATTCTCTTGATCATGCTGGTGTTAAGTTAGAACTAAACATTTTTGATGATCAAAAAGATACTGATCGGATTATCAGTTTCATGAATTCACAATCGGTGAAAAATGCTGATGCGATAATTGGTCCGGTTAGTAATTCAGGATTAATAGTTGCCGGAAGATCAATTGACCAAAAACATCAGATCCTCTTCTCTCCTCTTTCTGCCTCACAAAATCTTTCTATTGAAAATGCAAATTTTGTTTTAGCCAATGCCGGATTGAAAACTCATTGTGAACAGTTGGCTACTTTTATAAATACAAAATATCCTAACAAAAAAATTCTGTTGTTGTATCGTCGTGACGAAGGTGAATCGGAATATGCAGCTTATTTTAAATCCATATTAAAAACCAAACCAATTGAACTCACCGAAAAAAGTGATAGCAGTTTTTATCAAGTAGATGATTTATTAACAGCTATTGATAACAACATTATCATCATTCCTAGTTTTGATCAAGAGTTTGTAAACCTGCTTTCAAAAAAATTGTTTGAGTTGACTGCAAATTATAAACTCATTTTATTCGGAATGCCTACTTGGACGGAAATGGAAACTTTGCGATTGGATTATTTACAAAAATTAAATACGCATATCACAAGTTCATTTTATTCTGATGATTCATTGAAAAATTTTATTCAATTCCGAAATAAATTTAAAAACAAGTATTCTTCACTGCCCAATGAATTCAGTTATCAGGGTTACAGTCTGGTTTTATCAATTGGGAATTTATGGAAACTTTATGGCGATAAATGGTTTGAACATTTACAACAACCGATAACAGCATTGGGTGTTGATTATAATTTTCAACCAGTAATTTTGAACGAACATTCCTCAACTGATTTTATTGAGAACAAGCATGTTTATATTCTTTCATTCCAAAACAATAAATTGTTAAGAGAAAAATAAATTTCAAACCATCCTCCATGAAAAAAATATTTTCGTTCGCGTTTCTGTTTTTATTGTCGCAGTCTTCTTTTTCTCAAAATATAAATCTGACCTTACAAAGCCAGCTTGATTTCACAAACGCTTATTCGAGTTTGTTCGGATATGTTGATGATTTTGGAAATGAATATGCTTTACTTGGCACCTGGCAAGGGGTTTCAGTTATAAATGTTACTGATCCGGCAAATCCTGTAATTGTTGCCAATTTACCTTCTGCTCAACCCGCAGCAGGAGCAATAGTGTGGCGCGAAATAAAAACTTTTAATCACCATGCCTATGTTACAAATGAGCAGGATAGCGGTTTGTTAATAATTGATTTAACTAACCTTCCAAATACAAATATTACTTATCACCATTTCTTCAGTAACAATTTAAAAAAAGCCCATACCTGCTGGGTAGATGAAAATGGAATTTTATATCTGTTTGGCTTTAATACTTATTCAGGATTGGCGCAGGCACAAAGAGGCGCAATGATGTTTGATTTAAACATTGACCCTGATAATCCACAATACATTGCGCAATATAATGGAGCTTATATTCACGATGGTTTTGTACGAGGTGATACACTTTGGGCGAGTGAAGTTTATCAGGGCAAACTTGTAATTTTAGATGTTACTGATAAAACAAATATTCAAGTAATGGGTCAAGTGACAACTCCGCTTGCATTCACTCATAATTCTTGGCCAACATCGGATAATCATTATGTTTTCACAACCGATGAGTTATCGAATTCATCTCTTACTTCTTACGATGTTTCCAATTTAGGAAATATTACAAAGTTGGATGAAACACAATCGAATCCAGGGAGTAATTCAGTAATACACAATGTACATTTATACAATAATGATTTTGCTGTTGCCAGTTATTATCGAGATGGGGTTACCATTTTTGATGTATCGGATCCAACCAACATGATTGAAGTTGGCAGTTATGATACCTCACCATTAAGTGGTTTTGGCTACGATGGTGATTGGGGAGTTTATCCATTTCTTCCTTCAGGAAACATGATAGTTTCAGATATGCAGGGAGGATTGTATGTATTCAGTCCTCATTATCAAAAAGCCTGTCGCATAAAAGGAACTGTGACTGATACATTTACAAATGCCTTATTAAACAGCACGCAAATTGAATTGCTTCAACCAGCAATTGTTGATTCTACAAACTACCTAGGTATTTATAGTACCGGCATTTTAAATCAAGGGTTGTATGATGTACAATTTTCACATCCAGGTTATTTTACCAAAACTATTTATAATGTCCAGTTAGATAGTGCGCAGACAATTGTTTTGGATGCTCAATTAGTTCCTGCTATTCCGTTTGATATTAGCATGACAGTTATTGATTCTGCTACCGGAAATCCAATACCATTTGCTCATGTTTTTATCACTGATAACTTTCAATACAATTTCAGCTTTACAGCAGATGCTTCAGGAGTAGTTTCGATAAATCAAATTTACACTGCAAACTATTCAATTTATGCTGGTGATTGGAGTCACATAACAAGAAAAATAGTTTCACAACAATTAAATCCAACAACTACAGGGCTAACTATTGCATTACCTAAAGGATATTATGATGATTTCTTTTTTGATTTTGGATGGACAGCCAGCGGCAACGCATCAACAGGTGAATGGGTTCGCGGAGTTCCTGTTTTAACAACAAATGGAAGCGCCGATTGCAATCCTGGTATTGATGTCGTTAATGATTATGGTTCTGAATGTTTTGTAACAGGCAATGGTGGGGGCGCCGCCAGTGATGATGATGTAGATGGTGGTTCAGCTATACTAACATCACCTGTTTTTGATTTGCATGCTAGTTATGATCCACGAATAAATTATTACCGTTGGTTTTATGATGGAGGCGGAAATGGAAATCCAAATGATTCGTTAAAAGTTTTTATCAGCAATGGCGACTCAACTAAATTGGTTGAATTTTTAGTTGCCGATACTTCACAAATGAGTCAATGGATATTTCATGATTTCAGAATTAAAGATTTTGTTGAACCATCAGCCAATATGCAATTGATTATTCGCACAGCTGACCAGAGTTCGAGCGGTCATTTTGTTGAGGGCGGTCTTGATTTATTTACTGTGATTGATACAGCGAAATTTAATTCGGTTGATTATTTTCAAAATTCAGAATTCTCTTTTTCAATTTATCCCAATCCTTCCAATGGAATTTTCAGAATCCAAAGTTCTATTATGAATTTTGATGATACTATTGAAATAACGGATTTAGCTGGGAAAATTATTCTAAATCACAATTATATTGGAGAACTAAATGAATTGAAAATGGATGCATCGAAATTATCAAAGGGAATTTATTTGATAAGATTAATTTCACAAGACCAATTTATAACTCAAAAATTAATAGTTCAATAACTACGAATTACATTATTGCAAATGGTGTTTCTTGTTTACAGAAAACATCAACGGAGTCCATTCTATTTTTTTTTCGAATGGTTTTTGCCTCAGGGTACAATACTTCTTCATACAAATAATACATGAATCAGCAGGAATGCACGGGTCGGCATGAATAAATATTTCCAACTCCTGCGGATAGTTTTTACGCAACATCAATTCAATATCATTTACGAGTGCATGTGTTTCGGTTAAACTGTAGTAATATGGAAATGTAACATGGCAGTCAATGTGAATGTCGGAACCATATTTTACAATGCGCATGTTGTGTACATCAATCCAATCGTCTTTTCTGTTCTTGATAAAATGTTCGGTAACGGTTTTCATCAGATCACTATCTGCTTCGTCCATGAGTGCTGCAACCGAAGGACGAATGATGCGATAACCACTTCGCAACATTATCAATCCAAGAATTAATGAAAAGATGGTATCAATCTCAGGCATGTTCGTAATAACAACTACAATAATTCCAGCAACTCCAACCAGTGTAGTCATGTTATCGCTTAGCAAATGCTTCCCCTCAGCAATTAATAATAACGAGTTGGTTTTCTTTCCTTCACGCAGCAATATTTTTCCAAGAATAAAATTGACCAATGCTGTGGCTGAAATAATAAGCAAACCAATATCCATTGCCTGAATGGTTTGTTCGAAAAAAAAATTGGAACATGCTTTCACAAAAATGAAGAGCCCTGCAAGAAATATTAAAAGACCTTCAGTAACACTTGCCAAAAATTCAATTTTACCATGGCCATACGGATGGTTCTCGTCTTTTGGTTGCGATGAAAGATAAATACTAAATGCAGCGAACGAACTTGCCACTACATTGATAATACTTTCCATTGCATCAGACAAAATAATATTGGAATGCGTGAGAAAGTATGAAAAAAATTTAGCTGCCAGCAGAACAATGCTGACAGCTAATGATATTTGAATTAATCTTTTTTTTCCGCTCAATAAATTCATGCGTCAATTATACAATCAGCTCTTCATGATTTTTCGATAAGCAACACCTTTATCGGTAGTTATCTTTAACCAGTACTCACCATTCGGCAAATCAGATAATCGCAACACTATGGAATTGGTGTTTTCCATTTTCAATTTTGAAATTTCCTGCCCTAAAAGGTTATAAAGTGTAATGTCAGCAAACATTAATTTACTTGCATCAATAGTTAACCAATCATGTGTAGGATTTGGATAAATTAACCAACTGTTCACTTCGTCAATTGATTCAATTCCAACATTGGAGGCAACTGTTGATGTTACTACTTTAACACATCCATGTGCATCGGTTATTGTTACTGAATAAATTCCAGCGGCCAATCCAGAAATATCCTGTGAGGTGGCGGCAGTCGACCATAAATAACTATAAGGTTGAGTTCCACCCTGAGGTGTTAGGTTAATGGCACCAATATTTGACCCATCGTCAGGAGTAGTTGCAATATTTCCAATTAAAGCGCTAGGCTGAAAGACCGTAAGTTGTGAAGAAACAACACATCCAAGATTGTCTGTAACTGTTACAGAATAAGATCCACTGGCAAGGTTTGTAAGGTTTGATAAAGAAGAACCATTTGACCAGATGTAGGCGTATGGTGCAGTTCCACCAATAACTGTCGCATTAGCAGTTCCATTGTTTTGAGCAAAGCATACGACATCGGTTTTGTTGGCTGAAATACTAATTGGTGGTCCAACAGTTATGTAGTTGGTTTGAGTAACAGAATCAGTTCCAAGTGCATTTGTAACAACTAATTTCACTTCGTAAGTTCCAGCAGCACTATACACTATCAATGCTGTATTTGTATTTGCGGTTGCAGGTGTTCCACCCTGAAATTCCCATAAATAACTATTTGCAAAAACACTTGTGCTGGTATACTGCACTGATAAAGGAGCACAGCCACTTGTTAAACTAGAAATAAATGATGCAGTTGGTGATGATAATGAAGCGGCATATAAATCAACTTCCCAAATGCCACGACCATATGTTGCTGCCCGAAGTTTACTGGCGCTGTATTGAATTTCTAGTTCATCCACAACAACATTCGGCAAACCGTCATCATATGGAATCCAAGTTCCAGTATTATCGTCACGATAAAAAACTCCTATATCAGTTCCGCAATAAAGCGATTTAGCACTGCTTCCATTTACATACACAATGCAATTTGTCGGTACATTTGGTAAACCTGTTGTAATGTTAGCCCAGGTTTGGCCTGCATCACTGCTATACATAACTTTATTGGCTGCTGAATATCCTGATAAACTTACCCAAACTTTATTCGCATCGGTATTACTTACTGCTATGTAAGTTATTGCAGCAGATGCAACTGGGATTCCTGCTGTTCGATCAGTAAACGATGTTCCGCCATTTGTACTAACAAAAAACCTGTCTTTTTTAGCAACATATAAATAACTTGCATTTGCCGCTGTTGCTGCTAAAGCTTTTATTTTACCGTTTCCAGCGGTAACTGCACCAAGAGCAGTCCATGATGAACCACTATTTGTTGATTTATAAACTTTTGTTTTTCCAACATATAAAGTAGCAGAGGTAGTTGGGCTTTGAATATATGGAGTAACCCAATCACCATCTTCATCTTCAGTACCTGCAGTGCCACCACTGGCAACTATTGGATTGTTGCTAAAAGAGTTTCCACCATTGGTTGATTTATAAATTTCACCATAATACAACTCGCCATACATGGTTTGCGAACTTGCCCAGGATATGATAGTTTCCATGCCATCGCCACCTAATACTTCATCCCACGCACCTGCATTGCATCTATTGGTTCCATTATCTTGCCATCCAGACATTGTAATATTTGCATTTGTTGCCGCACAACTTAAGCGATAGGATTGGGCAATTTGCAGTCCATCACTTAAATCAGAAAATGAACTGCCATTATTTGTTGTTTTAAAAACTCCTCCATCACAACCAATATAACATATGCTTGTTCCTGGGGCAAATACAACTTCGTGTACATCAGGGTGAATCTGGGCATTACTTCCATATCCTGCTCCATGAATTGACCAAGATGTTCCTCCGTTTGAAGTTTTAAAAGTATTTATACCACCTACCACAACTGTTGTTGATGAAGTTGGCGAGGCATCAATTGATAAATCATACCAACCTTGGCCGCCACCGCCAGTTCCATTCGTATTGAACCCCAGAATATCATAGGTACTATTCATTAATGTAAAACTTGTTCCTGAATTTGAAGATTTATAAAATCCTTCTAACCCATAATCTGAATTATTTGCTGTTACTGCATATACCAAAGTTGGATCAGCTACTGTTACAGCAATCGCCATTCTATTGGAAGTGTTGGAAATACCTGAATTAATTAATGAAAAAGATTGACCTCCATTTGAACTTTTATAAAAACTATTACTAGAAGCATAAACGATATTAGGATCGCCTGGTTTAAATTCCGCATCATAAAAATTTCCTGAAGTAACAACTTGTGACCAATTTGTTCCGGAATTAGTTGTTCGATAAATTCCACTGCTGGTTGCAGCAATTAAAGTTGATGGTGAAATTGGATTTATAAGAATACGACCAACAGATATTCCATTATTTACAGTAAATGATAAACCAGTTGTATTCCATGTTGAACCTCCATCTATTGATTTTAATACACCTATTGAATAAGTATCACCTGCATCACGATCCCCTGTTGCAAGATACATGATGCTTGTATTGCTTGGATCAATTGCTAAATCAGAGCATCCAATTACAGCGAGATCATCAGTATTAGTTGTCCAATTTGCCCCACCATCAATTGATTTCCATAAACCACCGGCAGGTGCTCCAGCAAAAATGATGTTGTTATTTCCTGGCATAAACCGAATAAAACTTATACGGCCTGCTCCACCTGTATTTGGAATTTGCGTAGTTGGACCAATTAACGACCAAGTTGAGGAGCGTGTTTGATTTAACATTGGTTTTACTTTGGTCATGTATTCCTGATATGCAATTGATGGATTAAACCGTTCGCCAATTGGTGATACGCGAGGTTCCATAAAATTTTCCCATCTTTTAAATTGTTCGAAACCGGGTACTTCAAATTCGCTTTCATGTTCTTTCTTTTTCAGAATCCCGTTTTCCTCTTTTGCTTCTTTACCGTGAGTTAAAACATACCCTTCATAATATTGATTAAAAGCATTTTGAACATCATAAAAATTAGATGTTGGATCTTTCATCAATTCAATCCAATTTGTTTGAGCAAAAGATTGGCTAATGCAAAAGCATAAGCATACAATGGAAGCCGTAATTAGTTTACCGATTTTATTCATTGATGGGAAATTATTTTAATTTGCCAAATGTATCTTAAAAACCTAATGGTGATACAATTATACCATTATGGTTATTTCACACTTTATTACTGATACTAAATTGCATTTATTAATATGATTATTCTTTTTTCCTAAATGAATTACATTAACAGTAAAACATCTTCTACCCCAATAATTTTATTGCTTGTAAAACCCTCAGCATATGAGACCCCAATAATCTTTCCCCACAAACGCATACGACCTTTTAGTGCATCTAAAAAATCTGGTGAAGAAATATAGGTTAACGGCTCTGAGCTTTCAGGATTATAAAACTGAGAGTTGAAAGCCAAAATACTTTGCATTTTTTTTTCAGTATATTCAGAAACATCAACAAGAAAATCTGGCGTCAAATCTTTATCCTGAATGTAATGATAAACTGCTCTTGGTCTCCATGGTTCTTGCTTCTTTCCATCATATTCGGTTTCTATTTTTATTAAACCTGAAAGAAATGCTGCATCACGAACCAAGTCAGCCCCTTTGCCATGATCAGGATGGCGGTCAGTTACGGCATTGGCAAATACAATTTCGGGCTGGTACTTTCGAATCATTCTTATTACTTCGAGTTGATGTTGCTTATCATTTATAAAAAAACCATCTTTGAAATTCAAGTTCTCGCGAAACGATGTTCCAATAATTTTTCCGGCATTCATTGCTTCTGTTTCCCGAATTTCCGCAGAACCCCTCGTTCCCAATTCACCCCGTGTTAAATCAATTATTCCAAATGCATGTCCTAGTGCGGCTTGCTTCATTAAAGTACCAGCGCAACTCATTTCCACATCATCGGGGTGTGCTCCAAAAGCGAGAATTTTAATTTTATGATTATTCATGATGAAAGCAGGTTTAAAATTTGAAAAATGTTGAAGCAATATTTAAGAAGCATTTAATTTTTTATCCAACAAAAATACCACAGAGACACAGATTACACAGAGAAACAAATAGCTTTAAGAATTGTTTTCATTTAAAAGCAATTCAATTTTTTTTATCACTTTAACACTATCAGGGTTGGTAAGAGTGATAAAGAAGTCGCTCACTTTTCCGTTTTTATCGATAAGATATTTATGAAAATTCCAAAGAGGTTTTGATTGAATTTTCCCATTCCTTTTTTTATCAGAAAGGTATTTATACAATGGATGTGCATCAATCCCTTTCACTTTAATTTTTGCAAACACTGGGAATGTTATCCCAAATTCTACTTTACAGAATTGTACAACGCCTTCGTTTGAAAGCGGTTCCTGTCTTCCAAAATCATTGGATGAAAATGATAAAATTTCTAAACCTTTTACTTTATATGTTTCATATAACTTCTGCAATTTTGCAAACTGTGGAGTGTATCCGCAGGCGCTTGCGGTATTTACAATCAATAAAACTTTACCTCGATAATAACTTAATGAAATTTCGTTTCCCTGAAAATCATTTACCGTAAAATCATAAACACTTTGTTCTTTCATTTCACATCAATGACCAAGCGCAGATAAGTATCTTTCTGAATCCAAGGCAGCCATGCAACCCGAACCTGCAGCAGTTACAGCCTGTCGATAAATTTTATCCTGTACATCGCCACATGCAAAAACTCCAGCCACATTTGTGCGTGATGAATTTGGTTGTGTGATAATATAACCTTGTTCATCAGTATCAATAAAATCTTTGAAAGGATCCGAGTTGGGTTGATGACCAATGGCAACAAAAAAACCATCAATTTTAATTTCAGTTTTTTCACCTGTGATATTATTATGCAATCGCGCACCCGTAACTCCTTTTTCGCCAAGCACTTCATCGGTTGAAGTGTTCCAATACACTTTTATATTTTTTGTTTGTGCAACTCTGTCCTGCATCACTTTCGAAGCACGCATTTTATCACTCCTAACTATCATGTGTACTTCAGTACAAAGTTTGCTCAGGTAAATTGCTTCTTCACAAGCAGTGTCGCCGGCACCTACAATTGCAACAGGTTTCCCTCTGTAAAAAAATCCATCGCAAACTGCGCATGCTGAAACGCCACTTCCATTCAATCGTGTTTCTGATGGAATACCTAACCATTTTGCAGTTGCTCCGGTTGATATGATAATTGTTTTAGCATGCAACTCTTTTGTTTCATCCATCCATACTTTAAATATTGGTCCTGTGAAATCAACTTTGTTTACATAACCAAAACGAATATCTGTTCCCATTCTCTCAGCCTGTTTCTTAAAATCCTCCATCATTTCAGGCCCTAATATTCCATTTGGATAACCCGGATAATTTTCAACATCGGTAGTATTCATTAATTGTCCGCCTTGCTCCAAACCTGTAATCATTACAGGTTTTAAATTAGCACGGGCAGCATATATAGCTGCAGTGTAACCTGCAGGTCCGGAACCAATAATTAAACATTCTAATACTTCTGACATTTTTTTTTGAAATTTTAGTGGTGCAAAATAAAAATCAAACCGAACAACGGAACTGACAGTTATTAGTTCATTGAAAAAAATCAATTTTCAATTTGAACCATTATTCATTCCATACCATTGAATAAACAATTCACAGTCATTTTAAAATAAAACCTTTAACTATCCACATCGTAATAAACCGTGCATTTCTAAAATTAATGATTTTAGGGAAAAAAGTAATTTTACGGAAATGCGTTCGTTACACAGCGAAACTTTTAAAACACCTCTATGAAATACCGAATTTTTTTCATTGCCTTTTTATTAATATGCTCGTATGGTTTACAATCCCGGGCGCAATTTCGAAAATACAGTAATGACTTTTTAAACATTGGTGTTGGAGCCCGGTCACTTGGGATGAGCAGTGCGCAGGTTGCTTCTGTTGATGATATAACTTCAGGTTACTGGAACCCTGCCGGTTTTCTTTCCATTACTGATAACATGCAAATTGGTGCCATGCACAGTGAATATTTTGCTGGCATTGCAAAGTATGATTATGCCTCATTTGCAAAACCACTTACTGATAAAACAAAAGCAATTGGTTTATCAATCATTCGATTTGGTGTTGATGATATTCCGAATACTTTGTTTTTAAAAAATCCGGATGGAAGTATTAATTACGATAACATCACTTCTTTTTCAGTCGCTGATTATGCATTCATTGGTTCATTCGCTTCTTCAACAACTATTGAAGGATTGACTTGGGGAGTAAATGCCAAAATCATACACCGCATAGTTGGCGGCATGGCGCATAGCTGGGGAATAGGCGCTGATGCGGGGGCGCAATACAAAAAAGGAAATTGGAAATTTGGTTTGATGGCGAAGGATATTACTACCACATTTAATGCATGGAGTTTTACTTTCACTGATGAACAAGCACAGGCATTATTATCAGCCGACAATATTGTTCCAACCAGCAGCACTGAACTAACCGCGCCTAAATTTATTTTGGGTGCTTGTTATGATTATAAAATCGGAGAAAAATTTTCAATCAATCCTGAAATTAATATTGCGTTAACTACTGATGGAAAAGAAAATGTTTTGCTGCCATCAAAATTTTTAAGTGTTGATCCGAAACTTGGAATTGAAGCCAACTACATGAAAACTATTTACCTGCGAGCAGGTATTGGTAATTTTCAAAAAGCGACAAACGATATTGACGGTGGAAAAATAACGACCATGCAACCAAATATTGGCGTTGGGTTACACATTAAAAAAGTAATGATTGATTATGCTTTAACAAATGTTGGAAATTTTTCTTCCTCACTTTATTCAAATGTTTTCTCCTTGCGATTGAGTCTTAATAATAAAACACAATAATGAAAAATTATTTACTTCTCAGTGTCACTTTATTCATTTTATTTTCTGAAGGATTGCAGGCGCAGTCTTACGGAAATGAATGGATTAATTACAATCAGACTTATTACAAAATAAAAATTTCCCAGGACGGATTGTATCGTGTCACTTATTCAGTCCTTCAACAATCCGGAATTCCGGTTTCAACTATTAATGGTTCCGACTTTCAGATTTTCGGTAGAGGGCAAGAAGTGCCAATGTATGTTTCAACCAATTCAATTTTAAGCAATACAGATTACATCGAATTTTATGCTTTGAAAAATGATGGTGCTCTTGATTCAAATATGTATGAGAATACAGCTTGGCAAGGAAATGTGAGGTTAAGTTTATTTAATGATACTGCCGCCTATTTTTTAACCTATAATTCATCTGTCGGCCATTTGCGTTTAACACAAACTACAAATAATATTTCAGGTCATCCTGCAAAAGAAAACTGGTGTTGGTACTTAACAGAAAATATATACGGGCAAGCGCGTTTAAGTTCAACATATAGCAAGGGAAAACCTGATATTCAAGGACAGCCAATTTTCAATTCTGATTTAAGTGATGGTGAAGGATATACTCAAGGTTGGTTTACTTTATCAGCAAACACGGTAAACCTATATACTCCGTTTCCTTATGTTTCAGGACCTACGGCAAAATTTAAATCAAGCTGGATCGGCAGATTCCCGGGTGCGCACTTACTTGATTTATCGATTGGTGGAACATTGCAACAAACTTATAGTTATGCAGATTTTCATACTGAAACAGCTGACCTTTCTATTTCTTCTAACTCATTAATTGGCAATGGAACAACAAGTTTTATATATTCAACAGTTAACTCGCCAACCTATTACGATAACAATGGAATCTCTTATTTAAATTTAAAATATCCAAGGCAATTTAATTTTGATAATAATGGTAATACAAAATTTTCATTGCCATCCTCTGTAACTAATAAGTACATTGAGATTTATAATTTTAATGACCAGAGTACTGTTCCTGTGCTTTATGATTTCACAAACCGGTTAAGACTAACACCTGTTATTTCCGGTGACACATTAAAATTTTTACTTCCCCCATCAGCTACTGAACGGCAATTAATGGTAGTGGCTCAAACACCCGGAACTGATATTTTGTTGGTTAATAGTATGCAGCAAAAAACATTTACAGATTATACCAATCCTGTAAATCAAGGTGACTTCATAATTATTTCGCATCCATTTTTCTTTGATGATGGTTCCGGAAATAATTATGTTCAGCAATACAAAGATTTTAAAAATTCAACCGGATATCAGGCAATCGTTGCGAATATAGAAGAGCTGTATGACCAGTTTAGCTATGGCGTTGAAATGCATCCTATTAGTATAAGAAATTTTAGCAAATTTATTAACGACACCTGGGCGGGTACAACAACAAAAAATATTTTTATAATCGGGAAAGGAATTGAATTTTTAAACTACAATGATATTCCGGCTAGCAAACCGCACAACTACATTCCAACATGGGCATGGCCAGGGTCTGATATTTTATTAACTTCAACAAATACCAATCAAACACCTTTAATTGCTATTGGAAGAATTCCAGCACTAAATACCACTGACATAAAGAATTATTTAGAAAAAGCACAACAGTTTGTAGCTGCTCAAAACGCACCTCAAACAATTGCCGACAAGTCTTGGATGAAAAGGGTATTGCATCTAGGTGGAGGAGAAAATTTACAGGATCAAACAATTTTTCAATATTACCTAAACAGTTACAAACCAATAATTGAAGACACACTTTTTGGTGGCAAAGTTTATTCTTTCTTTAAAACAAGTTCAGACCCTATTGCAACAGCCACATCCGATTATCTTGATTCATTGATTAATACCGGAGTTTCATTGATAAATTTCTTTGGTCACTCTTCGTACAATTCATTTGATTTTAATTTAGATCATCCTGAAAATTATTCGAACTATGGAAAGTATCCAATGATTCTTTCAAACGGATGTTTGCTCGGAAATTTATTTTATGATGGAACAGGTTTGAGTGATGAATTTGTTTTTGCCCACAACGCAGGTGCTATCGCTTTTTTAGCTGCTGCTACTTTTTCCATTTCAAATAGTTTAGATGTTTATACAAATAATTTTTATCAGAACCTTTCAGTAAAAAGTTATTACGAACCAATCGGAACGGTGATAAAAAATTCTATCAATGATATTCTGAATAATAATCCAAGCGGAGTTGATCGCACTGTGTTGGAACAAATGGGCTTGAATGGAGATCCATCATTAAAATTAAATACACATCCGCTTCCTGATTATGTTATTGAACCAAGTTCAGTAAGTTTTAACCCCGGAATTGTTTCTGCGGGAGTTGATTCCTTTGCGCTTAATCTGGTAATAACAAATATTGGAAAAGCAATTCATGACAGCATATTCGTTGATATCACACGAATATTTCCAAACGGGCAACAATATCTTGTTGCACATAAAAAAATTGCAGCAACTTATTTTCTCGATACGCTAACATTCAATATCAAAACAAATGCATTCACTGCACTTGGATTAAATCAATTCAGTATTAAAGTTGAATCTGACAATCATATAGTGGAATCATCAGAAACAAATAATAATCTGACAGTTGATTTATTAATTCTCAGCGATGATATCATTCCGGTTTATCCGTATGAATTCTCCATTGTGAATCATCAAAGTGTAACACTGAAAGCATCAACTGTAAATGCATTTGCAACGAGCAAGCAATATGTCTTTCAAATTGATACAACTGAAAATTTTAACTCTTCATTATTTCAGGAAATTAAAATCAATCAGATTGGTGGGGTTGCAAAATGGACTCCTGCTGTTACTCTTCACGACAGTACTGTTTATTATTGGAGAACTTCACTCGACACACTTTATAATAATGGTTTTAGCTGGCACAACAGTTCGTTCATTTATATAAATGGCTCTTCATTAGGATGGAATCAATCTCATTATTTTCAATATCTAAAAGATAAATTCGGCAGCATTGAACTCCCTGCTAATAGAATATTTAAATATGCCGATGACTTTATTACAGTTGGTGTCTACAATGGAATTACAAATTATTATACCGGTGGTCCATTGGGTTGGGATGAACCTTCCTACTTTATTAATAATGTTCGAATGGCTAACTGGACCTGCGGTACAGGAGCTAACTTAATGTTCGCTGTAATTGATTCTTTAACAGGTTTGCAATGGGAAAGTGTAAATCAGGGAACTGGTTATGGTCAGTATGGAAATATTCATTGTTGGCCACAAAACCTTAATGCTTTTTATTTCAATGGAAATGATCCTGCATCATTTCCTGCAATTGAAGCTTTCATTGATACAATTCCGCAAGGAAATTATGTTCTTGCCATGACGCTCAATAATGCAGGAATGCCTTTGTGGGATCAGGGAATGAAGGATGCTTTTCATACCATTGGCGGAATGGATCTTGATACAATAACAACCACCGAACCTTATGTTTTATTCAGCAAAAAAGGAAGTCCGAATTATCCGGCAACCGAAATTATCGGTGATTCATTTTCTGCAATAATTGATACAAGCTTTATTATTCAGGGAGCATGGGATCGTGGATATTTAGAAACTCCGCTGATTGGTCCGGCAAAACAATGGACCTCATTGCATTGGAAAAAACACGAAATTGAAGTTGGCGCAGACAGTATAAATCTTGAACTGATTGGAATTGACAACAATGGAATTTCAACTGTGCTTTTACCTACCATTCTTGCAGCCGACACAATTATTTCAGGAATTGATGCATCCGTTTATCCATATTTAAAAATGCGGTTGAGTTCAACTGATACAACCAACAGAACTCCGGTTCAGTTAGATGCATGGCGCATTAATTACATGGGAGTGCCCGAAGCAGCTTTAAATCCTGCAGCTTATTTATCGTTCAGCGATACAGTAAATATTTATCAGAATATGAAGTTGGATATTGCTCTTGAAAATGTAAGTGATTATGATATGGATAGTATAACAATGAAGTACAACATTACAGATGCTACCAATCAGGCGCATATAGTTTATAATAAATTAGATAGTCTCAATGCAAATGACACTTTGCATACATCATTCTATTTTCCAATAAGCAGTGGAGTTTATAATGGTTTGAATTCAATTATTATGGATGCAAATCCATTTGATAATCATCATCAGTTGGAGCAATACCATTTTAATAATTTGGGAGCGCTTCGATTTACTGCAAGCAAAGATTTAATCAATCCGTTTTTAGATGTCACCTTTGATGGTGTCAGAATATTAGATGCCGATATTGTTTCAGCAAAACCTGAAATAAATATTCAATTGAAAGACAACAATCTTAAGCTGTTGATCAATGATACTTCATTAATGAAAATCCATTTTGTTTATCCTGATGGTTCTTATCACAGAGTAATTTTTGACGGAACACAATTCGTATTCGTTGCTGCTGATTCAACACAATTAAATAAAAGCAACAATGCCGCTGCGATTTTAAAACCTGTTTTTGCGTTGGATGGAATTTATCATTTGTTTGTTCAGGGTTACGACCGAAGCGGAAATGCTTCAGGAAATTTTGCTTACCAGGTTTCGTTTGAAGTAATAAACAAACAAATGATTTCGAATGTGCTCAACTATCCGAATCCGTTTACTACCCAAACTCGATTTGTATTTACCCTCACCGGTTCTGTTGTTCCAGATTTTATGAAAATTCAAATCTTGAATGTTTCAGGAAAAGTGGTGCGCGAAATATTTAAAGATGAATTGGGTAATCTTCACATTGGCAGAAACATGACCGACTTTGCGTGGGACGGAACTGATCAATATGGTGATGCTCTTGCAAACGGTTTATACATCTATAGAGTAATTGCAAATGCAAACAATGAAACCATTGACAAGTATGACACCGGCACTGATAAATATTTTAAAAATGGAATTGGCAAGATGTATTTGATGCGATAATATTTTCGCTTTTAAAAATTAAAATAAAATCGCCCCGACATTTTAAAATGCAGGGGCGATTTTTTATTTAGTTCTGTCAAAAATTAATTTATTTCTGCACCACTAATTTCTGTTCAAACATTTTTCCCTCTTCTGTTTTTATTACACAGAAATAAATTCCTGATGAAATATTGTTGAAGGAAATATTTTTCTTGGTGGTGTTCTTTTCTAAAATTATTTCATCTTGTTTTTCTCCAAGAAGATTGTATATAGAAAAAGTGCCTGAAGTATTTAAGTTATAGTTGACGGTTATTTCTTTTGAAGTTGGATTTGGGTAAATGGAAAACAGGTTGTCTGGTTTTGTATTTTCTATTCCAATACCACTACCCTGACCACAATCAAAATAAAACGAATCAGAAAGCATGTAACAGACACCATTCCATGAAGTTAAAACCTGATAATATCCGGCAGAATCACAAGGCTGATGTGGCCCATTATTTCCAGGTATTTCTACTCCGTTAAAATACCAGATATAAAGAGCAAAATCAGTTGCAGTCAAATGACCAAATTCGTAAATAATAGTTGCAGGCGGATAAGGAAAGTCAGTTAACACAGGAGAAATAATAGTAGTATCAGTGCATCCGGCCAATCCTGTAGATATGTATGAGATGGTATATGTACAGCATGAATTATAAACTATTGCAGGTGCCTCAGCAGTGTAAATGTTTCCGTTTCCTGCATTCCAGAAATAACTAATCGCATTGATTGAATTGTTAGTAGTAGTTACAGTAAGCGGTATACACCCATTCAAAGGAGTAGCACTCACATTATTAACCGGAATTGGAACCATAGTATAAATCACATCGTCTGAAGCCATGCAATTTCCATTACTGACCGTCAGGTGATAAACACCGGATGCAAAGGGAAACAAGAGAGGGTTAGCAATAGTTGAAACCAAATTACCAGAGCCATTAGTCCATGAATAAATATATCCGCTTCCGGCACCGCCACTAACACTTGACATCAATTGAACCGATTCTCCGAAACAGGCACTATCCTGCGACAAGTTCGTATTTAATATAATCGGTGTATAACTGCTACTATAACTGAGTCGTCGTTTGAACAAGTGCTTGCTGCATTATTTGAGTAAACATGGTAGGTTGTTGTTACAATTGGAGATGCAATGGGATTGGAAATATTCGAAGCACTTAATCCTGTAGTTGGTAACCAGGAAAAAACTGTTCCGCCCACTGCATTCAATTGAATTGAATTTGCAGGCTGACAAATTGCAGTATTTAAACCGGCATCAGTTTGTTGCAAAATTTTAATTGTATAGTTGTAAGCGTTCTGTCCAAAAATGGGGCAGGCATTTTCATTTAATAACAAATTGAAATTATAAATTCCTGCATTCATACCATTCGTATTGATATTAAAATGTGCATGAGCAGAGTCGGGCAAAATAGTATTGAGTAAAACTGTTCCACCACTTAAAACTGAATTAATATTTGAAGTAGCAAAAACATTATCGCCATTTATATCATGAACTATAACATCAAAAGAAGCCTGAGTTCCGGCACAGAGTTCAATGGTATTGCTTGATGTTTGAATTCCACCAACAAGATTATTGATCAGGTTTCCGGCCACCATGGGCGCTGAATTATCGCAGTTTAAAATCACCATTTGTATATCACGCATTACTGAGGCAATTAAATTACTGTTTCGATATTCATCTATTTTTAGAGCAAGACACGAAATTTCTAATGGCATTCCGTTGGGAGTCATTGAAATTTCTCCTGTTGAATTATCAAGGTTCATAGAGCCACTCTGAGTTGTTAATGGATAAGTGAAACTCCACGGAGATAGGTAAACAAATGAATCAGTATTGGCGGTGTTTGATCTTGGCTGAATGAAATTGTAAACCAATGAATCGCCATCGGAATCATACCCACCACAAAACCAATTCATTGGTTGATTAACACAAGTATAAAAAACTGGAAGCGTATTAAATGCAGCTGAGTTATTCATTCCGGATGCGGTTTTATTCCAAGTAGCCTCCATCCTTATTCCGACTAAGCCCGGAGTTGCAATATTGGTAATAGTGGCATTGCGGCAACACTCTTCCCAAGAAAAAACATAATCATCGCATAGTTGTGGCAGGTATTTTTTTCCTGTATAAATATATTCCTGAACTCCGGGTAATGTTCCTCCATTGCAAGTACTCTGTGATATGTAGTTTGGACAAAGCGGAGAAACTTCAATCTCAGTTCCTAATTGCATTACAACACACGAATCATAAATATTACAATTGGTTGATCTGATATAAATATTATAGCTGTTTGAAGGTAAAATTCCAACGCAGTCTCGATAAAATTTAAAAGTGAATTCAAGTGTGTCGTTAGTAAGAGAGCGATAAGTTAAATCGGCACCTTCAATATGCGTTGCATTACTGAAAGAACACTTTAACAAAAGGATTAAAAGGAAATATATTTTTTTCATAAATTTTTGATTGGGATAAAAATAATTGCATTTCTGAAATGCGAATACTAAATTTTTATTTCTGAATACTAAAGTTGATTCGCCTCCGCTATCAATTCAGCAATATCTTTTACTTTAATTTTTTCCTCTTGATTTTTTTGTTTCAATCCATCATCGAGCATGGTCATGCAGAACGGGCAACCTACTGCAACTACACTTGCACCCGTTTCCATAATCTGTTCGGCGCGCTCGGTGCTAATTCTTTTGCTTCCTTTTTCTTCTTCTTTAAAAACCTGTGCCCCACCCCCACCGCAACACAAACCATTGGTCTTGCATTTTTTCATTTCGCGCAATTCCACTTTCAACGATTCAATTACTACACGCGGTGCTTCATACACATCATTCGCACGACCTAAATAACATGAGTCGTGATAAGTAATTGTTTGTCCAGTTAGGGAATTATTTTCTTTCATCACCAATCTTCCGTCTTCCAATAATTTTTGTAAGAATGCTGAATGATGCATCACATCATAGTTTCCACCAAGAGCAGGATATTCATTTTTTATATTATTGAAACAATGCGGACAAGCAGTCACAATATTTTTTACAGAATAATTGTTAAGTGTTGTAATGTTTTGCATAGCCTGCATCTGCGCCAGAAACTCGTTGCCTGCACGCTTTGCAGGATCACCGGTGCAGGTTTCTTCTAAACCAAGCACTGCGAATTTTACTTTGGCTTCGTTCAGAATTTTTGCGAATGAACGAACAACGCTTTTATATCTATCATCAAAACTTCCTGCACAACCAATCCAGAATACAACTTCAGGCTGTTCGCCGCGAGCAGCTAAATCTGCCATCACCGGAATATCCAAACCTTCAGCCCAATTGAACCGATCACTCGGAGAAAACTTCCAAGGTGCTCCATTGTTTTCAATGTTGCTCATCATGTCAGTCAATTCACCCGGCAACTTAGATTCTTCCATTACTAAATTTCTGCGCAAGTCTGTAATAATGCTGAGCGGATCAATCATCACGGGGCATTCTTCCACACATGCATTGCAAGAAGTACAAGCCCACAACTCTTCTTCAGTAATATAATTTCCGAGTAACGATTTTCCATCTGTGAAATCAATTCCATGTTTATCAATGTTGCGACCAACTTCTTCCAATCGGTCGCGAGTGTCCATCATAATTTTTCGCGGCGATAAAAGTTTTCCGGTGATGTTTGCCGGACAAGCAGAAGTGCATCGACCACACTCCGTACACGAGTATGCATCCATCAATTGTTTCCAGTTCAAATCCATTACATCCTTTGCACCAAATTTTCCGGGATTAACTTCAGGTGTTACAGTTGCATTCGGATCCAACATCAGTTTAACTTCATTGGTAACGGATGCAAGTGAAGTAAATTCTCCTTTCGCTGTAAGCTTTGCATACCACACATTCGGGAATGCAAGAAGAATGTGAAAATGTTTTGACCAAATGATGTAGTTCAGAAAAAGGAAAACACCAATGATGTGTCCCCACCAACAGAAGCGCTCGACAAAAATTAATGAGCCATCAGAAAAATTATTGAGGTATGGGAAAATATATTGACTGATTGGAAACATACCAGCTTTGAAATAATGTTCGCTTCCCCTTGATTGCAATAAATGATCAGCGGCATTCATCTTCAAAAACAAACTCATCAATATTATTTCAGTGACGAGAATAATAGTTGCATCGGTTCGTGGCCACTTGGTCATTTCCTTATTCCGGAAACGAGGAATGCGTGCAATGTATCTTCGACCTAAAAAAACTATACAACCAACAGCCACCAAGAATGCAAGTACTTCAAATGAAGCAATAACCAGATTGTAAAATTCTACCGGAAGATAATGTGCAAGTATTCGATGAGTACCAAAAATTCCATCGCTTACAATTTCCAACAATTCAATATTGATGATTATGAAACCTGCATAAACCACAAAGTGCAACAACGCAGGCAGCGGTCGTTTAAACATTTTCTTTTGCCCGAAAGCAACCAATATCATTTGTTTCCATCGGTCGCTTTTTCGGTCATTTATTTTTATATCTCTTCCTAACTTTATGTTGCGAATTACTTTGCGAACATTGCTAGTGAACATGGCCACAGCAATGATGAATAGTAAAGAAAAAATCAGTTGTGAAATCATTCCATAAATATTTACCGTGCGAAACTAAAAGGAGAATGGAATTGTGGCAATGAAAATTTATAACACTGGTTGCCAATTTATTAATAACAGAATTGAAATATTGATTTGTAAGTAATGCTCACCCAAACAATAAATATTCAAATGGTCATTATTAAAAAATTCTGTTTGAAACTATTGACATTTAATGCGTAATGAAGAATAATTTTAATTCAGGAAATTTTCAATTTTAAAATCATGACAAAAAGATTTTTACTTCTTACCATTTTCACCTTCGCTGTATTTCTGAACACAACAAATTGCTTTGCACAGGAAAGAGCCACAATGAATTTGGAGCTTCGCAATTATGTGAATGAAAATCCAAGCAGCACAGAGCAATTGCAACTGCTTGTTCAAGGAAATGAAAACGAAATTCAAACTGCAGTAAAAAATGCAGGAGGTAATTTTAAATACTCAGTCCGGGATATTTCTTCCATTATGATTCCGGCAAATAAAGTAATGCAGTTGGCATCATATCCCGGAATAAAAAGAATTGAAGGCCGACATGGAATTGGAAATACGATGGATGATCAATCTGATGTCAATGCTGATATATCTCCCGTTAAACTTGGTCAATCACCATTACCACAAGGATACGATGGCAGTGGAGTCGTAATTGGAATTATTGATGATGGCATTGATATCACTCACCCTGATTTTAAAGATGCAAGCGGAAATACGAGGATAAAATATTTATGGTCGCAGACTGATATCAGCGGAGGCACTACACCTAGTTATGGCTACGGTCAGGAATGGGATGCGGCAGCAATAAATGCTGGCGCTTCATATATTCCAACCACTGCTTACTTTGGTCATGGTTCAATTGTTTCAGGTATTGCATGCGGCGATCCGGTAATTCAACATCAGTATGAAGGTGTTGCCCCGAAAGCCGATATCATTTTTGTAGCGGTGGATATGGGTGCAAATTTTTTAAACAACATGGTTGATGCCACTGAATACATTTATACTAAAGCAGCCTTGCTTGGAAAACCATGTGTAATAAATGCAAGCGTTGGAACTTACGGCGGCTCGCATGATGGGTTGGATTTACCTGCTCAAGCAATTAATAATTTAATTACACAATCGAATGGAAGAAGTTTTGTGGCTGCGGCAGGAAATGCCGGTGATCGTTTTCTGCACCTTCAATATCCTGCCGAACCTGATTCTGCGTTCACTTGGTTCCGTTACGAACCTTCAATTGGAAAAGTATATTATGAATTATGGGCTTATAAAAGTCAGTTCGATAATCTTCAATTTGCATTAGGTGCCGATTTAACAAGTCCATATACTTATCTTGGAAGAACAAACTATTACAACATACTTTCTGATTTTAGTTTTTCTGGAGGCTTTGCTCAATTAGATGATACATTGAAAACATGGGCCGGTGGATTTATTGGTACTGTAACTATTCAGTCTGAGATTATTGATACCACCTATCATCTAGGAATTTCAATCAACACAACTAACACAGGATATTTTTATCGCCTCATTTCAAAGGGAAGCGGGCAATTTGATATATGGAGTATTCCGGCTTTTACAGGCACAAGTAATACTGTAAAAACGGTAAGCCTTCCTCCGGTGAGTCAATATCCCGAAGTAGCACGATACCGCGGCCCGGTTCAATCGCAAACCATTGTCAGTAGTTTTCAATGCAGTGATAATGTAATTACAGTTGCAAATTTCTTTAACCGAAATACATGGACTGATGTGAATGGCACTACACAATCAACAACTGATACTGTTGGTGCTCGCGGACTAACCAGTAGCATGGGACCTACACGCGACGGAAGAATAAAACCGGATATTTCAGCCCCAGGAAATTATACTTTCGGAGCAGGACTGCTTTCGTTAATGCCATCATTCATTGCTAACAGTGCATATAAAGTTGGAGTTGGTGGTCAGCATATTTTAGATGGAGGAACAAGCATGGCTTCACCTGTAGTAGCAGGCATTGTTGCACTTTATCTTGAACGCTATCCAACTGCAAACTGGAAAACAATAAAGGATTCATTGTTGTCAACAGCAATAACTGATAATTTCACAACCGCACTAGTCCCGAATATTAAATGGGGTTATGGCAAAGTTGATGCATTCCGTTTTTTAAAATCTGCTGATATTATTTCCTGTGGACCTTGTCCAAAACCAACCAATCTTTCGGTCACAAACATAACAAATCACTCAGTTAAATTACTTTGGAATACACAACCAACTTCGGCTGGTTATATTGCTTACATACGAGTAGTGGGATCTCCAACCTGGATGCCAAAAGTTATTGGAGCAAATTACGGTCACAAGGTGGTGAGTAATTTATTGCCGAATACAAATTATGAATGGCGCGTGCGATCAGTGTGTTCTAACTCTCCATTATGTGCAGGGTTTGTAACTGCAACTCAAACATTCAGTACTGCTTTAAAACTGGAAGATCAAATTGAAGAAATTTCTCAACCGGATATCAGTCTTTCTCCAAATCCGGCGAATAATGAATTCAATATTTCTCTTTCAGAATTCGATGCAAGCACCAGCATTGAAATTTATAATTCTATTGGACAAAAAATATTCGACTCTCCAGTTACAGATTCTGATTTCACTATTAATTGCAGTAACTGGTCGCAGGGAGTTCACTATTGTTTATTAAAGAATGGAAAAACTATATTGGCGGTCAGAAAGTTTGTGAAATTATAAATGGATAAAAACCGGACACTTCTGCTCTCTGCTTCTGACATTAAGAAAAAGATTGAGCGAATCAGTTATGAAATTTTAGAAAACTGTGATGAACAGGATGGAATTATTCTCGCAGGAATAAAAGACAACGGATATAAACTCGCTGATAAATTATCGAAACAGCTGAAAAAATTTTCAGGCATTCAGGTAAAGTTGTGTTCAGTTTCACTGGATAAAACAAAACCAACGCAAAGCAAAATTGAATGCAGTATTCCGGTTGAAGAGTTTAGAAATAAAACAGTAATTATTGTGGATGATGTGGCGCACACCGGTCGCACTTTATTTTATGCCATGAAACCATTGATGGATGTTGAACCAAAACAAGTTCAGGTAATGGTGCTCATTGATCGCAAACACAAACAATTTCCGATAGTTGCCGATTATGTTGGCTTGTTGCTTTCAACAAATATGCAAGAGCATGTAACTGTTGAACTGGAAGATGTTGAAGCGGTTTATGTTAGTTGAATTCGACAATTTTAGGTGAAGAGATATATTCATTTTCTGATAATTTTTATTTGAATGAACATTGAAACAGTTCGTGAATATTGTTTGTTGAAACCGAATGTGGAAGAAACACTTCCGTTTGGTCCCGATGTAATTGTGTTTAAAGTTTCCGGGAAAATGTTTTTGTTATTGCCATTGAATTCGGAACAATTGCAATTCAATGTAAAGTGCAGTCCTGATTTGGCTATTGAGTTGAGAGAACAATATGAATGTGTGATACCAGGTTATCACATGAACAAGCAACATTGGAATACAATTATTATTGATGGTACAGTTTCATCAAAAATTATAAAAGAGTGGATTGACTTATCTTATGATTTGATAGTTGCAAGTTTGCCTAAAAAGAAAATCAGTAGGCAGTAGGCAGTAGGCAGATTTTTCAACTACTAATTTTTGCTCACTAATTTTTCTAATTCATCTTTCAGTTTTTCGATAGAAATATTTTCAGTATCAATTTTTATTTGTGCCTTAGAATAAAATGCTTCGCGTTCCTTCATTTTTAGATTGATGAAATTTTTCAACTCCACTCCTTCCAGGTTTTTAATAAGTGGTCTTTCTTTTTTTGTTTCCGATAGCCTTTTTACAATAGTATCAACCGAAATATTTAACCAAGCAACAATTCCATTTTGTAACATCCAATTCATGTTATTATAATAACATGGAGTTCCACCACCACAACTCACAATTTTGTTTTCACTGGTGTTTAACGATTGTAAAGTCTTGCTTTCAATTAGGCGGAAGTACTTTTCTCCTTTTTCCGAAAAAATTTCAGCCACAGATTTTTTTTCACGCTCTTCTATCAAACGATCAAGGTCAATAAATTTTCTGTTCATCATTTTCGCCAATCGTTTTCCCTCCCGGGTTTTTCCGGCAGTCATAAATCCTATAATGAATATGGTTTGCTTCATTAAAAGAAAAATGAAAAGTGAAAAGTGAAAAGTGAAAAGAATATTCTGCTCATTATTTTCTGGCAATTCTTGGATCGAAAACTCCATATAAAATATCAACCAAAATATTTATGGCAACAAATATTGATGCGGCAAATAATACTGAACCCATCAACACTGGAAAATCATTTTTGTTTAATGCTTCTACTGTCAGTTTTCCAATTCCATTCCAACCAAAAATCATTTCAATAAAAAAAGCTCCTGCTAACATTTCAGCAAACCACCCCGATACTGCGGTAAGAACCGGGTTCAACGCATTGCGCAATGCGTGTTTGAAAACAACCTTTGTGTAACCCAAACCTTTTGCTCTTGCTGTTCTAACATAATCCTGCGAAAGCACATCCAGCATACTGCTGCGTGTGAGTTGTGTGATGATGGCAACAGGTCGCAGTCCCAATGTGATTGCCGGTAAAACTAAATTGCCCCACATCAAATGTGTGACACCAAAAATATCGGGCATAAAAAAAGAACCCGTCATACTTAAACCCGTGAAAGATGAAAGCACAAATGCAAAAACCCATTGAAATAGTATGGCAGAAAAAAATGATGGAACTGAAATTCCTAAAACAGAAACAAACAACACCGAACTATCTAACCAGGTTTGATGTGCTACGGCTGCCACTGTTCCTAAAAATATTCCTATGATGATGGCGAAGATGATAGCAGCAAATGCAAGCACAACCGTATTTGGCAATGCTGTTGCAATAATTGCGGTAACTGATTTTTGTGTTTGATACGATTTGCGCAGATAAGGAAATTTGAATACTACTACCCTTTCACCAAAACTTAAGAGTGAAGTGTAATTATATTTTTCCTGATTTTGATTTGAATTGAAATGAACAGAGAGAGGAGAAATATCATTGAGGTATAAAATAAATTGAACCGGTTTTGGTTTGTCTAAACCCAATTCTTTGTTCACTGCATCCAACGAACCTAAATCTGTTCGCTGCCCCATTGTAAGCATTGCAGGATCGCCGGGTAATGCCATGAATAAAAAAAATACGGCGCATACTACTCCGAGTAATACTAAAAAACCATAAGCGAGTTTGCGTATTATAAATCGGAACAAGTTATTTATTAATGTTAATCTGCTGTGGATGAAAATGAAATTGTATTAAAATTTTCTTCCGCGAAAATCAATACAACTTTTTTTGTGCTGAAAATATTTTATCAACGGAATAAGTGAAAATGAAAAAATCCTCAAAATAAATTTGAGGACTTTATTAAATAAGAATTTTAAAGAGGAAATTATTTCTTCACCTTTTTGGCAGCAGTCTTCTTCGCAACAAATGGTTTCTTTACTGCAAAAGGTTTTTTTGCTGCTGCTTTCTTAAATGTTTTTATTGGGCCAATCATGCCGCGGCATTCTTCAACAGTTATTGTTTCCGGGTCCATTCCTTTCGGAACTCCAATCATTTTTCGTCCTGCTTTAATAATTGCTCCCCAGCGACCTTTCATCACCACAATTCCATCTTCCTTGAAATCCTGAATAATTTTTGCCTGCTTCTCTTCTATTAAAACAATGGCTTCAGCCAGGGTAATGGTCATTAAATCCTGACCTTTTTTTAGTGAGCAGAATTTATCGTTCCATAAAACATAGGGACCGAATCTTCCTTTGTTCACTTTCACATCCTTGCCATCGAAAGTTCCAAGTGTTTTTGGAAACTCTAATAATTTCATGGCGAGTTCAACTGTAACAGTTGATGGTTCAGTCTCTTTTGGTATGCTAGCAATTTTTGGTTTTTCTTCCAAATCACTTTCACCTAACTGCACCGCCATTCCGTACTGCGTATTGCGCAGGTAAACATTTTTCTTTGTTATAGGATCAACACCAATCAGCTTTGGATATTTAAATAATTCCATTGCTTCTTCATAAGTAATGGTCTCGATACTTTGTCCGCGGGTGAGCGATGCAATTTTTGGTTTCTCTTCATCATCCGGTTTTCCGATTTGCACATACGGACCGAAGCGCCCCATGCGCGCACTAACAGGTTTACCACTTTTCGGATCAATGCCTAATTCTTTTTCACCGGTTGCACGCTTGGCATTTTCCAAAGTGTTCTCTACACTCTTGTGAAATGGTTTGTAAAAATCTTTCAGCATTTTATGCCACTCCAGATTTCCGTTACTCACTTCATCAAATTCTTTTTCAATCTCTGCGGTAAAACTGAAATCCATTACTACAGGAAAATATTCCAAAAGAAAATCTGTTACAATCATTCCGATATCTGTCGGACACAGTTTTCCTTTTTCACTTGCGTAAGTTTCTTTTTCAATTCTGCTTTCTACTTTATCATTCCGCAATGAAATGATTCGCATGTCGCGCAGTTTTCCTTCAATATCTTTTCGTTCTACATACTCGCGCTTCTGAATGGTGCTGATGGTTGGCGCATAAGTAGAAGGGCGACCGATTCCCAACTCTTCTAATTTTTTCACCAGCATTGCTTCCGTATATCTTGAAGTTGCCTTGGTGAATTTTTGTGTGGCAACCATTTCTTTCAAATCAAGATTTTGTCCGACTTCCAATGCAGGCAACATTGTACTCTCATCCACATTATCAT
>BJGQ01000003.1 GCA_014190575.1 Bacteroidota bacterium | reverse complement strand
ACCAGCATTGCTTCCGTATATCTTGAAGTTGCCTTGGTGAATTTTTGTGTGGCAACCATTTCTTTCAAATCAAGATTTTGTCCGACTTCCAATGCAGGCAACATTGTACTCTCATCCACATTATCATCATCCGTTGATTCCATATATACTTTCAGGAATCCATCGAACTTAATCATTTCTCCACTCGCAACTAATTCACTGTCGTCAGATGTTTTTCCTTTTTTCAGAATAGAAATTCGAGCAATTGTTTTTTCTATTTCTGCATCCGCCATTTGTGAAGCGATAGTTCGCTTCCAGATTAGGTCGTATAATTTTTGTTCTTCAATGCTTCCGTCGGTTTCCTTGTTCTCTATATAAGATGGACGAATGGCTTCGTGTGCTTCCTGTGCGTTCGCCGTTTTATTTGCATACGCTGTACGCTTATAATAGGAATCACCAAAGCTGCTGCGGATTTCATTTTCAATTGCATCCATTGCGGTCTCAGATAAACTCACCGAATCAGTACGCATGTATGTAATCTTTCCTGCCTCGTACAATCGCTGCGCAACACTCATGGTGCGACCAACTGCAAAGCCGAGTTTACGACTCGCCTCTTGTTGCAAAGTGGAAGTAGTGAAAGGCGCAGCAGATGAGCGCTTGCCGGGTTTCACCTGTATGTCACTTACTTTATAATCAGCACCGACACAACTCTCTAAAAACTGTTGCGCATTTTTTTCGTCGGGTTTGTTCTTCGCTAACTCTGCTTTGAACGAAATGGCATTTCCGAATTTATCTTTTGCAGTGAAGTAGGCAACGAGTTTGAATGATGATTCGGAATTGAAATTATTTATCTCGCGCTCGCGGTCAACAATCAATCGCACGGCAACTGATTGCACACGACCGGCACTCAATCCATTCTTGTTCGAAATTTTTCTCCAGAGAATCGGTGACAGTTCGAAACCAACAATACGATCTAAAATTCTGCGTGCCTGTTGTGCATTCACCAGATCTATATTAATGGTACGCGGATTTTCTACTGCTTCCTTAATTGCCTTCTTCGTGATTTCGTGAAACACAATTCGCTTTGCATTGGTCGCATCCAATCCAAGCGCTTCGCATAAATGCCAACTGATGGCTTCTCCTTCGCGGTCCTCATCCGTTGCGAGCCATACTTCCTGCGCATTCTTCGCTAACTTTTTCAGTTCGCTGACAACGGCAGTTTTATCAGGGGAGATTTCGTATTGTGGTTCAAAATTATTTTTGAAGTCAATGGCTTTATCATTCTTTGGCAGATCGCGAATGTGACCATAACTCGACTTCACAATAAATTTATTGTCGAGAAATTTTTCAATGGTTTTTGCTTTTGCAGGACTCTCCACAATCATCAGCGACTTGCCTGTTCCACCTCCACTTGTCTTTGTGTTTTTTGTTGCCATTAAAATTAGTTTCGAGTTTATTTGTTTTGAGTTTCGGGTTGATTAACAACTCTGATTTTTTGAAAAACTGTTACAGTATTTTACTGCTTTCGGTTTTTTCAATGGCGACAAAGAAATATTTTTTGAGTTGATATTTCCAAATATGTTTTACAGCAGTCTTACACACACAGCCGGAAAAGCTTGGTGCAGCAATGGTTTCAGCGGAATATTTTTATTATTTCTTGAGCTGTTTTATGGTTTCGTATAGCACCAATATTTCTAAAACACTTTTTTGAACTGCTGATTAATTTACTCCTTCACAAATTTCTTCACCGCAAAACTACCATCAGTCATTACCACTTTCACAAAATAAACTCCGGCAGTTAATGCGCTCACATCAATAGTGAAAATGTCATTGCGAGAACTGTAATCAGTTCGAAGCAATCTTTCAATTCTTCTTCCCAACACATCAATGATTTCAATTTCATTAATTTTCAATTGTCCATTATCAATTGTCAATAGCCCATCAGTAGGATTTGGATAAATAGTAAACTCATAACCCGAAACAACAAACCCGTAACCCGAAACCAACACATACACGCACTCCGATTGCTTACTGCAATTATTTCCATCTGTTACCATCACCGCATAATTTCCGGTTGCTGTTGCAACAAAATCCTGGTTGGTTGCTCCAATAATAGTTGTACTGCTGTCACAGTTTATCCATTGATAAGTAATTCCAACTCCGCTTGCGGTTGCAGTGAGTGTATCAGCAATTGAGCTGACTGAAACAATAACTGAATCAACAGTAAGTATGGTTGTAACAATGCTATCGCATCCTGCTGCATTCAAAAGTGTATCAATGAAGACTCCTGCTATTGAATGAGCATTATTTCCGATGTGCAAAGTATCTCCGGCGCAAATTTTTTGTGAAGAAGAAAAAGCAGAATTATTTAAAACACTTAATTGCAAAGTGATTAATGAATCGCAACCCTGCGCATTAACAAGTGTATCAAAATAATTTCCGGATGATATAAGTTGAATTCCATTGAAGGAATATGAATCGCCGCTGCAAATACTTGCGTTTGTGTTGCTCGATGTTGTATTTAAAACACTCAATTGCAAAGTGATTAACGAATCACAACCCTGCACATTAACAAGTGTATCGAAATAATTTCCTGTTGATGTAAGTTGATTTCCATTGAAGGAATAGAAATCACCACTGCAAATACTTGCGCTTGTGTTGCTCGATGTTGTATTGAGAACACTTAATTGCAAAGTAATTAACGAATCACAGCCGCCAATATTCAATAATGTATCATAATAAGTTCCTGAAATTGTTAATGGTGTTCCATTAAAATCAAACACATCGCCACTGCAAATACTTTCAATAAAATTATTTTGTGTTGATGCACAATTTAAAATAGTATCGCATGGGCTTCCTATGAGAGGTCCTAAATTGTAATTGACCATATTAGGCAATCCATAAAAGCATCTCATCCCACCAAGATAAAAACTATATGGCTGCACATTGCAACCCAAACCATATACATCTGGATTTCCAATGACGGTAAGATTCATATTGGTCGAATCGTACATGTTGTTTGGAGTATATCCATATGGTCTGGTTAAATAGATTTTTCCATTTGGTGCTAATAAATGTTGACCAATTTGAAAGTCGGTGCTAACCAAACTATCATACCAAATTAGAATACGAGAGGATAAAATATTGGCAGAATCAAGATTGTATTGATATAATTTAGATTCTGAAGAAACATAGAGAATTTTATTATTGGGTGAAAATGAACAACCATAGCCATTAATGTTATTTCCAAGATTTTTGTAGTTGCTTATATTTCCGGTGCATCTATTGAAATCGAAAAGTGCTATCCTCGAATCAATAAAATCCGTAAAAGCAAGGTTGCTTCCATCAGGTGAGAATTTCATTTGACCGACTCCCCAATTTGAAATAGGTCCAATTGCCTGAATGAAGGGACCTGCAATTCCTTGGTCGGAAATTAAAAACTTATAGAATTTATTTGAATGTAACTTATGTGTAATCAACCACCAATCAGAACCATTTCCATGCTTTATTGCAGTTAACTTTTCACATAATGTATCTAAGAGAATTAATTGATTCTTTTGAACGCATGAGCCAAAGCCTCCATTTAATGTCTTATCAATTATTGCACAATAGAGTCCTTTTGTTTGTAAAAAAGGAGGGCTCATTAAATTTATATAAAACAAATAATATTTGGATGAATCAGATACAAAAGGGATATACAACAAACCTTGTGTCATTGACATACCTGAAACTATGCTATCTCCATTTGGAATGACTTGTGAATTAGCCCCTCGAATTTCACATGAACTGATAATTACATTTACAGAAGGACCAGTGTAGAAAACCAGGCTCCCTGAGTCATTAGCAATTGAAGCATTGTTTTCTCCATTTGAATTATAACTATTCAAGGCAATATGGCTTACCACAGGTGCTGACAGATTATTAAAATCAATACAAATACTATCCTGAAAAACCCAAACTCTATCTTCCTTCTGAGCAAAACTCAAAAGAGGAAAGAGAAAGAGTAAAATGAAAAATGATTTCATTATTTTTTAATCTGCTTAACTGTTTCATTAAACACAATTCCCAATTCTTTCAGTTCTTTCAATGCAGGTTCATATACTTCCTTCATCACCGGAATGTGAACTCCTTTCAGTTTTAAATCAGTTGTTAAAATCAGTTTCACCATAATGCCGAGTGGTAAGCCAACTGTTTTTGCCATTGCGGTATGTTGCTTCTCTCCTTCTAAAACCATTGTGCTGGTGTGCAAATATTTTTTCTTGTCAAGTGTGTATTCAAATTCATGAAGCATGACCACCATGTCGCGGTCATTTTTTTTCATCACCCATTTTTCTTCCATCAGTGATTGAAGAATTTGTGCAGGTGTAACGATGCTTGCTCCTATTTTTTTATTGTCAGTACTTCCGAGCCACTTCAGTCGCTCAATAATTTTATCATCTTTTTTTATTCCGAGTGTTCGTGCGAGTGTTTTGACTACATCTTCATCTTTCTTTTTGGGAAGCAGAAACCCATACAACCAATCGCGGTAAGTCATTTTATCTGAAACTTCAATGGTGTATGAATCATCTGTTACACCTAACTGCACCAACGCATTCCATGCTGAACAATATCCATCCTTTCTTAAAGTTGCTCGAATAATAGTTTCAATTCCATTCAACTTGTAAGTATCAATGTAAGAAAGACTATCGCGGTTCGGATACAATTCAAAATTTCCGTAACCCTTAATTTTTATGGCTTCTGCTTCGGCAAACAAACGATGGTATGGTTTGAATTTTTTTATTCCGTGTTCGAGATACTGTGCTGTTGCCTGACCGGCTAACACCACATTGCGCGGGTTCCAGGAGATTTTATAATGCCACGGATTATCATCACAAGCAGGTGCAACCAATCCACCACACGATGATTTGAAGGAAGAAATTTTTCCGCCCTTCGATTTTACTTCATCAATAATCTGCATCGCACTCATGTGATCAATACCGGGATCGAGTCCCATTTCGCACATGAATAAAATTCCTTTCTTACTTGCTTCCTCATTCAACTCATGCATCTTCTTTGAAACATAAGATGCAGTTACCAGATGTTTTGAATGAGTTAAACAATGTGCAGCCACGCGATCATGCAAGTGCGGCGGCAACATTGAAACAACCACATCGTGCTCGCTGATGATATAACTCGCTCTGTCTTCATCATCAATGGTAAATGAAATGGCGGTTCCGTTTGCGTGATTATTTATTCTTTCACTTGCATGTTTCACATCTATATCTGCAACGGTAATTTTCCAATTATACTGAACAGCATTATTCAATAAATAATCTATTGCTGCTGAAGATGACCGACCGGCTCCGAGAACTAAAATCTTTTTCATAAAAATTTCTTATTGACGCAAATGTAAAAAATGAGAATTGGAGTATTACGCTGGGTCTCCGACTTGAGGTCCGGAGTGTTCCATCTGAATATAGTAACCCTGCTGTTACAGAATGAACAAATGATGCAATGAACAATTGTTTATTTTGTGCGCAACTATTTTCGAATGATCAAAAAAATTATTCAATCAACCATAACTGAGTACGATAAGCCAAGTGAGTTAAGTGCAGAAGATCGCAACTTATTAAACGAAGCAGGAAAAGCAACCGGAAATTCTTATTCTCCTTATTCAGAATTTAAAGTGGGTGCTGCGGCTTTGCTTTCGAATGGAGAAATTGTTACAGGCAGCAATCAGGAAAATGCCTCCTATCCAATTGGCATTTGTGCAGAGCGTGTCACACTCTCTGCTGTATCAGCTATTCATCCAAAACAAAAAATTGTTTCGCTTGCCATAACATTCAAAAGCAAAATGAAATGGTCAACACCGGTTAGTCCGTGCGGAATTTGCCGACAGACTTTGTTGGAATACGAGCAGCGACAGAAAAAAAATATCAGAATCATTCTGCGCGGTGAAGGAGGAAAAATTCAAATCATTGAATCGGCAAAGGATTTACTGCCTTTGTATTTTGATAAGTCGGTTTTAGGAAAATAATTTTTAAATTTTTTTTGCAAAAATAATTATGTGCCCGATTATTGCAATTACTAAATTCACAAAAACAAAACCATGAAAAAAATTTCAATCTTTATTTTCTTTTTTGCATTTAACATTTCTGTAAATGCTCAAACATCATCCACCTCAACATCAAAAACAGGATGTGTTGTTGGTGACTGCATTGGAATGACCGGGAAATATCTTTTTGAAAATGGTGATAAATACAATGGCGAATGGGTAAATGGATTAAGAAACGGATATGGACGATATGATTACCATACCGGCGAATGGTATTTAGGAGATTTTAAAAACGATACTATTGCTGGTCAGGGGAACTACCGATTATTAGATGGTAGTTGGATTTCAGGGAAATGGAGTAATTATATTTTGGTAGCACCAGGTAAAGAAACCGATCCAAAATATCTTAATTATAAAATACCTGTTATGGCAAAAAAATCTGAAGTGAAATAATTTTTCATTCTTTTAGCAAAAATAAAAGCGCCCCGTTTCATCAAACTGAAACGGGGCGTTTCCCTTTATTATATCTATTTAGAATCTCGCTCTCAAAGTTGCAATTAAATTTCTTCCCGGAGCACTTAATCCTGAGGCAAAGTATCTGTAATTCTGATCGAGAATATTTTCAACAGAAACCTGCAATTGCAGAATTTTATTTACCTGGTATCCAACTCTCGCATTCACTGTCATCCACGCTGGATTGTATCCTTCAACAGGATCAAGCGAGTACAATTGATTGTCTTCACCCAACAAGTTGTAATCTTTTTTAGCTTTTGCGCCATTGTACATCGCGAACGCTTCACCCGAAAATTTCTTCAGGTTCAATTGCATTCCGGTTTTACCGAACATTGGCGGAATGTGATCGAGCGGATAATCAACTGTATCTGTTTTAATTCTTCCGTAAGTGTATGTTACAGTTGAATAAACGATAAAGTTTTTGGTTACATCAGCATACAAACCACCTGTTGCTCCATAAACAAATGCCTCGCCTTTGTTAACCGCGCTTTTAACTTTCGTCATCACACCTTCATACAATAAACTATCCGCACCATTGAAAGTTGCATTGTCGGTTGTAATTGCATTTTTATACATCGCATACCATGCAGTTGCTTCAACTCGAACCGTTTTATTAAATGTTTTAGCAATTGTCAATTCAGTATTATAAAGTTGTTCAGGTTTTAAATCAGCATTCGGAACAATCACTGCATCGCCACCGGCAGTACCAAATACTTTAGTCATGTCATCCACATTCGGAGTGCGGAATCCGTTGGAGAAAAGCAAACTGATATTCCATCCTTCGCATGGTTTAATAACCAATCCGATATTACCCGTAACAGCGCTTGAAGACTGTGTGATATCTTTAAATGGAAATTTGAAAAAAGTGGTGTCATTGAAAGTTGATTGCAAATTGTTATTTGTGAAACGCAATCCCTGACTGAAAACCATTTTCTTTCCAATCTCCCAATTGTGAGTTAAGTAAGCAGCAATGGAGCGTGTGCTTGAACCACCATCCGGAAAGCGGGTATCGGCAATTCCAACATCACCAGAAGTCAGTTTTTGAAAATCAGCAGTTGATTCAACTTTATTCATTACCACTTCTAAACCATAACGCAATTCGTGCGTGGTAAATCCTTTTTCGAAATCAGCATTCAACGACATAACTGTTACATGTTCATTTCTGTTCGTTAGTTTTTCGCTGTTGAAATTGCGTGAGTGGCGACTTTCTTCCACATCCTGATAAGCCAAAATAATATTTGCGTTATTGTAAAATCCTTTATCCGCTTTCAATCCGAGATTATAGGAACCAAGTAATCTTTTTTGCGGACCATAATACCATTCGCCATTATTCAGGTTTCCGCTTCCTCCAATTTCACTCAGGCGATCGTAGCGCGGAACATCGGAAGTTGTACTGAATTGAAAATTTAACAAGTGCGATACATGTTCATTTTGAATGAACAATATTTTTTCCAAAACATCATACTGCTTGTAACCAGTTCCTACCTGAACATTCGGGTCATCATTTTTCACCATTGAATCTCCAGTGCCTGTCCACATCGCATAGTAATTTCTTTTTCCCCAATCACCATACATCGGATTGCGGATATTTCCCTGACGCAAATCGCCAAAGTCGGAATAACTAAGAGAGGTAAGAGATGAAAATTTTTTTGTTCCGAAATTAAAATCAACATGTCCGGCCATGCCTTCATCTGCAGAAGAATATCTTCCCCATGCACCTGCTTTGAAAACTGATTTATTGCCTGATGCTAATTGTGGATTCTTAGTATATATATGCATCACGCCGCCAAATGCATCGCTGCCATATATTACTGAACCGGGACCAAAATCTAATTCCATTCTGTTGAGTGATGATGGATCGAGCGTAATAATATTCTGCAAATGACCTCCACGGAAAATAGCATTATTCATTCGCACACCATCCACCACAATTAAAACTTTATTGGCTTCGAACCCACGCATCACTGGGCTGCTTCCTCCGTACTGGCTGTGTTGCACAAACACTTGTCCGCTTTGTTCGAGTATTGTTCCGGTGTTATTGGCATTTATATTTTCAATTTGTTTGCTGTTGATTACTGTAATTCTGTTCGGCACATCGCTTTTCTTTTCTTCGAAGCGACTGCTTGAAACAACAATTTCGTCAATGCTGTAGCTGGTCGGGCTCAATCCGATTTTAAATTTCAACGCAACAATTTCATTCCAGCTGATTACCAACTCCTGATAACCGATGCTGCTGATTGAAACTTCATTCAACATTGAAAAAGAGCTGCCATTAACTTCTCCTTTTTCATTGGTCAGTAAAATCAAATCTCCATCCGTTGATTTGATGGTTGCTTTATTTATTGGTTGAAGCGTGGTGTTGTCGGAAATAATAATTGTTTGCGCCTGCGTGAAATTGAAAACAGATATAAGTATAAAAAATAAGAATACTGTTTTGATAATTGCTGAATGAAAATGATTAATGTATTTATGAATTGATTTCATGAATTTGTTTTTTAATTGAAAAAAATGTAAAACACTTTCCCATTTTAAAAATGAAAAAGAAATAATGCTTAATAATTTAAGCTAAGAAATCAGGAGGAGAATAAAGTATAGTTTGATAACCGGATAAAATCTTTTTTACAGATTCTGAGCTATACATTTTATGAAAATTATTTCTTGAAAGAGCTACTGAAATAAAAACAGGAGGATATTCCTTGCTCAATGATTTCATAAATGAAACCAATCCCTGTTGACTGTTATTGTCGTTTTGATTTTCAATTGATAACATTATTTCCGACTCCTTATTATCAGTGATACAATAGAAAACCTGCTGGTCACCTTCGCCGGTTTTATAAACCACATCGAACCACTCGCCATTAATTTCTATTTCATTTTTATTTATCCGGATTGCTGCTTTGTTTTTAAATAAACTGATTGCAGTTAATTTTTCAATCGGAATATTTTTCTCCATTGTTTCTTTTTGTGAATGAATATTCTGCTTCCATATAAAAAAAACAATCAACCAGCAAAAAGCAGAGTGCAACAAAATTGTTGCTGCCATAAAAACCGAAACCGATTGAATCAATTTTTTCACTGTGCCAAAAGTAATCTGTTGAAACAATTTTTCTTTATCAAGACCTCGTCGGTTATAAAACCCGACTCGGCCCATTTGTATTAGTGAAACCGGCTCCAGTAAATTAACTCCTGTGAAGTATTTTTGCAGCCGATAAAATTTAAACAGATGATGGCTGATACAAAAATTAATTACATCGGGTTAGAAGAAAAATATGGCGCACATAATTATCATCCGCTTCCGGTGGTGCTTGAAAGAGGCGAAGGTGTTTTTGTTTATGATACTAATGGCAAAAGATATTTCGATTTTCTATCAGCTTATTCAGCAGTTAACCAAGGTCATTGTCATCCTCGCATTATTCAATCATTAATAGATCAGGCGCAGAAACTGACTTTAACCAGTCGCGCTTTTCATAACAATTTATTGGGGCAGTATGAAGAATACATAACTAACCTTTTTGGTTACGACAAGGTATTGCCGATGAATACAGGAGTTGAAGGAGTAGAAACTGCAATTAAACTTTGTCGTCGTTGGGCTTATGTTGTGAAAGGCATAAAAAGCAACGAAGCAAAAATTGTTGTCTGCAATGGAAATTTTCATGGCCGAACCACCACTGTAATTTCGTTCAGCAGTGATCCTGATTCAAAAAAAGGATTCGGTCCGTATATGACCGGATTCATCAATATCCCTTATAATGATTTAGATGCTTTGGAAAATGCTTTGCAGGATCCAACTGTGGCCGGATTTTTAGTGGAACCAATTCAGGGCGAAGCCGGAGTTGTAGTTCCGGACGAAGGATATTTATCCAAGGCAAAAAAATTATGCGCTGCTAAAAATGTTTTATTCATTGCTGATGAAATTCAAAGCGGTTTGGCCCGTACCGGAAAAATGCTTGCCTGTGATTATGAAAATGTGCATCCTGATATTTTAATTCTCGGAAAGGCTTTGAGCGGAGGAACTCTTCCGGTATCAGCAGTTTTATGTAACGATGAAATCATGCTGACAATTAAACCCGGAGAACACGGCAGTACTTATGGTGGCAATCCGCTTGCGTGTGCTGTGACCATGACCGCCTTGGATGTTTTACTGGATGAAAAATTAGCAGAGAATTCTTTTTACCTCGGAGGTATTTTGAGGGAAGAATTAAATAAGCTGAATAAAAACTTGGTGACCACTGTGCGCGGCAAAGGATTGTTCAATGCAATAGTTATTAAACCCCACAAAGGAAAAGATGCCTGGGATTTTTGTATTGAAATGATGAAGAACGGATTGCTTGCTAAACCAACTCACGGAGATATTATTCGCTTTGCTCCACCGCTTGTAATGACTGAAGAGCAATTGATGGAATGTGTGGAAATAATTAAAAAGACTGCTGAGGAATTTTAAAACTTCATCACAACTCTCAAATTAATGCGGCGTGCAGTTAAATAATTCGGAACTGCATAAATTGTTTGATAACTATCTTTCACCCATAAATATGAAATAGTATTCGGGATGGCGAGCAGATTAAATACTTCAAGCGAAGTCCAGATGGACGATAAATTTTTCCAAAGTTTTTGATCGATATGTTTTTTTCCATCTAACAATAAAGCAGAGAAACCAATATCCACTCTTCTATAGGAAGGCAAGCGCAAAGTATCAGCATAACGATTGTGATCGGGAGGGCCAGTTGGAAATCCTGTTCCGAATAAAAGATTCAAATGCACTTTAAAATTTTCGTGACCTGGTACATAATCCTGAATGAATGCACCAACACTTAACCGCTGATCACTTGGTCGAGCTACATATCCAGGATGCACAGTGGTGGTGTCAAACTTTGTTATTTCGCCTGCAGCATTAAAAGTGGTGTCAAACACATAAGAAAAATCCGATTTCAGATTTTCTTTTGTGTTCAGGTAATTTATGCTCACCCAACTTTCAACATCCTTTACTAATTCACCATGCAAACGCAAATCAATGCCATATGCATAACCAACTGCATCGTTGTTTCCGAAATATCGAATGCGCACATTATCCAATTCATAAGGATTCAAATCATATAAATTTTTATAGTACGCTTCAGTAATAAACTTGAACGGGCGATCCCACATTTTAAAATTATAATCGGCGCCAAGCACTGCATGAATGCTTCGTTGCGCTTTAACAGCCAGTTTTAAATTTCCATTCAGGTTTCGTAACTCGCGATAAAACGGTGGCTGATCGTAACAACCAACAGCAGCACGAAAAACTATATCAGTTGAATCCCACTTTGGATAAAAAGAAAGTTGCGCGCGTGGACTAACAATGAACTGATTGTTCACATCCCAGAAATTAAATCTTGAACCAATATTCAAAGTCACATTTCCACTCTTGCTCAAATCCCAGGTGTCTTGAACAAATCCTGAGTAGCGATTGCTTTCTAATAGGTTTTTTGTTTTGTAAACATAGTAGGCATTCACATCTGTAACCGAGTAAGGCAAATTGTATCCGGCCGAATCAACTACTCCCCACTGATTGAGTTTATCACTGATGTATTCGCGATTGTATTTTATTCCCCACTGCACAAAATGTTTATTCATATCAAGTGAACCTTTATGCTCACCGGAAAAAACCGCAGCATCTAAATAATTTCGTCCCCAATCCTGAATGGCTCCTGTTCCCAATGAGTAAACCACCTGATTGAAATTTGCGTTGCCAAGATTTGTTGATACTTCGCCTAAAAAATATTCGGCAATCAAATCAAAAGTTTCATCTTCTCTTGTATAATAAGTGGAAGCTAAAAACTTTAATTTCAGGTTTTTATTCGGGTGAAAAGAAAGTGATGCACCACCCATTCCTGAATTGAATTTATCAATCTCCTGACCATCAAAATACATGGTTAAGCGAACAGCACGATTTACCAGGCCAAAGGTTGTGGTGCGGTCTTGCGGCACAAACCAGTACCGGTTGCGCGAATAATTACCAAGAATTTCAAGTTGCGTTTTTTCAGAAAACTGATAAGTTATTAACGCTTGGGCATCTGTAAACGAAGGTTTATAATCACCAGTTGTTTCCAACGAATTCAAAATATATTGATTAGATTTTTGACGAACACCAACCAAGTAAGTGAAACGATGATTTTTTGTTCCACCTTCCATATGAACATCGGCACCTAACAAACTTGCTGATACATTTCCTTTAAATGCCTTTGGTTTACGGTAAGTTATGTCGAGCACACTGCTCATCTTATCCCCATATTTTGCTGCGAATCCTCCTTGAGAAAAAAGAATATTTCCAACCAAATCAGAATTTACAAAACTCAATCCTTCCTGTTGTCCGTTGTTCACAAGGAACGGACGATAAATTTCAAAATCATTTACATAAACTAAATTCTCGTCAAAATTTCCACCCCGAACCGAATACTGACTTGATAATTCATTATTGGAATTTGTAAATAATTTCAGAATGGCTTCAACACCTCCTGTTGGTCCCGGCAATGCTTCAAAGTCTTTCGGATTAATTTCAATAATGGGTTGGTCGCGAATTGCATTTTGTTTTACTACAATTGAATCAAGCGTATTATATAACAAAATAAAGTTCAACTCAATGTGCTGACCGGGTTTAAGATTCAAAGTTTTTTTTGATTCAATAAACCCTACATAAGAAATTTTTATTTCAATTGATTGATTGGATGGAATATTAAAAATAAAATGTCCCTTCGCATCGGTTGCTGTTCCTGTTTTTAAGGTTGGGAAAGAAATATTTGCGCCAATTAAAGGCTCACCATTTTCCGAAATAACTTTTCCAGAAACGGTTGCATCCTGCGCGCGCAGAATACTTGAATTAAATATAAGCTGGACGGTAATTAATGAAAAAAGAAAAAAGAATTTTAGCATTCGCGCGCTTAAACGATTGTTAGGTTGTTGTAGTATATGCGGTTGAAAATTTCAATTTTGTAATTGCTTCTCCAGGATTCGCTGCCCCGAAAACGGTATTGCCTGCAACCAACACATCGGCACCCGCATTCACCAGTTTCGCTGAATTATTAAAATCAACACCGCCATCAATTTCAATTTTCGCTTTTGAATTTCTGCTGATGATTAAATTTTTTAGCCGATCAATTTTCGAATAAGTATTCTCAATAAATTTTTGACCGCCAAATCCGGGATTCACACTCATCAAGCAAACCAAATCAATGTCGGCAATAATTTCATATAGTAAATCAATAGAAGTATGTGGATTAATGGCCACACCTGGGCTCATGCCCAAAGCACGAATTGCACTTACAGTTCTGTGCAAGTGAGGCGATGCTTCAATGTGAACTGATAAAATATCGGCTCCGGCTTTTTTAAAATCAGCCAAATAATTTTCAGGTTCCAAAATCATCAGGTGAACATCCAATGGTTTTTTCGCCGCTCTTTTCACTGCAGAAAGAATCGGAAAACCAAAAGAAATATTCGGAACAAACCGCCCATCCATCACATCGCAATGAATCCAGTCGGCATCACTTTTATTTATAATCTCAATGCTTTCATACACTTTCCCGAAATCTGATGAAAGAATGGAAGGAGCAATCAAAGTATTTTTCATGCAGCAAAAATAAAATTAGCAGTTAAGCAATTTGAATTTGTTTTCCCCAAAATAAAAAATCCCGATGGTATTTAACCATCGGGACTTTTACTATTAAAAATCTATTTTATTTTCCTAAGTATCCGCGTAAAGTTTTTGTGTGCGAAGTTTTACGCAAACGACGAATTGCTTTTTCTTTTATCTGACGAACACGCTCACGGGTTAAACTGAATCGTGATCCAATTTCATCAAGGTTCAAAGCTTCTTCACCATTTATTCCAAAATAGCAACTAACAATAGCCGCATCCCGCTGATTCATGGTTTGAAGCAATCCTGCAATATCCTTTTTTAACGATTCATTCATTAATACATCTTCAGCGCTTCCTTTCAAATCTTCGCCTGCAAAGAAGTCAATCATAGTTGCATCATCGCCTTCGCCAACCGGAGCATCCATGCTAATGGTTTTGCTCATTCCCTTCATCATTTCATCAATGTCTTTGTCAGTTACATTAAGCAATTCAGCCAATTCATCTTTTGATGGCTCACGCTCGTAACGCTGTTCGAACTTCATCATCATTTTATTGATTTTGCTGTACGAACCAATTTTGTTAAGTGGTAAACGAACCAATCGAGCATTTTCAACCAATGCTTGTAAGATTGACTGGCGAATCCACCATACTGCATAAGATATAAATTTAAATCCACGAGATTCATCAAATCGTTGAGCTGCTTTTATTAAACCAATGTTTCCCTCATTAATTAAATCGGCAAGTGACAATCCTTGATTCTGGTATTGTTTGGCAACAGAAACAACAAATCGAAGATTTGCTCTGGTCATTTCTTCCAAAGCATCGGCATCTCCCATTCTTATTTTCTTGGCTAACTCAACCTCACGGTCGGCATTTATCATTGGTAATTTTGCAATGTCTGATAAGTAACGCTCCAATGAATCGTTCTCACGCTGGGTAATTTGCTGGGTAATTTTTAGTTGTCTCATATCTGTTATCTGTGTTTTTTAACGCTCAATTAGAATCTTTGTTTCAAATGCTTTTTAACATCTTTCTATCGGTATGACGAAGATGTAACCTGAAATGTTGTATGAATAGTTCCATCTTTTTAATTTTTACAGTTTCGTGACAAAGAATGACCATAAAACCACAAACAGAGTTAAGCAATTACTATACCTCAATATTTTGAAGTAACAAGATGAAGATTTTTGTATCAATCTATTGAATATTGAATTATTACTACCGAAGGTTGGCAGACTGAATTACCGATTCAGGAACAGCGAAGGCTATAATTGACTTTGCTTTCAGAAATATGAATTATGAAATACATTCTTCAGATTTGTATCAACTATTTTACATTGAATTACTAAAAATGAAATAAAAAAAATGTTGTTAAATCTTCTCCTCAAAATTTAAATTAATTGTATTCATGCTCCAGCGAATTTCATCATTAAAAGAATATCAAACTACTTATAAAAATTCAATTGAACAGTCTGAAAATTTCTGGTCAGAAGTTGCTGATAATTTTTTATGGAAAAAGAAATGGGAGAAAGTTTTCAGCGGTGGATTTGAAAAAGCAGATTATAAATGGTTTGAAGGTGGCAAATTAAATATCACTGAAAATTGCATCGACCGTCATTTGGAAAAATTTGGAAATAAAACAGCAATTCTTTGGGAGCCCAATAATCCAACAGAACAAAACCGAAAAATTTCTTACAACGAATTGCACGAAGCTGTTTGTCAGTTTAGCAATGCGCTAGAAAAACTTGGAATAAAAAAAGGTGATACTGTTTGCATTTACATGCCCATGATTCCTGAACTTGCCATTGCAATGCTTTCGTGTGCTCGCATTGGTTCTATTCATTCCATTGTGTTCGGTGGGTTTTCTGCTCAATCAATTGCTGATAGAATTCAAGATGCAGAATGCAAGTGGATGATAACTGCTGATGGTTGTTATCGTGGCGACAAGCCATTGTATCTGAAAAAAATTGTTGATGAAGCGTTGGAGAAATGTCCTTCTATTCAAAAATCAATTGTGCTTAACCGAAGCAATTTTGATTGCAACATGAAAGCCGATAGAGATGTTTGGTGGAGCGATATAATGAAAGATTGTTCTACAAAACATGAAGCAGCAACAATGGATTCAGAAGATCCTTTATTCATTCTATACACATCAGGTTCAACCGGAAAACCAAAAGGAGTTTTGCATACTACAGCAGGTTACATGGTTTATTCTACTTATACTTTTTTAAATGTTTTTCAATATCAACCTGAACAAATTTACTGGTGCACTGCCGATATTGGGTGGGTTACAGGTCACAGTTATATTGTTTATGGCCCGCTATTGAATGGTGCAACAACTTTAATGTACGAAGGCATTCCACAGTTTCCAGATTGGGGACGGTGGTGGGAAGTGATTGATAAATATAAAGTCAATATTTTTTACACCGCTCCTACGGCCATTCGTTCGTTGGAAGCGCAAGGATTAAAATTTCTGGAAGGAAAATCACTCGAATCACTTCGTGTTCTTGGAACTGTTGGTGAACCAATTAATGAAGAAGCTTGGGAATGGTATCATAAAAATATCGGAAAAGAAAAATGCCCCATAGTTGATACTTGGTGGCAAACGGAAACCGGTGGGATATTAATTTCATCTCTCGCGGGAGTAACTCCTGTAAAACCATCTTTTGCTACACTCCCATTTCTCGGTGTTGAACCTTTGATTGTAGATGCAAATGGAAAAGAAATAAAAGAAATTATTGCTGAAGGTAATTTATGTATTAGAAAATCGTGGCCTGGACAGGCGAGAACAGTTTATAAAGATCACGAACGATTTATTCAAACTTACTTCACTACTTATCCCGGAATGTATTTTACTGGTGATGGCTGCAAAAGAGATTACGATGGCAATTACAGAATAACCGGAAGAGTGGATGATGTAATAAATGTTTCCGGTCATCGCATAGGAACAGCTGAAGTTGAGAATGCGATTAACGAGCACTTGGATGTTTATGAAAGTGCGGTAGTAGGATTTCCTCACTTCATAAAAGGTCAAGGAATATTTGCTTTCGTTTCTTGTGAACCACAACCAAAAGATATTATTCTTTTCAAGCAGGAAGTTTTAAATATTGTTGCAAAAATTATTGGTCCGTTTGCTAAACCAGATAGAATTGAAATTGTAAGTGGTTTACCAAAAACCCGAAGCGGAAAAATTATGCGTCGCATTCTTCGGAAAATTGCCGAAGGAGAATTTGATAAAGTAGGAGATGTTACAACGCTTCTGAATCCTGAGGTGGTTGAAGAGATAAAGAAAAAAGTAAAGGGTTAATTTTAGTAACTATGTTTTAGATTTCTATTCCAATAAGTTTTTAAAATATCATGAGTCAAAAAAAATTTAAAGCCAAAATGATAAATGCCGGAGGCGGTGGAATGTTTTTAAAAGTTCCATATGATGTAGAAAAAGAATATGGAAAGAAAAACATGATTCCTGTAAATGTAACTTTCGATGGTGAACCATATCGTGGAAGCATTGTTAACATGGGCGATGGACCTTGCTTAATAATTCTAAAGGCCATAAGAGAAAAAATTGGTAAGCAAGAAGGTGATACAGTTTCAATTACAGTTGAACACGATATTGCTCCACGCAAAGTAGAATTGCCAACTGAAATAAAATCATTGCTGAATAAAAATAAATCAGAAAAAGAATATTTTAATTCAATTGCCTTTTCTCATCAGAAAGAATATGTTAAATGGATAACTGATGCAAAGCGAGAAGAAACCAAGACGGCGAGATTGGAAAAAATGTTGATGATGTTAAAGGAAAAAAAGAAAAATCCTACAATGAAATGATGCTTTTTCATAAATCATAGATTTCATTTCCGTTCTTTGCTCCAATGACCAACGATAAAAAAACTTCGCTCGCAGCAGGAATGTGGAAGATGAAATGTCCCAATTGTCGCAAGGGCGATTTGTTCCAAACAAAAAATCCCTGGATACTGAGCAAATTAGATTCCATGCCGCCACGCTGTTCGGTTTGTAATCAATCTTATTTTCCTGAAGTTGGTTTTTATTACGGAGCAATGTATATCTCTTACATGGTTTCAATAGCTGTTGAGGTTCCTATCTTTTTATTGATGCTTTTGTTTTTCGGTTTCCAAATTGTTCCAATGGTGGTTACACTTTGCACATCACTGGTTTTTTTCTTCCCATACATTTATCGATACAGCAGAGTGCTTTGGATTTATGTAACCATTCCATTTGAGAGTTATAAAAAATTATAATTTAAATTGAATTTAGTTTCAAAAAATATTTACCCTGAAAAAATAAGAACAAGTAAAGAAATGATTACTGCCTTCTGATTTTTGCCTACTGATTTCTCATTGGCAATTCACTACTATAACCGGTGTTTGTATTTCATTACTCTTATGACCGGCTCTATCCATTATCACAATTTTATAGGTGACCGAATCTGTGGTGTGAAACGGAATACATGTAATACCCGGTAGGTTAATAGCAATCGTTCCTGAAATATCTTTTGTCGTTCCTTTAGGGGTTACAAATGGGATTTTATAATTGTATGTATAATCAGGTTTTCCGGATCGATGGTCAGTAATAAAACAATTGGTAGAAGTATCTGATTCAAGAGAGCCCAAATCGCCATCTCCATCTTTAAAACTGATAATCATTTGTATGCTATCAACCATTTGCTGAACCTGTGTGCTGTTGATGCTTACAAATTCTATCAATGGAGTTTCAGAAAACTGCGGTGGTTTTAAGCAAGAATATAAAAAAGAGAAAGCTAAAACAGAGATCGCAATTAATAGATTTTTTTTCATCGATGTTTCCGAATCTGTTTCAAAGATATGTTTTCATTTTTATCTGAAATGAATTGCTTTTACCGGGCTCACTTTTGAAACCAGGTAACTTGGAATCAACAACACAATTAAACAAACTAATAACACACCTACATTAACCGCAGTAATAAATAATGGATCGAAATGGACAGGTGCCACATTCACATAATATGATTCTTCCGACAATCGTATTAATCCATATTTTGTTTGCAGGTAACACAATCCCAATCCTATAAAATTTCCAATTAAAATTCCCTGAAAAATTATAATGCCTGCATGGTATATAAAAATCCGACGAATAAAACTGTTCGTCGCACCCTGAGTTTTTAATATGCCAATCATATTTGTTCGTTCTAAAATCAAAATCAACAATGCAGTTGCCATATTTATTATAGCAACAATGGTCATTAAAATCAGAATCACATATTCATTTATGTCTTGCAAATCGAGCCAATCAAAAATATTCGGATTTATTTCTTTCAATGTTTGTGCAACAAGATTTTGTCCGATATAAGTTTCGTTTATCTTTTTTCCCATTGCTGAAATATTTTTTACATCATCTAAAAACACTTCAAATCCACTGACCGAATCAGCCGACCAGTTATTGAGTTGTTGAATATCAGCAATGTCAGAAAGCGCATATAATTTATCAAACTCTTCCAATCCGGTTTTATAAATTCCTTCAATTTTAAACTTCCGTACTCTTGGCGGTTGTTGAATAAAATAAATAATAATATCATCTCCGGTTTTCAAATTCAATCGTGTCGCAGTTGAACTGGATAACATAATTTTCCTTGGGTGAGAAGTATCTCCAGGCTGTAATATTTTTCCTGACTCCATACACTTAGATAGAAAACTTGTATCGAAATCAGTTCCGAAACCACGGACAACAATGCTTTCAATTTCATTTTTTGTTTTAATAATACCCGGCTTATTTGCATATACCTGAATGTGTTTAACACCCGGCATTTTTTCAATGGAAGGGTAAAATTTTTGATGAATAGAAACAGCCTTATCTTGAAAGCCCATCGTGCTGTTGTAATCATAAATACGAACATGACCCCAAAAACCAAATATCTTTTGGCTGATTTCTTTTTGAAAACCGCTAACCAAACTTCCAGCAATAATCATAACGGTAATACTCAAAGCAATTGCAGCCACTGCAACACGAATAATGAACCTGCTGAAATTCGGTTGCCTGCTCAATGCAATTTTCCGTGTTATAAACCATGCAGTATTCATTCTATAAAGTTGGCACTTTTAATGAGTAGTTGTTTTACCTTCAATTAATATTGCAAAGAAAAGAATCCAAACCATTCATGAGGCATTCATTTATTTTTCTACTTCTTATAAAAATATTCCTATCAAATCAAATTGTTGTTGCACAACCGTTTGGTCCGTTTCCAACTGTAAAAACCGGAGCAGAACAAACCGAAAAATATTTGTGGCAGTTAAAAGACAAAAGAATTGGACTCGTGGTAAATGCTACCTCATTTATAAACAACACTCACATTGTCGATTCTTTATTGTCACTTGGAATTGCAGTAAAAAAAATATTTGCTCCCGAACATGGTTTCAGAGGAAATGCTGACGCAGGTTCTGATATTTCAAATTCAACTGATTCAATAACAAAATTGCCAATTGTGTCAATCTACGGGAATCATAAAAAACCTTCAGCAGAAGATTTATCAAATGTTGATTTGGTGATTTATGATATACAGGATGTGGGTGTTCGCTTTTATACCTACATCAGCACTCTGCAATATGTGATGGAAGCATGTGCTGAAAATAAAAAGCCCTTATTAATACTTGATCGACCGAACCCGAATGGGTGGTACATTGATGGACCAGTACTCAATAAAAAATTTGAATCATTTGTTGGCATGCAATCCATTCCGATTGTTTATGCTATGACACCTGCTGAATATGCATTGTTTTTAAATGGAGAAAAATTATTGAAAGATTCAATGCAATGTCAGTTCACTTATGTGGTGTGCGAAGGCTATGATCATTCAGTAAAATATATTTTACCCCGAAAACCATCTCCTAACATTACAAATATGAATGCAGTATATCTTTATCCATCTACATGTTTATTTGAAGGAACTCCGTTAAGCGTTGGAAGAGGCACTGACCGACCTTTTCAGTTAATTGGGTACCCGGGCAGCAAAATCGGAAAAAATTTTTTCACACCTGTAAGTAAACCTGGCGCTACAAATCCTGTTTATGCGAATGAACAATGTTCGGGAGTTGATTTATCAATTTACAATGGCGGTTATTTTTTCGATCACAAACAAATATTTCTGAATTGGTTGATACAATTTTATCTGACTTACCAAAATAAGGAAGAATTTTTCACTTCTTATTTTGATAAACTTGCCGGTACAGATCAATTGAAAAAAGATATCGTAACCGGCAAATCTGATTTTATGATACATCAGGAATGGCAACCGGATATTTTGAAGTTCAAAGACACCAGAAAAAAATATTTATTATATAAAGATTTTGAATGAACAATTTATCTGTATATAAATCGAAGTTGAGAATAGTTTTTATGGGCACACCTGAATTTGCCGTGCCTTCATTAAAAATTTTGATTGAAAATAATTACAATGTAGTTGCAGTAGTAACTGCACCCGATAAACCTGCAGGCAGAGGAATGCTAATGCATGAATCTGCTGTGAAAAAATTTGCAAGGGAAAACAATATTTACCTACTTCAACCTGAAAAATTAAAGTCGTTTGAGTTTACCGAGCAACTTCTCGAACTCAAACCCGATTTACAAATTGTAGTTGCATTTCGTATGTTGCCCGAAGTGATTTGGAAAATGCCACTGATAGGAACTTTTAATTTGCATGCTTCGCTTCTTCCGCAATATCGCGGAGCTGCGCCAATCAATTGGGCAATTATTAATGGAGAAAAAGAAACTGGTGCAACCACTTTTTTTCTGGAACATGAAATTGATACCGGTAAAATTATACTTCAGGAAAAAGTAAAAATTACTGAAGAAGAAACCGCTGGTGAACTGCATGATGAGTTAATGCATGTTGGTGCTGAGTTGGTTTTAAAAACTGTTCAGTTAATTGACGAAGGAAATTATTCGCTCACACCGCAAACATTTTCTGCTGAAATAAAATCAGCTCCGAAATTATTTACTGAAACCTGCCGCATCAACTGGAATAATTCTGTTCAGCAAATTCATAATCTCATTCGCGGGCTCTCACCCTATCCTGCTGCTTTCACAAAACTGAATGGTAAAACAGTGAAAATTTTTCGTTCACAAAAAATATCCATTGACAATTATCCATTATCCATTAATAATTCTCCGGGAAATATTTCAACCGATGGAAAATCTTTTTTAAGAATTCAATGTGCAGATGGTTTACTTGAAATTCTTGAATTACAATTGGAAGGAAAAAAGAAAATAAAAACAGAGGAATTTTTAAGGGGCTTTAGATTCGATGAAAAAAATATGAAGTGCGAAAATATTTAATTTCTGATTTTTAATTTCTTTTACCACCACTTCAATTTCTTAAACAATACTATCAGACATATTGCTACAATAAAACAAAATGTCATTATAAAATAAAAAGCGTAAGGATTGCTTTCATAAGGTATGTGCACATTCATTCCGTATAAACTTGCAACCAGCATTGGCACCGTTAGCACAATTGTAACAGAAGTTAATCGCTTCATCACTACATTCAGGTTGTTGCTGATGATACTGGCAAAAGCATCCATGGTTCCGCTTAAAATATTGGTGTAAGTATTGGCCATTTCAAGCGCCTGACTCATATCAATAATTGTATCGCCAAAAAATTCCTGCTTGTCTTCGTCTGCATTAATCTTTAAAAAATCAGTGCGTTGAATTTTCAGCATCATAAGTTCATTGCTTCTAAGAGATGTTACAAAGTACACGAGACTCTTTTCAATTTTGAGCAACTTTAACAATTCTTCGTTTCGCATTGAATCATATAATTCCTTTTCATACGAATTGCTTTCGTTGTTTATTTCTTTCAAGAAATACAGAAAATAAAAAACACAACGATCAAAAATCTGCAATACAAATTTGCTGCGGTCATTAATGTTTACATTCTTGACATTGTTATTTAAAAAACAATCTATCACCTGATTTTCATAGGGACTAATGGTTATTAATATGTCTTCAACAATTATAATTCCGAGTGGTATGGTTATGAACCTGGCTTCGCGTTCATTCTCGGCATCGTTTGCCATTGGAATCTTTAATACTATAAGATTCGAATCGTCTTCGCGCTCAAATCGGGAGCGTTCTTCTATATCCAGTGAGTCAATTAAAAAGTCAATCGGGATATTGTACTGTTCACTAAGCTTTTTTAAATTGTCGTGGTTAAATGGCGGATAAATATTTATCCAACAACCCGACTCCGGTGCATCTAACTGTTTAAGCTTGCCCTCATATGTTTTGTAGTATTTGATCATCGCCGTCCATCTATGCAGTTAAATATTTGGTGCGCGGCAAAAGTAAACGATACTATTGAGTTGACAACCCCGATAAAATAAATTTTGCATTCCTATTTATTACTTCTCTGATTTCTGAAAACATGAAAATATTAAAGAGAAGTTATACCTTTCACCTCACAATCATTAAATTTTACGCTAATGAAAAAACTACTTTTAATTCTTTTCGCATTGGTATCTCAATATTCAATTACTGTGGTTCATGCCCAATCGTTAACTACTGCTAATACCGGAATAAAAATCCCGACAGATGATATACACAGCATCATCTCCAACCATTCAACAGAGGAGGATTTAAATAATCTGAAAACAGATTTACAGGCCAAGGGAGTTAAACTCACCATTCTTTCCATTGCACGAAAATCAGATGGCTCAATAAAAAATATTTCCATTCAGGTGAGCAGTGCTGATGGTGCAGTCAGTTTTAATTCAGATAAATTCTCTGAAATAGTTATTGAACGAAACGATAAAGTGAAAATTGGTGTGCATGGTGGTGTAACCAACAAATAGTTGTAGCTCGTTTTTAAAATTATTGATAATGAAATCAGCTAATTGAATTAATAATTCGGTCTGGTTAATATAACTGATTGTATCAATGCCTCACGCGCATTCAATTGATAAGAAATTTCTTCTTCCTTAATATCATATGATTTAACAGCATACATGTCTGAAATAGTTACCTGCGGTTTATTTAATGCCGGATTATTAGTTTGCTGAAAGTTTGGATTGTTGCTATCGTCACCCATTGCAACAAACACATTTTCCTGAACCGATTTTTTCTTCTTGTTATATGCTGCCTGAGATTTTTGCGCTGTGGTTTGTGTTTTTACAACTTGTTTTTTCGCTTTGGTTTCCTGTGTAATATTTCTGATTAATTCTTCCCATGAATTTCCTGTTGGAACCGGCTTTTCAATAATTGGCTTGGTACTGTTTCCACCAATTGGGTTTAACTTTTTTTCTTCAATGGCTTTCTTCCGCTCAGCTTCCTTTTTACTTTTTGCATAACTCGAATAAATTCCGTAAGCGATAATTATTAAAATGTAAATTAGTTTGCCGTCCATTTTTTTCTAATAGAATTCAAATATAGAATGGAAGAATTAATAACTGAATGAAAATAGTTATTTGCTCAATTCTTCATATAAATTTGCCGCCCGAATGAAAACGATTTTTTCACTTATAATTCTGTTCGCCGTTTTTTCTGCTTGTAATCAAAATACTGATTCCGACCAATTGCCAGGCAGTATAGTAAACAATCCGGCTTCAATGGGCAAAGAGCCCGAAGGCAAATATCCAATTATCAGTTTTGATTCAACTCAGTTTAATTTTGGAAAAATTACTGAAGGCGATGTGGTTACTCATTCATTCATTTTTAAAAATACGGGCACGGCAAATTTGGTTATTACTGATGTGCGCGCTTCATGTGGATGCACTTCTCCATCCTGGCCTAAAGAAATAATTAAACCCGGAGAGTCGAATTCAATAATAGTGAAATACAACAGTGAAGGTCGCGAGGGAAAATTTAATAAAGGTGTTACAGTTTATTGCAATGCATATCCGAACTCAGCATTAATAAAAATTCAAGGTGAAGTGATTCCGAAATTATAATTGATAAATAAAAAATAAAACAACTTAACAAATGATTCAATTCCTATTAATGTCTCCTGCAACCGGAGGCGCACAATCATCGTCAAGCGGTGGATGGTTCAACATGGTTTTCTTAGTAGGCATTTTTGCGGTGATGTATTTTTTTATGATTCGTCCGCAAACGAAGAAAGCGAAAGACCAGAAAAATTTTATTGACAGCATTGAGAAAGGAACTAAAATAGTTACCGTATCAGGAATGCACGGTCGCATTTCAAAGGTGAATGAGAATGGAACTCTTGAAGTGGAAATTGACAGCAATACAAAAATCATATTGGAGCGTAGCGGCATTTCAATGGAAATGACAAAGGCTCGCTTGGAGAATAAGCAACCCTAATTTTTCATGTTAACTGTTGGAATAACAGGAGGAATTGGCAGCGGAAAATCAACCGTGTGTCGTGTATTTGAATTGCTTGATGTTCCGGTTTTTTATGCTGATGCCGAAGCTCGAAAATTACAAGATGAAGACCCTGAAGTTCGTGCAGCAATGATTTCGTTATTGGGAAAAGAAGTCTATTCCGCCGATAGGTTGAACAGAAAATTGGTAGCTGAAAAAGTTTTTTCTGATAAAAATTTATTAATTCAACTGAATAAAATAATTCATCCGGCCACCATCAAAGCATATTTAAAATGGAAAGAAAATTATGCTGACAAACCATATTTGTTAAAAGAAGCTGCCATACTTTTTGAATCAGGTAGCAATATTGGATTGGATAAAATTATTGTTGTGACTGCACCTGAAGAATTGCGCATTAACAGAATTATGAAACGCGATACTATTTCGCGTGAACAAATTATTGCACGAATAAAAAATCAATTAAGCGAAGAAGAAAAAATTGCGCGTGCCGATTTTGTTATTGAGAATGATGAAAAACAAGCCCTTATACCACAGGTTATGAAAGTGCATGAACAATTATTGATACTTGCCAAACATTGAATCCTAATTGTTTTTCTAATTTTTATTTTCCTTGTTTTTTTAATTACCATATCTGATTCATACTGATTTATATCATTCATTAAAAATTGCGCGTTTGGTTTCTTCGCTTCATAAAAAAAAGTTGTGAAACCAACTACTCCACAACCAAAAAACAGTGAAGCCGTTATCTGGATTGTTTTGATATTTCTGTTTCTGGCAGGAGGTGCCTTGGTTTTACTAAAGCATCATTAATAAATTCCTGATTCAGTTTATTGATTTATTAAGATGAATATGGTATTAATCATTTGAATTTATTGATTCAGTAATTCTATTTTTGTGTTCATGAACCTAAGTAGTTCTTCACTTAAAATCAGTTGCATTTGTTTATTGAGTGTTTTTATTTCAATTAATGCATCAGCGCAAATTCAGGTTGATACTTTAATGACTGCCGAACAACTTGTTAAAAAACTGACCGGCACTCAGGGAATCGTTACAGGCAATGTAACTGTGAACGGTCCTCATCTTGGCTATGGATTTTTCAATGATGCCGAAACCACCTTGGGAATTGACAATGGAATTATTCTTTCTTCTGGAGGTGTATTCGATGCTTTTAGTGCAAATAATCTTCCATATAAAACCGGTTACTTCAGCGACCCGAAAGCAAAAAGAAAACCAAAGGGAGACAAAGACCTGAACCGAATAAGTCATGGAACATCGGGTGATGCAATTGTAATTGAATTTGATTTTATTCCGTTGAACAATAAAATTATGTTCAACTATGTTTTCGGTTCTGAAGAATATCCTGAATATGTTGGTTCAAAGTACAATGATGTTTTTGCATTTATAGTGAATGGAGAAAAAGTTAAACGAGTAAACATTGCCACCATTCCAGGGGTAAATATGCCGGTGAGCATTAATACTCTAAATGACAAACTCAGCAATCAATATTACATTGACAATGATTATTTCAAAAAACCCGCTTTGAAAAAATCTATACCGATAACTAAGAAACGAAAACCGGTAAAGAAAAATGTGGTGTCGGATTTCAAAATAAGCAAATCAAAAAAGAAAAAACTCAATCAGGAAATCGTTAATAACATTCAATACGATGGACTAACTGGTGTAATGACTGCATCGTGTTATGTGGTGCCTTACAAAAAGTATCACATGAAAATTGCCATTGGCGATGTTGGTGATTTAGCTTACGATAGTGGGGTAATGCTCGAAGCAGGTTCATTCATCAGTTTAAAAGATCCGGGGCAACCCAAATTTAAAGATTATATTGATTTGAGTGATAAGTTAGATTTCAAATCAATACTTGCCGGAAAATTTGTTCCTGATCAGCAATCACTGCAAGATTCATTGGATGAAGCAGAGCAGGATCGGTTTGCGGTAACCAATATTAATTTTGCAAGTGCATCGGCTATAATTCCTGATACTGCAAAAGAAAATCTGGATGCATTAGCCACATATTTGAAAAAAAATTTAGAAATGAGGTGTGAGTTAACCGGATATACTGACAATGTTGGGTCGAAAAAATACAATCAGAAATTATCAGAAAGCCGAGCCAATACGGTAATGGATTACTTAATAAAAAAAGGAGTAGCATGGCAACGATTAAAAATTGCCGGGTACAATTTTGAAGATCCAATCGCCGATAATTCAGATGAACATGGTCGTTCGGTGAACAGAAGAGTAGAAATTATTTTATTCGACAAATAAATAATTATAAGAATTTTAAATTTACCGGGAACTGAACATCACAATCATTTTGGAAAAAATTCCTTTCATCAATTATCCTGGATGCATTGCTTCAACCATCAGTGAAATAATAAAACTAAATCCTCAAGCATTTGTAATTTGCTGGAATCTGTTCAGCATTCTCTTTACATTAACATTATTGGTTATTGTTTATATAAATTTTTCAAAAACATCGAATTTAAAATCAGGAATAAAATATTTTCTCACCTCGCGAGCTCTTTTCATTATTGTATCTGTTATTGGGGTAATTATTTTACGAACACCAAGTTTAATATTGAATGAACAAAATGTTGACGAGAGTCAATGGATTGCAAATGCAGGAACCTGGCTGAATGGAGCTGAGATTTGGAAAGAAGTTAGCGGTTTCACCAGTGGACCTTTGATTTATATTCCTTTATCAATTATGTATTATTTGGGTGATGGATTAAATTATTCGTCAATCAGATTTTTTGGTTTGCTCTTTTGCATAATTCCATCAGTGGTTTTTGTTTACCTGATTTTTAAAAAAATTTTTAATAAAGAATCTGCTGCACTTTTAACACTGCCAATCATATTGTTCTTTTCGTTTTCAAACTCAAAAGATTTTATTGCTTATGAAAGCGAATTAGTGCCAATGCTTCTTACTTCACTATCCTTTTATCTTTTTATTTTGTGGCAAGTAAAAAATTCTAACCCTAAACTTTTTTTGCTTGGGATAATTCTTGGATTTTTCCCTTATGCAAAATTGCAGGCAGTACCTATAGCTTTGGCAATTGCTATTTGTGCGATTATTGAATTGATTATTTCAACTAATAAATCACCAAAACAAAAATTCGTTTCAACATTATTATTTATATCGAGTGGAATTTTGCCTTCTATTATTCTGCTCATTTATTTTTTACAAAATGGAACCCTCTTAATTTTCTGGAACGATTACATTGTTCAAAATCTTTTTTACACACAAACCGGTTTATCATATCACATAAGTGGCATTTCTAAATTTTTTATTCCCATAATCATTGCCAAAGAAACTCCTGAGGTATTGTTGTTCATTGGTACTGTTGGAATTTTATTTCTTTTTTGTACAGTACTTATTTACAAGAACAGAGAAAAGATGGCCAAAACCGAAAAAATCAGAATAGCTTATTTCTTTTTAATTTTTGCTATTAGTTATTTGTGCGTGAGCTTTCCTGGAAGCTATTATTATCATTACGAAAATTTATTAATTATTCCATTTATCATTTTTGCTGGAATATTTATTGGTCATGCTTTACCATTTATTTTGGAAAGATTTTTAAGAAGAAAAATTATGCTTTCAATTCTTTTATTAATTATTTCATGTCCATTATTTATGTCCTTATATATAGGAAACTGTGGAATTAATTTTATTCAGAAGGGAGGCAATTATGATATAAGCGCTGTTGCAAAAGAGATTTCGAAATACTCAATGCCCAATGAAAAATTAGTAATCTGGGGATGGAATCACAAATTTTATGTCGAGACAGGTTTAACACAAGGAACCGCCGGAGCAAATTCTTTTTATGAAGCAACTTATGCATTGAAGAATGATAACTCTTATCTTGAAAAATACATTTCAGAAATCAGGAAAAACCAACCTGTAATATTTTTAGATGCCTCGCAACCGCTTTTCATCGGTTTCAAAAATCAGGTGGGATTGTCTCATGAGAATTTCCCAATCTTAAATGATTTCCTAAAAACCAATTACACACTTGTTGCAGAAATCAATCAGAAAAAAATTTATGTGCTGAATGAGCGATTAATGCGAATGGGGATTTTATAATTAATGCTTTGTTTCCTTAAGAATTTAATTTTACACCGATGCTTCACATAGATATTCTTACCGTTCTGCCTGATTTGTTGAAAGGCCCATTTGATCATTCGATTTTAAAAAGAGCACAACAAAAACAATTAGTTGAGTTGGAAATTCACAATATCCGCGATTTCACAACTGACAAACATAAATCTACTGATGATTATCAATTTGGTGGTGGTGCAGGAATGGTGATGATGATTGAACCAATTGACAATTGCCTTAAACACTTGAAGTCAAAAAGAATTTATGAAGAAGTAATTTATATGACTCCTGATGGCGAACGATTGAATCAACAAATTGCCAATCAACTTTCAATGAAAAGTAACATTGCAATTCTATGCGGGCATTATAAAGGCGTGGATGAAAGAGTTCGACAATATTTTATTACCCGAGAAATTTCTATTGGAGATTATGTGCTAAGCGGGGGTGAATTGCCGGCTGCAGTTTTGATTGATTCCATTGTGCGATTAGTTCCTGGAGTATTGAGTGATGAAACTTCTGCTCTCTTTGATTCTTTTCAGGATAACATGCTTGCCCCACCGGTTTATACGCGACCTGAAATTTATAATGAATGGAAAGTTCCGGATATTTTACTTTCTGGTCATTTTAAAAACATAGAAGAGTGGCGACACAATGAAGCAATGGAACGAACAAAAAAAAGAAGACCAGGTTTATTGAATGATTGATTCACTAAAATCAATTAACGATTTAAAATCAAAATACACTTTCAATTTTCTAAATCAGAGGTTAAAACTTTTTTGAATAATACCTCCGCCTACTAAATCGTTCCCATCATAAAATACAGCAGACTGACCTGGTGCAATTCCTTTTACTTCGCTTAAAAATTCAGTCCGGATATTTTTTTCTTCGTTCAATAATATAGCATAAGCCCCACTGTCTTTGTAACGAATTTTTGCGGTCACTTCCATACCATCTATAATCGAATCGTATTTCACCAAATTAATTCCACCCACTAACATTCCTGTCCGGTTAAGTTCTTCCTCTTCACCAAGATAAACAGTATTTGTTTCAGGATTTATATCAGTCACGAACATTGGTTTTCCAAGAGCAATATTGAGTCCTTTCCGTTGTCCTATTGTATAAAACGGATACCCTTCATGTTTGCCAACAACTGTTCCATCCGCTAAAACAAAATTTCCTCCTTTAACTTTTTCTTCGAGCCCTTCCACTCTGCGTTTTAAAAACCCACGATAATCATTATCAGGTATAAAACAGATTTCATAACTCTCACTTTTCTTTGCCAGTTCTTTATAACCCCACTCCTCACACATTTTTCTGATTTCAGTTTTTTTAAATCCGCCTAAAGGGAAACGGGTAATATTCAAAACCGGTTGAGTTAAGCCCCACAACACATAAGATTGATCCTTCCAATCATCTCTGCCTTTTGATACAATCCATCTATCGTTTTCACTTCTCAATTGCGCATAATGTCCCGTGGCTATAAATTCACAGCCAAGCATTTTTGCACGCTTTAACAATGCATTCCACTTAATGTGAGTATTACATAGCACACATGGATTTGGTGTTCTTCCAGCCAGGTATTCATCAACAAAATTTTCAATAACTGCATCACCAAACTCTTCACGAATGTCAATAATGTAATGCGGAAATCCCATGTCAACAGCCACTGCTCTTGCATCATTTATACTATCAAGATTGCAACAACCGGTTTCTTTTTTACTACCACCGCTTGATGCATAATCCCAGGTTTTCATTGTCATTCCAATAACCTCATACCCTTCGTTGTGCAACATAATTGCAGCAACCGTACTGTCAATTCCGCCACTCATGGCCACTAATATTTTTCCGTGCTTACTCATTGTTAAATGCAAAAGTAATCTACTGGTTTCAGTGAATTTTAACTGAATAAAATTTATTTAAATCAGGGTTTAACAATATGATAAATGGCTGACAGTAAATTTTTTTGTAAATAACAAAATATACTACATTTAACGCTCCTAAATGAAAAACAAAATCCAAAACCAAATGAAAAAAATTCTCCTATTAGTTTTTGTAACGCTGTTGGCATTCAACAGTTTTGCACAAAACAATTTCAATGCGCATCTTTCTTCCCCGAAACAAGCGCCAAAATTGAATTTAAATAATTCGACCGATGGCAATCAATCCGGGATTAATTTGTCTATTCCGAACAATCAATCTATTCCTCACGAAAATCAATCTCGTTCTGGTGTTACAAAAATAAAATTCGCCAGTTCATGGAATCTTAATTCAGTAATCGTTTCTGAATCACAAAGTTTAACAGGAGATTATGATCTCAATCTTATTTCATTCACTCATCGTCAATGCTTTTCATATCCTGGCATAAGTGGCTTGATTCAAACATCCTTTTCAATAGATGGCGGAACAACATGGGATACTTCTTTAGTTATTCAAAACGATACAACTCATTATAGCCGTTACCCTTCAGGTGGTATATATAACCCTGCCGGTAATACCAATGTAAATAATGCTTTTTCAGTAATCTCGGGTCCAATTACAAGCGGATCTACCGCTTCAGGTGGTTGGATAGGAAGTTACTTTGGAAGTTCGCAATTTAATGGTACCAATAATGATTTGCAATTTGAAATTAACGGACAAGCAGGAGTATATTTTCAGCATATGCCCCGCTATTCATTTACTGTTACACCACAAGCAAAAGCTTTTGTGATGGGTGCAGATTACAATTTTAATTCAACCGCTACTATTATTCCTTTTAACGGCATGGTATTAAACACCGGGTCATTTAATTCTTTAAATAATAATTTTGATTGGAACCGCCAACACATTACCACTGCCTATGCACATGATCCTAGTGATAATTCCCAGTGGTGGTCAACATTTGGTAGCATTGCATTTAATTCTGATGGTAGCATTGGATACATTGTTCAGATTGGTCGCGACTCTGTAGATGACTTTTTAGCCCCAATGCCTATCATTTGGAAATCTACCGATGGTGGCAGTAATTGGGTGAAGCAACCAGGATTTGATTTTTCAGGTGTAACAGCAATTCAGCCTTTCTTAACTCCTGTTGTTGATGGTAGTACATCCCGCCCTTATTTTACTTCAAAGAATGGGATTGATATTGCCGTTGATTACTTAAATAATTTGCATATTGTTTGTCAGATTATCAGTTCGTATTCAAGTAATCCTGATTCATTAGGATTTATTTGGAGCGATTCATTAAACAATGGAACTGTTCGTAGTAATATGTTCGATGTTTATATGGATTCCTCATCCGGAAATGGTTGGAATGCATTTTTGATTGATTCGATTCAAGTTGAACCTGTTGCTGCATCCATGTCAAATTGGACTTCTTCAACTACAGGTTATGGTATAGATGCAAGAATTCAAATGTCAATGGATCAGTCAAGAGAAAAAATGTTTTATATGTGGCAGGAAACAGATTTCACTGTAGATATTAATAATTATTACCCTGATATTGTTGGTCGGAGTTTGGACCTTGTTTCTCACCTTCCTACATATGTTAAAAATTTTACTACAGGAACTGAATATGAAGGTGACAACTTCTGGCTTTATGTTGGCGACAAAACATTTTCAGATGGTGGCACAGGATTTAATGTTCCTGTAACAACCACAGCTTCGGCTGATGGTTCTGGAAACGGAGAGCATAGCGTATTGCATTACTTTTTAAAAGGAGTAAATTTCGCAGCTTCTGATTATGGAAGTGATGGAGTAAATTCTTCTGTAATAAATGAGAATATTAAAGTTTCTCAAAATTTACCAAATCCTGCTTCAGATAACACATCGTTCTATTTAACTCTTCCCGTGGCAACTATTGCTAAAGTAGAAGTTACTAATATTCTTGGTCAGGTTATTTACTCCATACCTGCTAAGCAATACAACAGCGGTTTAAATACTATTACCATTCCATGTAAGAAATTTACTAAAGGAATTTATTTTTATTCTGTTGAAATCAATGGTGAAAAAATCACCAACAAAATGATTGTAGAATAAATTTTCCAATAATTTTTTCCGGGACTGTTTGTTTTGATCAAACAGTCCCTTTTTTATTAACATTTTTCAAAATAAAATTTTCCGTAAATTCGATATTATAAAGTATTAATAGCTAGTAACTTCTATTAAGATGTTTGTATATTTTCTGTTTTATCTTGTGATAGTTTTAAATCCTTTGATATTACATCGGATTAAATCAAATGCAATAAATTACCCTGGTAAATAAATTATTAATCAACCTCCAGAAAATTAATTCATACGAGACCAAACAATCCGAATCCCTATTTCAAATTTTGCAAATGTTAAACTATCTTTGCAATTATAGTTTTCGATACTGAATTAATTTCGTCAAAATAGTCCTATATTTTCTCCAAACGATTCAATCCGGCTTTTGCCTTTTGGTCGAGCGAATTTTTATAATCAGTATTTTTCATAGCCAAGCATTTATGAAAATATTCAGCGGCTTTATCCATTAATCCTTTGTCTTCATAAATTAATCCTAACTGAAGTGCTGCATTAGCAGCGAAGTAATACTGATATTTTTCCCCTCGTGTAATAGTGGATTGATAAAACTGAATGGCTTTATTCATCTCTCCCTTCTCATGATAAATCCGCGCTGCACGGTATGTGAATTCTATTTTATCTTTTATGGCGAGGAAATCATCAGTTGATTTTCCAGCAAGTAAAGCAAGTGCTTTATCATAATATCCTCCATCTTGTTGCAATCGAACTTTTAATAAAAATGGATTGGGTGCAATGCCTGATTCTGCTTCTGCCTTTGCTTGCTTATCTGAGTCGGTTAATTCGCCTCCCTTAAGTTTACATAAACTTAAATTGTACTTGTAATTTGCCTCATCATCCTTCAATAAATAATACCAACCGAGTTTCTGGTATGCATCTTTCAAATAATTTCTACCTTGAAATTCTTTGATGAATTTTTCCATCGGGACATTTGCATCTGCATCCAACCGATCCATCTTGCATAGGCCTAATAAATAATCGATGTAATAAAATTTCATGAAGACATCAGATTTCGGAGCAACCTTAAAAGTTTCAATTGCAACATCGTTGAAACCATTTTTAACTGCCATATGGCCACGAACGAAATTGGCGAGCAGGTCTGTTTTATAATCAGGATATTCTGGTGCCGTTACAATTTGCCATGATGATTGCGGACTGTTTAAAATCAACATCTGCAAATTCGCCATGATGTAATTTGTTTCTCTGGTGAAAAGAAAAGGAATTTTTTTTCCGTGTTCAAGAACTTCATTCAACTCTCCTATTCCTTGTGAAATGGTTCCTGAAAATCCTAAGAAAGAGGCTGCCCATTTATAGCTGTCAGGTACAGTTCCAATGAGCGAATGAATTAATCCCAGGCTTTTTTTATTGGCAACAAAACCTGGAAATTTTTCTTGATTGTCCTGTAATTGTTTGTATGCCTTTTTAATTTCGAAGAATGCGGTGTAATAGTCTTCAAATTTTAAGTGCACGAATGCCCACTGCATATTCACCTCCGCCTGCGTGTATAAATACCACGGAGATTCCTTTTCGCCGGTAGATAATTTTGCGAGTCGCTTGTCTTTATTACTCTTTGTTTTTAATAATTCATTTGCATCTTCATTTATAGCAAGCGAAAAAAAATCAGCATAGTTTTCAATAAAATAAGGTATCAAATTATCAGGGTACTTTGCTTTTTCTTCAGCCAAATATTTATTGGCTTCATCAAACTTCAAGCTCATCATGCTGTAATAAGCAAGCTGGCAAGTTTTATCAAATGAATACTTTGTTTCAGCAAAAACCGAGAATGAAATCAATAACATCATCAATGCGATGAAGAATTGTTTTAATGCAATCAGTTTAAAAATGTGTTTCATTTACCTTATAAAAAATCAGCCCTGCAAAAGGGCTGATTCGTTTATTATTAAAAGACTTAATTGTCTATTAGTTTCCAAGAACCTCGTCGACCAAAATTCGTCCGCAGTGCTCACACAAAATAATTTTTTTGTGTTGGCGAATTTCCATCTGCTGCTGAGGAGGGATTGCATTAAAGCAACCGCCACAAGAGCCACGCTGAACAGTTACGAGTCCCATTCCGTTTTTATAATTAGTCCGGATTTTATGATATGCATGTAAAAGACGGTCTTCAATTTTTGATTCAGCGTCTTTTGATTTTTTTAACAAAGCTTTTTCTTCAGCTTCAGTTTCTTCAACAATGTTATCAAGGTCGGCCTTCTTTTGTTTCAATTCCTTTTCTCTTGCCTTAATGGTTTTTTCGCATTCGGCAATGGAAGTTTTTTTGAAATCAATTTGTGCATTGGCTTCGCGAATTCGCTTGTCATCCAACTGAATTTCGAGTTTCTGCATTTCCATTTCCTTGCTCAACGCTTCAAACTCACGATTGTTTTTCACATTGTTCTGTTGCTTCTGATATTTTTTTATCAGCGCTTCAGATTCCTTTTGAGCCACTTTTTTGTTGGCAATGGTTGTTTCAAGTTCCTTGATTTCATCATCGTACTTGGCAACACGGGTTTTCAATCCGGTTACTTCATCTTCAAGGTCGCGCACTTCCATTGGAAGTTCACCTTTCAGAATGTGGATTTCATCAATTTTTGAATCAATTTTCTGCAATTTGTAAAGGTAACGGAGTCGTTCTTCTACCGAAATGTCAGAACCTTTAATCATTTCTTTTGCTTTCGACATCAATGAAAATATTTAATTGGATTTGAGTTGGTTTTTGAAAAAAGAGTGGCAAATGTAGGTAAATATTCGTTTAATAATTGCGCAAAAATTAAAGGGGTAAATTGCTCTGATTCATAGTGACCTATATCGCAAATTAAGACCTTGCCATCCGCATCAAAAAACTGGTGGTATTTATAATCGGCAGTAATAAAAGCCTGAGCGCCACTATTAATTGCATCGTTCAGTAAAAAACTTCCGGCACCACCACAAACTGCAACTCTTGTAATTTTTTTATTCAGGAAATTTGTGTGGCGAATCATTGTGGTTTGCATGGTCTTTTGAATGTGCTTAAGAAAATTAATTTCATCCATTGCAACCGCCAATTCGCCAATCAAACCTGCGCCAACATCCTGATAAATATTATCTAAAGGAACAATATCATAAGCCACTTCTTCATATGGATGCGAATCGAAAAGCGCCTTTACAACTTGTTTTTCCTTCCACAACGGAAGAATAACTTCCACTTTTATTTCTTCTTCGCGATGACGGATTCCATGATTGCCAACAAATGGATTTGTTCCTTCACCGGCATTAAAAGTTCCGAAGCCTTCAGCATTAAAACTACATTCCGAATAATTTCCAATGTGTCCGGCTCCTGCAGAGAACAGAGCATTACGAACTGCTTCAGCATGTTCGCCGGGAACAAAAGTGAAGAGTTTCTTCAGTAGATTTTTTTTAGGCGAAAGAATTTTAGTGTTTATCAAGCCGAGTTTATCGGCAATTATTTTATTCACTCCTGCACGAACATTATCAAAGTTGGTGTGCGCTGCATAAATGGCAATGTCATTTTTTATTGCTTTAATAATTACACGCTCCACATAATTTTTTCCATTTATTTTTTTCAATCCACTGAACACAATCGGATGATGGGCGATTATCAGATTGCAATTGTTGGCAATGGCTTCATCTATCACCTCTTCGGTGCTATCCAAAGTCAGTAATGCCGCTTTGATTTCCATTTCCGGATTTCCGGTTATCAATCCTGCATTATCATAACTCTCCTGCAATTGTAACGGAGCAAATTGCTCGAGCACTTTTATGATCTCGTTGAGTTTCATTGAGAATATTTTTGCGCGAAATTAGTAGTCGTTCAGTTATGAAATCAAATCATGCTTTGAATTACTTTCGCCTTTTACTTTATGCGCAAGGTTTTACTACTTCCTTTTTCTATTTTATATGCTGTCGGAATTCATTTTCGAAATATTCTTTTCGATAAAAAAATAAACCGGAGTATTGAATTTGACCTTCCCGTAATTGGTGTAGGAAATTTAGCAATTGGCGGACAAGGAAAAACTCCAATGGTGGAATACTTACTTGAACTGACAACAGATATTTTCAAAACCGGTGTATTAAGTCGTGGATATAAACGGAAAACGAACGGATTTAAAATGGTGGAGTTGAATTCAACCGCAAGCGAATGTGGTGATGAACCGTTACAGCTGAAAATAAATTTTCCGGATGCAATGGTCAGTGTTTGTGAAGACCGCGCAACCGGAATTGCATTGATGTTAGCTGAAGATGAACTGGATTTAATTTTGTTGGATGATGCATTTCAGCATCGTTGGGTGAAACCCGGATTGAATATTTTATTGAGTGATTTTAACACCCCCTTTTTTAATGATGCTCTTTTGCCCGCCGGAAATTTACGGGAAAATAAAAACGCTTATCGTCGCGCTGATGTCATCATTTTTACGAAATGTAATTCTTATCCTGATGAAACTATTCGCAAAAACTATTTGAAAAATATTTCAGCAATTGATTCTTCGAAAGTCTTTTTTGTTGGATTGGATTATGGAAGCCCTATTCAATTTTTTACTAAAGAAAAAAAACTAAAACAATTAAGTGATTTAAAAAATGCATTGCTCATTTGCGGGATTGCAAAACCAAAATACATTATTGATTATTTGAACTCACAAGGGATAAAATTTCAATCGCTACTATTTAACGACCATCACGATTTCACTTCAAATGATTTGAAAAATATAGTTTCCTCTTATGAAAAACTCAATGATCAAGATGCAGTTATTATTACAACTGAAAAAGATGCAATGCGATTAATGAAATTTCAAAATGATACATCTCTGTTGCATAACAGATTATTTACTTTACCAATTAAAATGAAATTTCAACCCGAGGAAAAAATTAGTTTCGATAAAATTATTTTTGATTTTGTTCGCACCAAACTTCATCAACAGAATTAGCATGGAAAATTTATTAGAGAAAATAGAAGAAGCATCGAAGTTCATTTTGGTAAAAAGTAATTTCACTCCTGAAGTGTGTATCATACTCGGCAGTGGATTGGCTGAGCTAGTGAATCAGGTAAAAGTTCAGGCAGCAATAGATTATAAAGACATTCCGAACTTTCCGGTTTCAACCGTTATTGGTCATCCGGGGAAATTAATTCTTGGTGAATTGAACGGAAAAAAAGTTGCGGTAATGCAAGGTCGTTTTCATTTTTATGAAGGATACACGATGCAGGAAGTTGCGTTTCCAACCCGCGTGATGAAAGCATGTGGCGCACAAACTTTGATAGTTACTAATGCAGCAGGCGGATTGAATCCTGTTATTAAAGTTGGTGAATTAATGCTGATTAACGACCACATTAATCTGCAACCTATGAATCCGTTGCTTGGAAAAAATCATGAATCACTAGGCCCTCGATTTCCTGACCAGCATGCAGTTTATGATAAAGTGTTGATTGAAAAAGCAAAATCAATTGCTGCAAAAAATAATATTGTTTGTCACGAAGGAGTTTATGTAGGTGTGCCCGGACCAACTTTTGAAACTCCGGCAGAATATAAATACATGCGGTTAATTGGCGGAGATGCTGTGGGAATGAGTACTGTACCAGAAGTAATAGTTGGCAATCATGGCGGAATGAAAATTTTTGGAATCAGTGTAATTACTGATGAAGGAAATCCTGGAACTCCACAAAAAATTTCACATCAGGAAGTGGTGGCTGCTGCAAAAGAAGCGGAACCGAGAATGTCATTAATCATCAAAGAATTAGTTGGAGTATTGTAAAAAACAGAAATGCTCAGAAAACTATTTTTCATTTTTCTATTTCTGAATATCATCGGTGATAAATCATTTGCCATAGGTGATGATTCTTCCTATCATCGTTACAATCCAAACTGGACAAAAATTTTTCATCCGCACGATCGGAATTATTTAAGAGTGATTGATACGAGTATCACATTGCTTCACGATTATGATATGATGCAACAACAATTTGGATGGATGAACCTTGGCATTAATGCAACTCCGGGTTTCAGAACTATTTATCATTCGCAATACGAAACCGGATTGAAATGGGGAATGACAGAAAATGTTGAACCTTACTTAAAGACTCCTGATAAACTTCGGTTTTACAATACTGTAAAACCATTCACACATTTATTTTTCACCACCGGAAGTAAAAACGAACAACAACTTATCGGAACTCACACTCAAAACTTCGGACGAAACACAAACATTGGAGTAGAGTTTTTTCGGCAAGGTGTTCCGGGTTTGTATGCACGACAACATTCGAATGTTTTTGACATTGATGTGTTTGCCGATGTCCGTACAAAAAATCAACGATACCAGGTTTCACCTTATGTTATTCTCAATCGCTTGAAATGGGAATTGAATGGCGGTGTAAATGAAGACAGTGTTTTTACTAATCCTATTCTCATTGATAAATCGTTGGCAAATGTGAATTTGAATAATGCATCTGCCACTATTCGCGGAAATCATTATGGTGCGTATCACTCTTACTGTTGGGGAAATAAGTATGTAACAAAAATTAACGACACCACTTTTCAGCAACAATTTAATTCGTCTGTTCGACTGCAACATCACATTGATTATTTAAAATATGGGTACAGTTATTCTGATGATTCAACTGATTTTCCGTTTTATTACAACACACATTTTATAAGTATTGACAGCACATTCGATACTTCTTCCTATTCCAATTTACACAATGAAATTTCTTTGAAGTGGGAAGATATAAAGAGCAGAGATTCATCTGATAATAGTTTAATAAATAGAAAATTCCCTTTTCGAATTTATGCTTCGCACGATTTGCATCGGTTTACTTATCATTCTTCAGCAATTGTAAATGAGTTAAAAACGGGAATAGAAATTTATTCGTCATCGTTCAAATTCCATAAATTAAATATTCCTTTATATTTTTATTTAGATGCAAATGCCGGCACACTTTCAACCGGCGATTTTGAATATCACTTCAATTCGTATCTCAGTTACCGCCTGTTGAGAGAACAATATTTTCATATCATTGTACAGTCTAACAGAACACCTGCATCGTGGATGGAAAATCATTATTACTCCAATCATTTTTTCTGGAACCATTCCTTTACACCAACAATTGAATCATTTGTTGAATTTGCTTTTAGCAATTTCAAGCATCAAGCAAACGCAGGAATAAAATATGTTATCAATCAAAATCCTATTTACTATTCTGTAACAGCACAGCCGGCGCAATTCAATGGAACATTAAATGGCTGGTGCATTTATGCTTCAAAGAATTTTAAGTTCGGAAAAATTCATTTGGATAATGAGATTGGAATAAATCTTTTAAATGAAACAGTATTTCGTTATCCAACTTATGTGGGCCGGCATTCATTGTACTTCCAAGGAAACCTTTTTAAAAACGCACTTCGACTTTGTACCGGTGTTGAAGTAAATTATGTGAGCGATTATTATGCATCGGCTTTCAATCCTGCCATGCTAACTTTTTATAAGCAGAATAATGAGTTGATGAAGTATTATCCTGTTGCTGATTTATTTATAAACCTGAAAGTAAAATCAGCAAGAATATTTTTACGATTAGAGAACATTGACCAACATTTATTTTCTCCTGGCTATTTTACTGCACCAACTTATCCGGCTGCTGACAGAGGTTTTAAATTCGGTGTGAGTTGGATGTTCTGGAATTGATTTTCACCGCAGAGTTTCTCAGTGTTAATACAGAGTATCACAGAGAAAACAAACTTCGAGTTACTCTGTGAAAAACACAATATTTCTCTGTGGTTAGTTATTAATATTTCCGTTTTGTTTTTTCATCTTCTTCTTCATTCAACTTGCTCAGTAAAACTATTTGAGCGCAACACGAAGATGTTGCTGTGCACAAAACCCGATACACACTTTTTAAATCGGAAGTAAATTCTATGGTTGCATAATAATTTTCGGCTCCGGCATAATTCAAAACATAATTGAGTTGTGTTCCACTTTCATCCTGCAATTCCAAGCAACACCCTTTAATTCCACTTTTACAAACCAATACTAATACATATTGATAATCTCCTTCTGTTTCAATATTTATCATTGAAGTTTTTCCGGCTGTTATTTCAACTGTCTTCTTCAAATCAGTTTCATAATCACCATTCAAACTCAGAATGGAATTCAATTGATTTTGCGCAACAGCATCTAAACAATTTTGAGCAAATGAGTTGGTGGAAATAAAAATTATCGCAACAATTAAAAAATATTTCATCAGGTTTTCTGGTGTTTCTTTTTCGCCGCAGGGAATAAAACATTATTTAAAATCAAACGATAACCCGGAGAATTCGGGTGCAATGCTAAATCAGTTGGCGGATCATAAACCATGTGCTGATAATCTTCAGGGTCATGACCGCCATAAAAAGTCCACATACCTTTTCCGAAATTTCCATGTATGTATCGCGACATTCCATACGCTTTATATTCCCCCATAATCAATACATCTGACTTTATATATTTCTCTCTGAAATCAGTTGTTTGCCCCATGAAACCTTTTATGGTTTTTGTGTGGTCTTGACACAACATAGTTGGAACAGGATCATACTTCGCAGAGAAATCAAACAGGTTAAAATAATCATCATTCATTTGTGGGCGACCAGTTGTTGCATCGATGTTACTGAATTCGTATTCCATCGGATTGGTTACGATATTGAAATTTTCGAATGCAAAACAATTATTGAAATTTAATTTTTTCTGTGCATCAGCATCCATCGGATCACCGTCGAAAACACTTCCGCAAATATCAACGCCATCAGCAGCGAGCGCTATGTCGTACGAATCAGTTGCCGAACACATAGCAAATAAAAATCCACCACCTGCGACATAATTTCTGATATTTTTTGCAACTGCCAATTTCAACTGCGATACTTTTTGAAAGCCCCACTTCTTGGCTGATTCTTCCTGCGTTTTTTCATCGTCCTTGTACCACTGTTGTGTTCCGAACTGCGCATAAAATTTTCCATATTGCCCCGTGAAATCTTCGTGATGCAAGTGCAACCAATCATACAATGGTAATTTTCCTTCCATCACATCATCATCATAAACCAGGTCGTACGGAATTTCGGCATAAGTTAAAACCATTGTTACAGCATCATCCCAAGGTAATTTATTTTTTGGTGAGTATACCGCAATCTTCGGGGCTTTCTCCAACTTAACAATGTCTTCATTCACTTCAGGGTTTGCAATTTCAGCCATGATGCTTTGATACTTTGCTTCAGGCACCACTTCATAATTAACACCTCTAACCACACATTCATCTTCAAATATTTTAGTGTATGGAAATGCAAAACTTCCTCCTCGGTAATTCAACATCCAGTCAACGGTTATATCATGTTTCAAAACCCAGTAGGCAATTCCGTAAGCCTTCAAATGCTGCGCTTGTTTTAAATCCATCGGAATTAAAATCATTGATGCAAATGAAATCTGAGTAATGAAAAGGAGAGAAATTAGTAAAGAGAATATTTTTTTACTCATGATTTATTTTTTGAAATCTATGACTTCTTGAATCTTTGATTTCACGGATGTAAATTTAATTGAACTGCCATCGTCTTACAAAAATCTTTCCGAGTAACGATTGTGGGTATTTAAAAATGAAAAACTAAAAGTGAAAAGTGAAGAATAGTTTAATTCAATCAAGTATGACTTGTGAGTAATCAAAATTTCTTCAATACGATTTTCATTTACTTTTGAAACCTCAACACCATGTCGCGCAATCCAAATACTGAACCCGAAAAAGAGTTGCTTACTGCAGCGGAAAAAGAAATTGAAAAAGTTCTTCGCCCTGCTGAGTTCAAAGAATTTATGGGGCAACCGCAAATAGTTGACAACCTGAAAGTTTTTATTAAAGCAGCAAAGCAACGCGGCGAAGCGCTCGACCATGTGTTGTTACACGGACCTCCGGGTTTGGGTAAAACAACTTTGAGCCACATCATTGCCCACGAGTTGGGAGTGAATATTAAAATCACTTCCGGTCCCGTTCTCGAAAAACCTGCTGACCTTGCTGGACTGCTCACCAATCTCGGTGAGCGCGATGTTTTGTTCATTGATGAAATTCATCGTCTCTCGACTGTTGTGGAAGAATATCTGTATTCCGCAATGGAAGATTACAAGATTGACATTATGCTCGATAGCGGACCCAATGCACGAAGCATTCAACTCAATTTAAATCCGTTCACATTAGTGGGAGCAACAACCCGTTCAGGTTTATTGTCATCACCATTGCGTTCGCGTTTTGGTATCACATCGCGATTGGAATATTATACTGCTGAAGTTTTGAATAAAATTATTGAGCGCTCATCGGAAATTTTAAATACACCGATTGCGAAAGATGCGGTGATGGAAATTGCAGGACGCAGTCGTGGTACTCCGCGTATTGCTAATGCACTGTTGCGGCGCGTGCGTGATTTTGCACAAGTGAAAGGCAATGGAAAAATTGATTTGGAAATTGCGAAATATGGTTTGAAAGCCTTGAATGTGGATGAACATGGTTTGGACGAAATGGATAACCGCATTCTCTCCTGCATCATTGATAAATTTAAAGGCGGACCTGTAGGCATTACAACCATTGCAACTGCCTGCGGCGAAGAAGCAGGAACAATAGAAGAAGTGTACGAACCATTTCTTATTCAGGAAGGATATTTAAAAAGAACACCGCGCGGGCGCGAAGCAACGGATAAATCATATCGCCACCTAAATAAAAAACCACCCGGAAATATGGGTGGAGTTTTATTTGAAATTGAGAATTAGGAAATCAGATATTTTACTTGTTAAATTTTATTTTAACCAATTGCAAAATTTTAATGCCTTTATAATTTCCTTTTTCAATTAATTCAGCTGCAACAACTTCAGCTCGCAAGTCTGCAATAAAATTTTTTATATCAGAGGCTAAATATTTCGAGTTTTCCACGGCGCAATATATGTTTTATATTAAAAAATTTAATCCCTAATTGCTTTTACCCCCGGCAATTCTTTTCCTTCAAAATATTCTAACAACGCGCCGCCGCCGGTTGATACATAACTGACTTTATCAGCGAAACCGAATTGATTCACTGCGGCAACACTATCCCCACCGCCAACTAATGAATACGCACCTTGCTGAGTTGAATTGGCAACTGCTTCTGCAATTTTCACAGTTCCATTTCTGAAATTGCTCATTTCAAAAACTCCCATTGGTCCGTTCCATAAAATGGTTTTTGAATTCATAATTGTTTGTGTGAATTCTTCAATGGCTTTTGGTCCGATGTCGAGTCCCATAAAACCGGTTTCGATATTTTTACTGTCAGCAGTTTTTTTGTTCCCATCGTTTCCAAAAAAATCTGAAGTCATTGAATCAGGAGGCAAAAGAAATTTTACATTTTTCTGTTTTGCTTTTTCTAAAAGCTTAATTGCATTTTCAATTCTATCATCTTCGCACAATGAGTTTCCTATATTTCCGCCCATTGCTTTATAGAATGTGTATGACATTCCACCACCTACAATAATGTTATCAGCAATGTCAACTAACTTTTCAAGAATTAAAATTTTATCCGAAACTTTTGCTCCACCGATAATTGCAGTGAACGGATGTTGTGTGTTCTTCATCACTTTATCAGCACTCGCAATTTCACTTGCCATCAGGTAGCCGAACATTTTATTTTCTTTCGAAAAATAGTTGGCAACAATGGTTGTTGATGCATGAGCGCGGTGTGCAGTTCCAAATGCATCATTCACATACACATCAGCCAACGACGCTAATTCTTTCGCAAAATTTTCATCCCCTTTTTCTTCTTCGGGATGAAAGCGAAGATTTTCCAGCAACAAAACTTTTCCCGGTTTCAGATTTGATGCAACTTGTTTTACTTCTTTACCAATACAATCATTTACAAATTTCACTTCTCTTTCTAATAACTTTGAAGTGTGAGCAACAATATGCTTCAACGAATATTTTTCTTCGGGTCCGGTTTTCGGTCTTCCGAGATGCGACATTAATATAACTGAGCCGCCATCACTCAATATTTTATTGATGGTTTTTAAGGCAGCTTTTATTCGTGTATCGTCAGTGACTTCAAAAGTTTTTTTATCCAATGGAACATTGAAGTCAACGCGAATGATTGCTTTCTTACCTGAAAAATTGAAATTGTCAATAGTTGTCATTGTATTAGAATATAAAATTGGTTAAAGAAAAATGCCTCTGAAAAATCAGAGGCATTTTAAATTTTATTTTGAAAAATTATTTCTTAATCAATTCTGCAAAATATTTAACAGTGCGAACCAATTGAGATACATAACTCATTTCGTTATCGTACCATGAAACAGTTTTTACCATTTGCTGATCGCCAACAGTTAGCACTCTAGTTTGTGTTCCATCGAACCATGAACCGTATGAAATTCCAATAACATCACTGCTTACAATTTCATCTTCTGTATAACCGAATGATTCGTTTGAAGCTGCTTTCATTGCTGCATTAATTTCTTCAACCGAGGTTTTCTTTCCTAAAACTGTTGTCAGTTCAGTTAATGAACCTGTTAATGTAGGAACACGCTGAGCAGTTCCATCTAATTTTCCTTTCAATGAAGGAAGTACCAATCCAATTGCTTTTGCTGCACCTGTACTATTAGGTACAATGTTTTGAGCAGCTGCACGCGCACGACGCAAATCACCTTTCGGATGCGGAGAGTCTTGTGTGTTTTGGTCATTAGTATAAGCATGAACAGTTGTCATCAATCCGGCAACGATTCCGAATTTTTCTTCAAGCACCTGAGCCATTGGTGCTAAACAATTTGTTGTGCACGAAGCGCAAGAGACAACTGTTTCGGTTCCATCTAAAATTTCATGATTGACATTGAATACAATTGTTTTCAAATCACCTGTTGCAGGTGCTGAAATCACCACACGCTTTGCTCCAGCTTTAATGTGTTCAGCCGCTTTGTCTTTATCGGCAAAAAATCCAGTACACTCCAACACCACATCCACATCATGATTTTTCCAGGGAATAGCTGACGGACTTTTTTCAGCATAAATTTTTATTTCGTTTCCTTCTACAATAATGCTGTTATCAGTTGATGTAACATCTTTATTGAAACGACCTTGCGCCGAATCGTACTTTAAAAGATGAGCCAGCATTTTTGGATTTGTTAAATCGTTAATGGCTACAACATCAATTCCTTTCATGTCGTAGATCTGACGGTAAACAAGGCGACCGATTCTTCCGAATCCATTGATAGCTACTTTAATGTTTGACATTTATTGTATTTGAATTTTGGTTTGAAAAATTTTTAGAGAGCGCAAATTTATTCATTCACTTTTCGGGTCAAAGGAATAATGTCTTTTTTTTCAATGTTCTCTCTTGCATGGGTAACTTTACTGCATATATTTGCGCCCCCTTTAATTAAAGCATGGAGCGTTGGTCAAGGGGTTAAGACGCTTCCCTTTCACGGAAGAATCACGGGTTCGATTCCCGTACGCTCTACATTAAGAAATTAGTAGTTGAACTGTGATTTTAAAACTGCAGATTCAACTTTAAAAAAATCCTGCACAACGCAGGATTTTTTTATTACAAGAAATTTATATGTGGGAATTAACTCCATTCAAAAAAATTATATTTATTATTAAGTTCCTGTTTTTAATTAAATGAATAAAAAAATTTCAGAAGAAGAATTGCTTGAATTGCTTCGAACAGGAGAGCAATCGTCGTTCACTTATTTGTATGACAATTACAGTGCTGCAATTTATGGCGTGGTGCTGAGAATGATTGAAGATGAAGAAGCGGCAGCCGATGTGTTACAGGAAACATTCATAAAAATCTGGAAAAATTTTTCGATGTACGATTCTTCAAAAGGAAGATTGTTTACATGGATGATAAATATTGCGCGCAACATGGCGATTGATAAAATGCGCTCGAAGTATTTTAAACAGGATTCAAAAAACCTTGACATAGAAGATTCCGTAAGTGTGGTTGACCGGCATGTACAAACTGCTTTTAAGCCCGAACACATTGGCTTAAAACAGATAGTGCAAAAAATGAACCCGGAATTCAGTGCAATACTTGAACTGGTTTACTTCAAAGGATTTACACAGGCAGAAACTGCGGAAGAATTAGACATACCATTGGGAACAGTGAAAACAAGAATGCGAAACGCAATCATTGAATTACGAGAATTGATAAAATAAAGTGGAAGCAAAAGAATACATAGTATCCGGAATGCTGGAATTGTACGCCTCAGGTGCACTCGACGATATCGGGAGCGCTGAAGTGGAACAGATGGTGAAAAAAATTCCGGAAGTTGCAGCTGAGTTGAAAGCCATTCAGCTTTCGCTGGAAAAATATGCGATGCTTCATGCTGTTACACCTCCTGCTTTTGTGAAAGAAAATTTATTGAAAGTAATTCAACCGGAGGCAAAAGAAAAAGTAATTGCGATTACACGAAGCAATAATAAATTTTATCAGTATGCAGTTGCGGCTTCAGTTGTGTTGTTGATGCTCAGCAGTTTTGCTGCTTTTTATTTTGCAGGAAAATTCAATTCAACAAAAACTGAATTGGCTTCGTTACAAAATCAGTACGATACTTTAAAAAATAATATGGATGTGGTTATTGCCAATCAATCGCACCTAAAGGAAGCGATGGATATGATTAACGGCATGAACACCTTGAAAGTAAAACTGAGTGGAACAGAAAAACATCCGGGCATGCAGGTGCTGGTTTATTACGATATGGATAACAAGCACATTATGCTCGACCCCGGAAATCTTCCGCAACTACCGGACAGTTTGCAATATCAATTGTGGGCGTTGAAAGGAACCAATGTTTTAGATGCTGGTGCGTTCAGTCCCATTGCAGGAATATTAAATCTGAAAGCTGCACCTGAAGCAGAATTATTTGCCATCACAGTAGAAAAATACGGAGGCAGTCCGACACCGCATGTTGACCAGATGGTGGCAATGGGGAAAATTTCTATTTGAGATTATTTAAAATTTTCTTTTCAAAATTTTTTTGCTGAAAAATATTTATTTTACTGAATAAAAATATTTTCTATAACCAATTTTATTCGAAGTACATAGCAGAACACTCCTATCCTTTTTTAATTTCATTTTTGCACCACTTCATCAAATATTTTTTTATCAACATCCACTCCACGAGAAACTGATTTTTGTCCACAGGATTTTTTTGTAATTATGGAAACAGCCAAGAATGTTTTCTATTCTTGTCGCCCTTTAAAAAATGACTGAGCCAAACGACGAAATAAAAATTGAACGCCCACGGGTAATTTCCAAGCGACATACTGAAACAGATTTATCAGCAATGTTGTATGGTCGCATACAACCGCAAGCGCGCGACTTGGAAGAAGCGGTTCTTGGCGCAATGATGCTTGAGAAAGATGCAGTTGCATTAGTGATAGATATTCTGAAACCGGAAAGTTTTTATGTTGAAGCACATCAGTTTATTTACAAAGCAATTTTCAGTTTATTCAATCGATCTCAGCCGGTTGATATTTTAACTGTGACTGAAGAGTTGCGCAAGCAGGGTGATATTGAAAAAGTAGGTGGTGCATTTACGGTAGCCGAATTAACCAATCGAGTAGGTAGTGCAGCCAATGTGGAATATCATGCGCGCATTATCAGTCAGAAATTTATTCAGCGCGAATTGATTCGTATCAGTTCACTCATCATTCGTGATTCGTATGAAGACACGACTGATGTACTGGAGTTACTGGATAAAGCAGAAAAAAATATTTATGACATTACCGATAAAAATCTTCGTCGGAATTTCAGTTCTATTTCTGAACTCATTACAAAAAATATCAAGCAGGTGCAAAGCTTGCGCGATAATAAACTTGATTTCAATGGTGTTCCTTCGGGCTTTACTGAGTTGGATAGAATTACAGGTGGCTGGCAAAAAAGTGATTTGATAATTGTTGCGGCTCGACCAGGTATGGGTAAAACTGCTTTCGTACTTTCTCTTGCACGGAATGCGGCTGTTGATTTTAAAAAACCTGTTGCGTTTTTTTCATTGGAGATGAGTGACCTGCAATTGACTTCGCGATTGATTTCTGCGGAGACGCAAATCCCTTCTGATAAACTTCGCAAGGGGAACTTAGAAGAATATGAATGGACTCAATTGACTGCGAACATTGAAAAATTATCTGACGCGCCGATTTTTATTGATGATACTCCGGCTATAAATATTTTTGAGTTGCGTGCAAAGTGTCGTCGTTTAAAAATGCAGCATGATATTCAACTCATCGTGATTGATTATTTACAACTGATGAGTGGTGGCACCGGCGATAAATCATTTAACCGCGAACAGGAAATAAGTACCATATCCCGCTCACTTAAAAGTATTGCAAAGGAATTGAGTGTTCCTGTTATTGCACTTTCGCAATTGAGCCGTGCAGTGGAAACCCGCGGTGGCAGCAAGAAACCGCAACTGAGTGACCTACGCGAATCTGGAGCTATTGAACAGGATGCTGATATGGTTATGTTTATCTGGCGACCTGAATATTATAATATGAGTCAGGATGAAGCAGGGCAGCAATACAATGGGCTGGCAGAAATATTAGTGCAGAAACATCGTAACGGTGCGCTCGGAACTGTTCAACTCAAATTCATTGATCGATTTGCAAAATTTGAAGATTACAATGTATCGCCATTCTCATCGGGTGTTACACGCGAAGGATTTGCGCAAAATGAAGAAGGTTCAGTTCAAATTATGAAATCAAAAAACTGGGATATCAAACCCGATGAAGGTTCGCCGTTTTAATAAATTAACTTCATTTAATTTCTGATTTAAAACCAGTTATTTTCTTCTTTAAAAAGAATAGGAAAGTTGAGAATACATATCTATTCCTGTTAAATGTTTTGGCATTAACCAAGATAATATTTGTCCTGAGCCAATCATCCAATTAAAATGACCACAAATTTTTCCTTCCAGATTAATTCCCATATTAAATGATTGCAATCCTCCATAGGAAACTGAAACAGATGGGTAAAAATTTTTAAAGTTGAATGTTGAGGATGCGAAAAACATCGGAAAGTTTTCATATTGAGGTAAAAAGCTGAATCCTGCGTTCAAATCAATTTTATTATTCATAACCATACGGTTCCATGCAAAAGTGAAACGCAATGGCAGGTTTAGATTGAATGCATACTTTGTTTGTTTTACTCCAAGATAATTTAAAATTGTATCAGTATTTATATTGCTTATTGTTGACCCCGAATTGGATAAAATATTTTCCAATTCAATTCCATCGAATTGAATCGTTGTATCCATTCCATAAAATAAAGATTTTTTATTCCAGTAAATAAACCCGGCATCGTTTATGGCAACCATCAATTGAGATTTACCTGCAGGAAAAGCAATGCATACATCAGCAGCAATTCCATTTCCGTTAAATGCAAATGAACCTGAATTTGAAGTATCATTTGTTTGATAAATGAATTGTGATTGCAACCATAAATATTCTCCCATTGGTGCGGTATACAATTTTGTTTTTCCGACATTAAATAAATTAACATGATAACCTTGTAAATAACTAATCGAAGCATTTATCTGCCAGCATGAATCAGCACTTCCTGATTTGCTGGAAAAAATAAATCGCACACGATGAAAATCCTGATTTGCCAAACCACTTCCTCGCAAATAAGCAGTATCATTTTCATATTGAGCATTTCCAAAAAAAACTAAATTGAATAAATCGCGGCGATAATTAATAATGGAAATTGATTCATCACTTAAAGCCAACCCAATTGAATTTTTTTTCCCTCTTTTACAAAATCCTGTGCCGTATTTATACCCTGCCGCTGCGCCATTCAGATTGTGTGTATAGAATTCAGCATTGTTTTTTATTTCATTATTTAAAAATCCGCTTTGCAATATTTTTTTTGAAAATGAAAAAGGAAGTGTGTTACTATTTAGAAATACTCCTCCTGATGTAAATATTACTGTTTGGTTTGAATCTGGGTTTATAGAAAAATGATTGACCCGCCCCATCCAATGCAAACCATCAAACGGATTTTTAAGATGAGCAATTTTTATCTGAGTATCTGTTGAATCAGATTGAGCTGATGCAGTAAAAAGTGAAAAGTGAAAAAGGAAGGATAAAAGAACTGATTGAAAAAAAATAATTTTCATTTTATAAATCATTGGCCAATGAGGTAGGTGAATCTTCCGGTGAGTTTAACTGAAAGATTATAAGTGCTGTAAATTTTAGTATAAATTCCGCAAGGTGTGGTTGACTTGGTGTCAAATACTGCACGCACCACAGCTTTTTTTGCATTGCGTATCTTATTCATTTTGTTTGCATCAGCCAGTACTTGTAAAGTCGAACGCATTATTTCTGATACTTTACAATTACTATTAAGAGGCGCAGCTAAAATTGTATGAGGCGCAACAATTAAACTATCTAAAAATCCACCCCACTCATCATATAAATACAATTGCAAACTGGCCTGCAATGGAAATCCATTATCGGCAAACACTGAAAACACACCATCTTTAATTGCATCTAATCCTTTTGCGCTTGCATTAGATAAATCAAAAGCCACAGTATCCTGAAAAACCAAACCATCGGCTTGTAATGAAAGTGGCATATTAATATTAAGATTCACATTCAACGGACTATTGTAGTAAGCAAAATCATTGTAGTTACTGGTGTTTCCATTCGGATTAATAAACAAATCAATTTTGTATTTCATTTTATCGGGGAGCACTTCCACTAAATTTTTTATATTGCTGTTACTTGTATTTAACAAGAATGAAAGCAATGATGGAGTGAGTGGCGGATCAGTTGCTCCTGCTAAGTTTTGCGGAGAATTTATCAATGAGTTTGTTAACGAAACTGATTGATTCTTTTTTGAATTAACCGCTGTGAGTTCATATAAATTTAATCTTGCATTTACCCCAACACCGTTTTCAATATCAATTCCAACATTTACATCTTCCAATGAAATGCTTCCGCTTTGAATATTTTTAAACAAATCGAAATTCACTTCTTCTGGTCCAAGTGTTAAAATCTGTTGGCCTAAAAATCCTTCAATGTATTCCGGAATAATATCAACCAACCCATAATCAATATAAATACTATCGGCAAACGAAAGAGTTTGCACTTGCCCTGTTGAATCAATAGAGGCAGCAATGTGATTGACAAATGAATTGAAAGAAGTATGATTTAAACCAGTTAGGTCTAATCTGTATCCAGCCAAATCATATTCTTTTGTAAGTGAGCTTAACCCTCCAACAGGTGCAGGTGGTAAATCAGATGTTAAGTTTATTGATCCACCAAACTGATCAGTTGCTCCAGGAAAACCATAATTGAAATGAACCAGTTGTTTAATTGCACTATGAACAGTCATCTGCAATTTCCCACTATGAACATTTATGAATTTCAGTTTTGCACCACCACTCAAATTGTAAATTGTTTCCTGATCCTGATTGATAATATCCTGTGATGGAAAAATTGCTGTGGCCGAAGTCACAACCATTTCAGTTACTTGCATGGTCATTATTAAAGCATCGGTAGTATCAATTAAAACTGCGGTTGCACTACCCGGACTATCTAAATCAATAATTTTAAACACTAATGTACCTTCAACTGTTTTACCACTTAGATCAACCCTTTTTGTGGATGTGCTTCCTGAATTTATATTAGTAAAAAAAGTATCCGCTACAATTGTTCCGCTTACTTTATTTTTTATTTGAAACTGAATGTTGCTGATATCAATAGGAAAACCATTAAAAATTGTGATGTCTAAAAAACCATGTTGAAGAATGGCTGTTTGAAAAAATTGTGTTGCATTCACATCATTATCACCTGAGGATTGATTGTTGATGGCAGGAATAGAAGCCATTGTACCATTACTCGAAATAATGAATTGCCCTTGCGGACCCATTTGCTGCGCTGCTTGTCCAAGTGAAAGATTATAAACGATCGCCTGATTTGCCAAAGCAAGATTTGTTAAATTGTAAGTTCCTTTTACAATAGTATCAGGGATCTGAAATGCGCCATCGCCAGGTTTTAAACTGTATAAATTGCTTTCATAAACCAACTGCAAACTGTTATCGCTGTTGGTTTGAATAATGGTATCACCAACAATATTTCCAAGATTGAGATTTGAATTTAGAATGGGAACTAACATGGAAGTTTCCCATGATGGCCTTACTTCATTATTTTTTTTACAGGAAATAGCAACAATCAAAAGGCTTAGTGTTGCAAATGATAAAATGGCTTTTGTATTCCTTAACATTCAGAAGTTAAACTGTAAGGTGGTGAATTTAGAACAAAACATGCGTAGTGATTAAAAAATTATTGAAGATTATTTTTTTACTCCGATTATTATTAAGGATTATTTTATTCTCGTTTTTTTGAAATGGTTTTAAGTTTTTTCAACAAAGAAAAATGTTGACTATCAATTCATACAAATACGGCAATAATAGTTGACCTTTGTCGCAAACAAAATAATTCAAGTAAGAAAAATATGGCGAAATCGCAAGAAACATTCGGTAAGAAAGACAAAGAAAAAAACAAACGCAAACAGCGTCAGGAAAAAGCTGAGAAAATGCAAGAGCGCAAAGCCAATGCGACTAAAGGAAAATCATTAGATGAAATGATGGCGTATGTTGATGAGTATGGAAATATATCTTCCACTCCGCCCGATCCAATGAAAAAAAGAAAAATTTCAGTTGAAGATATTCAGATTGGTGTGCCTAAACAAGAAGCCAGAGAGTTGCTATCCAAAAGAACTGGTATTGTTTCATTCTTTAATACTGAAAAGGGTTTTGGATTTATAAAAGATGTTTCTTCCGAAGAAAGTATTTTCGTTCACAACAGTCAGTTAGAAGCACCGATAAAAGAAAATGACAAAGTAACTTTTGAAACTGAAAACGGTCCGAAGGGATTGAATGCTATAAAAGTTAAAAAAATTATTTAGCTTTTTTTTGGTTATAAATTTTATTGAATTTCTATTTGAAGAATTATTTGATTGATTGAAAAATATTTTCTTTTCAACACTTCAAATTATAAAGGCATAGTAAATTTAATTTTTCAAGTGCATATTTGACTGCGATGATTTTAAGCATCTATAATTTCACTTCACTCACTGATAAATTTCATAATTTTCTTTCGACTCATTTGTCGGATGGAATTGTATTAACTACAGAATTAATTGTAGCAGGTTTACTTGTAATCACTTTTGTTGCAGTGCTGGCAATGGTGCTAATTTATTTAGAACGGAAAGTTGCTGCTTATATGCAATTACGGCTTGGACCAAATCGTGTTGGAATTTATGGAACCGGACAAGTAGTTGCCGATGTTTTAAAATTAGTTTTGAAAGAAGGAATCACTCCTGATGGCGCAGATAAATTAATGTTCAACCTCGCTCCGTATGTTGTATTAAGTACTTGCATGATGGCTCTTGCACCCATTGCATTTGGAAATGGTTTAGTGTTATGGGATTTAAATATTGGCGTACTATATATAACAAGTATTACTTCGCTCGGTGTTATAGGTATTTTAATTGCCGGATGGAGCAGCAACAATAAATATTCAATGCTCGGTGCAATGCGCAGCGGTGCGCAAATAGTAAGTTATGAATTGAGCGCGGGACTTTGCATCATCAGCATCGTTGTACTTTCAGGTAGTATGCAAATAAGTGAAATTGTAAATTCTCAGACTGATGGTTGGTGGATTTTTAAAGGACACATTCCTGTGATTATTGCTTTTGTAATTTTTATTATTGCTGCAACCGCTGAATTAAATCGCGCTCCCTTTGATTTAGCCGAAGCAGAATCAGAACTCACCGCAGGATTTCATACTGAATATTCAGGAATGAAGTTCGCCATGTTTTTTTTAGCGGAGTACATCAACATGTTTGTTTTGTGTGCAATGGCCGCAACTTTATTTCTTGGTGGATGGATGCCCTTACATATTGGTCATTGGACAGCCTTTAACAATGTTATGGATTACATTCCTTCCCCCTTGTGGTTTTTCGGAAAAACTTTTTTTATCATATTCATCATCATGTGGTTCCGCTGGACTTTCCCAAGATTGCGTGTTGACCAATTGTTGGATTTAGAATGGAAATACTTATTACCAATAAGCATGGTGAATTTATTGGCAATAGCATTAATGAATATTTTAGGTTGGCATTTTTAAATAATGAAAAACTAAAAGTGAAAAAGTGAAAAATTAAATTCAGTTACAATAAACTATAAACAACAAACTGGAACCTCGATAACAAAAACATGACACTCGGCAATTATTTTGAAAATATTTATAAAGGATTAAAATCATTGGCCGCAGGTATGCGTTTAACCGGACTTTACTTTGTACGCCGAGGTGATTCATTAACTCAAGAATATCCAAATAATCGTGGTACACTAAAATTAGCAGAGCGTTTTCGCGGCGAAGTGGTAATGCCACATAATGAAAGCAACGAACATCGCTGCACTGGATGCACTGCGTGTGAGTTAGCTTGTCCGAATGGTTCAATAAAAATTCTTACAAAATTTATAATTAACGAAGAAGGTAAAAAGAAAAAAGCCATTGACACTTTTGTTTATCATTTAGATACCTGCACTATGTGTAATTTGTGCATTATCAGTTGCCCTAGTGATGCTATTATTATGGCAAATAATTTTGAGCATAGCGTTTTTGATCGTACTAAATTGTTAAAAGTCTTAAATAAGCCAGAAAGTAAAATAATGGCCGGGGTTGAATAATATGACAGCATATCAGATCTGGTTTTACATAATAGCATCAATGATTCTTGGAGGAGCATTATTGGCTGTGACCGCAAGAAAAATATTTCGTGCGGCTATTGCTTTGCTTGTTTCACTCATTGGAATTGCTGCTTTGTATTACTGGATGCATTACGAATTCATAGCTGCGGTGCAAACAATTGTGTATGTCGGTGGAATTGTGGTGCTGATAATTTTTTCAATTTTCCTTACACACAATCCTGGACATACGATTGAAGAACCTGTCAGCATTCGCGAAGCATTTGCTTTCACCGGATGCTTTGCTGGATTTGCATTTGTTTTTTCATTACTAAACAGATATTCATTTGAACAAACAGGTGATGGATTGAATCATACTATGCAGGTTGCTGATGTAGGTCGTGCTTTGTTAAGTACAGGCAGTGGAAGTTATCTTCTTCCTTTTGAGGCCGTGAGTTTGTTATTGTTGGCTGCAATGGTTGGTTGTATTGTTATTGCAATTAAAATCAGAACTAAATGATTGACCAGGTACCACTCACACATATTCTTTTTCTGAGTACTGCATTATTCTTCATTGGTGCTTATGGTTTTTTGACAAGAAGAAACATGATTACGATGTTGATGTCGGTAGAATTAATTCTGAATAGCGTAAACATTAATCTCGTAGCATTCAACCGATACCTTCATCCGAATATTGATGGAGTTATTTTCACATTATTCATCATCGCCATTGCGGCAGCTGAAGCAGCAGTTGCAATTGCAATAATTATTTCGCTATACCGAAAGATAAATTCAATTGACCCTGAACAAGCAGACGAATTAAAATATTAAACGGAAAGAAAAATGTTGAATGCATCTACACTCTTATTAATTCCACTTCTTCCGCTTCTCTCATTTCTGTTCATTTCATTTATCGGAAAGAAATATTTACCGACTTTATCAGGAACAATTTCAGTTTTAGTTTTAAGTGCTTCTGCAATTTTATCACTTGCAGTTGCATACAATTATTTCTTTGTGGTTGGAATGACCAATGGGTTTTATCAGGCAATCATTCCTATGAAGTTAGAGTGGCTGCGATTTTCTCCAGGAGTAAGCATTGACATGGGAATTATTCTTGACCCCATTAGTGTGATGATGTTGGTGGTTGTCACTTTCATTTCGCTGATGGTTCACATTTATAGTTTGGGTTATATGAAGGGCGAAGAACGATTTGCCGTTTATTATTCTTTCCTCGATTTATTTACATTCTCCATGCTTGGCTTGGTGATAGCCTCCAATCTTTTTCAAATGTATTTTTTCTGGGAATTGGTTGGTGTATCATCCTACTTACTTATAGGATATTATTTTACTAAACCATCTGCAGTAGCCGCTGCTAAAAAAGCATTTATCGTTACACGATTTGCTGACTTAGGATTTCTGATTGGAATTTTAGTTCTCTCGTTTCATTCAGGCACACTCGACATTCAAACACTCATTGCACGACTCACTACAAGTGATACAACATTTTATGCCTCCGCAACTTTCACCGGTTTCATGGGAGTGAGTTCACTCACTTGGGGATTGGCGTTGGTGTTTATTGGTGGTGCCGGAAAGTCAGCCATGTTTCCATTACACATATGGTTGCCCGATGCAATGGAAGGCCCCACTCCTGTTTCCGCTCTCATACATGCGGCTACAATGGTGGTAGCCGGAGTTTATTTAGTTGCCCGATTATTTCCAATCTATGCAATTTCATCTCCGCATCTATTAGAATTAATTGGATACATCGGAATTATTTCTTCAGCTCTTGCTGCGATTATTGCGTGTACACAAACAGATATTAAACGCGTGCTTGCTTACTCAACCATTTCTCAAATCGGTTACATGCTTGCATCACTTGGAGTTTCAACCTATGGTGGTTTAAATGGGGAAGGTTTCAGTGCTTCAATGTTTCATTTGTTTACCCACGCATTCTTCAAAGCGCTTTTGTTTTTATGCGCAGGTTCAGTAATTCATTATGTGCATAGTAATGAAGTAAGAGACATGGGCGGTCTCAGAAAAAAAATGCCCATCACTCATTTGTGTTTTCTGTTGGCCTGTTTAGCAATTGCAGGTATTCCTCCACTCTCTGGATTTTTCAGTAAGGAAGAAATTTTGGCTGCTGCGTTCGCACACAATCAAACTATTTTTTATATCGCGTGGCTTACTGCAGGACTTACTTCTTTTTACATGTTCCGTTTGTACTTTCTTACTTTCTGGAATAAAGATTATGTGAGCCATCATGATACTCACGAACATCATAGCGAAGGTTCGTGGAATATGAAATTGCCATTAATCATTCTCATGCTTGGTGCTGTGGGCGCAGGGTTTGTTCCATTCCATCATTTAATTACTAGTGATGGTCAACCTTATGAAAGTGAATTTCATCTCAACATAACACTTATGGCTGTTGGGTTATCCCTTTTCGCCATAATTATTGCAACAATTTTTTATCGGAAGAAAAATAATTTATCAGATAAAATTTCCAGCAGTATTTCTCAACTCTACGATTTTGCTTATCATAAATTTTATTTCGACGAAGTATATCAATTCGTTACTCAGAGAATATTGTTCAATACTATTGGCGCTTTAAGTTCGTGGTTTGATAAAAACATTGTGAATGGCGCAGTAAACACTACAGCATTTATAACTGAAGCATTTTCTGAAACTATAAAACCTTTACAATCAGGTAAAGTGCAGGGATATGCTTTGGCGTTTTTGTTTGGTATACTTGGATTAATTGCAATTTTATTTTTCTTCAACTTTTGATAATCTGATTCATGAACCTGTTAGTGCTGCTTATTATTATTCCGGTTGTTGCGCTGCTGATCAGTGTATTTATCAATGCTGAAAAAGTAAAGAGTGTAATTCTTTTCGGCGCAGTTGCTGAATTGATTTTGTGTTTTGAATTGCTGCGTGAATTTATGTTGGAACGAGCTGCTGGAAATAACGCGCCTTATCTTTTTGAAATAGTTTATCCATGGTTTAAAACATGGAACATTAATTTTCATGCAGGAGTTGATGGCATTTCTGTTTCAATGTTACTATTGACTTCATTGGTAACAGTTGCTGCTATTTTAGTTTCATGGAAAGTGGATGAAAAGCCACGCGAATTTTTTATGATGCTGATGTTGCTAACACTTGGCGCCATCGGATTTTTTATTTCCATGGATTTAATCATGGCGTTTTTCTTTTTAGAATTATCTGTTATTCCTAAATTTTTATTGATTGCTCATTGGGGAAGCGGACGAAAAGTTTACAGCGCCACCAAACTTGCATTGATGTTGATGGCAGGTTCAAGTTTAATTCTAGTGGGAACACTTTTATTGTTTTCTAAAAGCAACGGCAGTTTTGATATCACGGTTTTACAATCGTTGCATTTAGATGGTGAAACACAACGGTTGATTTTTCCATTGATGTTTTTAGGGTTCGGAGTTTTCACTGCGTTGTTTCCGTTTCATATCTGGGTGCCCGATGGTCACTCATCAGCACCAACTGCGGGTTCCATGTTTCTTGCGGGCATCAGCATGAAGTTAGGTGGTTATGGATGCATTCGTTTTGCTGCGATTCTATTGCCTGAGGGAACACAATATTATTCCACTGCAATTATTTTGCTTTCAACCATTGCAATTGTGTATGGAGCTTTTGCCACGCTGATGCAGAAAGATATTAAGTACATCAATGCGTATTCATCAGTCAGTCATTGCGGATTTGTTTTATTAGGAATCGGAATGCTGAATCAAACTGCATTAACTGGTGCAGTGCTCCAAATGATTTCCCATGGATTAATGACAGCCCTTTTTTTCGGCTCTATTGGTATGATTTATTCTCGCGCTCACTCTCGTGATGTGCGTGAGTTGGGTGGCTTGTTGAAAATTATGCCCTTCATCGGAAGCATCTATATCATAGTGGGCTTGTGCTCACTTGGCTTACCAGGTTTGAGTGGATTTGTATCAGAGATGACAATTTTCATGGGTGCGTGGCAAATGCCGGGTACATTTCATAAAGTTGCAACCATATTGGCATGCGCTTCTATTGTTGTTACAGCGGTTTACATTTTGCAGGCAGTTGCAAAAGTGATGCTTGGTCCGGTTAAAGATTCTCATTTCTTAACACTAACTGATGCAACATGGTACGAGCGTTCAGCTTCGTGGATGTTGATGCTGGCGATAATAATTATGGGAGTATTACCGATGTGGCTCGCACAAATGATTTCGCATGACACCGCACCGATGGCAGTAAAACTTTTAACATTAAATTCTTAACCCAACGATAGCAACGCAAAAAACATGAACATCAGCGACTGGCTCCCCTTGCGATTCGAAATTGCGTTAGCGGTTTTTATTCTGCTGCAATTGGTGATAAAAATATTTGACATTATCCGCAACAATGAAACTTGGTTACATTTAAATATTGCGTTGACTTTTTTAATTGTGTTGCTTGGATTTACAGGCAACGATACAGGTTCGTTGTTCGGTGGAATGTTTGTATCAACTTCATTTATCAATATTGAAAAAACAATTCTCGCATTCGCAACATTGTTAGTATTGATGCAATCATATAATTGGTTGAAGCATCATCAACACACTCCTGAATTTTTTATTTTGCTATTAACCGCATTGCTCGGAATGTTTCTGATGTTATCGTCAAACAACATTTTACTTTTTTATCTCGGGTTGGAGATGGCAACCATACCTGTTGCTGCATTAGCAAATTTTGATTTGGATAAACAGCGCTCACCGGAAGCAGGAATGAAAATGATTTTATCATCAGCATTCTCCAGCGGAATGTTGTTGTTCGGTATTTCTATTTTTTACGGAATCACCGGAACACTCACACTTTCATCGTGGCAGGAAATGTTGCGCCCGGGAGGATTGGAAGTGCTTGCATTGATTTTTATTATGGCAGGATTCGGATTTAAAATTTCATTGGTGCCGTTTCATTTATGGACAGCCGATGTGTATGAAGGTTCACCTGTTGCCATCACTGCATTTTTATCAGTTGTATCGAAGGGCGCGGTGAGTTTTGCTTTGGCGCGTTTTCTTTTCAATGGAGTAATCATGATGCAGGAAGTTTGGATTGAAATTTTATTTCTATTGTCAATCGTTACAATGACTGTTGGAAATTTATTTGCAATACGACAAACAAACATCAAACGATTTTTGGCTTTCTCTACTGTGGCGCAAGCCGGATATATTTTATTGGGCTTAGCCGGTGACCCTGTGAATGCACCAACATCAGTGGTTTATTTTATTCTGGTGTATCTATTCAGCAATCTCGCCGCGTTAGGTGTGGTAGAAGCAGTTTTATTCGCCACCAGTAAAGAAGATCTGGATGATTACAAAGGATTTTATAATTCAAATAAAAAATTAGCAATTGTGTTGATGCTTGCATTGTTTTCACTCGCAGGTATTCCTCCTACTGCGGGCTTCTTCGGAAAATTATTTCTGTTCACATCAGGCATTCATTCAGCATCATTGGTGTGGTTGCTTTTTGCATCACTCAATTTAGTTGTCTCATTGTACTACTACATGCGGTTGGTGCGCATGATGTTTTCAGAAAATAATGAACAACCGCTTGCATCCATTCAATCGCCAATGCTTTCACGCATTGCATTAATTGTTTGTTCAATCGGCATTTTGTTCACAGGAATTTTCGGAGGGTTGTATGATTTCTTACATCAATTAGCAAAGTAACTTTGAACCATGTCTTTCATAGCTTCTAATCAGCACACAATAGAAGAAATAAACGGGACCCGTTGTGGTTTGGTGGAGAAAAATATTTCAGCCGAGCGCGCTGAGTTTCTGAAAAAAATATTGGAACACAATGGATATACAGTTGTAATTGGATGCATGCCACCACCAAAAGTTGCAGCAAAACCTGCTTCCGCTCCAGTTGATAGTTCTGATTCGGTTGCGGCACCAAAAGTTGAAACACCTCCGCCACCTTCATTATTAATTATTGGTGTAACGGATGTAACCTTCAATCCTGTGATGGCTATTTATACTCGAGCATTGCGAACCGATGATGGAAAAGTTGTTTCACCTGATTACTGGAATCAATTGGAAGAAAAAGTTCAGAATGGTGAATGGTACTGGAAGAGAAAGCCATTTAATTAGAACAAAATGTTTTGGGGAATTCTTATTTCATTATTTACAATTAATTCCACAACTCAGGATTTAAGTTTTGAAGAACATGTACTCTCGGGATATTCCACCAAACAGAGTTTTTATGTTTCGCTTTTTATTCATTCAAAAGATTATTCAGGTCGTGCAATTATTCCTAATGGAAAATTATTCATTCATTGGGGGAAACATAATGTAACCAATCAATTCAAGTATCGCGATGCGATGAAAAAAATCATCAGCACAAATTCCTATTATGATGTTCCGGAAAATGATATATCTAAAATAGGTTTTATAAAAGTGGATTACGACCCTACAGTTATTGCATATTCCAACGCAGGTAAGTTCCGGTTCTTCAATCATTTTTTCAGAGGACAAATTCTGGATGTTGAAGGGCTGAAACATTTCCCTGCCATCACTGAACAATTGTTCAAATTGAAAATTGCCATTCAAAGAGATAGCGATACAGGGTGGTATATTGCTGATACCGATGTTCAAAAATTTCTGGATATAAAAAATGATATTTCATTTTATGATTTGATTCGTGTCAAATAAAGTTGTTAACCAGAATCATTTCTGATTCTCAACTCCACACCTATTTTTGCCAGCATAACAAATAAAATTTCATGAAGAAAATTTTCATTCCATTATCACTTGCACTTTTATGTTTTGTTTTTGCTTGCAGTAATTCATCAAAAGAAAATGCAGATGCAACAGCGGTCGCCAAGTGGAGTTCTTATGGCGATACCATTACTGCCGACAACTCAGTTGAAGCAGCAGAACTTACAGCAAAACTTGCAGGTCATGATTCGCTCAATGTAAAATTACATGCGAAGGTGAATGAAGTTTGTCAGAAGAAAGGTTGTTGGATGACTATTCCAGTTGGCGATAAATCAATGCGTGTTCGATTTAAAGATTATGGTTTTTTTATGCCAAAGGATTGTTCTGGCAAAGAGGTGATAATCGAAGGCAAAGCATTTTATGATACCACCACAGTTGAAATGCTGAAACATTATGCACATGACGGCGGAAAATCAGAAGATGAAATTGCAAAAATTACTGAGCCCGAAATTGATTTATCATTTGAAGCACACGGTGTATTGCTGAAAGATGGCGAATAAAATTCTATCGCTCCTTTTATTGTTGTTTGTTTTTATTGCCTGCAATGAGAACAAAAAAGAAAGTGTAAATGACGAACCGACAAAAAGTGATTCGCTGAAAACATGCAGCATGAATCCGAATGGTCAGAGTGAGTTGGCTGAACTGATGCGGCAAATGCAGGGGCACATTAACAGCATACGCGATGCAGCAATTGCCGGAAAAATGAGTGGAGAAATGCCGGAATTCTTAAACACTATTCATACTGCAAAGCCTACTGATTCTACAATGGTTGACAATGAGTTTGATTCGCGCGCCGATGAATATTTAGCAGCAGTAAAAGATTTATATCATCGTTATCCTGAAAGTCAGAAGATTGCCTTCAATACTGTTGTTTCAAAATGCCAGAGTTGTCACGAACATTATTGTCCGGGGCCATTGGTAGTAATTAAAAAAATGTATATCCCATTGTAACAATTGTTACGAAGTGATAATAAATTTTAGTTTCTATTTGCACTTAAATAAGTTTTAATGAAAAAAATAATTATTCCTTTCTTTTCGCTTTTTATTCTATTCAGCGGATGCAGTAATGGCCAGCAAAATGCTTCAACACAAAATTCTGATAAACCGGTTGTTGAAAATGTTGATACAAAAATTTTTCAGGATCTAATTACAAAAAATCCTGAAGGTGTTGTATTAGATGTTCGAACTCCTGAAGAAATAGCAAACGGTCATTTGGCAAATGCATCCACTATTAATTTTTATGACGACGATTTTCAAAAGAAAGTAGGTATGATCCGTAAAGACCAACCTGTATTTGTTTACTGTGCCGCCGGAAGCCGAAGCGCGAAAGCTGCGGAGCAAATGAGTCAGATGGGGTTTACAAAAATTTACAATCTGCAGGGTGGATACAATGGATGGATGAATGCAGGATTTAAAATTGTAAAAGATGCAAATGCTCCGACAACAAAAGCTGAGACTTTCACTATTGAACAAATTCAATCACTTGTTGCAAAAAATAAATTAGTGTTGCTCGATTTTCATACGCAATGGTGCATCCCTTGTAAAAAAATGATTCCAGTGATTGATGAACTGAAAAAAGATTTTGAAGGGAAAATTATTTTTCAAACATTGGATGCTGATGCAAATAAATCCCTTGCAGAAAATTATAAAGTAGTAAGTGTGCCGACTTATATTTTATTGAAGGATGGAAAAGAAGTTTATCGTAAAACAGGATTAGCTCCGAAAGAAGAAATGACCGCTACTTTTAATAAATCTCTTTAATTATTTAATAAAAATGGGGAGAATAAAAATTGACTTGCACGATATTTATAACAACAGTAAGGCAATTGACAAAGCTTTATTACAGGCATTTGAAGATGCAATAGATAAAAAAATAAAAGAGGTTGAAATCATTCCCGGCAAAGGAAGTGGTCAACTGAAAAAAAAAGTGCAAAGGTTCTTACAACTACCTCATATAAAGCCGCTTTATCATCGCATAGAAAACGACAGCAAAAATTTCGGCCGGCTGTTTGTTTATTTTAAGTTTTAGAAATATTAATTTATGCACTTACTGTTGTTTTTAGAAAACAAAAAACATAGCAATCATTACTAATAATTTAGCTCATCAAATACAATAATTGGCAAGAAAATGAGAAGCGCTTTTCTGTTTTTTTATATACTGATTTATTGCGGATCTGCACATGCACAATGGCTGCCGAAAGATTCTACATTCGAATACTGTGCAGTTTGTCATGGTGGTCAACACCTGATAGGCCAACCCTACAATCACGCACTGAAATTAGAATTACCGTTGTTGCTTTCATCAACCGCGGTTTTAACCGCCGGATTTTTAATGCAGGCAAGTGATAAAACAAAACCATTTACCGAGGTGCAATTAGTTGGCCTTGATAAAAACACAATTAATTCATTTGATCGCGTTGCCACCGGCTATTGGAAACCTGGAATAGCATCGGCCAGTGATTACATGCTAATAGGTATTTCTTTTTTACCTGTATTATTTTTATCAGAACACCATACAGGTCATGATTTTAAATCGTTGTTAATCATGACTGCTGAAACTTTTGCTTTCAATTACGGAACCACTTACATTGTAAAAAGTACAGTGAATCGCACAAGACCGTATGTGTATAATACCAATCTTCCAGTTACTATAAGAACTGATAAAGAATCGCGGCAATCATTTTATTCCGGGCACACTTCGCAAACTGCTGCTGCATCTTTTTTATTCGCAAAAGTTATTTCCGATTTTCATCCTTACTTGAAACCGGGAGTTAAAACAGGAATCTGGGCATTCGCCATTACAATACCTGCTGTTGAAGCATACTTCCGTGTGAAAGGTGGAAAGCATTATCCCACCGATGTTATTACAGGTTATGCATTAGGCGTACTTAGTGGATGGCTAATTCCGGAACTGCACCACAACCGCGATTACCACCGAACTAAAAAAACAAAACTTGATGTTGGCCTCATGCCATCAAAAGGCGGAATGGTGATGAACATGAATTTGCAGTTTTAATTTTATAAACCTGATATGAAAAAAATTAAGCTGAAAGAAATTAGCGATCGTGCACCCGAATAATTCATTAAGGAAGAAACAAAAAAAGAATTGCTAAAGCCGAAGATCCGGTTAGAAGTATTACAAAATCTATTATATGCTGAAGGGAAGAATGCACTGCTGGTTATACAGTGATAATCTTTGTGTAACAGTTCACCAAAACTACAAAAGCCTTGCAGTGCAAGGCTTTTGTAGTTTTGACTGTGATCCCGTTGGGATTCGAACCCAAGACCCCAACATTAAAAGTGTTATGCTCTACCAGCTGAGCTACGGAATCATCAATGCTTTTTTCAAAGCGGAGCGCAAAGATAATTTCGCAAGTCACTTTTGCAAATCAATATTCAAATCGGTTTCATTTTGCTGGAATGTTATTTTTCACCTTTCAAAATCAATGAGTAAAAATCATTTCCTCCTCTGCATTTTCTGTCTCTCCGTCTTTTTTTCTTGCAATTCTCAACATAAAAAATCAAAGCCACGAATCGGACTTTTAATGGAAACATTAAAAGAAGAACGGTGGCAGCACGACCGCGATTTTTTTGTGGCGAAAGCCGAATCACTTGGTTGTGAAGTATTAGTACAGGCATGTAACGGCAACGATGAAGTGCAGATAGCGCAGGCTGAAAATATGATTACACAAAGTGTTGATGTGTTAGTTGTAGTTCCTCACAATGGAAAAATTGCTTCAACCATAGTAGACAATGCACATAAACACGGAGTGCGCGTGATTGCATACGACCGTATGATTCGCGATTGCGATTTGGATTTGTATGTGTCGTTCGATAACGAGCGCATCGGCGAAATGCAGGCAGAATACTTAGTAAAGAAAGCACCACGCGGGAATTATATTCTCATCGGTGGTTCACCAAATGATAACAATGCGCTGCTTTATCACGAAGGGCAAATGAAAATTTTGCAGCCATATATTGATTCGGGTTTTATAAAAATTATTGCCAACCAATGGGCAGCAGACTGGCAACCGATGGAAGCCATGAAGCATGTAGAGAATGCACTCACGAAAGAAAAAAATATTACTGCAATTGTTGCGAGCAACGATGGAACGGCGAGCGGAGCCATTCAAGCATTGCACGAACAGCAACTGGAGGGAAAAGTTTTAGTGAGCGGACAAGATGCTGAACTCTCGGCATGTCAGCGAGTGATTGCTGGTACTCAATCAATGACAGTTTACAAGCCGTTGCAACTAATGGCAGAAGCTGCGGCTGTTGCGGCATTGCAAGTTCTCAGAAATGAAGAGGTGACAGGTGCTGTGAAAATTGTTTCGAATGGAAAAAAAGATATTCCAAGTATTCTGATTGACCCAATTGTGGTTGACAAAACCAATATGATGGAAACAGTTGTGAAGGATGGTTATCATTCTGAAAAAGAAATTTATAACAAATGAGTTTTCTGGAAATAAAAAATATCAGCAAACAATTCGGAGGTGATTATGCACTTAAAGAAATTTCTTTCAGTTTGGAGCAAGGAGAAATTCATGCAGTATGTGGAGAGAATGGTGCAGGAAAATCAACGCTGATAAAAATTTTGAGTGGAGTTTATTCCAGTGGAAATTATGAGGGAAGTTTTTTTATAGATGGAAATGAAATTCATTTCAAAAATATTCACGAAGCAGAGGCAACTGGAGTAGCAGTGATCCATCAGGAACTTTCGTTGGTGAAAACAATGAGTGTGGCTGAAAATATTTTTCTCGGCAATGAACCTTCGCACTTTGGAATTATTCAACAACATCAGATTCATTCTACATCAAAAAAATTATTAGAGCAGGTTGGCCTAAGTATTTCTCCGGAAACCGAAGTGAGTGAATTGGGAATTGGCGAACAACAATTAATAGAGATTGCGAAAGCATTGAATAAAAAGGCGCGACTGTTAATTCTGGATGAACCCACCACTGCTTTAACCGAAACGGAAACTGAAAAATTATTTGGGTTGCTTCGACATCTTCAATTGTCATGTGTAACAGTTATTTATATCAGTCACCGATTGAAAGAAATAAAATCGCTTTGCAATCGTGTAACAGTTTTGAGGGATGGAAAATTTGTTGCTACCCGGTCTGTGCATGATATTTCTGAAAATGAATTAATTAAATTGATGGTGGGAAGAGAAATCACAGAACTCTATCCAAAATCTGCAACTCGGTTAAAAACCGAGCTGGGCGATGGTGCACCAATTTTAACATTAATAAATTATTCGCTCTTCGATTCAACTGGAAAAAAGAAAATTGATTCATTAAATATTGAAGTTCATGCAGGAGAAATTCTAGGAATTGCAGGATTAATGGGAAGCGGGAGAACTGAATTGCTGATGGGAATTATCGGTGCATTGAAAGGAAAACAGGAAGGAGAAATTTTATTCAATAACGAAAAAGTAAAATTCAATTCGCCAGCCGAAGCCATTGCCAAAGGAATTGCATTGGTGAGTGAAGACCGCAAACGATTGGGATTAATTCTTCCGCAAAACATTCGCTTCAATCTGAATCTTTCAACCATGAAAAATATTTCGAGTGGTGGAATTCTTTCAGGCGGAAAAGAAATGAAGCGCACTTTGGAAATGATTCAGCAACTTTCCGTCAAAACAAATTCAAGCGAAACAGAAGTGCAACAGCTTTCAGGGGGAAATCAACAAAAAGTAGTTATCGGAAAATGTTTGTTGGTGAATCCGAAACTTTTGTTGCTTGATGAACCAACACGAGGAATTGATGTAGGTGCGCGTGCTGAAATATATGAACTCATGAATCAACTGTTGCAGCAGGGATTGGCAATCATTATGGTGTCAAGCGATTTACCCGAAGTAATTGGAATGAGTAATCGAATTGTGGTAATGAGTGATGGAAAAATTACCGGAGCGTTTTCATCAGATGTAACACAAGAAGAAATTATGATAGCTGCAACCGGAGAATTAATTGGTGTTCAATAAAATTTTATGACAACAAAAAGTATTTTCAAATCTAATTCAACAAACATCCGCGCACTCGTAATGGTGTTTGCACTGCTTGCAATTTGCATTTTCTTTCACATTGCAACAGATGGAATTTTTCTTTCGGCAGCAAACATTACCAACCTGGTACGGCAAAGCTCCATTGTCGGAATTCTCGCTATCGGAATGTTGCTCGTGATTGTGAGTGGCAATATTGATTTATCTGTTGGCAGCATGGTTGGATTTTTTGGTGGAATTGCTTCCATCTTTTTTATGAAGCAGGAAATAAGTTTGCCACTCGTGATTTTGCTCACGCTCTCAATCGGATTTATTATTGGTTGCATGCAGGGCGCGCTCACCGCTTATCTGCGCATACCTGCATTCATTGTAACACTTGGTGGATTGTTGATTTTTCGTGGAAGCATAATGGCAATCATGAAAGGCGAAACCATTTCTGTCAGCAATGAATTTCAGATTTTCGGAAGTGGTTTTCTCAGCAGACAAGTAAGCATTTGGATTTTCGTTGCGTTCATTTTGTTTTTTGCAATTACCGAATTACGAAAAAGAAAAACACAAAAAGAATTCGGAATAAAAGTTTCAACTGTAACAGTATTCACTGCACGAATAATTTCGTTGGCTGCATTGCTGATTTTCTTCCTGTGGGTTTTTGTTAATCCGCAATCAGAAATTGAACGCGTACCCATCTCCTCTCCTATTCATGTTCCGGATAATTCACCTTTAGCAAATAAACCGGAATACTTTTCTGTCAATCATCCGACTTCTGAATTAGTAAATCAATTTGCGCAAGTGGATGATAAAGCCATTCCTGTTCCGGTGATTCTGATGGTGCTGTTAGCGTTGTTGGTTCATTTCATTTCAACACGAACTGTATTCGGAAGAAGAATATTTGCCATTGGTGGAAACGCTGAAGCCGCATGGCTCAGCGGAATAAATATTAAACTCAACACTATGCTCGTGTTTGGTTTGTGCGGATTGCTGAGTGCAGTTGCAGGAATCGTTTACACCGCACGACTTGGAAGTGCAGCGCCCGATGCAGCAGCCGGATATGAGTTGTATGCAATTGCTGCATGTGTAATTGGCGGCACCAGTTTAATGGGAGGAAGAGGAACAATTTTCGGTGCAATCATCGGCGCACTCATCATGGCTTCACTCGATAGCGGCATGAGCATTCTTAATATTGAACCATTTTATCAGAATATAATTAAAGGTACTGTGTTGATTTTGGCTGTGTATATTGATGTAGCGAGTAAAAAGAAAATTTAATTTGAGAATTTCATTTTTACTGAGACATCAAAAATAAATTCGTCAGATTTGACCTATTACATTTATATCTAATTAATTTTAAAAAATAATTGCAATTGATAAAAGATTTTTGGGCGACCAGAAAAATAAAATATTACAAAAATATATTCTCTTCGAGAACTGTTATTCCTGTAATTTTTATATTTTTTTTTCTTGCAGTTCAAACAGGAATAATTATATGGTCACTCAATAAAGGGTTTGACTTAACAGATTAATCTTTTTACCTAACTAATTTCACTCATCCAGAAAACGATCAAACTATATGGACACATTTTAATCGGGTTCTTAATGTTTTTTTTATTTTCATTTCACCAAAAATTATTTCATTAAGATTTATCAGACTTCTTTTAGTCATTATATCTGCAATTTTTTTATTCGTAACAACAAATCAATTTATAAAGATTTTTGATTTGAGTAGTTTATCATTCGGATTGAATGACTTTTTATTACTTCTGAGTTTTTGCTTGCTTTCATTTTGCTTTGGTCCTTTATCTCCTTCTTACAATTCGTTAAATCCTTTGCTGATTACACTTGTACTTTACTTTTTCTTATCAATGTTTTCAACAATTTCAATCAGAAATATTAATGTCAAATGGATATTGAATTGCTTTTTTCTCTTCTTTTTTTGGACACTGCTTTTAGTAAACAAAATGACTACCTCATTTGCTCTTTTAATTACACTAATTTATGTTCTGTTACTATCCGGATTTTATAAATATTTTATAAATAGAAAACTCATATTTATTACTATTCTTTCTACTTCAATTGTTGCGGTTGCTTTTGCAATTGAATATTGCTTCAATTCATTTTCTGAGTTTGGTCATTATTTAAAGATAATAAATGAAATTTCTTCAGTTTCAAACATTTATTATTCTCATGGTTTTGCATATTACCTCTTTGACGATGCTCATAATTTCATTTCAGAATTTTGTTCATTACAATTTCTTATACCTGTAATTTTACTTTTTTCATTAATAAAAACGAATCATAAATTAATAAAATTCAGCTGCCTTTTCTTATTCTTCTGCTCACTGGCATATTTGCAATTTTATAAAAACATTGACTCAGATGTTTATCATCGGAACTACATTATTGTAATTTTTTTTAGTTTCAATTTTTCTTTTCTTTTCAAATAAAAATATTTTTACAAAGCGAAAAAATTATCTGTTATTTCTTTTTCCATTTTCTGCTTATGCTGGATTTTTTGGCAGTTCTGCGCCATCGTCAGTTCAAATAATATTTTATTCAGGTTTCATTTTTGTTTTCCTTTTAATTCTGCTAAATGATTTAATGACGGATTTCAAAAATTATTTATTTCTAATTTTGATAAGTGCAAATGTGCTGATGACATATCATTGCGTTATTGCTTATCCATACAGGCAGAAAAACTTGCTTTCGTCATCTATTAAATTGAAAACTAAATCCGGAGATGTGCTTTTTGTAAATAAAGAATTATCCTCTTCCTATAATTCATTCAATACTTATATAAACGAAAACAAACTCGATACTTACAATTATTTTATACCACAAAGGAATTACATTGGATTGTGTTACCTGAGCAATTTTAAATTACCTGCTGGGCTATGGATTACAGAAAATAACAAAGAGTTTTCCAGATTTTTAATTGGAAAAATCCCAAACGATAAACTACTCCATTCCTTAATTATTCTTAATGCTTCATTTCCGTGCACCGAATTAATTGATTCATCTATTTTTCAATTTGAAATAAAAGGAAAAGCAGAGTTGAAAAATCAAAGAGGTTCAACGGATACACTGATGTTCTATAGCCTAAAGATGAAATAAATTAGATAGCGAATTACTGAATTTAAATATTCTAATTTAAGGTATCATTCGCTTAATAAATTAAACAAACAATGCGATTAAATAAATTTGTGTTTGCTTATTTTTCAAGAAATAAATTTAAAAAAATATAAAATAGCAACACATAATTTTGTGTAACCCTTAACAGTGAAATTTATATTTTCCCTTTATAAAGAAGCATTCTCTAACCTCCAGCGAAATATTTGGATACTCGCCATCTCAATGTTCATCAACCGTAGTGGTTCAATGGTTTTATTATTCACTTCATTGTATCTGACCAACGAATTACATTATACAATTGTTGATGCAGGATTCGTGTTGAGCTTTTATGGAATGGGAAGTGTGCTCGGCAGTTATTTCGGTGGATGGTTAACTGACCGTAGAAATCATTTTGACATAATGGTTTTCTCCTTACTACTGAGTGGATTAATATTATTACTTCTTTTAGTAGCTACTTCATTGTTTGCTATCGCATTAGTAATATTTTTTTATGCAATGAGTGCAGATATGTTTCGTCCAGCGAACTCTGCTTCGATTGCCGATTATACAAACGCAAGTGACCGAACACGCTCTGTTTCGTTAGTGAGATTAGCAGTCAATTTGGGATTTTCAGTTGGACCAGCAGTTGGAGGATTCGTTGCATTGTATCTTGGTTACAAATGGTTGTTTGTAATTGATGCCTGCACAAGTTTTGCTGCGGCAATAATGTTGTATCTGTATTTACCTAGAAAAAAAACAGAACTAAACCGGCATAAAAATGAAGTGCTTGCTGATAGTAGAACTTCAGCTTATCGTGATTTCAGATACCTGTTTTTTATTTTATTGGTTGCACTGTATGGAATTTGTTTCTTTCAATTGTTTGCAAGCATGCCGCAATATTTCAATCGCATTTGCAAATACAATGAAGATACCATAGGGTTGTTGCTCGCCTTGAACGGCTTGTTGGTTGTAATTATTGAAATGCCATTAATAACCATGTTAGAGAAAAAGAAAAAAATATTTCCTTTCATAATAACTGGAGTTTTTTGCTTGCCCTTTTCATTTGCTATTTTAAGAATAAGCGAAGGCATGATGTTGATGGCGATTATTTATACGCTTTTTATAACCATGTCAGAAATATTTGCTATGCCATTCATGTTCAATTATGCAATATCCCGACCGCGAAAAGAGCGACAAGGCCAGTATGCAGCATTGTATTCAATTTCTTATGGCCTTGCCAATATTGCCGCACCATCTCTTGGGCTCGGTATAGCCGGCAAGTATGGATTTGATAGTATGTTTATTTTTTTTATTGTCCTCAGCATACTTGTTGCAATAGGTTTTAGCTTACTGAGTAAAAATCAGGAACGAAAAATTATTTCTGATTCTTGAATATTTTTTATTTAAAATTTATCAATTGCGTTATAATAAATTGTTAATTCTCTAAATGAAATTTTACCAATTCTTCAATTGGAGATTGAATAATTTTTCCTGTTTTCATCCCGAATTCACTGGCCACTTGTTTAAGAATTTTCTGCTGATGAAAAGCAATACTTCCAACACAGTTGAAAGTATAATCTGTATATCTTGGATAGTGAGAAACAATGTTTCCAAAAAAATCGTTAAATGCTGAATGAATTATATCAGTGATAAATGGATGGGCACTGCCATCAATGAAAGATGAGTAACTCGCAAGGAATCGATTCGGCAATGGTTTGTCGTAAATGTTTTTGAGAATTTCATTCTTATCAGTCACTGAAAATTTTTTCTTAAAATTTTCTGATAGATCCGTCGGCATAAAATCACGCAAATAACACCTCAACAATAGTCTTCCGATATAACTTCCGCTTCCTTCATCACCGAGTGCGTAGCCGAGTGAATCAATATTCAGTTCAATATTTTTTCCATCATAAATCGCAGTGTTGGTTCCCGTGCCGAGTATTGCAGCAAATCCTCTTTCTCTTCCTAACAAAGCCCGGCAGGCGGAAAGCAAATCGTGTTCAATAAAATTTTTTGCGTTTGGAAAACAAGTCCGAAATGCATCATCTATGGTTTTCACATTCTCTGCATTAGAAACTCCGGAACCATAAAAATAAATTTCACTAATTTCAGTTGTATTTAAACCAGAAAGCAATTGTGTCTGCAATGATTTCACAATTGCATCTGACTTCATAAAGAATGGATTATAACCTTCGGTATTGTATTTTTTTTGATTACCACCGTTTTCAATTAATACCCAGTTGGTGCTGGTGCTTCCTGAATCAGCAATTAGTTTCATTTCAATAATTGTTTGCGTAAAGCTAAATATCCAAAACAGATTGCATAAAAAACTGAAGACACAACAAATAATTGTTAATGTGCGTTTAACTGCCAAATAAAACTTTGGAATTATTTTTGGCTAACAAACAATTAAAATTACAACAATGAATAAAAAAAAATTCGCCTTCGTCTTGATGTTGTGCCTGTTCACTTCAGGAATTTTTTCTTCTTGCATTAAAGACAAAAAAAATGACAAGTTAGACCCGCAAGTGGAGCAGTTTAACACCGATGCGAATAATTACAAAGCCGAATCAGATCGTGCAGATCAGGATATCAATGGTGCATTAGGTGATATTCCATCATTTGGAAAAGCAGAAGAAACTTATTCGAGTCCTATGTGCGGTGTGACTATTGACTCTACTCAAATTGCACAACATATTTTGTTTTTCAACTTCGATGGTGTTACACCTTGTTTCAGTCCATCATGCACCCGTTCAGGGCAAATAAAAGTGGAATTGACATCCGGTAATTTGTGGAGCGATGCAGGTTCGCTTCTTACATTAACATACATTGATTATAAAATTGTTCGCATGTCGGATAACAAATCCATCAAATTCAATGGGGTGAAAACTTTAAAAAATCTGAATGGAAATAACTGGCTAACATTTCTTCTTGGAAGCAGCACTTTAAAATATCGCGAGCGCGCTTTTAATATCAATGTAGTATTTGATGATGGCAGCACTTCTACCTGGAACAGTGCGCGTACTACTGAATGGAGTTATTCTCTCGCTGATAGTAAAGTAACTTTTTCTGCTGTAGGTGATACAACATTAAACGGTTTCAACACAGTTGATTCTTGGGGTGTAAATCGTTATGGAATGGATTTCACCACTTATTATAACACTGCCATTATTTCGAATTCTTATTGCGGATTGTGGAGACCTAACAGTGGTGAGTTGGTGCATCATTTAAGTGTTGGAGATTTTACTTTAACGCTTGGTGTTGATCAGCAAGGAAATGCATCTCAACTTGTTTGTGCATACGGATACAAAGTTAGTTGGACAGGGAGCAGCGGAAATACATCAACAGTTATCTTGAGTTATTGAATAAATTCAATCATAAATTTTTTAAGGGCGGAAAATATTTTCCGCCCTTTATATTTTATAGATATTGAACTGAGTTGCAATGTTTACAGAAAACTATTTTCAACAATAAATTATTTCGCTTTAGTAAAATTTCAATTTCTAATTGAATTATCAGAAGTAATTTTCCAAACATGAAAAATCACATTTCACTTTTCGTACTGTTCAGCGTTTGTTGTTATCAAAATATAAAAGCGCAAACCTGGAATGCATTTCCTGTGCAAGGTGGAGGATTAATAAATCAGGTGGTGTTTGATCCCGTAGATTCATCCATCGTTTATGCGGCATCATCTTCTTCAGGCCTATTTAAAAGTACTGATGCAGGAAACAATTGGAAAAATATATTTTCGCCGGAATCCTTTATTTCTGTAAATCAATATTACTGTCGCGATTTAGCAGTCAATCCTCAAAATCACAATGAACTATTTGTAGTTGGCGGCTCTGCACCGTGGTCAGATACTGCGAAAGGTTATTTATTTCATTCAACTGATGCAGGTGTTAGTTGGATTAAAATGAATTGTCCGGTTTCTGTATCTGCGACTTCATCCTATTCAAATGCAGGACACATTATTCTCTTCAATCCGAATAATGCACAGCAAATTTTTCTTGTTGGTCAGCCGCAATTTAATTTCAATACTAATACTGCATATTATAATTCCGGTGGATTGTATGTTTCAAACAACGATGGACAATCGTGGACTTCAATTCACGATTCATTAAAAACACTTTGGTTTACACAACTGATTTTAAATCCCGGAAATAATAATGAGTTGTTATTTTCTGTTCGTGATTTAGTAATGAATAATATTCACAGTGGTGGAAGTGGTTTATATAAATATAATTTTAATTCCGGTGCGGTTACAAAATTATTTAATCAGGATGTAAAAGAGTTTGCGGTTGATGGTGCTAATCCACAAATAATTATTACAATCAATGGACATTTGAATATCAGCACTGATGGAGGTACCACCTGGTCAAGTGATATTTCTCCGCTATACAATTACACAGATTATTTTATTTCTGCTCATCCAACCGAAGGTGGTCATTGGTTTGTTGGTGCTCACAGTGGAAATTATTTCAACATTCTTGAAACGAAGGACTATGGTGCGTTGTGGCGAAGTGCTGAATACAAACACAATCCCAACAAACAATTACTTTCTTTCAATGATGCATCATGCAGCTATGAACCTGAGTTTGCCTACTACCCTGCCGGATTAACTTTTTCTCAATTGAATCCAAAGCTGGTAATCATGAATGATCAACATGGACTTTGGAAATCTTACAATGCAGATACTGTCCTTTGTCATTCTGATGTGGCCAACAGCAGTTCAAATTGGAAATGGAATTTCAGCAATCATGGAATTCAAAATTTAGATGGAAGGAAAATTGTTTTGAATCACGGAAATGGGAAACTGTTTCTTTCGAGTACCGATCCCGGATTATTCGTTTCTGATGATGGTGGTGTTTCGTGTTCTTATCAATCATTGCCTGATGTTTATTGCACGCAGGTTTCCGCAATTGCATTTAATAAAAACAATTCATCAATCGGTTACCTCGGCGGTTCACAGAATTATGATGCGGATGGAAAATTTTTTAAAACAACTGATGGTGGAATTTCATGGCAGCAATTGGCTTACAATTATTTTGACCGCGATTCAAATGATATTTTGAATGTAACTCAAATTGCTGTTTCAGATTTTTCACCTGATACTATTGTTGTTGGAACTGATAGTAGAAATAACCAATCGCAAATTCACATCAGTACTGACGGCGGAAGCACCTGGCAAAACTGGTCGCAGGGAATTACGGATACTTACCTGTTTCCGATTTGGGAACGACGGACAAAATTATTTACTGATGGTAGCGGCTATTTTTTTATTGTGAATGATGATCATTTGTATCGGAGAAAAGCAAGTGATGCAACATGGATTGAAGTGACCAATGCCGGCGGAACCGGATGGTGGTTTACTGATGCAAAACCTGATCCTGTTGATGCCGGAAAATTGTGGGTGAGTTATTACAACAGTCAGCTTTTTTATTCAACCGATCATGGCGATACATGGACAAACATTACCACCTCACTTGATTGCATTTCTTATTTCGATGTTTCTTCCACAGGAGTTATTGCGGCTGTTCAATGTGCAGATGCTGCAAACAATATCTGGCAAAAAGTTTTTTATTCCACTGATAATGGATTGAACTTTACTGAGCTTCCACTCACCGGTTTGTATGGAAACATCAGCATGTTAAGTTTCACCGGCCCGTATGTTATCTCCTGCATTTCACAAAACACCGGTGCGTTTTTTTATGATTTGAATCAAACAGGAATTCAGAATGCCGATGATAATTCTTCAACTGTTTTTCTTTATCCGAATCCTGCATTAACAAGTGATGTCATTCACATTTCAGATTTAAAACAAATTGAACAACTTTCTATTTATGATTTGAGTGGACGAAAACTGAAAGAATATTTCAAACCTGAAAATGAAATTGCGCCACAACTGCAAAGCGGAATTTATTTTCTGAACATTCAGTATTCCAATCAATCGGTAAGATTGAAATTGGTTATCGGGGAATAACAAATTTCCGTAAGATTTTTCATTAATTATTATTGGCATTATATTTATTAAGACTTACAAAATTTCCATAATGAAAAATTATTTACTGTTTATCTTTTTTATCCTTCCGTTTCTGTTTCCATCTTGTGCAACTACACAAATGAGTGTGAGGGTCACCTACCCGCCACATCTTTCCCTTCCGGAAAACATAAAAAACATTGCGGTGTTTAACCGAACGAAAGTTGGCGGCACAAAAAAAGATGATAATATAGTTGAATCGGTTTTAACCGGTGAAGCCATTGCAGGTGATTTGATTGGTGCCGAAGAATGTGTGAACTCCTTTGTGATTGAAATGAATCGTTTTAATTCACCTCATGCATTTGTTCCTGTCGATCATTTGCTTACCAGAAATCAGGTTAATATAAAAACTCCTGATGCTCTGTCGTGGGAGGTTGTTAAAAGCATATGCCGGAAAAATGGTTGCGATGCATTGATGGTGCTCGAAACTTTTGATACCAATTCAGATAATTTAATCAGTACGGTTTTTTCCGGGGTGAACATTGTGAAGAGCGGCGGATATATTGCTCCGAAACAAATTAACTATAGCGTTACTTATTCGTGGCGGTTGTATGATACGCTGAGCCAATCGGTGTTTGATCAGTTTGGCGATCAGTTGCAACAATCAGTAACAGTATCACCGGTTGAGTCGGTTCCTACTTCTGCCATTCGAAATACCGGAAATTACATTGGTGATAATTCTGCAAGAAGATACTTACCTGTTGTGGCGTGGCAGGACAGATTTATTTTTAAAAGAGGGAACGATCAACTGAAAGTTGCCTGGAGAAAAGCTACTACAAACGATTGGACCGGTGCAATGGAAAAATGGAATGCACTTTCAAAATCGGTGAACAGCAAAGTGGCAGGTCGCGCATGTTTTAACATGGCGCTTGGTTGCGAAGTGACAGGAAAAATTGATATAGCAAAAAGCTGGGCGCAACAGGCATACACAGATTATAAAGTGCGCAAGGCAAAAAATTATTTAGGGGTGCTGAATCATTTGTCCCAATAGTTGTGAAATAAAAAAGTCCCGCAGGCTTCGCAGCATGTCGGGACTTACCAAACCAAAACCCACTTACTGGGTTCTCTTATGTCCTGAGTTTTTTAGTCATGAGTCCTAAGTATTTAGTCCCAGCATTTGCAGAACTAACGACTGAAGACTAATGACTCAGGACTAAATTTTAATCAACTTTATCGTGACCATGAAGAAAAGAGTTGTTCTTTTTCAATTCATGTTTTCCATCGGCTCCTTCGCTTAAGTACAATGTACTAATGTTTGATTCTGAACTGTGCGGTATGTCTTTCAGATTCAGGTTTCTTCTTTTGTATGCAGGTTCTTTTTCTAATTCTGAAAGCACTTCACCATTCTTCATACTGAGGCCGCGTAGTTTTTGAATGCGACGCATTTTTTCGTCGTGCGAAAGTCCGCTGTCATCAATCAAATTATTTTCTGCTTTTGTTTCTTTCGTAATCAAGTGCATTTGACCTTCCAGATTTTCTGCTGAAGCCATACCGGGTTCAACAATAACATTGGCAGTAATATTCGGAGTCAATTCAATTTCATTTTCCTGTTCTGTTTCAGCAGCAGGTTTTACCTGTATCGGCGGTCGGTTAATTTCCCGTACATTACCATCCAAAGCCTGTGGAGTATTTTTTCCTTCGAGTAATAATTTTTCAATGCGGCTTCCTTGTTCTTTTCTTCCGAAATCCTGTGATTCAAATCCGGTAGCAATTACAGTCACACTTATTTTATTTCCCAATGCCGCGTTGTAACAATTTCCCCAGATGATATTCGAATCATATCCAGCCTGCTGTTGAATGTACTCGGTGATGCTGCTGATTTCATCGAGTGTAACTTCTTCGTCACCTGAAGTCACATTCAGTAAAATATTTTTTGCACCCTTAATTTGATTGTCATTTAACAACGGTGAATTCAACGCAGCTTCAATCGCAACTTCTGCGCGATTCTCACCCTCTGCACTTGCTGTTCCCATGATGGCAACGCCACTGTCGCGCATTACAGTATTCACATCTTCAAAATCTACATTTACATAACCGGGTATGGTAATTATTTCTGCAATGCTTCTTGCCGCATTCGCCAGAATATTATCAGCATGAGAAAATGCTTCACCCAATTTTAAGTTGCCATAAACTTCGCGCAGTTTATCGTTGCTAATTACAAGTATGGTATCAACATAATTTTTCAATTCTTTAATTCCATCCATCGCCTGCGTTAAACGGCGCGGACCTTCAGCACCAAACGGAGTAGTCACTAATCCTACAGTGAGAATTCCTAATTCTCTTGCAGCTTTTGCAATTACTGGAGCACCACCGGTACCGGTTCCCTTTCCCATTCCTGCGGTGATGAAAACCATTTTGGTATTGTCTTCCAACACTTTCATTACTTCATCAAGCGCTTCAATAGTTGCGCGCTTTCCCACTTCAGGATTCATGCCCGCACCTCTGCCTTGCGAAATATTATTTCCCAATTGAATTTTAAATGGAACGGGACTCAAATCGAGGGCCTGTTGGTCGGTGTTGCACACCACAAAATTTACTCCCACTATTCCCTGGCGGAACATGTGATTTACGGCATTGCCACCACCACCTCCCACACCAATTACTTTGATGATGGAAGTTTTTGTAGTTGGTACATCGAATTGTATGCTCATATAATTATTAGTTAGTTGTTCGTTAATGGTTGTTAGTTATTGGTAATAAATTGTGTGTTACTTTTTTTCACTATTCACTCTTGTCATCCTGAGCTTGTCGAAGGACACTATTCACTCAATTAATTTTTCCCTCCGAAATTTTCATCCACTTCTTCACTGAAGACTTCTTTTATTCTTTTTGTGATTTCGTTGAAAAAATTTTTTCGTGGTTTTTTTTCTTCCAGTTCTTCAATCTCCATCACTGGCATTTCAATTTTTCGTGGTTGTGGCTGAGAGAGAATTTCTTCCTTTCTTTTTTCTGAAAGCACAGCCTGTTCTCTATCTTTCTCCTCCCAATCTTCAATTCCTTTCAAGATTAAACCCACACCGGTTGAAAACATTGGATGTTTTAATTGGTCAACTTTTACTGATGCAAGATGTTCGGTTGGTAAACCAATGCGTGCATCCATTCCTGTTTTAAACTGAACAAGTTGAACCAAATGTTTCATATAAGAACCTCCACCTGTCAATACAATTCCTGCAATCAATTTGTGCTTGTATCCTGAAGACATTATTTCCGCATCAATCATTTCAATCATCTCTTCCATGCGCGCCTGAATAATGCGCGAAAGATTTCGAACTGAAATTTCCCGCGGTTCTCTTCCACGCAAACCCGGAATACTTACTACCTGATTATCCTGTGTCTCCTGTTCTAATGCAGAACCGAAGCGCACTTTCAATAACTCAGCATGAGCGCGCATTACCTGACAACCATCTTTTATATCTTCAGTAATTATGTTTCCTCCAAATGGAATAACGCAAGTGTGACGAATAATTCCATCCTGAAAAATGGCAATGTCCGAAGTGCCACCACCGATATCAACCAATGCAACGCCGGCTTCTTTTTCATCAGCACTTAATACGGCACATGATGAAGCATGAGGTTCTAAAAACATTTCAACCAAGTTCAATCCGGCTTTCTCAATACACTTACGAATATTTTGTATCGCACTAACTTGTCCGGTGATGATGTGAAAATCAGCTTCCACTTTTGCACCGCACATTCCAACAGGGTCTTTAATTCCTAATTCATTGTCAACAATAAATTCTTGCGGTAGAGAATCTATAATGCGGTCACCTGCAGGAACTGCGAGGCGGCGCATGTCTTGCACTAATTTTTTTATTTCGTCAACCGTGATTTCAGTTTCAGCATTGTTGCGCAATAATTGTCCGCGATGCTGCATGCTGCGAATGTGTTGCCCTGCTATTCCAACATACACATTTCTAATTTCTACTCCACTACTGTCTTCCGCTTCCTTCACAGCTTTCTTAATTGCATCAACAGTTTTATCAATGTTCGATACCACGCCACGCATTACACCGTGTGAATCAGATTTACCGATTCCAACGATTTCTATTTTTTCGTGTTCGTTTTTTCTTCCGACCAGCACACAGATTTTGGTTGTTCCTATGTCGAGTCCTACAATGAATTCCTGAGAGTCAATCATTTTTTTGTTTGGTTTAATTCAGTTTGCTTGAGTCAGTAACAGCAACCTGTGTAAGTATTTTTGGCTGAGGAGCGGCAACATCTCTGCGTGTTGCATACACCTGATTATTAAATTTTAAATTTACTAAACTGTATTGCTGCCATCCCACATGGTTTAATCCATCGCGATAAAATGAACGCAGTTTTTCCGTTTTCTCCTGCAAATCATTTATGTCTCCCAATAAAATAATATGATTACCGATTTTCGGAACCAGTTCAAATTCATTTTCGTCAGTGATAAAAATCTGTTCAGTTAATGCACTGAGTAATGAATCTGAATTGATGAATGATGCCAATTGAAATAATTTGTTTGTTAATGTTGAGTCAGAAAAATCTTCGTTCAATCCTGAATCAAGAATGTTTCCTGTTGCTACTGTAACTCGGGCGGTAAATTTATCAGAGAGTGGAAGCTTCTTCCCTTGCTTATCAAGGTAAAAGCCAACACCTTTTTTGTTAATAATCCTCAATATCGGAAGGCGCTGTTGCACATATACATCCACATCACCGCTTGGCGATAAAACAATTTCAGATTTTTCGGTGAACGGATTGTTCTCTATAATTTTTTCTAATCTGTTGTAATCAATTTCGCCTGAGGCAGTCCCTTTTCGCGAAACATAATTATTATCCCTGATAATCTGGTTCACATCATTCTCATCGAGAAAATAAATTCCGTTTTCGGTGTTGATGTGAATACGATAATCAGTGCATGGAATATTTTGCTGATGATTTATTGCAGCGACAGAAACAATAAGAAATACTATTCCGATAGAACAATATCCTGCGATACGCAGAACAGGTTTTAATTTTTGGAATTTCTTTTTCACGCGCACTAAAGTATTTTTTCGATACCTCCCATAACGGAATTGTATTGCACATCGATATATCTGTTAGTTGATTTTTTTAGGCAGTCATTGAAAAATATTTTCGAATTGGCTCCAACAACATATCAATATCACCTGCGCCGCAAGTGACTAATACTTCAGGTTTGCTTAAATCCAATGTACGAATTAAATTTTCTTTTTGAACCACGCGAACATTTACTCCTTCCATTTTATCACGAATCATTTCTGAGTTCACGCCGGCAATCGGTTCTTCTCTTGCAGGATAGATTGGTAAAAGAAAAATATCGTGAGCCAGTGAAAGTGATTCGGCAAACCCATCAGCAAAATCACGGGTACGCGAATACAAGTGTGGTTGAAACACGCAGGTGATTTTTTTATCGGGAAAAATTTCTCGTACCGCAGTGAGGAATGCTTTTAATTCTTGTGGATGATGTGCGTAATCATCAATGAAAATAAAATCTTCAGTGCGAATGATGTATTCAAAACGGCGCTTCACTCCTTTGAAAGTTTCGAGTGCTTCTCGAATTTTTTTTGGAGAAATTTTCAGCAACATTCCTACTGCTGCTGCGGCAACTGCATTTTCTACATTGTGCATTCCGGCAACACCGAGATGAATTTCGTTGATGGTATTTTCTCCGGCAATTAAATCAAACTGAAAAGTTCCGTTCAATAATTGTTCGTTGGTGCAGGTGAAATCAGCTTCATAATCAGCAACAGAATAAGAGAAATGTTTTAACTCGTGCAGCGAATTGCGGAAAGGCAATTCATGTTTTACAATTAAACTTCCTTCTTTTTTTAACTGATGTGCGAAAGCAATAAATGATTTCACGACCTCTTCCCCTGTTCCGTAAATATCTAAGTGGTCAGCATCGGCAGAAGTGATGATGGAAATATCCGGATGCAGTTTTAAAAAGCTGCGGTCGTATTCATCTGCTTCCACCACAATCACATTATTTTTTCCGGAAATAAAATTCGTGTTGTAGTTCACTGTGATTCCCCCGAGAAAAGCAGTGCAATCGTAACCGGATGATTTCAGCAGGTGAGCAATCATACTTGTTGTAGTGGTCTTGCCATGAGTGCCTGCAACTGCAATAGTGAACGCATCCTTCGTCACCTGCTCTAATAAATCGGAGCGCTTGATGACTTCGAAATTATTTTTCCGGAAGTAAATCAACTCTGCATGTTCATTCGGCACTGCAGGTGTGTAAACAACTAACTCAGCATCTTTTGGTATGAATGAAATGTTTTCTTCGAAATGAATTTTGATTCCTTCTGATTGCAATTCATCTGTAAGTTGTGAAGGAGTTTTATCGTACCCGCAAATTTTTACTCCGCGATTATTGAAGTATCGCGCCAATGCGCTCATACCAATTCCGCCGATACCGATGAAGTAAATAGATTTTATTTCAGAGAGGAGTTTCATTTAGAAAATTTGCGCCAGTAAATAAAAGCAACAATATCACTTTTACTTCTTGATTAATTTTATTATCTCGTCACAAATCAATTCATCTGCATCGGGTTTTGCGAGTTGGAGAATATTTTTTTTAAGTTCAGTCAATTTGATTTCATCATTTAAAACTGAAATGGTTGTTGCAACTAATTTTTCTTTTGCTGCTACATCCTTCACTAACACCGCAGCATTTTTATTTACTAATGCCATAGCGTTTTTTGTTTGATGGTCTTCTGATACATTGGGGGAGGGAACCAACACGGTTGCTTTTCCCAATACACACAATTCCGAAATGCTCAACGCACCAGCGCGACTGATTACTACATCCGCAGCAGCATAAGCCATATCCATCCGATTAATGAAATCAAAAACTTTTACATCTGCATTTACTGCCGCTAGTTCCTTTGCTTTTTCGAAATAACTTTTTCCCGTTTGCCAAATGAGTTGAATGTTATAGGAACTGAATGCAGAAATATTTTGTTCGATGGATTCATTGATTGTTCTTGCACCCAAACTTCCGCCAATCACTAAAATTATTTTTTTGTTGGGCTGCAACTGAAAAAAATTCAATGCTTCTTCTTTTGAGATTGATTGTTTTGTTACATCCTTTCTCACGGGATTTCCGGTGAACACAATTTTTTTCTCAATGAAGAATTGATTCATTCCTTCGTAAGCCACACAAATTTTCTTTGCTCTTCTTCCCAAGATTTTATTGGTGATACCTGCAAAAGAATTTTGTTCCTGAATCAAAGTTGGAATTCCCTGCAACGAAGCAGCGAATAATACGGGGCCACTTGCATAACCTCCAACACCAACTACCACATCCGGTTTGAACGAAGAAATAATTCTACTTGCCTTCCATAAACTGTTCAGCACTTTGAACGGAAGAATAAAATTTTTTAAATCCAGTTTCCGTTGCAATCCTGCAATCGGCATTCCGATAATTTTATAACCGGCAGCAGGAACTTTTTCCATTTCCATTCTGCCTTCCGCACCGATAAATAAAATTTCTGCGTTCTCTCCAATACGATTTTTAATAGCATTCGCAATAGCAACTGCAGGGAAAATATGTCCGCCCGTTCCGCCACCGCTGATGATTACTTTCACTTTAGATTAGAAATTAAAAATTAGAGATTAAAAAAGTTTGCAATTCCATTGGGGAAAAAATCTGCATACTGTTTATTGCATACTGATTACTACTCGCTTTCTACTGCCGCTTCTCCTTTTTCATTTTGCTCTACGAACCGGCTCACGCTCAAAATTATTCCGATAGCAAGGCTGGTAAACCACAAAGATGTTCCACCCATACTAACTAATGGTAGTGTAACTCCTGTTACCGGAAGTAAGTTGGTAACTACAGCCATGTTAATCATTGCCTGAATAACCAACGCAAAACTTAACCCCACGGCAAGGAAGGCGCCGAACGCGCCCGGGCATTTGACAAAGAGTTTTATACATCGGAGCAAAAACAAAATATAAATCAAAAGTATTAGAAATCCACCGAACAAACCATATTCTTCAATGATGATGGAGAAAATAAAATCGGCATACGGACTTGGTAAAAAATTTCGCTGTGTGCTGTTGCCCGGACCTTTACCAAAAAATCCTCCCTGTGCTATTGCAATTTTTGCTTGTTGCACTTGGTAACTTCCTTTTGGGTCTTTAGTAAAATTTTCAATGCGACTCTCCCAAGTGTAAACACGCGCTTTGAACGGAGTGAACAATGCAATGAGAATAATAAATGTGAGCACAATCAATCCGCCTCCAAGAGTTATGAAAATATATTTCATGCTCACTCTGCCAATGAACATCAGCAACAAACAAGTTGCAAATAAAATGGCGGCGGTTGAAAGATTGGATGGAGCAATGAATGCACAAGTGAGAACCGGAGGAATCATAACAGGAATAAATCCTTTCCAGAAATCTTTAATCATCTCCTGTTTTTTTGAAAGCACACGAGCCATGTACATGATGAGCGCCAACTTTGCTAAGTCAGAAGTTTGAAACGACATGTTGATTAACGGAATCGTTAGCCACCTTCTTGCATCATTAATTTCTACTCCGAAAAAAAGTGTAAATAACAAAAGCGGAAGTGTAAGGAAAATTAACAGCAATGAAATTTTAGAATAGAATTTATAATTAACAAGGTGGGCGAGATACAAGAGGAACAAACCGAAAGCAAAAATTCCAAAGTGCTTGATGAGATAGTATTCTGTATTCCCGCCCTGGTATTTAAATGCAAGCGAACCAGTGCTGCTGTATACAGCGAGCATGGAAATAAGTGTGAGTACAATCACGATTAACCAGATAAAACGGTCGCCCTTTGTTCTGTTAAAAATTGCCTGCATTTTTTATTACGAGTTTCGAGTTTTGGGTTTCGAGTTAAGAGAGTTTCGGGTTAATGGCTAGTTTATTTCCTTCTGCAAATTCAAAGATTAATTCTTAGAACAACAGAAAGATTTTCAGCTATTGCACACAACAATCAGTGAATTGAATATTATTCAGGAAGTGAATTCACTACCTGCTTAAATTTTTGTCCGCGTGCTTCGTAGTTCTCAAACAAATCGAAACTTGCGCATGCAGGTGAAAGTAAAACTGCATCGCCTTCATTGGCAAAATGCTGTGCAGCAGCAATTGCATCTTCCATGCTTTCTGTATTAACAATGAGGTCAACTGATTTTGAAAATGCTTCGTGAATTTTACGATTGTCTTTTCCCAAGCAAACAATTGCTTTAACTTTTTCACGAACGAGGTCAGTGAGTTTTGAATAATCATTTCCTTTATCAACTCCTCCGGCAATCCAAACTACAGGTTGTTCCATACTTTCCAATGCATACCAAACCGAATTCACATTTGTTGCTTTTGAATCGTTGATGTAAAGGATTCCCTTTTTATAACCTGCTTCTTCCAAGCGATGTTCGAGTGAATGGAAATCGCTCATTGATTCTCTGATGATTCCTTCTTTCAATCCGATTGAAGTGGCTGCAAGGCCTGCTGCCATTGAATTGTACACATTGTGTTTGCCGCGAAGGCTGAGTTGGTTAAGGTTCATGGTGATGGTGTTTTGATTTTGGTTTATGAAAAGTTTTTCGTTGTTGGCGTAGGCTCCTTCAAGAATTTTGCGTTCAAGACTGAATGGTAATTTTTTGGCAGATATATGCTGTTGAGAAAGACTATATGTCAGATAGAAGCTATCCGCTCCATAGATAAAGTAGTCTTTTTGGGCAAGGTTTTGAGCAATCCGGGACTTAGCAGCAGCATATCCTTCAATTTTATAATTGTATCTGTCTAAATGGTTTTCAGTGATATTGAGAATCATGGCAATGTGCGGATTGAAATCATAACAATCTTCAAGTTGAAAACTGCTGATCTCCATTACATAGTAAGCGGCATCGCGTTCCGCAACCTGGCGCGCGAAACTGTAACCGATGTTGCCGACAAGTGCTGCATCCAAACCTGCCTTAGTCAGAATGTGATGTGTGAGTGAAGTGGTTGTTGACTTTCCATTCGTGCCGGTGATGGCAATGATCGGAGAGTTAGTATATCGAGCTCCGTATTCAATTTCAGAAATGATGGGAATGCCTTTCGATTTTATTGTTTGAATCAGAGGAACCTTAGCGCTGATGCCCGGACTTTTTATAACTTCAGTTGCTTTCAGAATTTTTTCTTCTGAATGACTATTTTCTTCGAACGGAATATTATTTTCAATCAGAGTTTGTTTATACTTTTCTTTAATTTCTCCTTTTTCAGAAACAAAAACATCTGCACCTTGCTTGATGGCAAGCAAGGCTGCACCAATTCCGCTTTCCGCCGCTCCGAGTATTACTATGAATGGTTGCATTAAATTTCTATCTGAGTTTTAGTGTGATGATGGTGAGTACTGCGAGCATTATTCCGACAATCAAAAAGCGCATTACGATTTTTGGTTCAGGATAATTTAATTTCTGATAGTGATGATGAAGCGGTGACATTTTAAAAACTCTTCTGCCTTCGCCGTATTTTCTTTTTGTGTATTTGAAGTATGTAACCTGAATAATTACTGAAAGATTTTCTACTAGAAATATTCCGCACAGAATCGGAATCAATAATTCTTTGCGAAGCACCAACGCCAAGGTGCCGATGATTCCGCCAAGTGCAAGTGAACCGGTATCGCCCATGAAAACCTGCGCCGGATAAGTATTGTACCAGAGGAATCCAATGCAGGCACCAATAAGTGCCGCAAGAAAAATCACCAACTCCCCGGAGTTGGGTATGTACATTATGTTTAAATAATTCGCTGTGTTGATGTTGCCACTCACATAAGCAAACACACCGAGAGTCGCACCAATAATTGCACTTGAACCTGCAGCAAGTCCATCAATTCCATCTGTAATATTTGCACCATTTGAAACGGCAGTGATTATGAATATTACAAATGGAATAAAAATTATCCAGGTATATTTTTCCCAATCGGCATTGAACCAGGTAAGCAATTTTGAATAATTGAATTCGTGATTCTTTACAAATGGAATGGTAGTAATCGGTGTATGTACATCCACAAACTTTTTAGAAATAGCAGTGTCTCTTTCAGCAACCGATTGAAATTCACTCATCTCAATTCTTTCTTTTGGATCAGCTTTTACAATTTCACGGCGCACTGTAACGGCATCACTTGTATAAAGAATAATTCCGATTACCAAACCCAGAATTACCTGACCCAACACTTTAAATTTTCCTGCTAATCCTCTTTTATCTTTTTTGAAAACCTTGATATAATCATCAATGAAACCAATCATACCCAACCACACAGTGCACATCAGCATGATGATGATATATACATTTTGAATTTTTGCAAACAACAATGTTGGGATCAATATTGCAGCAAGAATGATGAGCCCTCCCATTGTTGGAGTGCCTTGTTTTTTTAATTGTCCTTCCAAGCCAAGGTCGCGAACAATTTCTCCAACTTGTTTTCTCTGCAAGTAACGGATTAAGATTTTACCAATGAGCAAAGAAATAATAAGAGAAGCAATAATTGCAAAAGCCGCACGAAACGAAATGTACTGAAACACTCCCGCGCCAGGAATATTGAAATGCTGATTCAGATATTGAAAGAGATAGTAAAGCATTATTTCATTTGAGATTTAAAAGTTTCATCAAGCACTTGCTTATCATCGAAAGGATGTTTCACTCCTTTTATCTCCTGGTATTTTTCATGGCCTTTTCCTGCCAGCAGAATAATATCACCACTATGAGCAAGTGATACTGCGGTTTTTATTGCTTCTTTTCTGTCAGCTATTGAAAGCACATTCGGAATCATTGTTAAAGGGATTCCAGTTTTCATTTGACTTAAAATTTCATCAGGGTCTTCGCTGCGTGGATTATCGGAAGTGAGAATTACTTTATCACTTAACTCCGCTGCAACTTGCGCCATCATTGGGCGCTTGCCATTATCTCTGTCGCCACCGCAACCGACGATTGTTAAAATCCGCTCGTTGTTGGTGCGAATACTTTTTACAGTTGATAAAACTTTTTCCAACGCATCAGGGGTGTGCGCATAATCAACGATGCCAACAATTTTCATTTTATCAGAAATAATAAAATCAAATCTTCCTTCAGCAGGTTGTAACGCGCTGAGTGCGGTAAGCACTTTTAATTTTTCTTCTCCTAATAAAACAGCTGCTGAATAAATTGATAATAAATTATACGCATTGAATTCGCCAACAAGATGAGTGGATACATCCACTCCATCAATGTTCATCAACAAACCATTAAAAGAATTTTCTAAAATCTTGGCAGTATGATCTGCAACTGTAGAAAGACTATAAGAATATTTTTTTGCTTTTGTATTTTGAATCATCACGATGCCACGCTTGTCGTCAATGTTTGTTAACGCAAAAGCATCAGAAGAAAGATTATCAAATAGTTTCTTTTTTGCAGTGATGTAATTCTCAAAAGTTTTGTGATAGTCGAGATGGTCGCGGGTGATGTTGGTGAAAATTGCACCAACGATATTTAATCCGCTCAATCTGTTCTGGTCAATTGCGTGCGAGCTTGCTTCCATGAAACAATAAGTGCAGCCTGCATACAACATGTCTTTCAGCAAACGATTTATCTGAATTGCATCGGGAGTTGTATGTGTCGCCTCTATTACTGAATCGTTAATTCTGTTTTCTACAGTAGAAAGTAAACCGCATGGATAACCGAGTGATTGAAACAACCGATACAACAAAGTGGCAACAGTCGTTTTTCCATTGGTACCTGTAACGCAAACAATTTTTATTCTTGATGAAGGCTGGTCGAAATAATTATCTGCAATTATGCCAAGGGCAACAGAACTATCCGGAACTTTTAAGTAAGTAATTCCATCTTTTATATCAGATGGAAACTTATCGCACACAATGGCAACTGCACCTTTCTGAATGGCGAGATCAATAAATTTATGGCCATCCGTTGCCACTCCTTTCACTGCAATGAACAATGAACCTTCTTTAACATCGCGCGAATCAAAAGTGATATCGAGCACATGAATACCCGTGTCGCCCTTCAATTCCTGAAGATTTACTTTATATAATATGTCGGAAAGTTTTTTCAAGTGTTGAGTGTGATGGTGATGAATTGACCTTTCGAAATTTTTGTTCCTGCAGGCAGCGATTGATTTTTTACCATACCAATTCCTTCCACTTTCACATGCAATCCGCTGCTCTCTAACAAATAAATTGCATCGCGCAATCCCATTCCTTTTACATCAGGAACTACTCCGGCTATAACTGTTTTGTTGGATGAAGTGAGTTCAACTAATTTTTCATTTGCTATTTGTTGCAACCATGTTCCTTCTTCATCATTGATAAATGGAATTCCTAAATTGCTGAACAGGTATTTTAAATCTGAACTGTAACCATTTTTAACAATTGGCAATGTTGCGTTATAAGTAGTTGTGTCTTTCTCCATTGTAGGATGCATTTCCAGATTGGTAGAAAAAATATTATCTGCAATTTCTTTGAACACCGGACCGGCCACCGCAGAACCATAATAAATTCCATTCGAAGGATTATTAATAACTACTGCAATAGAGTAAATAGGATTTACCGCAGGGAAGTATCCATAAAATGAAGATTGATAAATATGATTTACATAACCACCCCCAATATTTGTAATTTGAGCAGTACCAGTTTTTCCAGCAATGCTATAATATGGATTCATCAGGTTGTGGGCGGTTCCTTCAATCACCACATCGTTCAATAATTCCTGTAACGAAGCAAGAGTTGCGTCACTGCAAATTTTTTGATTTATAATGATTGGTGAAAATTCTTTTGTGGGTTCACCATATTCCTGAATGGATTGAACGATGAATGGTTTCATCATCACACCATTGTTTGCAACTGCGTTATATAGAGTCAACAGACGAAGAGGAGTAATATTCAATTCATAACCAACTGCCATCCATGGAAGCGAAACACTTTTGTTCCATAATTTGTCTCTAGTATTTTTAATGTATGGAACTCTCTCTCCCGGTATTTCAATTCCAACAAGTTGGTCTAATTGCAAATCGCGCAAGTGCTTTAAATATTTATCAGGGTTTTTATTATAATTCTGATAAACCAATTTTGAAACTCCGACATTGGAACTGATGGCAAAACATTTTTCAATTGTCACTCGTGATTCACCGTGGTCTTCAGCATCTTTCATTATTTGCTGACCATAAACTTTACGACCATGTTCGGTATCAATCGTGTCAGTTAATTTTATGTAATCATCTTCAAGTAATGATAACATTGAAGCAAGTTTGAAAGTAGAACCGGGTTCGTGTGCTTCGCCAATTGCATAATTGTATAACTCTTTATAAACAGAATCTTTATCACGGCCAAGATTGGCAATTGCTTTTATGGCTCCGGTTTTTACATCCATCACAATCACGCAACCATGATTTGCATTGTTCTTTAATAATGTTTTCAGCAATGCATTTTCTGCAACATCCTGTATAGAAACATCTAGCGTTGTTATAATATCCTTTCCATTTTCAGGGTCAAATTCGTTGTCGTCATTCACAGGCATCCATATTCCACCTGAAATTTTCTGCATCAATCTTTTTCCCTGAATGCCATTTAATTCTTTATTGAATTTCGCTTCAAGGCCAACCGGTTTTGTTCCATTGTCTCTTACATAACCAATGGTTCTGTTTGCTAAAACTTTAAATGGATAAGCGCGCTTATTATTTTGAGTAACGATTAATCCCCCCTTATACTGACCATCTCTGAAAATCGGAAAGTTTTTCAACTTCTGTAATTGAGTATATGAAATTTCCCGTTTAAGCAAATGAAAACGCTCCTTGTTTTTTCTTGCATTGGTTAATTCAAATCTGTAATCATTTGATGTTCTGTCATTAAATAATAAAAAAAGTGAATCAGCCAATTTCCCAACTGTAGAATTGAAATAATCATTTTCTAAACCTTCGGCTCTTGCATCAAATCGAATCTCAAAACTTGGAAGTGATGTTGCGAGTAAACGATTATCACTTGAATAAATATTTCCACGGTCGGCATCAATTGCTAAATATTTTGTAGTTAAACTATCAGCCATTGCTCGCCAGTAGTTGCCTTCCACATTTTGAATCTGAAATATTTTCCAGAGAATAGCGAGCGCAAAAACCACCACCGCCATAAATGCAATTGCAATTCTCCAGTATATGTCTCGTTTAATTCCCATGATTTACTTCAACTATTTTTTTAGGCGGAACTCTTAATTCTTCTAAACCTGTGGTCATAACCATCTTCCCGACTTCCGACATTTTACTTGAATATTCCAACTCGCTTTTTGTTGTGGTGTATTCCCACTTCAATTCCTTCATCTGCTTTTCAATCGTGTTTGATTCACGAACTGATTTTTCTACTTGGTGCGAATTCCAGATGTAAACTATTCCTAACCCTGCTATGAAAAGAACAAATGGAAGATTGCGGATAACAGTTTCGTAACTCACCCACTGGCTTACATCCAGTATATCCATGAGGTTCGATTTTTTCTTCCTGCTCTTTTTTTCTTCCTGAACAGGTTCTGTGTTTCCAATAAATTCTTCTTCCTTCTCTCTTTTCAATGCATTAATTTTTTATTGCTATTCTCAATTTTGCGCTGCGTGCTCTCGGGTTTTCTTTTATTTCTTCTTCTGTTGCAGTAATTGGTTTTTTATTTACCAGCGTAAATATTTTTTCACTGTGTCCGAATAAATCTTTCTCTTCTTCTCCGGATGCATTACCAGCTTTAAAAAAATTTTTCACCATTCTGTCTTCGAGTGAGTGATAAGTGAGCACCACCATTCTTCCGCCCTTGGTAAGCACTTCACTACTTTGCTTCATCAGTTCTTCCAATGAATTCATTTCCTGATTCACCTCCATGCGCAATGCTTGAAAAACCTGAGCGAGGTATCGCGGTCGATGACCTCTGATACAAGAATCAATTTTTGAAATAAAATCTGTAGTGGTGGTGAAAGCAGAAACCAATCTATCCTTTACAATTAATTCAGCCAGGGTTTTTGAATTTCTTAGTTCGCCATAGCTGCTGAAAATGTTTTGTAACTGTTCGGCAGAATAAGTATTGAGAATATCGGCTGCAGATATTTCCAGTGAAGCATCCATTCTCATATCAAGGTTGGCTTCATAACGAATAGAGAAACCTCTTTCAGGTGTATCAATCTGGTAAGAAGAAATTCCGAGGTCGGCTAATATTCCATTATATCCATTTACATTATCGGCATCATATAATTTTAGAAAACGCCGAAGGTGACAGAAGTTTTGTGGGACAAAGGTCAAGCGCTTATCATCAACAATATTTTCAGTCGCATCCTTATCTTGGTCAAAAGCGAATAATTTTCCATTAGAATTCAATTGTTCTAAAATGGCGCGACTATGGCCACCGCCACCGAAGGTGACATCAACATATTTTCCGGAAGGATTAATAGCTAACGCATCCATGCATTCTTTGAGCATTACCGGTTTATGAAAGGTTGATGTTGCCATTTACTTTTCCCATTACTTGTTCTGAAAGTTTTACGAAGTCGCGAGGTTCTTCATCCATCTGCTTGTGATAATTCTTTTTGCTCCAAACTTCAATTCGATTGTTGTAGGCAAAAAGCACCACATCTTTTTCAATGCCTGCATATTCCAATAATGGTTTCGGAATAAGTATTCGGTTATTCGCATCAAGAGATATTTCTGAGGCTCCACGAAAAAAGTATCGTGCGAAATCACGATTGTCCTTCACATACAAATTCAACTTGTTAATCTCATGCGAAATAATTTTCCAATCGTTAATCGGATACAACACCAAACATTTTTCAACTCCGCGATTGATCACCAACTTATCATGAGAGTCGACAGGCAACTGGCGCTTGAGTGCAGAAGGTACCATCACCCGCCCCTTTGCATCAAGGTTGATTTCGAATTCGCCGATTAGTTGTGTCTGACTCATTTTTATTGGTGGCGGAACAAATGTAACCACATTTTCCACTTTTCACCACTTTTAAACACTATTAGCTACTATTGATGCATTAAACAACCATTCAGCTTGTGAAAATCAATACTTTATGTTTCCAACAATTGGTTTGTGAATAGCGATTCCTCAGTTTATTCTCCCAATAAGGTAAATTCTGAATATTCTGTGTGACTCATTGCCAACAATGCTTTCAGTAGAAATAAATATTTTCTCTGAAATAAAATTCTGATTGATTAAAATGAAATGGAGAAATGTGGGAGCAGTCTTATTTGGTTTATAGAAAAAAACGCCCTTATTTTTTTGGTTTCTATTAACCTTTATAGTTGGCATTTTCATCTTTATTCGATTGCGTTTACTAGCTCTTCCATTTGAAAGTGATGAAGGAGAATATGCATATGCAGGTCAGCTAATATTAAATGGCGTACCTCCCTATAAAGAAATATACAGCATGAAATTTCCAGGGGTTTACTATTTCTATTCGCTATTTCTTTGGATATTTGGAAATAGTTCTGAAGCAATTCGAATTGGTAGTTTATTAGTGAATTTATTGAGTTCCTTTTTAATTTTTAAAATTGGTGAACAGCTACGCAATCGTATAACTGCAATATTTGCTACAATTGGATTTATTGCCTTATCGGCAGCTCCTAGATTTCATGGTTTGATAGCTAATACCGAGCATTTTGTAAATCTGTTTGTAATAGCTGCAGCATTTTGTTTGATTCTATGGATAAAAAGTCGGAGAAATATTTTTTTGCTTCTGACCGGCATTTTATCAGGCTTCGCTTGTATGATGAAACAACATGGCACCTATTTTCTAATAGTTGCATTAGTTGCAGTAATAATTGAACGAATAAACAGCACTCAATTAAAATTCAACTTATCTAAAAACCTTTTTCATATTCTTTCAGGATTTTTAGTGGTCATTCTTAGTTTGTTTTATTTAGTTTGGATTTCCGGCACTTATGAAAAATTTATCTTTCTCACATTTGAATATGGTCGCAACTATATTTCATACAAAACATTCAATACAGAATTTCTCAACTTTTTTTTCTTTCTGGCTGGCCGAATTGTAAACAATCACATAATGTGGCTTGCAATTATTGCCGGATTGTTTTTGTCGTTTACACTAATTGAAAAGAAATTTTCAATACCGGTTCTTGTCTGGTTTATATTTTCGATAATTGCTATCTTCCCAGGATATTACTTCAGGCCTCACTATTATTTGTTGATGATTCCTGCTTCAGCAATTTATTTCGGAATTTTTTGTGACGCGATTTTTGATTGGAGTATCCAAAGAGAAAAATATAAAAAGATAATTGCACCTATCATATTTTCAGCCAGTTTACTGTACTATCTTATTGGAGAAAGGCAAGTTTTCTTTTTATTAAAACCTACCGATGCTTCAGCCGACATGTATTTTGGCAATCATATATTTAGCGAAGCAATTACTATTAGCAACTACATAACTAATCACTCCAAAGCTACTGACCGAATTTTAGTGGTTGGTTCAGAACCGGAAATTTATTTTTATTCTCAACGGCAATCATCAACCGCATACATCTATGACTTTCCGTTGGTAGAAAATCATTCGATGAAAGATTCTATGGTTCATGAATTTACCAATCAGTTAATGTTACACCATCCAATTTTTGTTATAAATACCAAAAGTCATTGGTATGATGAATGGTTTCATACATGGGTATTGAATAATGTTCTTTATATAAATTCAGAATATGATTTAAAAGGTTTTTGTTATTGTAACGAAAAAGGCAAAGACATTTTTATATGGACAAATAGTATAAACAACATTCCAAAGAATAAAATTTTATGGGAGATTTATAAAAAGAAGGAAACAGAAATGAAAAAAATTTAGAATCCTTTTAGATTAAAATTAATGCATATTATTTCGGTGCTAACTTCAACAACACCAATGCTATAGCGAGGTATAAAAAATTAGGAATCCAAACAGCCACAAAAGCAGGCAAATTTCCATTTATTGAAAAGGTAGAAGAAAATTGAAGAAACAATATGTAGGAGAAACTTAATGCAATTCCCAATCCTATATGCATTCCGGTGCCACCACGGGTTTTGCGCGATGAGAGCGCTACTGCTATAAGTGTTAGAATTAGAATAGCAAATGGAAAGGCAGTGCGTCTGTATTTTTCAACTTCAAATGATGGAACATTTTGAGAGCCTTTTAATCGTTCGTCGGCAATAACATCATTCAGTTCTTTTGCATCAAGAGTGGTAGCTTCGTCTACTTTACGGGCAAAATCTTTTGGTGAAAAATTATATTCAACCAATGTATCTTTTCCATGCGTAAGGCTCTCGGTCATATGACCATTTCGTCGTTCCGTATAATTAATAATCTTCCATTTTTTTGTTGGGAAATTCCAGATAACACGGTCACTTTTGAGTTTATAAACAAGGTTGTCGCCTATAAATTTTTCAATTGCAAAACGATACCCTGTGCTATCGCTATAATTATAATTCTGCAAATACATGTACAAACCTTTTTCAATTTGCATATGGATATTTGATTTGTCTACACTCCAAGAAGTATTGATGTATGTGCTTTCGAAACCTACCCTCGTTTTATTTGCCTGAGGCACAACCCAGTGATTGGCATAAATATTCAGTAGCATTATAATAGAAGCAGCAATAAAAAATGGAACCAGCAAACGACGAAAAGTCATACCTCCATTGAGAATTGCCACTATCTCGGAATTAGCCGCCATGCGAGATGTAAAAAAAATTACCGAAACAAAAAGAAAGAGCGGTGTAAAAGTGACGGCAAAAAAAGGAATGAAACTTAAGTAATAAGTAAAAACAATTTCAGTGAAAGGCACATGACCATCAATAAAATCATCAAGTTTTTCGGTAATGTCGAATACGATAGCTATAACAATGAATAAAATCAATGCAAAGAAAAAAGTTGTCAGAAATTTTCTGATTATATATCTGTCAATAATTGTAAATCCCGGAATATTTTTCACAATCTATTTTGGAGTTGCTTAACCATTTTATTTTTCCATTTTAAAAAAGTGCCTGCAATAATTTGCTGTCGCGCTTCTTTCACCAGCCAAAGATAAAAACTCAGGTTGTGTATGCTTGCAATTTGGAGTGCGAGAATTTCCTGCGCAATAAACAAATGCCTCAGATATGCTTTCGAATAAAAATTACTAACACCATTATCCAATTCTTCATCAATAAGTGAAAAATCTTTTTGCCATTTTTTATTTTTCATATTGATGATACCTTGCGATGTAAACAACATTCCATTACGACCGTTTCGTGTCGGCATCACACAATCAAACATATCAATACCAAGCGCAATGCACTCCAAAATATTTGCCGGGGTTCCAACACCCATCAGGTAGCGTGGTTTTTCTTTTGGTAAATAACTGCAAACCCATTCGGTCATTTCATACATCACTTCAGCAGGTTCTCCAACTGATAAGCCACCGATTGCATTTCCATCGCAATTATAACTACTCACAGTTTCCGCACTTTGCTTCCTTAAATCTTTATACACACTTCCCTGTACAATAGGAAATAGTGTTTGCTTAAAGTCGTATAGTGGCTTGGTGGTTTTCAAGTGATCAATGCATCTCTTCAACCAGCGATGTGTAAGTTCCATTGATTTTTTTGCCGGAATATATTCACATGGGTACGGCGTGCATTCATCAAAAGCCATAATAATATCGCTACCAAGTACGCGCTGTATGTCTATCACATTTTCCGGAGTGAATAAATGTTTTGAACCATCGATGTGCGAATTAAAAATTACACCTTCCTCTTTCAACTTTCTGTTTCCTGACAAAGAAAAAACCTGGTATCCACCACTGTCAGTCAGTATTGGTTTATCCCAACCAATAAATTTATGAAGGCCTCCTGCTTCTCGAATAACTTCTAAGCCAGGGCGAAGAAATAAGTGATAAGTGTTACCAAGAATTATTTGTGATTTGATATTTTTATTTAACTCTTTCTGATGAACGGCTTTCACACTTCCAACAGTTCCTACGGGCATGAATATGGGTGTTTCAATTTTTCCGTGGTCAGTTTTTAAAACTCCTGCTCTTGCGTTGCAATGTTTATCTGTTGTAACAACTTTAAATTTCATGTGGATAATGCGAAGAAAAATGAATGCAGGCCAAATCTAATTTGCGCACCAAACCTAAATGAATTTACCAATAGAAAGGGATACAAATAAAATTCATTGGCAAATAATAATTTTTAAAATAATACCTAAGTGAAATAAATGTTATTACTGAATATAATTCTTTATGTGTTTTATGCAGCTGCGACAATTCAGGTTTTTTATTATTTATTTTTTTTCATCCGTGTAGCAATCTATAAAAACAAAACAGCAAAGTCATTTCCGCTTACACCAATATCAGTTATTATTTGTGCGAAAGATGAAGAACATAATCTTCGGAATAATTTACAGTCAATTTTAGAACAAGATTATCCTGACTTTGAAGTGATAGTGGTTAATGATAATTCTTCTGATGAAAGTGTGAATGTGTTATTCGATTTTTCTTACAAATTTCCGAATCTGGTTTTCAGAAATCTACATCAGGAATCACGCGTATTGATGGGCAAAAAATACGCACTCACAATTGGATTGAAGGCCGCAAAAAATGATATTGTAGTGGTGACTGATGCTGATTGTATTCCAGTATCTAAAAATTGGTTGCGCGAAATGCGTTTGAAGTTTGAAGAGAATAAAGAAATTGTATTGGGTTATGCTCCCTATAAAAAATTGCCCGGATTTTTAAACAAATGTATCCGCTACGAAACTTTTTGGACTGCATTACTTTACCTCTCTTTCGCAATGGCCAAAACTCCATACATGGGTGTTGGACGGAATATGGCATATAAACGAAAATTATTTTTTAATCAGAATGTGTTCGTAAAAAATCCCGAACTGCTGAGTGGCGACGATGATTTATTCATAAACGAAATTGCCACTTCACGAAATACAAAAGTTCAACTCACTCCTGAAAGTTTCATTATAAGTAATCCGAAAACTACATGGGATGAATGGATTTATCAAAAGAAACGACACATCAGTACCGGCATGCATTATAAATTCAAGCATCAGTTTCTATTGGGCATGCAAACTCTTTCTCTGGTCATTTTTTATTTATCGTTCATACTTTTAGTTTTATACAGCGACAAACAAATTGAAATACTTGGTATTTTTGGAATTCGTTACTTCATCATGGCATTCATTTTCATTCCTTCAATGCGCCGCTTAAAAGAACTCGATTTATTTTTCTGGTTTCCAATAATGGATTTACTTATGCCTTTGTATTATTACATAATGACTCCTTCGCTTTTAAACCCAAACACCCAAAAATGGAAGTAAAAGAAAATTTTCCGGAAGAAGAATCAGGTCCAAAAAAGCCCAGTGTTTTTTCTGCTACGGGTAACCCAAATTTTTCTATTCGTGCAAAAGAAGATTACGATTTAGTTAAGTTGGCAATTGAAGTAAAAGATCAAGGAGCTTATGCAAAATTATTATCACGCTATCGCGATAGTATTTATTTCATGGTGTTGAAAATGGTTCATGATCCGGATGATGCTGATGATTTAACTATTGAAGCTTTTGGTAAAGCATTCAGCAACTTAGAAAAGTATAGCCCTGATTTTGCGTTCAGTACCTGGTTATATAAAATTGCGTTGAATAATTCAATTGATTGGATTAGAAAAAGAAAATTAGAAACATTATCGATTGACGAACCTGTTGAAAGCGAAAGTGGAGATAATTATTCAATTGAAATAAAAAGTCATTCACTCGACCCCGAAGAAAAATACATTAAAGAACAGCGCGCAAGATTAATGCGCGAATTAATTGACAAACTAAACCCTAAATACAGAATGTTGATTGAGATGAGATTTTTTGATGAATTGTCGTATGAAGAAATTGCCGAAAAAACTAATCTTCCATTAGGAACTGTGAAAGCACAATTATTCAGAGCAAAAGATTTATTGTATCAGGTTTTAGCTCCGAAAAAAGGAAGGTACTGATTTATTGAACTGTGAAAAACAAAAAGTGAAGAGTATTTTATTATTTGTTTAATCTTTGAAACTGTGGTCGACTTTTCTATAGAAATAATAAAAAAATATTTTCCCAATCTTACTATTAAACAGGTATCACAATTTGAACAATTGAAACCGCTTTATGCTTTATGGAATGAGCGTATCAATGTAATTTCAAGGAAAGATTTCGAACATTTTTATGAGCGACATGCTTTGCATTCATTAAGCATTGCAAAATTAATTTCATTCTCACCCCAATCTGAAATACTTGACTTCGGAACCGGCGGAGGATTTCCGGGAATTCCACTCGCCATACTTTTTCCAGATGTAAATTTTCATTTGGTTGACAGTATTGGTAAAAAAATTCAAGTAGTGAATGAAGTGATTAAAGAATTGAATTTAGAAAATGTGTTTGCTGAAAAAACAAGAGTGGAAGAACTGAAAACTGAATATGATTTTATCACTTGCAGAGGCGTTGCTGAAATTCCAAGATTATTAACCTGGACAAAAAATTTATTGAAAAGAGAAAATAATAATTCACTCAAAAATGGATGGCTGCTTTTAAAGGGCGGAGATTTAAAAGAAGAATTAAATTTCAACAATGTCTTTTTTCAATTCTTTTCTATAACTGATTTTTTTGAAGAAGAATATTTTAAAGAAAAGAAAATAGTTTATTTGAGAAAATAACTATCTCAAAAGAGTGACATTTCCTGTCATTGCTCCTAATATAGGTTGTACTTCCTTTTCTCCTTGAATTTTATATTCCAAAGTCCATAAATAAACACCGGTTGGCGCAGGTTCTCCTTTATAGGTGCCATCCCAAGGGTTTTGAATATTAGTTGAAGTATAAATTAAATCTCCCCATCTATTAAACACCTTCAATTCCAAATCTTCCACTTTGCATTGGTTAGCATTAAGGGGGCGAAATAAATCATTCATTCCATCACCATTCGGTGAAAAAGCTGTCGGCACAACCACATTGCAATCACATACTTTTGTTTCTATCAAAATAGAATCTTTCGAATTACAATTGTGGTCAAAAGATGTAACAACATACTTACCAGGTTCTGATACTGCAATTGCTAAAGATTTTTCACCTGTCGACCATTCAACATTACTTACATCACCAACATGAAGCAAAATAGTATCGCCTGCACAAAATGGAATCGGGCTGCTTGAAATTATATATGGTGTAACACAAATATCATCGTTAACAATTTTATAAGTGGATGTCAACAATGATTGCCCGTCACAATTTGCATCAAGTAATTGCCCACCTGCATCGGCACCTATAATTGAAACTACAACAGTTTCGTCTTGTTCTAATAATTCATCATCGTAAATTGTAAGTGGAAGGGTAAAGGCAACTGAATTACTGCCACTATATTCACCTTCAGGAATCAACAAAGTTGTATTTAAATTAAAATCAATTCCTGGAGTTGCTGTTCCACCAGCAATTGCAAAAGTTAAATTCATTCCTCCTTCCGGAACTGTACCTTTCAATCGTATTCGTGGTAAATTATTTCCAACATGCTCTACCCCGGAATAATTTGGTTGAATAAATTCTACCATTGGATGAAATGCAATATTCACCCCATCTAAAAAATTTCCAACAGCCGGATTATCATTTGCACTAGACATTGCTTCAAATGAAACCTGATAAAATCCGGTAGGACCAGTGAAAACAGAAGAACCTGTATATGTTTTCCAATCCTGTGTTGAAGTTGCGGTTTCAAAAACCTGAATTTTATTCGATCCTGTTAAATCATAAACATTAAATTCAGTAACATCAATACCAGCACGACCACGGTGATAAAAACTCCAATCAATTTTTTCGCCTTGTACCAGGCAAATAATTTGATAGATTCTTGCATTTTCACTGCAATTGATTTCGTTATATTGATTTCCTAAACCTGGGGCAGCATTTACGCCGCTATATCCACTTGACCATATTTCCATTGGATGTTGCAATCCTCCATAAGGCCCGTTTGTTGAATACCACCCTGGAATTGAAGGCATTGGATCATTCTGAGCCCCAAGAAATTCAACAGTACCTACGGAGAATGCAGGAATTTCAAAACTTGCATTTACGATTGCTCTTGTTTGCGCGACTAGTGTTTCGGCTAACAACAAAATTGTAAATAATAATCCAAGCTTTTTATTCATTGTATAAAAAATTGAATTTTCTTTTAAAAATTCTTGCGAAAGGTACATTAAAAATTTCAGTTGAAAAAAGCGCAATGTCATTTAATTAATTACCTGCCCAAACTTCTACTTTTCAAAAAAAAATTTCGCAATTGAAACCTGAAAATCCGTTATGATTTTTTTGCTCTGAATTTACTCTTACCTGCTCATCTCCTTTCCAATTGCATTTTCGTACAACTCCTTCCAATAAGAAACATCACCAAATTCATCCCCATCAATATACAATGGAGAATCAGTTACCTCACCCAACATGCTGAAATCAATTTCATGGGTTGCAAGAGCCTTTATAAATTCATCTTGTTTTTCTTCAGCAACTGAAACCACAATTCTGCTCTGTGATTCCCCAAACAAGAAAGCATCTTTACGGAAGAAGTCATCAGTTGAAATATCAAATCCATTATTTCCTGCTATTGCAGATTCGAGCAAAGTCACAAACAATCCACCATCGCTGCAATCATGTGCTGATTTAATTAATTTTTTTCTGATTAAATCCTTAACTGCAGTTTGAACATTAACTTCTTCTTCCAAATTAAAATGTGGTGCCGGTGAAAGTTTAACTCCACAAATATTTGCTAAGTATTCAGAAGCATTAATATCATTATGTGTTTCGCCAATCAAATAAATATAATCACCCTCGTTTTTGAAGTTAAGAGTCATTCGGTTTTTCATATGGTCAATTAAACCAAGCATACCAATAGTTGGCGTTGGAAACACCGGTCCATCATCAGAGGATTGATTGTAGAAACTCACATTACCACCTGTAACAGGAGTTGAAAATGCGCGACAAGCATCGCCCATTCCTTTTATTGCATTTTCGAATTGCCAGAATACTTCGGGATTATAAGGATTTCCAAAATTAAGGCAATTAGTAATTGCACTCGGTTCACCACCACTGCAAACAATATTTCTTGCTGCTTCTGAAACTGCTATGGCTGCTCCATTATATGGGTCGCTGTAAACATAGCGTGAATTACAATCGACTTTTAATGCAAGCGCAGCATCTGAATTTTTTATTCTAACCACAGCAGCATCACTTGGCGCATTAGTTGAAGTATTATTAATTCCAACCATTGAGTCATATTGTTCAAACACCCATTTCTTCGAAGCAATATTTGGCATTTGAACCAATTGCTCAGCCACTGCCCTTATATCATTTGGTTCAGGAATATTATTAATTGAAAAATTTTTGGCAGCAGAAAAATATTCGGGCTCTTTAGATTCTCGGGTGTAAACAGGAGCACCCCCGCCCAGAACTAATGATTCGGCTGGTACATCAGCAACTAATTCGTCATACATAAAATATTGTAATCTGTCGCCGTCAGTAACTTCACCAATACACACACAATTCAAATCCCATTTATCAAATACTTTTTGAATTTTATCTTCCATTCCTTTTTTCACCACGAGCAGCATGCGCTCTTGCGATTCACTCAACAGAATTTCAAATGGTTTCATGTTTTGCTGGCGAAGTGGAACTTTATCTAAATAAATTTTCATTCCTGCTCCACCCTTTGCACTCATCTCAGAGGTTGAGCAAGTGATTCCTGCTGCACCCATATCCTGCATTCCTATCAATGCACCGGTTTCAATTATTTCGAGTGATGCTTCCAGTAATAATTTTTCCTGAAACGGATCGCCAACTTGAACGCTGGGTAATTTTTCAGCACTGTCTTCAGTAATATCTGCTGAAGCGAAAGTTGCTCCGTGAATTCCATCCTTACCGGTTGCGGAACCAACAATAAAAACAGGATTACCCGCACCATAAGATGTTGCAGAAACATTTTTTCCGACTTCAACTATTCCGGCACTGAATGCATTAACTAATGGATTAGTTGAATAACACTCATCAAAAAAAACTTCGCCCCCAACTGTAGGAACACCAAATGCATTTCCATAATCGCCAATTCCTTTAACTACTCCGCGCAATAAATGCTTTGTTTTTTCATCACTTAACTTTCCGAATCGAAGAGAATTTAATGCGGCAACAGGTCGGGCGCCCATGGTAAAAATATCACGATGAATTCCGCCTACACCTGTAGCCGCACCCTGATAAGGTTCAATTGCTGAGGGATGATTATGCGATTCAATTTTAAAAGCACATGCTAATCCGTTTCCAATATCCACAAGTCCGGCATTTTCTTCACCAGCTTTTGCCAACAACTTATCTCCTTCGCGTGGTAATGTTTTTAAAAGACGGATGGAATTTTTATACGAACAATGTTCGCTCCACATAACAGAATAAATACTGAGCTCTGTAAAATTTGGAGTGCGGCCAAGTATTTCTTTAATCTTGTCAAATTCTACTTCAAGTAATCCTAACTGCTTTGCAGTTTCAAATGTTACTGCTACTTCCTTTGTTGTGGTTGACATTAAATGTTTGAATGATTTTTCGCCGTCAAAAGTAGGTAAAAGCAATAGTGCCCATTTACAAAACTTTCAACATTTGGCAATAAGAAACCAACAAAGATGAAGGAGACCTGAATTACATTTTAACAAATCGCTTCTTACCAGTCTGCAAGGCGGTCTTAGAATATAAATTCAATTCATAAACTCCTTGTGAAAGTGATTGAATGGAAATAGAATTAGAAAATGGTTCACTAATAACTTTTCTACCCTCAACATTAAGGATTTCAATTCTATCAAAGTCCGACACATCTGTTTGAACAAATAATATTTCACTCGCAGGGTTAGGATAAATTCGAATTGTTTTATCTGTATAAATTCCGTAAACAGAATTAACAATATTCAAAGTATCATAAAAAATATCTGAACAAGCATTTGCACCATAAACAGTTAAAGAAACTACAGCTGGAGAATCAGGTAATACAGCAATCGGATTCATTTGCGATGAAACATTTCCATTTCCAAAATCCCACAAATACAATGTAGCAGTGGTAAAGGAAGGTGTAAATAAATATGCATTGTTTCCTAACGATGTGGCAGTGAAATAAGCATCGGGTATCGGGAAAGTTGTTGCATTGAAACCATCTGATGCTGTTGGACAACCATAAATGCTGGAAACTGTCACAGAGTAGGACCCTGAACTATTAATTGGAATTGAACCTGTTGTTGCACCTGTGTTCCATAAATAATTAAACATCCAACTTCCGCCTTGCGTTGCATTCACAGTTTCGAACTGACAAATTTGAATGTTGGGCAAATTAATTGCTGTACTTACAAAGTCCGAATCGGGCAACGCGGAATCAATCCATTGGTTTCTGTCGTGAATAAAATCTTTTAAGGTTACAACCTGTGCATCATAATCTGTAACACCTAATTCAGGCCAGCGCATAAAATTTCTTTCTGCTGCATCATGAATATAATTGCTGATTGAATCAATATAAATATAAAACGAATCGTCACTTAAAGTGGTTGTTCGCAGTGTATGCCAGCGACAATAAAGTTTCCGCTCAAACACCGAATCCTGACGAAACTGACTCCACCAAAATGGAAATGGCCAGCCTGGATGTGTTATTTCATTCACCCATCCACTTTGAGTGCCATCCGCAAAAGCACGGTCGTAATCCCATGGTGGACCAATGTGCAATTTGTTTCCATCAGTAATTTTTTCTTTATATAAGTATGTGCTTCTTCCATAAGAATCATAATTAGCGCTGAATTCATTTACAATCAGAAAATCTATGAACGAACCCTCTCCGGCAAATTTTCTCCAGCCGTTTACAGGATCCTGAAATCCGGGATACCACAATGCATTTTCAAAACTATCGACAAATGATTTGATGTAATAATGCTGGGGCAGATTAATGCTATCAGCTTTCGGATAAACATGTTTAAACTCAACAGGCAAATTGCAGGTGGCATAATTTATTGGAAGATAAGTTGAATTCCATGCGCCAGGATCTCCATTAATATTCATTTCAATTATATATCCACCGGTTAATTCAGGTCCAGAAATATCAGCTGATGTTAATTTTGAAATATCAACCCTGTTAGAATCACGCTTCACCTTCTCAGTTAAATTATATACACCCATGTATTCACCGTTCACAAGCACTTCACAAAAAACTGTGCGCGGTGCATATCGTCCCATTCTTCTCGACATTTCATAAGAAACCGGGTTTTTCATCAATGAATAATCAAGGTATTCTGCTTTTAATATCCAATCATTTTCAGATGGCATTCCAAGCATGGAAGTATCTATCTTATTTCCTGAACCATCAGTTAAATCGAAATCATAATTCTTTTTTGGATACGATGGACCTGTGAACCCTTGCAATTCAACCATCATGTTTCCTTCAAGAGAATAAGTTGTTTGATCAAAATAATTCCACATGCCACTGCCGTTATCAATAATTGTAAATGTTGCCGGAATTTTATTTGCATCAGGAATTGCTGTTCCACCCGTATTAATATTCACGATTGGTAAGCGAGTGCTATCGAGAGCCAGGCCGGGTGCAGGATTAGAACTGAAAGTGATACTGATAAATGAAACTCTTCCGGTATCAACACCAGCCTGATCCTGAAACTGAAATTGCCATATTCCATTAGGATTTTGACCATTGTTAATTAAACCCATTAAACCCATTGGCTGATAACTACCGGTAAAAGGTGCAGTACCATTTGCAATACTGGTTGGCGCATCCCATTTCAATGTGGTGTTTACAAAATTATCGCCACCGCCCCCTACTCCACTGAATAATAAAATTGTTGTTCCATCAGGGGCTTTTAACCAGCATGCTATATCAGCAGTATAGGTATGAGTCATTGAGAAATTTACTTTCTCAACACCAAATGAGTTATTTATTGCTGTAGGTAATCCGCTCACAGTAATCGGAATAGATACTATTGGACCATTATCAGGAACAAAAACACTTACTACCTGCGAAAAAGATTGAGCGCTTGCAAAGTTTGAAAAACAAACTGCAAGAATGAGTAGGTAAAATTTTTTCAAAGAATAAAATTTTTATTTGACGAATGTAAGAGATGAAAAGCAATTACCACCCAAGTATATAAGCAAATATCAACGGCGCAACTATGGTCGCATCGCTCTCGACAATAAATTTCGGTGTATTGATATCGAGTTTACCCCAGGTAATTTTTTCATTCGGCACTGCGCCGCTATACGAACCATACGAAGTAGTTGAATCACTTATCTGGCAGAAATAACTCCAGAACGGAACATCATGCCACTCCAGATCCTGGTACATCATCGGCACCACACATATTGGAAAATCACCCGCGATGCCACCACCTATTTGAAAAAATCCTACTCCTTTTCCAGATGAATTATTTCGGTACCATTCAGTCAGCCACACCATGTATTCAATTCCTGATTTCATGGTGGAAGGTTTCAGTTCGCCCTTGATACAGTACGAAGCGAAAATATTTCCCATCGTAGAATCTTCCCAACCCGGAACAATGATGGGAATATTTTTTTGCGCCGCTGCCAGCATCCAGGAATCCTTCGGGTCAATTTCATAATACTGTTCCAACTCACCACTCAGCAAAATCTTATACATGTATTCGTGCGGAAAATATCTTTCTCCTTTCGTCTCCGCATCCTTCCATATTTTATGAATGTGTTTTTGCAGACGGCGGAATGCTTCTTCTTCCGGAATGCAAGTATCTGTTACACGATTATAATGATGCTCCAGCAAATCCCACTCGTCTTGCGGAGTCAGTTCACGGTAGTTTGGTACTCTCTTGTAGTGCGAGTGCGCAACAAGATTCATAATGTCTTCTTCAAGGTTTGCTCCGGTGCATGAAATAATATCAACCTTTCCCTGACGAATCATTTCGGCAAACGAAATTCCTAACTCTGCCGTGCTCATTGCTCCTGCGAGAGTTACCATCATTTTTCCGCCTGCAGTTAAATGCGCTTCATATCCTTTTGCTGCATCAATCAAAGCTGCAGAATTAAAATGCCGGTAGTGATGTGTAATAAATTGTGAAACTGGACCTTTACTCATGGTTTAATTTTTTGTTTTTTTGAAATCGTGAATCTCCGATTTCATGTTCGATATTTTTTTGAGAGCGCTAAAATAATTAAACACCAACAGCGTGAAAGCGGTATATAATTTTTGTTAAGCGAAAAATAATTCTATGAATAAGGCCAGAAAGAAGATGGAATATTTTCAAATTATTTCTCTATTGAAAATACATTTCCTTCAATGGCTAATTCTGTTTCCTTAAAAATTTCTTTTGCTTCAGCAAGCAATGGCTCAAGATTATCGTACTTGGCAGAAAAATGACCAATCAATAGTTTTTTTGCTCCAACTGCCTTTCCCATTGAGGCTGCCTGTCGTGCAGTAGAATGAAAAGTAATGATTGCTCTTTCTGAAGATTCTTCCATAAAAGTTGATTCATGATAAATTACATCGCAACCAGCAATGTACTTTTTCAACTCTTCATGATATATTGTATCAGCGCAAAATGCATAAGAGCGAGGTTGTGTGGGTGGCAAAGTCCATTCATTTGATTTTAATAATTTTCCTTCCCATTCACAATCATTTCCTTTTTTCAATTCAGTAATAATCTGAAAAGGAAAATTCAATTCCTCAATCTTTTCAGGATTAATTTTTCGTAATCCAGTTTTTTCTTTAAATAAAAATCCATGAGTTGGAATGCGATGCTTCACAGGAAATGAACTGATGATAAACTCTTCTGTTTCCAATAACACATTTACCAACTCGCTTTTCACCTCATGAAAAATTAATTCATAAAAAAGTTTAGTGTTCGAAACCGCTAATTGCAAATTGATAATATCCAATAGACCTTTCGGGCCATAAACATGCAATGGTTTTTCGCGTCGCATTAAATGATATGAAGTAATTAATCCAATCAATCCGAAATAATGGTCGCCATGCAAGTGCGAAATAAAAATGTGATCGAATTTATTTTTGCGGACTTTATATTTTGTTAATTGCATTTGCGTGCCTTCGCCACAATCAACTAAAAAATATTGTTCATAAATTTGCACTACCTGAGAAGTAGGATGCCTGCCATGCGCAGGAATAGCAGAATTATTTCCTAAGATAGTAACCTCAAAAGGCATTTTAATTTTTAGCCTTCAGCTCGCGCTCCAATTCTTCCATCATAATCAAATCACTCGCTTCCTGCTGAGTAGGTATAATAGTGAGAATAGAATCCAACTGAGAAATTTTAATCAGCTTTAAAACATTTTCGTTCACTTTGCACAATATCAATGAACCATTTACACCCTTGCAGAGACGATTAGCAATTAATATAGAACTCAATCCTGAAGAATCTACAAACCGGATAGAACTCATATCAAAAATTATATTTTTTACTCCTTCGGCATTCAGCACAATCATTTCTGATTTTAGTGACGGAGCTAAAACAGAATTCAGTTTTTCATCTTCTAATTTGAAAACAGAATATTTTTCTTGTTTGTCTATTGAGAACTTCATACTAGGTTGGTTATTGAGTCACAAACTTACATGAATAAAATGACACTTAAAATAGTACGGAAATTATGTGTAGATTAATTTTGAAATAACATCAGCACATCAATCAAATAAACATGTCAAATGATTGTCATAAATACAGACTGTTGACAAATGTGGGAAACCTTTGGAAACAAATAACAGTTGGTTGTGTAAAAATGGTCAACTGATTAATTCGTTTTAGTTTTGATTTGTGACACGAGCAATTAATTTCAACTTTGAAAACACTGACAATATGCAAGACAATAAACAATTGGAGCGCGTTTTGTCAAACACTATAAACTATGGAAGCTAAATTTTCACCAAAAGTCAGAGAAGTGATTTCCTTCAGCCGCGAAGAAGCACTCAGGTTAGGTCACGATTTCATTGGAACTGAACATTTATTATTGGGACTCATTCGCGAAGGTGAAGGGTTAGCAATAAAGGTTATTAAGTCAATGGATGTTGATGTTGTTATGTTACGCAAAGCAGTTGAAGATTCAATTCGCGAAAAAGGCGGGCATCAATCATTGAATGTAAGCAATCTTCCCCTGACAAAACAGGCAGAAAAAATTTTGAAGATTGCCATTTTGGAAGCAAAACTCATGAAGAGTGAAACTATTGGAACTGAACATTTAATGCTTTCGATATTGAAAAACAAAGATTCAGTTGCAACAGAATTGTTAACTCGTTTTGAAGTAGAGTACGAACGATTTAAAGATGAATTAGACTTTTTGCAACAAGATATTAAAAATGAAATGCCCGGTGAGAGTGGCGATGATGAAGGTTTTGAAGACGAAGAAAAATCAAAAGCAACCGGAACCACGCGCAAACAAGGTGCAGCAAAATCACGAACTCCAGTGCTCGATAATTTTGGAAGAGATATAACCAAGATGGGTGAAGAAGGAAATCTGGATCCGATTGTTGGTCGCGAAGTGGAGATTGAAAGAGTATCGCAGATATTAAGTCGACGCAAAAAAAATAATCCGATTCTTATTGGAGAACCCGGTGTTGGTAAAACGGCGATTGTTGAAGGATTGGCGTTAAGAATTATTCAACGAAAAGTTTCGCGCGTATTATATGATAAAAGAATTGTGATGCTTGACCTTGCAGCATTAGTTGCGGGAACAAAGTATCGCGGTCAGTTTGAAGAACGAATGAAAGCTATCATGAACGAGTTGGAAAAAAATCGCGATGTTATTTTATTCATTGATGAAATTCATACCATAGTTGGCGCAGGTGGAGCAACCGGTTCTCTGGATGCTTCGAATATTTTTAAACCTGCTCTTGCCCGTGGAGAATTACAATGCATTGGCGCTTCCACTTTGGATGAGTATCGTCAGTATATAGAAAAAGATGGAGCACTTGATAGAAGATTCCAAAAAGTTTTAGTTGAACCACCATCAGCAGATGAAGCAGTGATAATTCTCACCAACATTAAAAGCAAGTACGAAGAATTTCACAATGTAAATTATTCAGATGAAGCTATAAAAGCATGTGTGCATTTATCAAATCGCTACATTACCGATCGATTGTTGCCTGATAAAGCAATTGATGTATTGGATGAGGTAGGTGCAAAAGTTCACTTGAAAAATATTCATGTTCCACAAAGTCTTCTCGATCTTGAAAAAAAGATTGAAGATGTTAAAGTGGAAAAAAACAAAGTGGTGAAGAGTCAGAAGTATGAAGAAGCAGCCCGCCTTCGTGATTCAGAGAAGAAATTGCAGGAAGAATTAGAGGGAGCAAAAAAGAATTGGGAGGAAGAAACAAAAATTGCGCGCTACCCAGTTACTGAAGATGATATTGCAGAAGTAGTTGCAATGATTACAGGAGTTCCTGTGAAACGAGTTGCACAAGGTGAAGGTGCCCGTCTTTTAAAGATGAGCGAAGAATTAAGAGGAAGTGTTATCGGACAGGATGATGCAATTATTAAAGTTACAAAAGCCATTCAACGAAACCGTGCAGGATTAAAAGATCCGAAGAAACCAATTGGATCATTTATTTTCTTGGGCCCAACAGGTGTAGGAAAAACAGAATTGGCAAAAGTATTAGCGAGATATTTATTCGATTCTGATGATGCCTTGTTAAGAATTGACATGAGTGAGTACATGGAAAAATTTTCTGTATCACGATTGATTGGTGCGCCTCCCGGATATGTTGGTTACGAAGAAGGAGGACAATTAACCGAGAAAGTTCGTCGAAAACCATATTCTGTAATTTTGCTTGATGAAATTGAAAAAGCACATCCTGATGTTTATAGTGTTTTATTGCAAGTGCTGGATGATGGAATTTTAACTGATGGTCTTGGACGCAAAGTTGATTTCAAGAATACTTTAATCATCATGACTTCAAACATCGGTGCACGACAGTTGAAAGACTTTGGAACCGGAATAGGATTCGCTACCGGTGCAAAGGCTGCCTCAGCAGATACACACAGCAAAACTGTAATTGAAAATGCAATGAAGCGCACTTTCGCCCCTGAATTTTTAAATAGAATTGATGATGTGATTGTGTTTAACTCATTGACAAAAGAGCACATTCATGTTATCATAGACATCATGATGAAGGATGTGTATGCACGCGTTCAGCATCTTGGTTTCACAATGGAATTAAGTAAGGCGGCAAAAGATTTCTTAAGCGAAAAAGGATACGATGAAAAATACGGAGCAAGACCATTGCATCGTGCCATTCAAAAATATTTAGAAGATCCGTTAGCCGAAGAAATTCTGAATTCACAAATTAAAGCCGGTGATATTGTGATGGTGGATATGGATGCGAAGGATAAAGAGAAATTAAAAATCACGGTGAAGAAGTTGAAGAAATCAGAAAAGTCTGATGCGTAGTTAAAATAAATTTCAATCAATGAAAGGCAATTCATGAAAATGAATTGCCTTTTGTTTTAAATAGAAATGCTGCATGTTTTGTTTTAAAAATTTATTCAGAATTTTATTAATCAGCATTTCATTTTATTCAAATGCAACTGCACAATCTTCATTGTCAGAGATAAATAATTTCGGAACCAACCCCGGAAATCTGAAATTGTTTTTTCATTCTCCAAACGGTTCATGGAAAATTTCAGGAGAGAAACCATTGGTAATTGTATTGCATGGTTGTTCGCAAACAGCGGAAATTATTGCGCGACAATCAGGTTGGAATAAACAGGATGATGAGTATGGATTTTATGTTTTGTATCCGCAACAAATTATGTTCAATAACACGGCGGAGTGTTTCAATTGGTTTAATGTAAATGATGTTTCAAAAGATAGAGGCGAAGCATTATCAATCAGGGAAATGATTTCTTATGCTGTAAAAAATTATGCAGTTGACACCACGCAGATTTTTATTTATGGATTATCTGCCGGAGCTTTGATGGCGGTTTCAATGATGGCTGATTATCCTGAGTTATTTAATGCTGGTGTAGCACTTGCCGGCGGACCATTTATGTCAGCAACAAATCCAATTGAAGGAATGAATATGATGAATCACGCTTCGTCAAAATCGCCTGAAGAACTTGGAACTTTAGTCAGAAATCAAAACCCTGATTACAAGGGAAAGTATCCGCGATTAATAATAATTCATGGCGAAAAAGACTTTATTGTAAATTATAAAAACGCAAATGAGTTAATTAAACAATGGACAAATTTGAATCACATTGATACAAAACCTTCAATGGAAATTGATTCTTTTCAAAACCATACTGACATAAAAAGGCTTTCATGGATTGATAAGATGAAAAATGAAATCATCATCTTTTATTCATTCAATGATATGCGGCATTTACTACCTGTAGATCCCGGAAATGAAAAATATCAGGGAGGAGAAACAGGATTGTTTGCAAGCGATAAAAATTTTTTCAGCACTTATTATATTGCTAAGGATTTTGGATTAATAAAAGAATAAACACTTTAATGCTTCAATTGAAATTTATTCATCATCATTAAAATTCAAATCGAAATTAATAATGAGATTAACTGCAAATAGTATATTGAAATAAATTCCTGAACTTGGTTTATAGGCAGCAGTAGTTAGAATTTTGCTTTGATAAACGATAGGCGCGCTCATTTCAAATTCTGCACTGAATAATTTATCAGGCATAAATAAAATCCCACCATAAGGTACTAGGCCGAATTGAGTGGATTTATAATTATTTATACCAACTTGGTAATTAATCCGACTGATAGAATCATTCAATTGAAAAACCCCCAAACTATCCTTAAGATAAGTAACATAATTATTTCCTTCTTCTGTTACTGAAGATCCTCCTGTTAAACCAATACCAACATAAAATTCAAGATTATTATTGACTTTAAGTTGTTGATATTTTTCAAAACTTAGATTTACCGAACCTCCGGAGTTGAATGAATACTTATAGGTGTAAACAGAACTTGAATCTGAATTAATAATTGCAGAGGGTAAGCCTGAATAATTATATTGGTAATGACTGTCAAAATAACCAGAGTTCATCGATAACCTGAAGGCATGATCATTCACTCTGTATTTTATAAAACCTACAGGTAATGTGGTTCTTGTGCCATTTGGAATTAATGAACGGAGAACATTATAGCCCAATGAAAATTGCTTCCATAATAAAGTATCTGGATTCGATTGCCCGATTGATGAAGCAGGTATCAAAAACAATAGAACTAATGCAAAAAAGTATTTTACTTTCATGAGATTATTTTTTTCAATGAACGAATGTAAGTATGAATTTATTTCAGCAACATTTCATTTTCCATACAGAAATATTTTCTGAATAAAGTAGTTTGAAGTTCATTTGATAAAGCACACTTTTGCAGCGCAATAATTTTAATGTGATCATTCATTTAAGTAAAAAAATATTCCGCTTGCGTGTTGTGAGGTATTTCTTCACTGCAATAACTGCTACATCAGTTGACGTATTTGTTTATTTCTTAACCTATAATTATGTAATCAGAAAAAACGATTTTCAACTTGCTGAACACATTACTATTGGTGCACCAACCATTGCATTAATGATTTCTTTTTGTTTTGGATTGGCAACCAATTTTACACTCACCCGAAAATTTGTTTTCACTGAATCCGATTTGCGAGTTCGTCATCAGTTTATGCGATATACTGCCGTAGCATTAGGTGCGCTTGTTCTGAATTATTTTTTGATGAATTTCTTAATTAAAGAATTTCAATGGTATCCGACTTTAGCACGAGCCACTGCCGCTGTTAGTATTGGAGTAATAAGTTTTGCAGTACATAAAACTTTTTCATTTACAATTAAGAATGAAGAAGAAATGGAAGATTGAAGAACTAAAAAAGTGCAGCTTGGTTTTATAAAATACTTTTCTCCAGTAAAATAAATTCAAGCGGTTTTTTTGGCAATCCGAATCTTTTATCGTGTGATGGAAATGGTTTTTTTACCCCAGTATTTTTATATCCATGTTTTATATACCATTCTAATAAAATTCTTCGGTCGGTAATTACTGACATATAAACGGCAGAACAATTTACTGCCTTTGCCTGTACTTCAGCTTCCTTCATCATCTCTTTTCCTATTCCTCTTCCCTGAAATTCAGGTGAAACAGTTAACATGCCGAGGTATAATTTGTATCCATGTTTTTCTAAATGAACGCAACCGATTATTTTATTTTCATCATCCATGTACTTTAAAAGCATTGAATCTTTTTTCTGAATAAAATCCACAAGCCGTTCTTCGTCAACGCGAATGCCATCTAATAAATCTGCCTCAGTTGTCCATCCAATTTTTGATGATTCACCACGATAAGCGGAGTTGACCAATACATTAATTTCTTTCACATCTGCAATTGTTGCCCTTACAATTTTTAATTTCCTTTCAACTTTCATCTTTCTTCAACTCAATTTTAATAAATGATATAATTCCGTCTTCTCCATTTCAATCACATCGCCACTTAACATTTTTTCTGCAGTCAGATTTTCAATTTTCCATCTGATTAATCTTAATGTAGGAAACCCTACTGCCGCAGTCATTTTCCGTACTTGGTGATTTTTTCCTTCGGTCAAAGATAACTCAATCCACGAGGTCGGGCTGTTTTTTCTGAAACGAATTGGCGGAATCCGTTCTGGCACCAATGGTTCTTCCACTAAATATATTGCTTCAGATGATTTTGTTTTGTGTCTTTCACCTCTCACTTTTATTGCCAATCCACTTTCTAATTCCTTTAATGCTTCATCCGTTATTATTCCTTCTACTTGCACTAAATAAGTTCTGGTATGCGAGTTTTTCGGGTTCAGCAATTTATTATTTAGCGAAGTGTCGTTTGTGAGAATGAGTAATCCTTCAGTGTCTTCATCCAATCTGCCAACCGGATATACATCTTTCGGAAAATCAAAAAAATCTTTAAGTGTTCGCTTGCCTTCAACTGGCGAAAACTGACACAATACTTTAAAAGGTTTGTACAAAACATAATAACTATACGAACCTATCCGTTGTGGTTTCTCTTTTATCATCATTACAACCGTTAAATTTCTAATCTCGCAATTATCAAATTACTTTGCCACTCAAATTTCAAACTACAAAATGACAAACAAAATTTTCAATCTTTCATTTTTCGCAATTATTTTTTCATTTCAATTTTCCTTTGCACAACAAGCACCACACAATTGGTTTCTTCTTGATCCTACCCTTGATGCATACAAAGGTACTGCCGCCAATGCAGCTTATGATAAATTATTACAGGGAAAAACGGGTTCACAAGTTATTGTTGCAGTTATTGATGGTGGTGTTGATGTTACACATCCTGATTTAAGTGCTGATATATGGACCAATGAAAAAGAAATTCCGGGAAACGGAATTGACGATGATAAGAATGGTTATGTGGATGATATTCATGGATGGGATTTCATTGGAGGAAAAGACGGAACTGATGTCAATCAGGATAATTATGAATTGACTCGAGTGTATCGTGATTTGAAAAAAAAATATGCAAACGGAAATTCTTCCGGTGATAATAAGGAGTATGAATATTACTTAAAAATTCAAACTGAATTCAATGCAAAAAGAGATGATGGACAAAAAAATCTTGACTTCTTTAACAACCTCTGTACTTCTGTTGATGATATGGTGAAGGACTTAAACAAATTACCAATTACTGCTGATGATTTAAAGAATTACAGCCCGACAGATAATAAATTGATGATGGCGAAAATATTTTTGAACGCTTATGCTCAACAAATGGGAACAACAGATTATGCTAGTGTGATAAGTGATTTACACGATGGAAAAAAAGAATATGAAAGCATGGTGAACTATGGTTACAATCTTGAGTTTGACCCTCGCAATATTGTTGGCGACAATTATGCTGATGTAAATGAAAAAGGATATGGCAACAATGAATTACAAGGGCCAGATGGTTTGCATGGCACCCATGTGTCAGGGATTATTGCTGCGATTCGAAATAATAATCTGGGAATGGATGGAGTAGGAAATAATGTAAAAATTATGGTTATCCGTTGTGTGCCCGATGGCGATGAGCGTGATAAAGATGTTGCCAATGCCATTCGCTATGCAGCCGATAACGGAGCTAAAATAATTAACATGAGTTTCGGTAAAGGATTTGGTTCAAATAAAACTGCCGTTGATGAAGCAGTTAAGTATGCTGTTTCAAAAGATGTGTTATTAGTTCATGCTGCTGGCAACGATGGTAAAAGTAACGATAACACTGATAATTTTCCGAATGATAAATATGCTGATGGTTCTGGATACGCGGCATCGTGGATTGAAGTTGGTGCAAGCGGACCTGATGGAACTGCAGCACCATTTTCAAATTACGGAAAAGTTGGTGTTGACCTATTTTCTCCAGGGGAAGAAATTTATTCTACTGTTCCTGGTAACGAATACAAAATTGAACAAGGTACCAGCATGGCATCGCCGGTTTGTGCTGGAGTTGCGGCTATGATCCGTTCATATTTCCCAAATTTAACTGCTGTTCAGGTAAAACAAATTTTACTTTCCTCGGTTTATATACCATCAACTAAAACCTTAATTCCTGGTTCAGATAAAAAGATGGTAAAGTATAAAAAACTATGCGTGAGTGGTGGAATTGTAAATGCTTACTTGGCAATACAGAAAGCAATGAATTTGAAGTAATATATTAAATTTTATCCTTGATATAATTCAATCTTAAAGATTATATAATAAAAAACCACCTTCTATATAGAAGGTGGTTTTAGTTTTAATGTGCAAACTGAAAAAATATTTTCAATTACAATTTATCCTTGCGTTCGTTCAATGTATTTATCAATGTCACGGGCTTCATTACTCTTTGGATACTTATCGCTTATCTCTTGATACATTTTCAGAGCTTCTTCTTTTTTTCCGGTTTTCTCTAACAACATTCCAGCCTTTTTTAAAAAGATTGGAGTAGTTAATTCATTCTCGTGATTGTATGCAGCTTTCTTGTAATTATCAATCGCTTTTTCCATTTCACCTTTTTCACTGTAAGCATCACCCAAACAATTCAATGCCATGCCTGAAACCAAAATATCTTTTCCATTAAAATCTTCGAGGTAAGAAATTGCATCGTCAAATTTTCCCTGCTTTAAATATATTACTCCTGCATAGTAGTGAGCAAGATTTGCAGCTTTGGTCCATTTATAATCATCAATGATTTTTAAAAAACCAGGATAGTTTTTATCGCCATTCAAAGCAAGATTCAATGAATCTTTTTCAAAATATTTTTGCGCCACAAACATTTGATTTTGTGCTTCATCTTCTTTCGGTTGCAAATACAATTTATTAAATCCAAGGTAACCTGCCACTACCAGAAAAAGTCCGCCAACCACTATGGTTAGCATGGTTTTATTTTCGTTAATCCAATGCTCGAATTTTGAGTAAGTGCCTCCGATGTCTAGTATTTGTTCTTGTTTTTTGTCGGTCATTTTATTGTTTGTTAAATTTTTTTATCAGGATAGTATGAATGGATAATCAGCTTCTGAGTAATTGTCAGTAAATAATTCTGAGGCTTCAGGGTATTCAGATTCTTCAGCAAATTTCACACATGCTTCAATCTCTGCATGAATCTTTTCACCAATCAAATCGATCTCTGCCTGCGTTGCAAATTTCTTTTCAAAAATAGTCGCAAGGGTTGTTTCCAAAGGATCTTTTTGCTTGTACTCTTCCACCTCTTCCTTGCTACGGTATTTCGCAGGATCACTCATTGAGTGACCTTTGTAACGATAAGTCTGAATCTCTAAAAATGTAGGTCCATCACCTTTGCGTGCGCGCTCTGCAGCAATTGAAACAGCATCGTGAACATCTTCACACTTCATTCCATCAACAATGGCTGAAGGCATGTTGTAACCCAATCCAAGTTGCGAAACATCCGCCACATTACTTGAACGCTCAATTGATGTTCCCATCGCGTAATAATTATTCTCGCAAACAAATATCACAGGCAATTTCCACATCATTGCCATATTGAAGGTCTCATGCAATATCCCCTGACGAGCAGCACCATCACCAAAAAAACAAATACATAAATTATCAGTGCCTTTATATTTTTCTGCAAAAGCTATTCCTGCTCCCAAACCTATTTGGGCACCCACAATTCCGTGTCCTCCAAAGAAAAAATGTTCTTTACTGAAAAAATGCATAGAGCCCCCTTTACCTTTTGTGCATCCTGTAACTTTTCCATACAACTCAGCCATGCAAGTATCGGCAGTCATTCCTTTTGCCAAAGCCAATCCATGATCGCGATATGCAGTAATCATTGGGTCTTCCTGACGCAATGCTGAAACAGTTCCGGCGGCAACCGCTTCCTGTCCAATGTATAAATGACAAAAGCCTCTTATTTTTTGCATGCCGTACAATTGACCCGCCTTTTCTTCAAAGCGACGAACCCGTAGCATGGTTTCATACCATTGTAAATATTCCTTCTTTTCGAATTTTGCTTTTGCCAAAGCCTGTTTTTTTAGGAGCGGCAAACCTAATTGAAATCCGCTTAATGACAAATAGGTAATCCATTCAGTTTGATTCATGAAATACTCACGAAATTGGGCTGAAAATTCCGTTGAGAAAATTTTAAGATGGATGATGAAACCAAAGTGAAAGTGAATGCAGAATCAAATGCATATTTGCGCACTCAATTTATTTTGTTTTGCATCTTTCGTCAATTCAGTTAACCAATTTTAGAAACTACACCGAACAAAGCATTTTGTTTTGCGATGGACTGAATATTTTATCGGGAAGGAACGGTACCGGCAAAACCAATTTGCTCGAGGCCATAAATTATCTGTGCCTGACAAAAGGATATTTTCATTCAGGTGATTTGGGAGCAATAAATTTTAAAGAAGAATTTTTCAGGTTGCAGGGAAATTTTATTTTTGAAGAAAGAACTGAAAATATTTCGCTCGCATTTCAAAGCGGAACTCCGAAATTGTTGAAGCACGATGAAATTATTTATGAAAAACTAGCTGACCATATTGGTAAATTTCCATTGGTAGTAATAGCACCAGATGATATTGTATTAATTATTGAAGGAAGCGAAGAGCGACGCAAATGGCTAGACAATACTATCTCGCAAGTGAATCGTTTGTACCTTGATGATTTAATGCAATACAATCGTGTATTGATTCAGCGAAATGCATTATTGAAACAATGGTATGTCGGTCAAACACGCGATGATGATTTAATGAATGTGCTGGATGAACAGTTGGTGAAACTTGGTAAACAGATTTACGATGAACGGAATAGAAGCTTGCAGATTCTAATTCCATTGTTACAAAAACATTATGCATTTATTTCTGATGCACTCGAAATAGCATTGATGAAATATGAATCATTGTTAAATGAAAATGATTTTTCAAAAACACTTTTAGCCAATCGTGAAAAGGATATGATACTGCAACGAACTACTGCAGGTGTACATCGCGATGATCTTGATTTTCTTTTGAATGAATTTTCCATAAAGAAGTTCGGCAGTCAGGGACAAAAAAAATCATTTCTTATCGCACTCAAACTCGCACAGTTTGATTTCATTGCTGAAAAGAAAAATGAAACTCCTCTTCTTTTGCTTGATGATATTTTTGATAAACTTGATCAGCATCGTTCTGAAAAATTATTGGCTGATGCGGCAAGTAATAATCGCGGGCAGGTTTTTATTACCTGCACCAATTGGAACGGAATTATTAATTCTGAAAAACCATCAAAGCATTTTAATGTTGAATATGGTTTTATAAAATAATTAAAAATGAAAAAGCACAACGACCAACCAATTGGAGATATTTTGAAACAACTGATGACCGCCAACAAGTGGAACGATAAAGTAAATGAAGTGCGGTTGTTGCAATGCTGGGAAGAACTGCTGGGAAAAACAATTGCCCGTTACACCAAGAGTGTGAACCTGCGTAATAAAAAATTATATGTGGAAGTGAACTCCGCCCCCCTTAAAAATGAACTCGTTTATTCTCGTCAGCAAATGATAGAACTTATCAATACCAAATTCGGAGAGGGAATTGTAGAGGAAATTATTGTGCGCTAAATTATAATTAAAAGTATAAATTATTTTTTAGGTTTGCCTAAATTTATATTTAGACAAGCCAATGATTCAAACTACTTCTGAAGAGAATTACCTGAAAACCATTTTTCATCATGCCGGTATCAGCAACAATGCTGTTTCAACTAATGATATTGCTGCTTCTCTTGGAACCAAGGCAGCATCTGTTACTGAAATGCTCAAGAAGCTTTCCACACAAAAACTCATTCGTTATAAAAAATACAATGGCGTGACGCTTACTGATTCCGGTACTAAGCAAGCACTTTTAATTGTTCGCAAACATCGATTGTGGGAATATTTTTTAGTGGAGAAATTAAAATTCAGCTGGGATGAAATTCATGAAGTGGCTGAACAGCTGGAACACATTCAATCAGAAGTATTGGTAGAACGATTGGATTCCTTTCTCGAACATCCGCGATTTGACCCTCACGGTGATCCAATTCCTGATAAAAAAGGAGTGATAAAAAAATCCGATTCACAAAAATTGATTGATGTAACCGAAAAAAAAGAAGCAATTGTTAACCTTGTTACTGACCAACCCGAATTACTTCGTTACCTGAGTAAAATCGGAATCAGCATTGGTTCAAAATTAAAAGTAATGGAAAAAAATTCGTTCGATCAAAGCATGCTGTTACTCATCAATGGAAAAAACAAAGTGCAGATAAGTTCTTCAATCGCAAACAACATAAGTGTTCAATTATGATTTCAAAAAACACTTCAACCAAATCACTCGAAGAAGTTCACTCTTCAGTTGAAACCAAGAATAAAAACTGGTGGCGAACATTATTTGCTTTCCTTGGTCCGGCCTACATGGTAAGTGTTGGATATATGGATCCTGGAAATTGGGCAACAGATATTGCTGCCGGTAGTGCTTATGGCTACAAACTTATTTGGGTTTTACTGATGTCAAATTTAATTGCGTTGCTATTGCAAAGTCATTGCGTTCGGCTAGGTATTGTTCGAGGTCGTGATCTGGCTCAGGCATCAAAGGAAATGTATCATTCAATAATCAATATTCCATTATACATACTTGCTGAAATTGCCATCGCTGCGTGTGATTTAGCTGAGGTATTGGGACTTGCAATCGGATTAAATCTCTTGTTTCATATTCCATTACTCGGCGGAGTAACCATAGCAGTCTTCGATTGCTTAATCCTTCTCACTTTAATGAACATCGGCATTCGAAAAATGGAAGTTTTCATTATTGGAATGGTAGTGATAATGGGTGGAAGTTTTCTGGTTGAATTATTAATGGCCAAACCAGATGTTGGTGATATTGCCGCAGGTTTTATTCCATCTATTCCATACGGAACAGCACTTTATTTAACAATTGGAATTATTGGTGCCACAGTTATGCCACACAATTTATACCTGCATTCATCATTGGTTCAAACCCGAAAAATTGAACGCACCGTTTTAGGAATGAAGAAGGCCATAAAATTTAACATCTTTGATTCAGCCATTGCATTAAACCTCGCTCTTTTTGTAAATGCAGCAATTCTCATTCTTGCCGCTTCCGTATTTTTTACACGAGGAATGTTTAACATAGCAGATATAAATGATGCACACAAATTATTGGAACCATTGCTTGGCTCATCACTGGCACCAATATTATTTGCATTTGCATTAATCGCCAGTGGACAAAGCAGCACCATCACCGGAACATTAGCCGGGCAAATTATAATGGAAGGTTATTTAAATCTTCGTATCACTCCTTGGTTGCGCCGTCTGATTACAAGAATGCTTGCTGTAGTTCCAGCGTTTTTAGTTCTCTGGTTTTATGGCGAAGGGGCAACAGGCAGTTTATTAATTTTATCACAAGTAATCTTAAGTATGCAACTTGGGTTTGCCGTAATTCCGCTCATACATTTTGTAAGTGATAAAAAGAAAATGGGTGAATTTGCAATAGGGTTTTGGTTGAAATTAGCATCGTGGGTATCAGCGATTGTCATTGTAACTTTAAATGTAAAACTGGTGTCAGAAGAAATAATTTCATTGATGACCGATTACAATAATGCGTGGTGGATTTATGTTTTTGTTTTGCCGATAGCAGCTATTGCAGGAATACTTTTACTCTACATCACATTCGGTCCGTTTATTTTCAGAAGAAAAGAACGGGAAATAAAAATTCATGATTTCAGTTTGCCCGAACTTCAAAGCAAGGAACAATTCAAACGAATTGCAATCACACTTGATTTTTCAAAACACGACAGCAATACTATTTCACAAGCACTTTCAATTGGTGGAACAGGTGCAGAATATCATCTTATCCATGTGCTTGAATCAGCAGGTGCATTATTAATCGGCAATCAGATATCGGATAAAGAAGAACAGGAAGATATTGAACATTTAATTCAAGTTACAAAAGAATTAATTGATAATGGATTCAACTCATCGTTTGAGTTAGGTTATGGAAAGAGAAGTTTTGCCATAGCTAAAAGCGTATTTGAATTTAAAGCTGATTTACTAGTAATGGGAACTCACGGTCACCGTGGATTGAAAGATATTGTTTTTGGTGAAACCATTTCAAGAGTTCGGCACTTAGTAAAAATTCCGGTGCTTGCTGTTAGCTGATTCATTTAGGGTTTTTACTTTCGTTTTTCAAATTAGTTAGAACTTCTTTTCATTTCTTTCATCACATTTGTGCAATGAAAAATATTTTTAATCCCGGCGATAAAAAAAAATATACCTGCAGGGTTGATGAAGATGATCTGGTGAAATTCAGAACCGGTGCTTTGCATTCAGTTTATTCTACTTATGCAATTACTCGCGATGCTGAATGGGTTTGCAGGCTGTTTGTTCTTGATATAAAAGACAATGATGAAGAAGGAATCGGCAGCATGGTAAAAGTTATTCATCATGCTCCGGCCAAAGTTGGGACTGAAATAATTTTTACCGGAACATTTATTTCATTGAATAAAAACGAAGTGCTTTGTTCGTTTGAAGCCCATGACGGAAATCGATTAATTGCAAGCGGAGAAACCGCACAAAAAATTTTGAAGAAAGAAAAAATAGAGCAGGTACTTAACAAGAACTGATGAGTGAAGTAAAAATTAAAAACACTGTAATTAATAACAAGCGTGCTTTGTATGAATACGAAGTGATGGATAAATACATTGCCGGCATTATGCTAACCGGAACAGAAGTAAAAAGTGTGCGCGAAGGAAAAGCAAATATGGGTGATGCATTTTGTGCCTTTCAAAAAAATGATTTATGGGTTCGACACCTGAATATTTCGGAATACAGCAATGGTTCTCATTTCAATCATGAACCAATGCGACCTCGAAAATTATTATTGAAGAAAAAAGAATTAGAAAAACTTCAGGCGAAAGTGAAAGAGCGGGGATTCACAATTATCCCAATCAATTTATTTTTTTCTGAAAGAGGATTCGCAAAATTAGAAATAGGGTTAGTACGAGGAAAAAAACTGCACGATAAACGGGATTCAATAAAAAAGAAAGATTCAAAAAGAGATCTCGACAGAATATTGAAGGATAGATAAAAAAACAAAACCCCGATTCACAAATGTGAATCGGGGTTTTTATCATTAATTTTAATTAATCTTTATTGATTTCCATTAGCGCTTGTGCTATCAGCATAAGGGCACAAGGTCCATTCCCATTTTGTAACAACTGGTGTCCCCGTAGGTGAAATTGCGGTTACTGATTGTCTGAATTTTAATTCTTTCTCGCGAACTTCAACAAGTTCATAAGATTGACCAGTAACCTGATCCACTCCATCAGTTAATTGAAGTAACTCTTTGTTTCGATAATCTCCAACTCCTCCGGCCATTGTCCAAAGACCTTTGGTTAACCAGGTAGTATCTTTCCATACATAATCAGTTGAATCTGTACATTGAGGAGTATTTGTTTTCCAATCTCTGGAAACAGTCCATAAAAATGTGTTTCTAAAAATATAAAGTCCATTATCATCAAATTCCATGATATAGGTTTTCTTTCTTGTATAGGTTACTTTACCCAAGCATACAAAAAGGTTAGTAATTGGAGTTGTAGTATCAACAACAGTTACATTGTCAATTAATGAATCTGCATCATTAATCTTGTAAGAGCACACTTGCCACTTACCTGTTACACGGTGCTTTCGCGAGCGAAATGAAAGCAAAGGATCTTCAGGACCTTTTCTGCATCCGTAAAAAATTTCTCCAGCGGTTACAATAACCAAAATGACTAAAAGGAGTTTCTTCATGTTATTCTTTTTTTTTAATTGGTGGGCAAATATAATTGAAATCTTCATTCAGATACCAATTGTGAAAAAATGGTTGCATGACACCTTACAGATTCAAAATATTCGTTATTACTACTAGCTGACTTTTCCAGTTAACATTGGTACAAACTTAAAATTATCGAATATTTCCTCCGTCCAATCTCCTTCTGAAATGCGGGTTATTCTTTTCATTCGCTGCACATTTTCGCCAACCGGAATAACCAACCCCCCTCCTGTTTTTAATTGTTTTAGTAAAGGTTCCGGAATAAATGGGGCAGCGGCTGTAACTACTATTTTATCGAATGGAGCAAAAGTTGGCAACCCCGCAAAACCATCACCATAAAAACACTTGATTGTAGAATATCCTAAATCGGTGAGCATAGGTTTTGTTTTCTCATATAATTTCTTTTGTCTTTCTATGGTAAAAACCTTTGCGCCCATTTCAGCAAGCACCGAAGCCTGATATCCGCTTCCAGTACCGACCTCCAAAATTTTTTCTCCTTTTTTTATTTCTAATAAAGAAGTTTGGTAGGCTACCGTATATGGTTGCGAAATGGTTTGTTCCTCGCCAATTGGAAAGGCTTTGTCCTCATACGCTTTCTCTAAAAAAACTGAATCGAAAAAAAACAAATGCCTAGGAACCCGATTAACTGCTTCCAATACCTCTTTATTAATAATTCCACGCTTGGCAATTGATTCCACCAATTTTTTCCGCATTCCCTTATGCAGGTAAGTATCCAGTTTCTCCTTGTTAATCATTTTTATAAGCTGAGCCAGTAAACAAATTTTAAAACCACCTGGCGATTTTTATTTCCAAAATTTATTGTTTCATAATTATCACTGTAAACAAAGTATAAATAACTGAGCGGTTTGAACTGCCATTGCAACCTACAGTTGACATTGAAATTTTCTGCCTGTGTATTGTATTGCAAAAATGCTGTGAAGAATAAATCGTGTGTGAAAGTGAATTCCAGTTTCGGACCAACTAACAGTAAATAAAAATCTTGAAACGGTGAGGGCAAATCAACCTGATTATAATTTACAGCGAGCGAAAGATTTGCGTATGGTTGAATACGGTAAGTAACATTTGAATTGAAAGTCAGTTTTGTTCCGGTGTAAAATGAACCATACTGTGCACTAATTGTGTAGTTGAAAATTTTTCGAAGGTTCGAATTGAATTTAAGAATTGCACTTTGATAAGAATATTTTCCAGGGAGAAAATAAAGAGTATCTTTTTGATTGATTGAAGTTCCGTATTGTAAATTCAAATCGGTATGGTCAATATCAATTTCGAAAATAGCGCTGTTCTGAAAATTGGTTTGTAAAATTAAATTCTGATACAACTCGGTTGGTTTGTATTCTTCATTCAAGTAATCGCTGCTGTAAAGTTGAATTGAAAAATTATTCACTTTTGATTTCAAATTTCCGGTCGGGAAGAATTTTCTTGTAATGGAAGGTTCCAATCGCCAATACGAATTTCTGAATACCTTTTTGTTAGCTGCATCATAATTATATAATCGAGGAACAAAACCTACATCGGTTAAAAAATTTTTTCCTACATATTCATGATTGTAAACAAACTGCCAGTGGGTAGAATTATAAGACCAGAAAGCTGCATGCGAGTATGCACGATAACCACTCACCATATTATTTGAATACATAAAAAAAGCAAAGCCCACTAATTTGTTATTGGCTGATGCAAGATTGTATTGAATACCTCCTACCCGATTGAAATCTTTTTTCTGCAATTTAAAATGATTGAATGCCTGACGATTCACGCCGATGAATGCAATGTTGGAGCGAGAAAATATTTTGCGCTGATAAGCAACTACTGAATAATTCTGCCCATTGATGGCACTTGTTCCAATGGAATCATCAGCCGTTTGAATACTCATTACTCCGATTCTGTCTTTTGGCGTCAGCTTTCCGCTTAATCGCAATCCGCCTTGAATGGGAATAACATTTCCATTGCTCAATCCAACATTGCGGGAGAAGAACGGACGGATTTGCCGGAAACCAAACTGACCGAACAAATCACTGTTCTCAATAAAGAAACTTCTTTTCTCGGGATAAAATAAATTGTAACGAGTGAGATTGGTTTGTTGCGCATCCACTTCCACCTGACTAAAATCGGGATTGACTGTTACATCTAAATTCAACGAACTGCTCACGGCAACTTTCGCATCCAATCCGAAATTTGGTTTTGCATGAATATCATTTCCTTCAGTTGCAATAGTATTTACTGAACCAATGGCATATGGAATCAACGAAATATTCTCCCCGGTTTTGCCCAACGGTTTATCCCAGATTAATGTGCCGGTAAAAGCAAGCGAACTCGGATTAAAACTGCGTGGCACCGGAACCCAGCCCGATTGTTCGTTGCGCTTTAAATCATTGCGGATAAAATTAATGTACCATTTATCTGCATTCGGTTTAAAGCGGATGCTGTTAAATGGAATGGCTATTTCGCAGGTCCATTTACCATCTTCAATTTTTGTTTCCGAAATCCATTTCACATTCCAATCAGTGCTTACACCAAAGCCACCACCATTATCAATGCTTCCTTCGCGCTGCACATTGTATGGATTGACCCCGAAGTTAAAACCATTTGTTCCATCGAGAAAAGGATCAAGCACTACTGCAAATGCATCAGTAACAGGATAAGAATAATCGCGCTTGAGCGATTGTATTACATAGTGCCCTGGCAACTCATCATAACAAACTGCGCTCACATAAAAATAATTATCGTCGTAGGCAACGCGGCATTCAGTTTTGCTTTTCGAAAAAGAAGTGTCGTAAGGAAGTATGGCAAAAAAATCTTTTGCAACATCTGCTAATTGCCAATCAGGTTCATCAATTACTCCATCAATTTTGAAAGGCGCGGTTGCGTGATGAATGTGCAGCGAATATTTATCGTGCACCGATTGAGCCTGCAACAATTCAGTGAATAGTGAATAGTGAACAGTGAACAGTACTAAATAAATGAATTTCCGGAAACGCATTGAAGCAAACATAAAATTATGTTGCAATTAAAAATTGCTTGGTGCTAACATTTGTTTGTTGGAGTGAAAACAATTTCGGTTCGTGAAGACACGAACCGAGGCGGGACGGTGAGACTGTTACATAAGCAACCTTTACAACTATGTTCCACTTCTTTTTGGCAATTATAAATTTGAAACTACTTTTCCTCTCATTAATAAATGTTAATCAACAGATTTATGAAAACAATCACCAAAGGTTTTTGCCTGCTACTGATTTTAAGTTCGGGTTTATTATTTAATTCTCAATCGGCGCCGCAGTCGTTTTCAATTCCGGTTTCAAAAACTTCGATAGTTACTTACACTATCAGTGACTCACTACTTTATTTATCTGCACAAAAATTTAAGTGGATGATTAACCTGAATCTGGATTCGTTGAATACTATATTGGATGAGGATATTCTATATGTTCATTCAAACAGTTGGATACAACATAAACAAGACATGATCAACGATTTTAAAAACGGAAAATTAAAGCTGATTAATGTATCAATTACCGATGCTGCTATTCGAATGTTTGGTACTACAGCAATTATTAATGGTCATGGAAAATTTGCAGGTGAAATGAATGGAACACCGTTCGATTTGCAATTAGGCTATACTGAAGTTTATATAAAACGAGCAACAAACTGGTACCTGGTTACACGGCACGCTAACAAGATGCCGTAAGTTGTTTCAAGCAGTATTCATTTCCGCATAATGAAGTTTTCATGCAAGGACACACTGCGCATTAATCGCCATGTTGCTTTGTAAATCTGACGGGCCCATAACACGCAATAACTTCAATCAATACAAATTGATAAGTAATACAATTTGGAGGAACCATCATCATTATCGGCGACTGCAATGGCAGACATATTTTTTCCTTTGATTTTAATTATTTCGATTGCTTCAAGTTTGTCAGTGACAAAATGGTTGTCATTATTTTTCATTTGAGTGAGTGAAACCACTTGTGCGAAATCGTTGCCCTGCAGATTCAGTAAGCCAATGTAACTGCCCTTTATTGCTCCGTCAGCAATCGGGTCATGGGTTTCTTCAAGTGTGGCGGTGAAAAGCAATTCGTTTTCGTTAATAGTACAGGCACCCGAAAAACCAATTTGAAATCCATTGACCATTGGCAATTCAATCATAATTATTTTAAAAGGTGGTATATCGGTCGCATCTTCATGAAGCGCAAATGATGAAAATTTTTTCCACGACAGTAAAACAATAAAATTTTTTCCCCGATTAAATAACACCAGTTTATCGCCGGCCACTGCCGCGCCTTCTATGTTTAATTCTTTTTCTTTCAATCCAGCACTGCTTCTGATAGCATTGTATAAATGCTGCAGCGACCGCTTATAACACTGTTCAGTATTTTCAATGTTCAGTGCAAACATTGATTCCCTATATGGGCTCAGGCCACCTGAACCAAGCACAAACAAATATTGCTTCCCTGCAATCTCTCCTATGGTGCAAGCTTCAAAATCGTGCTTCGTTGCTTTTGCCAAGCGCTCTTCAGAAGCATTTTCGCACAATTTAATTCTTCTGAAATCTGTTTGACCAATAGTTGATTTAGTAACATAATCAGCATCGTCACCTACCATCCAAATAATGTTTCCGGCAACTGCCAACCCTGATGCAGATGAGATAGCATTTGTGATAACAATACTTTCAATTTTTATTTTCAAGGCAACTTGTTTTTATTTAATCAACTGTGATGACTTTCGGTAAATACGAAAGTAACATAATCGGCAAAAATTATTCCTTAACAAACTGTTTAACCAAAACACTTCAATCATTTTTTCTGATAGAAACAAAATATTGCGCCGCATATAAATTGCTTACATCGATTGTGTTTGAATATTCACCCAAGAAAAAAAACAAAGCATTACCGGAAATGGTAACGCAAGCAAGGAACAGGTGGCCGCTATGATTAGCCGCATACTCGCCATAAAAGAACAGCACCAATTTTTTGATGCTACTGATGCAATGGCTGTTGCGCTGTGTCATCATTTTCAGAAAGGAAAACCAGTGAGTAAGAGAAAGAGTTATACTGGATGAAAAGATTTTATTTCTGAGAATCCGGGAAGAGTTAAGAAGTAGTTCAAAGCCTTTATGGAATTTCTGTTCCTTTAATATCTTATTTTCGACTTAACAAAATCAAAAGTTGCAACCAGCCACTAAATGAAAACAGTTACTGCCTTTCTTCTATATCTCATACTGGTTGCTGATTCAATAAATATTCAGGCACAAAACCATAACAATGTTAATCCTCCGGCTCAGGATGGGGCTTTGCTGAATCAGGAGTGCGACTATTATGAATATGCACCTGTTACCGGCACAGATTTTCGTTGCTACCTGAACAGTTGCTGGGCACAAAAAAACAAAGTGGTGGTTATTTATTCGGGCTATAACAAGAAGAACTACCGTGCCAAAGATGTTTACACCTGGCCAATTGAACATGTATGTATTCCAATGGCCACGCTTGATGATCCGGTGATTGTTCGCTCGTTAGACGATGGTACTCTGCTTTATAAAACCATCGATAAGAAACAATTCAGAGGCACACCCAATTCATGCAGGTGCCTGCCGGCTTCCACTTTTATTTCAACACCAAAAGGCAAGGTGCTTATTTCTTTATTGATGAAGGGCGATTCAGTTTACTCGGTGAATGCCACGGGAGAAAAAATAATTGTGCCGATTATAGCAGTTAATAAAATTGCTGTTGAACCCAATCACCGTATGCTTAACATTGAACTTGCAGATGGACGCAAACTGCAGGTTACTCCCGACCATCCTGCTGCTGTTGATTATTTTTCGCTTACGCAGTACGAAACAGGAACTGTTCTTGACAAGAGCACAGTAACTCAAAAATATTTTACTGAACTAAATGATTCCTTTACTTATGATATTTTACCCGATGGCGATACGGGTTATTACCGGGCTAACGATATTTTAATTGGCAGCACACTGTTCAACAGTTACTGTACTTATAAATTATTGCAAATGGGGTGGTGAATAAATACATTTTTAAAAAATTATTGGAAGATGCGTTTTAATATGTTTAGTTGTGTTTTAAGAATATAAAATTTATGAATAAATCAATTTTGAAAAAATTTTATTAAAAAATAAATGAAGTCACTGGGTTTTATAATAACGATTATAGCATTTAGCAACCTATGCTTTGCTCAGGAAGGCGAAAACCCATTACCCTGGAACATGCCTGAACCGGTATATGATACCGCGCCTCAGTATCCCGGCGGCCCTACTGCCATGCGCCAATTCTTCGCCGATAGTGTTCGGTATCCCGAGCCCGAAAAATCGAAGGGATTGCAAGGTGGAGTTTACCTGAAATTTATTGTTGACACAAGCGGCGCAGTTACCAATGTGCAACTGATTAACGGAGTGCCCTACGCACCAAACTTAGCCAAGGAAGCATTACGGTTAATGTACAGCATGCCCCGCTGGATTCCGGCAACAAAAAACGGTAAGCCTGTTGAAGCCGAATATTTTTAGGTGTACCGTTCAAAATAAAAACACAATGAAAAAAAACCATCTGTTAACAATCAAGACAACAGGTATGCTCTGCTGCTTTGTGGTTTTCATCGCATTGCTTCTTACGGCTGATAGCACAGCTCAATCAACAGATACCAGACAACAGGTCATTCCCAAAAAAACCAACCTTCGGGTTAAAGAAAATAAAATACCATGTTCCGGTTACGAGGGGCAAACCGATTGCTATACAATTCAGGAAGGCGATTTAATAGGTACTGATAAATGGGAAATGACCTATGAATACATTTCAGGTTTTAATTACGAGCCTGGTTATATCTATAACCTTCGGGTGAAAAAGAACAAAGTTAAACATCCGTTTATGGATGCCCCCGATATTCAAATTACGGTTATTGAAATACTCTCAAAAGAAAAAGCAGAGCCGAAGGGAGATTAACTTTTTATGCTAACAGAAATTGCATTACTGCAATAAAAAACTACTTAAATATTAGCTCTGATTTTAGCAGCAACAACTGCCAGTTCATCCTGCGAAGGCTTCAGTTTAGGCCGGGTGAAATTGATATCGTCCACTGTATTAAGCGGAACAAGGTGAACATGCGCATGAGGCACTTCAAGACCAATAACAGCCACGCCAATACGCAAACAAGGTACTGCCTTTTCAATAGCCGGCGCAATTTGTTTGGCAAACAACATTAACCCGGCAAGGGTTTTATCGTCGAGCGAAAAAATATAATCAACCTCTTTTTTCGGAATCACTAAAGTATGCCCCATAGCCAGCGGCATAATATCAAGAAAGGCAATAAACTCATCCGTCTCCGCAATTTTATGACAAGGTATATCACCCGCTATTATTTTAGAAAAAATGGTCATAACCGGTTGCGCGTTTCGGGTTTTTAGTTTGTTGTTGCAGGTTATAGATACTCGTATTTACTAAGTACTTGTATTGACTTGTTGCTTACTTTATTAAAAAGTTATTTCAATAATCTCCAGTTTCATTTTACCGTTCGGCACTGTAATCTCCACCACTTCGCCCTTAATCTTTCCCAGTAATCCCTGCCCTATAGGTGAGCCAACCGAAATTTTTCCGATTTTAATATCCGCTTCCTTTTCCGATACCAATGTAAAATGATGATTTGATTTAGTACCCAGGTTCTTCACCTTCACTTTCGACATAATCATCACCTTGCTGTTATCCATTTTACTCACATCAATCAACTTGGAATTTGCAAGCGTGGTTTCCAACTGGTTAATTTTCATTTCCAGCATTCCCTGAGCATCCTTGGCCGCATCATATTCAGCGTTTTCTGATAAGTCGCCCTTATCGCGCGCATCCGAAATGGCTTTCGAAATTTCAGCACGCCCCTTAGTTCTTAATTCCGAAATTTCTTTCTTCAGTTTATTGAGTCCCTCTTCAGTAAAGTAATGTGTTTCAGACATGTTGTTCGGTTGTTGATTAAAAAAAAGAAAACGCTTCAGTTTTATCTGAAGCGTTTGCCTTGCTATTAAGTGGGTGTAAAATTACAAATTAATTCGAGCCCCCAAAGTGTGGGTGCCGCCCCATGGGTTTGAAGCGCGGTAAGAATAATCCAACGCAACGGTAGGACCATTTTTCTTAGTTGGTAATTCAAAAGTAAAACCACCAGCCAAGCCCGTGTATGCGTTTGTTCTTGATGCTTCTTTTAGCAATCCGGTTTCATAGTTATAACCAACACGCGCCATAAACTCGTCTTTAAGCGAGTACTCTAACCCTGCGCCAATGTTGTCGCGCTGAAAAGAATGCGATGTAAAATTAACAGCAAGCGTTACGCGGTTAGTAGTTTTGTTATCACCGTTAGCTTTTCCAAAATGGAAATCATAAGAGCCTCCGATATTCAACAATGATGGAAGTTCAAATTGCTGCGACCTTTGCGAAACAGTCATTTGATAATCACCTTCAGCAGCATTTCCTTTAAACGACAAAGCATCACCTTGAAATTTCAAAGCTGTTCCAATATTCTTAAGCGAAATTCCAAATTTAACACGGTCGTCATATTTCTTATCCCCTGTCATGTATTGAATTCCCGCGTCAAAAGAAAGACCTGAAGCTTTCGCATCGGCTACACCTTCAGTAATAGCCCGAACAACTAAACCGCCATAAATGCTATGAGAAAAACTTTTAGAATAAGCAATACCGAGATTAATAAATTGAGGGTGATAAGTTCCAAGTCCCCCTTCAGGTAAATTTACGGTGGTAACCATAATATCCCCGAAACTCATGGCCATTAAGTCCACACCCAAAACTCCACCTGATTTTCCCAATGCCTGGCTAAAACCAAAAGCATTAATATTTACTCCGGTTCCCTGCAAGTAAATTGAGTGTGCAAAAAGCACTTCTGTTTTTTGAGTAAATGCTAATCCGGCTACATTCAAATTCAATGACTCGAGCCCGCGAACACTACTTGTATTCAATCCATGCCAACCACTGCTGCGTGCCCATGGGTTAATTAATAATTCATAAGCACCTGCCTGACCAGCACGATCTTTATTACCGGCAAACACTGAAGGCGAGCTTAGTGCGATGGCTACAATTACGATTAATATTTTTTTCATTGCCCGAATTTGGGGTTTTAATTAATGTTAAAATTTAGAAACTATCTAGATCCACAGGACGCATGATGCCAAACCATTTCAGTGTTTTTTCACCCAATTCTCCGGCATTAATATGAATGAGATAAATTCCGCTTGAAACCGGCACGCCAACACTGTTTTTTAAATCCCAATCAAGAGAAGTTATTGTTGCGTCATCGCGTTCAAATTTCTTAATCAGAATTCCATCAACGCTATAAATTGAAATGGTGCATTTCTGTGGCAGGTTAGTAATCTTTACACGATTATCAGTTTGGCTGCTTTCGTAACTACTGTACGCGTAGTATGGATTAGGAACAATGTTGATAGTGTCGAGCGCATTTTTTGCAGTACTTGCATCACCCTTTACAGCGGCCAAATTTTTTGTGCTGAATGTATATCGTGGATATCCTCCATTGGTTTCGGCATTACCTGTATGAAATTGAGTATAAGCCTTATTCACCCAAATGAAAATAGTAGTTTCAGTTGGAATTAATCCATCAGCAAATGATTTTAACTTGAACCCAGGAGTTAATAACGGCATGCTAACCCAGGCAATTTTTCTATAAGTATTGGTTGCAACAGAAGCAACCAAACCTTGAGCATTTGTTTCTAGGTTCTGACTGAAATATACATCTTCATCATACCTTGTTCTTGCAACATAAATAAAATGACGACCTCCTAATGAAACTTCGCCATTTGCAGTTTTGGTAGTAGAAGTAGGATTCCATATCATATCACCTCCGTTTTCACCAATGTTTCTTGAATCTTCAGAAAACATAATATTCAAACGGGTTCCTGTTTCCAAATCAATTGCATATCCAGGAAACCATGAATACCCTATCGACATTGGGTCTGCAGCATTCATAGTTTGATAAGTACCGTCCAGATTTAATGAACCATGTTTACGAATACTCATTTTGGGAGCTCCGCCTTCTGCCAGATTTTTTTCAGGTTGACCTTCTATTACAATGCAATGAGTCCACTTAGTTTTATCAGAAGTGAAAATAATTTTTACACTTGGTAAACTATCCAATCTGTTTTGAATTCTAGTTGAATTATTCGACCAAATTGGCCCCCAATCATTGTCCTGCGAACACAAGTGATAAGGTGCCCAGGTTCTGCCAATAATATCTTCAAAATACTGGTTGTCATCTTCACCCACATAATCCGGATGTTTTAACCCTGTAGTATTTGAAGTTCCGGAACGAATCCAATTTAAATCATCTTCACCTTCAGCATCAGGTACTCCAGACAACCAGGTTGTTTGAGGTTCCTTAAAGGTTATGGAAGATTCAATAAAGCCATTATTATCACTTGCATTATTGCTACCTGCGTTGCGAACTTGTTTTACATAAACCGAAAGGCCCCAATCAGGCAACATTTGTTCATTGCTCTGATCAATTGTGGTATCGCTGTATATTATTTCATTAGTGGTAAGATCATGTAATTTCCAATAAGTACCTGCATCTTTCATAACCATATTAGAAGAAATTGAGTCAATAAGTGTTAACTCAAAATCGTCGGCCGGAACATTTTTCGGATCAATAACTTTAATCCCAACCGGTCCTTTTCCTCCTTTATATTCCACTCTAGGATCAAAACCAAATATTCTAATTAAAGAATCAGAACTTTCAGTTATTTCCAATTGAAATCCGCTATTTCCCCTTCCTTCTTCACGAATAATCTGAGGCCCATCACCGTACTCTGAATTAATAACTAAACCATTAAATTCAGGAGCAGGAATATGTGGAATTGCGGAATATATTTTTGTATTTTTTCTTCCTTGCAGGTACTTGGTCTTTTGCTGAGCTGCCCCATTGTATGCATAAGAAACAACCATGTAATAATATCTCTTGTTATTCACCAATCTTTTATCTCCAGTAGCAAAAGCATCGTTTAAAAATTCAAACGAATGCTGTAGCCCAATATTCGCTCCATCAACTTTCAAGGTTGGAACATTGGTTTCTAAAGTTGGATCGTAAGTTAAGTTCACAACTTTGCTAACCGCATCTTTCAGGTCACATTGTGCAACTAATCTTGCCTTTGAAGGATCGCCTAATTCTTGTGCACTGATTTTTGTATTTACTAATTGAAAAACCTGATATCCTTGGAAAAAGTAGGTTGAATCAGGATCACCAAGTGCAGCAACAATCGGATCAGTATCATGATATTTTTCTACCTCATTAAAAGTATTCAGGAGATTAAATATTAAGGTCTTATCCAATTCTACAATTTTTGCATCAGGAGCTTTTGGGCCATCTAATATTTTAAAATTTGAATCAAATAATGCTTGTGCTTTATCATCAGCAGTTTGCAAGAGACTAAAACTTGGGCATGGATATGTTCCAACTGGTGGTCGAACCCAAATTACACCAATTATTATTTCATTTGATGCACCGGGTATTAATTTAAAAGGACCAGTTGATTCAATAAAACGGCGGTCAGCAGGAGTATTATTCTGTGAACACTCAGACCAACCAGATGCATCATTCGGAGAACTAGGAAAAACAAAACTTGTTGGAACTGATCCTCCGTGTGCATTTCCACCCTCGGTAAATGGAGTTCCATCTTTCCAAGAACCAGAAAGATATCCGTAATAATGTGAAGCATTTTCAGGATTTCCCATTGAAGTGAAATCATTATTGTAATATAAAAACTTGCTCATACCTAACTCCACGCTATCTTCATTCAATGGTCCTTTAAAATAATCAACCCCTAATAATGGTGGTTGATCGCCGTAGCCAAGCGGGCAAGGCTGGTCAAGTGCATCGGCATTATAAATAATACCTAATCCACGACTTTTCGGATTAAGTCCTCCACCTCCTTTTGAAGTATCACAACCAATATAGTCATCAAGGTAGCAACCAAGATCAGGGTCAACCCATTGTCCCATATAAACAGAATCAAGTTCCGATGTTGCTTTATTTATTAATTCATATTTGTAGAAAGTCATATTATCAACTTCATCAGTCGTTTTATATGCGAAAGCAAGAGTTTGTATTTCCATACCAATTGCCTGACCTCCTGTTTCTGTATGAATGTTTCCTTTATCATTATAAACCCACCAAATCATTTGGTCGGCATAATTTTGAAGTTTTGAATTAATTACCGGAAAGTCACCATATGTTGGATCAAAATCTCCACTGTTATCATAATCAAAAAATGGAGCTAAATCACGATTCCCGGGCAAAGTATTAAAAGGATTGTTTTTAGCTGGCCAATCCAAAATGTTTTGTGGTACCTCACTTGGATCGATCTGATAACCATCCCCGGCAAAATGCCCCTCAAACTTCGTTTTTAACTCGTCAATTTCAGAACCTAAAACCTGCCATTGCTTATCAAAATCAGTACAGGTATTTTGATCAACTTCTCCATTTGCATCAAGAGGCCCGGGATAAAAATCATTACCATTCTGGCGATAAGTTCCGGCAGCAACTTTTAATTGTCCTCCCTGGTCAATACCTCCAATCCAAACTGATCCGGCAAATAATGAACTTACTCTCGGCTCAGTACTTTCAATTGGAATTTTGGGGATTTCATATTTTGCAGCAGTATTTAAATCCCACCACATGTCGCCACCATTCATTAACCTTGCGCGAACATTGTTAATGTTTAAGTCAATTTGAGAGGTGGCTGGTTTACAATCTCCAGCTTCTATTTTGTGCCCTTGCTCGGTCTTATGTGGCATTCCAATATTTTCAAATGCCCTGGCGGAAGTTGCAGCAATTAAAAAAGCTGTTGCAAAGGCGAGCGAAGTAGTAATTTTTTTCATAATTATGAATTATTTTTCTCTCTTTTAAAAATTAAATGATGCACCAACACGAATTCGCCGAGGCAATGAATAATTTCCGGGACTGTTAATTCTTATTGCGTATTGATCAATAATTGCTTGGCTATTAATTTGCGATTCTAATAATTGTTGTCCAACGGCAGATGATAGATAACCATCATCGTCAGGATTACCTGTATAAGAATAAACACTTAGAATATTTTTTGTATTCAACACATTTTGAACGAGCAGGTAACCATTCACATAAACTGATTTATGTTTACCATCATCCTTACCGAATTTAAAATCCTTATCCAATTTCAAATCAAACTTAAAACTCCAAGGTAATCGCGCTCCATTTAAAGTTCCACTTAAACTTGATTGAGTAGCTACTCCAGAAAATGCATTAGGTGTCGGATTTACCTGACGGGAGTATGGGGTTCCTGATCCTGCAGTAAATATTACATCCAATCCGGTATTTGCAAGAATTGGCTTGTTGTTCTTTCCAACTACTGGTCCGTTGTAATCATCTCCTTCTCCATATCTATAGTCAAAAGTTGTGGTAATTGTATGTCGCTGATCATAACTGAAAGGCACAATAGTTTTAAAATTCGGATTTGTTGCGCTTAATAGGCCACTTGCTGAAGATGTGCTAGAGCCTGTACCGTCAGCAAATTGCAAAGTATAATTCACTTCCATCCTGATATTATTTGTACGGCGCATTTCATAAGCAACTTGCATTGATTTTACTGTTCCAAAATCTTCATTGCCATAAGTGGTATAATCAGTTGGGAAGGAGTAAAAGTATTTTTTAATCTGAACCTGATTTTTTAATTCCCTGTAAATACCTGAAATTGAAAGAGCAGTGTTTTTGCTCAAGGCCTGTTTGAAACCAACCTGGTAATCAATTGTTTTTTCAGGCTTCAAATCCGGATTTTGGATTGCGCCGTTCACAGCATTTTCCTGAAGAAAATAATAACTGAATGGATTCATACGATTTGATGATGGGCGTTGTGAAAGCACATCGTAATGTGCAAAAAATATAGCCTCATCACTGATTGGAAATGAAAAAGCAATACGAGGCATTAATGTATATTGAGGATTGTAATCTTTGAAAGCATCCGGGGTAACAATTAAGCTATCGGAGCTTTTTAAATACGGAGCTATTTTACCTGTTGAACTTGCCAACGCTATTACAGATGGATTTGATATTTCGGTTCCGGCAGCATTGTACCAAACATTTCCATTTCTATATCCAACAATTGTTTTTGGATCTGTTGGATTATCAACATACAAAACATAATCATTTCCAATGTTTGATGGATATTCAACCGGCTTTCCATTTAATTCTGTTACTTCACTTTTTGTTTTAGCCGGATACAATAAATATGGATCTTTCAATACTTTTTGATTGGCATCATAATAATCGACACGCAAACCAACATTAAAAATCAAATCTTTAAAGTTGAATTTATCTTGAATATAACCCGCAACATAAGTTGGGCGATAAGCACCGATTTTTCGTGGATAAAAATCATCATCAACATTTTTGTTGAAGTAATCATCAAAACTTGGTTGTTTATTTAAGACATTACCTAAATAATCATAGCCATAATAACTTACTAAATTACCTCCGTTATTTAATAACTCATCAGGGCTAAACATATCTAATGATAGTATGGAAGGATCAACGGCATCGATATCAATGAAGTCAGTTCCGTTTGGATCCAGATTCAATTTCTTACGAAGATTCCTATCAAAAACTGATTGCCCTGTTCCAACTTTCCGATTATAATTTATTGTATCCTGATACACGCCAAATGCATCGTAAACCAAAATAGGATTTGAAAGGTCAAATTCCAAAATATGGCCATTGGTTAATTGTCTTGCTAAACCCCATAAACCAATAGGAGCTACTGTATATGCTCTATCCGTGCGCTGTTCATATTCAATTCCAAATTCAATTGCGTGTCGGTTTTCTTCACCTTTTACTTTTGAAGGTCGAACAATATCAACGGAGCTAAAAAATGCAAGACGATATTGATCGTTATTTCGATAACCAAAATTTCCATATACATTACCGGTTGGTGACCACATCGCATTAATATCAAATGCTGATTGGCCATTTAAAATACCACCACCAATTAAAATATCTGTAAGTGATGAATAATATGTTTGTTGATTGTCTTGACTTGCATCAACCAATCCATAAACACCATCAACAGGAGTACTTCCTGCCAATTGATAATACTGCTTTGTATAATTAGCAAGTAATGGATTTGATGTTCCTGGTTCAAATGTTACCAAGGTATCCTGATAACTCTTAAATTCTAAACCTGAATAAACTTTGTATGCACCATTTTCCCAAACCTTGCATGAATCCTGCTGATATCTTGGTTTACGATAAGTTTTATATTTTCCAACATATCCATACGAAAAAGCATCAAATTTTTTGTCTTTGTCTTCAAATTTCTGAAAAAATTTACTGTAATCAACTTGAATGCTATAATAAGCGTTTTGAAATACAGAAGCTGTTTTATCATCTGCATTTTTTCCTGAACCAAATCGCTGAGTAAATCTTACAAATGTCCGATAGGTTAATTCAGAATTGCTACTACTGGATTGAGGGGAAAATAATTGATTTGCGAAATCACCATTATTGTATTGAAAGTAATTTGCATTTCCTCCAACCGTTAGGTTAGTGTACTTATTAATTTTATAATCTATTTTTAAAGAAGCTCTGATATTATTATCATCTCCGTTTTGAACAGCTTTAATGTGCTTCAAGCTATCCTTAGTAATGAAAAAGGCATTCGGAATAAATCCGGTTCCAAACGGTGATGGTCGTAGTGGATTTTCCTGAAGATGAGCTAAAACACTATCAGTCGCAGTCCAGTATCCAACCGCTGATGGAGATCTGTCAAGGTTTCCTTCATACTCTAATGAAAGGAAAAATCCAATTTTAGCTTCGGATGAATCGCCAGGTTGATTTCTTGATTTTTTATACTTTGTATATATTGGCCCGCTTAAATTCAAGCTTAATAATTTATATCCATAAGGATCTAAAAAATAAGAATTAGATGCTTCAATGCCTCCATGATATTTATTTGAAGGTCCACGAGTTGTTATATTTATTATTCCACCAGTTGCATCGCCGTATCTTGCCGGTACACCACCAGTTATAATTGTTAATTGTTCAATGGATGAGGAAGGAAGATTAATTGCTCCTCGCATTGGAATACCATCAACATAATACTTCTGAGAATAATCACGACCACCTGCAATATTTAATCCTGCATTGTCATCTTTCTGATAAACGCCGGCTGTTTTTGCGGCTATATTATTTGGGTTACTTCTTGTTATTGCTGATTGTTGAATTTCTTCTTTTGACATATTTCCACCTTGTTGGGTATTATCTTTTGCAACAAGTGGTGGCTTATCTGTTACAATAATTTCTTTTAAATTAAATGCCCCGCTAGGTTGCATAATAATATCCTTAAAAGTTATCTGATCAGCATGTACTTCAATTTTATTAATCGTCATGTCAATAAAACCTACAGCTGTGATCTTTAAATCATAAGAACCAGGAACAATTGGCTTTATGATATAATTACCATCAAAATCGGCGACGGTTCCTGTTACCTGAGTTCCATTTCGGAACAGAACAACAGTTGCGGCTGTAACACCTTCCTTGGTTTTTGATCCACTATCAATAACTCGCCCCTGCAATTCGCCATTTTGCGCAAACAAGGTTGCCGAAGAAATAAGAATCAGAGAGAAGAGGGAGAAAATTTTTTTCATGCCCTACGGGTTTTGGTTTAAATTATTGTTATGCTTTTCCATTTTGGAGGCCGACAAATTTAATCGCGATTTTGAATTCTGGAACTAATGTAGATTAAATTTAAAATAGCGTGCAAGTGTTGCATGCAATGCTGACAGAATTTTTACAATTGCTCACTTTCAGTAATCTTGCATAACAACACTTCAGCGAATCGTTTTTGAGAGGAGAAACTCTTTCCGGCAACATGCGGAGTGATGATTGTTTTGCCTGTTTGAATTAATTGTTCCAATAAACTTTTTTCACTTGAAGTGAGCGACGAAAAATTTTCGTTTTCCAAAACATCAAGCCCCGCTCCTATTATTTTTTCATTAATTATAGCGTTGAGCAATGCAGAAGTATCAACCACTTTTCCGCGGGAAGTATTGAGGAAATAAATTTTCTTTTTAAAACTGCTGAAGAAATTCTCATTGGCAAGATGAATTGTTTCATTTGTTAATGGAACATGAAAACTCACTACATCGCATTGATCGTACAACTCTTTCATTTCACATTCCTTCACAAACTCATTTCCGTAATTGGTTTTGTATTTATCGTAGGCCAGAATTTTTACGCCGAACATTTTTAATTTCTCTGCGAAGGTTGAACCAGAGTTTCCGTAACCGATAATCCCGATTGTCATTCCTGCAATTTCAGTCACTCTGTTTTCTTCTACCTTCCAGATTAATTTTTCAGTTTGTTTTGAAGACCGAACAATGTTGTGTGTGAGTGCGAGTAATAATCCAAGTGCGTGTTCGCCTACACTGTTACGGTTTCCTTCGGGTGAATTAATGCAAATGATATTTTTTGATCTCGCAAATTCGACATCCACTATTTCCATTCCTGAGCCAGTGCGGGCAATCCATTTTAATTGCACTGCTTTTTCAAGAGTGGGTTTATACAAAGTAGTTTTTGTAGTGATTACAATTCCTGCAAACTGATAAATGATTCTGTCAACTTCTTCCTGCGAAATGCCAACTCTGAAATCACAATCGTATCCGAGTTTTTGCAAACCGTGAATCAGCAGGTCATCTACTTTATCGGTGATTAAAACTTTTCCCTTATCAGCCATTTTGCGTTGCAAACTTATTTGCGAGATCAATAAATTGTTGCACGCTTAATTGCTCGGCGCGCTTTTCGAAAATTGCATCCGATAATTTTTCTTTCGGAATTAATTGCGCTAACGAATTACGCAAAGTTTTCCGTCGCTGACCAAAAGCATTTTTTACAAAAGCGAAAAAATATTTTTCATCAGCAATCTCCGCCTTTTCTTTCTTCAATGTTAAACGAAGCACCACACTTCTGACTTTGGGTGGCGGAGTAAATGACGATGGCTCCACAATAAAAAGATTTTCGACATCATAATAGGCCTGCACCAGCACACTCAGTATTCCGTAAGTTTTATTTCCGTGTATGGAAGCAATGCGATCGCCAACTTCTTTCTGAAACATGCCGACCATCAATGGAATTGTTTCTTTCTCCTGCAAAATCCGGAAAAGTATTTGTGATGAAATGTTGTAGGGGAAATTTCCGACCACTGAATATTTATCATTGAATATTTCTGCAAGATTCACCGTGAGGAAATCGCCGTGAATGACTTTATCCTTTGAAGCAGGATAAGTTTTATGCAGATGTTCAATCATCCGCTGATCCAATTCAATGCAACGGAGATTTATTTTTTCTTTCAATAAAATTTTTGTCAGCGCACCGGGACCGGGACCAATTTCAATTACATTTTTTGATTCTCTTATTTTCTCCATCAATGAATCAACAATCCGGCTTGAAATATTTTCATCATGCAGGAAGTGCTGACCAAGTGATTTTTTTGCGAGAGGAGATTTCAAATTCAATTTTATTGCGCCCGCAAAATAGCAATTGCAGGGAATGAAATTTCAGAAATGAAATCTTTCCATTTTACTTTTATGAAAAAGATATTTTCGCACGGTGATTCAGTCTGAATTGTTACAGGAAGAAAAAATGTATGCCGAGGTTTTATTGCCACTCGCGCTTCCGCGTACTTATACATATGCTGTTCCTGAAATGATGCAACGAGCAATTGCCATTGGAAAAAGAGTGGAGGTGCAATTCGGTAGCCGCAGAATTTATTCGGGCATCGTAAAAAATATTCACCATAACGCACCGCAGATTTCTAAAGTGAAGGAGCTGCTTTCGGTGATTGATGAGCAACCAATCATTCAACCTTTACAGTTTCAGTTCTGGAAATGGATTGC
>BJGQ01000002.1:195516-199023 GCA_014190575.1 Bacteroidota bacterium | reverse complement strand
TGTTAAATTCTGGAAGGTTGAATCGCTCAACAAGAAAGTTGTAGTTACTGTGTGAACACTATCACATCCAAATTGATTGGTGTAAGTAGTTGAAACAATTCCGGTGTCTGATGGATTACACGATGTTAAATTCTGGAAGGTTGAATCACTCAGTAAGAATGTTGTAATCACCGTGTGAACACTATCGCATCCAAACTGATTGGTGTAAGTTGTTGAAACTATTCCCGTGTCACTCGGATTGCACGAAGTTAAATTCTGGAATGTTGAATCAGATAATAAATAAGTTGTGATGATGGTGTGAACACTATCACATCCGAACTGATTGGTGTAAGTCGTTGAAACTATTCCGGTATCACTCGGATTGCAGCTTGTTAAATTCTGGAAGGTTGAATCGCTCAGCAGGAATGTTGTGATCACTGTGTGAACACTATCGCACCCGAACTGATTGGTGTAAGTAGTTGATACCACTCCTGTATCTGCAGGATTACACGATGTTAAATTCTGGAAGGTTGAATCGCTCAGCAGGAATGTTGTGATCACTGTGTGAACACTATCGCACCCGAACTGATTGGTGTAAGTAGTTGATACCACTCCCGTATCACTCGGATTACAAGATGTTAAATTCTGGAAGGTTGAATCGCTCAGCAAGAATGTTGTTGTTACTGTGTGCACCGAATCACATCCGAACTGATTGGTGTAAGTTGTTGAAACTATTCCTGTATCAGCAGGATTGCATGATGTTAAATTCTGGAAGGTTGAATCGCTCAACAAGAATGTTGTTGTAACAGTGTGAACACTATCACATCCAAATTGATTGGTGTAAGTAGTCGATACAACTCCTGTGTCAGCAGGATTGCAGCTTGTTATATTCTGGAAGGTTGAATCGCTCAGCAGGAATGTTGTGATCACTGTGTGAACACTATCGCACCCGAACTGATTGGTGTAAGTAGTTGAAACTATTCCTGTATCTGCAGGATTACATGATGTTAAATTCTGGAATGTTGAATCGCTCAACAAGAAAGTTGTAGTTACTGTATGAACACTATCACATCCAAATTGATTGGTGTAAGTAGTTGAAACTATTCCTGTATCAGCAGGATTGCATGATGTTAAATTCTGGAAAGTTGAATCGCTCAGTAAGAATGTTGTTGTCACAGTATGCACCGAATCGCATCCGAACTGATTGGTGTAAGTTGTTGAAACTATTCCCGTATCACTCGGATTGCAGCTTGTTAAATTCTGGAAGGTTGAATCGCTCAGCAGGAATGTTGTGATGATTGTGTGAACACTATCACATCCAAACTGATTGGTGTAAGTTGTAGAAACTATTCCCGTATCACTCGGATTGCAGCTTGTTAAATTCTGGAAAGTAGAATCGCTCAGCAGGAATGTTGTGATCACTGTGTGAACACTATCGCACCCGAACTGATTAGTGTAAGTTGTTGAAACTATTCCTGTATCAGCAGGATTGCATGATGTTAAATTCTGGAAGGTTGAATCGCTCAACAAGAAAGTTGTAGTTACTGTGTGAACACTATCACATCCGAACTGATTGGTGTAAGTTGTAGAAACTATTCCTGTATCACTCGGATTACATGAAGTTAAATTCTGGAATGTTGAATCAGATAATAAATAAGTTGTGATGATGGTGTGAACACTATCACATCCAAATTGATTGGTGTAAGTAGTCGAAACTATTCCTGTATCAGCAGGATTGCAGCTTGTTAAATTCTGGAAGGTTGAATCGCTCAACAAGAAAGTTGTAGTTACTGTGTGAACACTATCACATCCAAATTGATTGGTGTAAGTAGTTGATACAATTCCTGTATCTGCAGGATTGCATGATGTTAAATTCTGGAAGGTTGAATCAGATAATAAATAAGTTGTGATGATGGTATGAACACTATCGCATCCAAATTGATTGGTGTAAGTAGTCGAAACTATTCCTGTATCAGCAGGATTGCAGCTTGTTAAATTCTGGAAGGTTGAATCACTCAACAAGAATGTTGTTGTAACAGTGTGAACACTATCACATCCAAATTGATTGGTGTAAGTAGTCGATACAACTCCTGTGTCAGCAGGATTGCAGCTTGTTATATTCTGGAAGGTTGAATCGCTCAGTAAGAATGTAGTAATCACTGTGTGAACACTGTCACATCCAAATTGATTGGTGTAAGTAGTCGAAACTATTCCTGTATCAGCAGGATTGCAGCTTGTTAAATTCTGGAAGGTAGAATCACTCAGTAAGAAAGTTGTTGTAACAGTATGCACTGAATCACATCCGAACTGATTGGTGTAAGTAGTTGAAACAATTCCGGTATCACTCGGATTACACGATGTTAAATTCTGGAAAGTAGAATCACTCAGCAAGAATGTTGTTGTCACAGTGTGAACACTATCGCACCCGAACTGATTGGTGTAAGTAGTTGATACCACTCCCGTATCACTCGGATTACAAGATGTTAAATTCTGGAAAGTAGAATCACTCAACAAGAAAGTTGTAGTTACTGTATGAACACTATCACATCCAAACTGATTGGTGTAAGTAGTTGAAACAATTCCGGTGTCTGATGGATTACACGATGTTAAATTCTGGAAAGTAGAATCACTCAGCAAGAATGTTGTTGTCACAGTGTGCACCGAATCACATCCGAACTGATTGGTGTAAGTCGTTGAAACAATTCCGGTGTCTGATGGATTGCACGATGTTAAATTTTCAGATGTAAAGTCAAGAGGATTGACTGTAAGATTTGTTGTAATAATGCTATCACAATTATTAGAATTAAATATTGTATCAATATAAATTCCTCCAATAGAAACAGATGAGCCATCAGGTAAAACAAAACTTTGCCCTAAACAAATACTTATAATTTGAATTGAATTAGTTGGATTACCAATATTCAAAATTGATACAGGCAATGTTGCAGTGCATCCATTGTTATCAGTGACTGTTACAGTATAATTTCCGGCTGCGATGTTTGCTAAATCTTCGATTGCAAAACCATTACTCCATAAATAAATAAATGGTGCTGTTCCGCCAACAATTGTGAGATCAATACTTCCGTTTGATAAACCACAAGTTGCATTAATATGAATTTCTGAAAGTGTTTGTGCAGGTGCATCGGTAATTGTGATTGGTAATGTTGCAGTGCATCCATTGTTATCAGTGACTGTTACAGTATAATTTCCGGCAGCAATGTTTGCTAAATCTTCTGTTGCAAATCCATTACTCCATAAATAAATAAATGGTGCTGTTCCGCCAACAATTGTGAGATCAATACTTCCGTTTGCTAAACCACAAGTTGCATTAATATGAGTTTCACTCAATGTTTGCGCAGGTGCATCGGTAATTGTTACAGGCAATGTTGCTGTGCATCCGTTATTATCAGTGACAGTTACTGTATAATTTCCGGCTGCAATGTTTGTTAAGTCTTCAGTTGCAAATCCATTGCTCCATAAATAAATAAATGGCGCTGTTCCGCCAACAATTGTGAGATCAATACTTCC
>BJGQ01000002.1:77381-195506 GCA_014190575.1 Bacteroidota bacterium | reverse complement strand
TATTATCAGTGACAGTTACTGTATAATTTCCGGCTGCAATGTTTGTTAAGTCTTCAGTTGCAAATCCATTGCTCCATAAATAAATAAATGGCGCTGTTCCGCCAACAATTGTGAGATCAATACTTCCGTTTGATAAACCACAAGTTGCATTAATATGAGTTTCACTCAATGTTTGCGCAGGTGCATCGGTAATTGTTACAGGCAATGTTGCTGTGCATCCGTTATTATCAGTAACTGTAACAGTATAATTTCCGGCAGCGATGTTTGCTAAATCTTCTGTTGCAAATCCATTGCTCCATAAATAAATAAATGGTGCAGTTCCGCCAACAACTGTGAGATTTATACTTCCATTTGATAAACCACAAGTCGCATTGAAGTGTGTTTGCGATAGTATTTGTGCAACTGGTGCAACTACAACTCCTGTCCATGTATAAGAACAAAAATTCGCATCGAGAATTGTTACATCATAAGTTCCTGAATTAATTCCGGTAAGATCTTCAGTAATTGCACCATTCGACCATAAAAAAGTATAAGGTGGATTTCCACCATTTACAGTAATATTTATTGCACCAGAATTAGGAACACATGTAGCATTAGTAATAACATTTGAAAATGCAATTGGCGGAGGTTGATTTACTGCCGCATTTGTTATTGCAGTACATCCACTTCCATCTGTTACTGTCACAAAATAATTTCCTGCTAATAAATTATTTAAGTCCTGAGTGATTGCTCCATTCGACCACAAATAAAAATAAGGAGCGGTTCCACCCGCAACTGTTAAATCTATTGAACCAGTTCCTGCACCAAAACAATTTACATCAACAGGAATTGCTGAAAGATTTATTGTTGCGCCATCAGCTAAAATCACTCCCTGAATAATTGAACATCCATTTATATCTGTAACGGTTACAAAATATAATCCGGACAAAACATTAATAATATCTTGAGTAGCTGCACCGTTGTTCCAGATATAACTATACGGTGCCACACCTCCGTTAACTGTTATATTAATGCTTCCTGTAGCATAACCAAAACATAAAGGGTTAACAGATGAAACTGATAAAGTTGGTCCATTAGAATTTGTTAGAGTAACAGAAATATCATCTGTACAACCGTTAACATCCGTAACAGTTACTGAATAAGATCCTGCACCTACTCCATTTAAATCCTGAGTGATTGAACCATTCGACCATAAGTAAGAAAATGGTGCTGTACCACCCACAACAGAAACATTTATGCTACCATTTATGTTTCCACAAGTTGTGTTTACATGTACTTCACTTAACACAGGAAAACTAATTGCTACCAATGTAACAGACTCTGTTGAAGTGCATCCTGCTACATTTGTTACGGTTACCGAATATGTTCCGGGAGGAAGATTATCTATTTGAATAGTATTTGCACCAGTGCTCCATAAATATGTAAATGGTCCTCCTCCTCCAGTGATATTATCTACAGCAGCTTCGCCATCATCGTTACCGCAGGTAATGTCTTGATGTTCAAGAGTAACAACATTTGGATTCGGTTGAGTTATTGTAACGCTTGCAGCAGTAGTGCATCCATTCGCGTCTGTAACAGTTATAGAATAGGAGCCAATTGAAAGCGAAGTTAAATTTGCAGTAGCAGCACCTGTTGACCATTGATAAGTATATGGAGATGTACCACCATTTACCAATGAAGAAATACTTCCGGTAGTGCCTCCGTTGCACACAACATTTACCGGATTGAGTATAACAGTTGGACTTGAAAGTTGTGTGATTGTAACAGAAGTTGTTCCGCTGCATCCGGTGTTATCGGTTACTGTAACAGTATAAATACCAACCGCAAGATTTGCTAAATCTTCAGTAACAAATCCATTTGACCAAATATAAGTGAAGGGTGCATTCACGCTATTCACTGTTAAATTAATTGACGCGGTTGAAGTGCCACTGCACGGTACATTAATATGAGTTGTTGAAAGAGTTAATGAGCTTGATGGAGCAATTGTAAAATCAGTAATTGTTGAACATCCGGCTGCATCGGTGACTATAACATAATAATTTCCTGAAGCAAGATTACCAATGGAAGCCGAACCATTTAATGTCGGGTCAGTCTGTAATAAATTATTTCCGGCATCAAACCAATCATAAGTCCACGGACCGGTTCCATCTCCTAATGCTGACGCTGATCCATTTGTTTGATTACATGTTGGTGGAGAAGTATTAACTGTTGGCGGCAAACAACATTGCATGGTTGCATTGAAGTTTGGATTGGGATCACCCTGACAACCTATTGAAGCCCACCCACCACTTTCGCCATCACCTAAAGTATTTATATCAACATTTAAATCAGCTCCATTTGTACAGTTTGGTTGTGTGGTTATGGTCCAGCAGAAGGTCCAGATACAAGAGCCGGAAGTTGAGAGATTATTCAGATATCCATTATCACCATAACTGTTTCCTGGATTACCATCTACAATTCCTATTGGTTGCGATTGCTCAAAGAAAAATCCAGGTCCATAAGTAGCACCGGTTGCTGTACTGGTAACTGAATTGTACCACGACCAAACACCGGGTTGATTATTCCAGAATAATCCCGCATCATCTGCTCCACAATTATTCGCAGGCACTACTGTTAGTGAACCCGAATTCCAACCAGACCCAAAAGTTGGAACTACTCCGTGCAACCAGTTAAAACTTGTTTGATTATAATTAGTAATTGTAAAACAAAAATTCACTGCAGTATTGGGTTGATAATATCCGTTTACAGGTGGAGGATTTACAGTTAAATTACTTCCAAGCACGCATCCCTGACAATCCAGATTATTCCAAACTGTCATACTGAAATCACATTGGTCATTCAGATTTCCACCACTTACCTGAATCCAATAAGTACCCGGAGCTACAGGAGCAAAAGTTGTATTTAATCCTGCAGCATTACCAATTGCACATCCGCGCGGAATTAAATTATTGCAATTCGATCCCTGATAAATGGCAACCGAAGGAGTTTGCATTCCTCCTCCAGGAATTTGAATGTGTAATTCAGTTCCTGTAACAGTAATCTGATACCATACATCAGCAGCAGGCCACGGTTGATTTCCTGCAGGCTGACAACCTGTTTGATAAGCAAAATTTGCCGGGGCTGTTGCACAATTAGTTGTTCCCTGAATGGTAATTGTATTTCCAGCACCACTCGGACAAGCAGCAGGAGTTGGAAGGGTTCCGATATTTATTGCGCCACTACAATTATCATTTAAAGGTGCTGTTCCGCCAGCAGGACAACCGCAGTTTGGATTTCCACCACTCCCGCAAGAACCGCATGCAATTGAGGCTGCCCATCCGGCATCAGTTCCGATAAAATCTGAAGTAAACACTAATGTTATGCATCCACTGGAAGCTGTAACTGTTCCGGGAGAAGTTGTTCCTGTGTAACTTCCGATTAAAGGACTCGCTGTACTTGGTCCATCATAAATTGTTAAAAAATCATAATTGTTTTCAAGTGCAAATTGTGAAAAGAAAAGACTCAAACATTGTCCGGCAACACCACTGCAAATAGTTTGTGTAAAATTTGAATTATCAACATAATCCCCTGTTCCACCGGGATCATAAAATGTTCCGCTACAGGAAACAATCGGTGTTCCGGTCATTACATAATCGGGATTGTTGTTACACGGTCCGCAGCTAATTGTTGCTTCCCAACCTGGTCGTCTTGTGGTTCCGTCAGAAGTAAAAACAAATGTTAAACAACCGCCGGATGAAGTAATTGTTCCGGGCAATGTTGTTCCTGTATAAATTCCAATAAGATTTTGAGTTGCGTTTGACCCATCATAAATATATAAAAAATCAAATCCATTTTCTAGGTTAAATGCTGTAAAGGAAATGGAAACACATTGACCGGCAACACTGCTGCAAATGGTTTCAGCGAAATTAGAATTGTTCAAATAATTTACTGCAGGACCTTGCGGGTCATAAAAATTTCCGGAGCAATCTGAAATGCTCCCATTTGCCATATTATAATTCTGAGCGTTTGAATTTTTTACAAGAAGCAAACTAAATAATAAAAATAAAATGGAGTAATGTGGTGCAATGAAAAAGCTGAATAAATTCCGATACCTGAATTTTTGATTAAGCAATAAACCGTATATTATTTGCTTAGTCATTCTGATTATTTATTTCTTCTTTTTTGTTCCGACAATGATAAATATATAATACTTATTGGTCAACAATAATTCTGCTGAACAGGAATAAATAGTACTTGAAACTTTACAATGAAACATCTGCTTTTTATTTTAAATAAAACACAAACTGAATTAATTTTTATTCAGTTGAAAATAACAAGCACGAAATTTTTACAACAGTACTCTTCTCGCTAAAATTTCTTTTAAAAACTATACAGTGTAAAAATTTCTTATGAATTTATTATTTCTGCGCAAGATAATAAGATTGCACATCCTAATTAAAAAACTCTACCCTTTTTTACTATAGGCATATTACCTATTTAACCGACTACAAATTACATGGTTGAGATATCAGCAACGGTATATTTTTTTATTGTATTCCATTGTGGAATTAAAGGTGAAATAACCTCCTCCTGTCCGGCAATAATTAATTTATATGAATCAGGAGTGTAATATTTTTTGATGATTTTATTTACCTCGTCAAGTGAGATTAGGTTAATCATCCTCACTAAATTTTTTCTTGAATCAGGATTTGAATATACAACAGGATTAAAAAACTGAATCCACGAAGTAGGATTGTCAATTCCGGTTACTGATTTTTCCATTGACTGTTTCGCTTTTTTCAATTGCAATTGATTAATTCCGATGTCATAAAAATTCTTCAAAACTTGATCAAACAGCACCATTGTATTTTCAACTTCAACGCTGCGCACCTGAGTGGTGATTGAAAAAATGGAAGAGCTCGAACCAGGATCATAACTGCTTCTGATGCCATAAGTCTTTCCTCCTTTCTCACGAATTTCTTTGAATAATACCTGATTGAAAACATAGTTTGCAATTCTGAATATATCAGCATCCTTGGTTAAAGGTTGTGGGCCAATTTTATTCCACTGTAATGATGCTTGTGTGGCACCGCTTCTGTTGATGAAACCAATTTCAATTTTCTTTATCGGGTCAACAGAATAACTCACACCATTCACTTCGCCATAAGGAGCTGTCCATGAACCGAAATATTTTTCAGCTAATAATTTCGCAGAAGCTAAATCTGTTTTTCCACAAATAACCAATCGCGAATTTCCCGGGGTGTAGTTGAACGAATAAAAATCTTTCAATATAGCAGGAGTAATTTTTATCAATTGATCTTTATAAAAATATCGGCCAAGCGGATTATTAATTCCATAAACACTCAGATTTGAAAACACACTGGCCAGTGCTCCAATATCCATTTTATTCAGGTTATTAAAATCAACAGTGCGTGATATGTATTGTTTCAGTTCTTCATCCGGAAACAATGGTTTCATAATCACTGATGAAAAAATATCCAATCCTTTATCTAAATTTTCATTCAGAAATCGAGCTGATACTGTCGTGTAATTTTCATTTGCCGTTGCGCTAATTCCGGTGCCAAGTTTAAAAAGCTCATCCTGCAATTGCGTGCGGTCATATTTTTCACTCCCAAGTGCTAAACAGTTCGCCACAATTTCTGAATATGATTGCTGACCTGGGATTTCATTTTTCTGTCCGCAGTTTACAAACAATGTAACTTCAGTTGCCGAAATATCACCGTAAGGAATCACATACACTTTCAATTTATTAGCAAGTTGAAATTGCTGCACATCTGGAAATGTTTGCGCAGTTGCAATGGTGAAGAATAAAAAGTGAAGGATGAAAAGTGCTAATTGTTTAAAATATTTTTTCATTTTGTTTTGTGATTTTTCGCTGGTGAAATGTGAATTACCAAATCAAAAAGTTGGTTTAATGTTTAACACTTTAAAGTTTTGAGGATTGAAATACTTGACTGCAGTTTGCTGCAATTGTTCAGGAGTAATTTTTTCAAAGGCTTCATACATATCATTCGTCTTTTGATAATCTCCTAAATACATTTCAGCCATTCCTAATTCGTTTGACACAAAATCATTCTGATACAAATTCAAAGTGCGTTGTGCTTTCATGCTTTGCAAATAATCTTTCATTAATTGCGCATCCATGCCTTCATCAATTATGGATTGTATTTCAGTATTGATTGCTTTTTTCACTTTCACATTTCCCGGTGCAGCCTGCATGATTATATAAAGTTCGCAGTAGTTAGTGTATAAACTCCAGTCATCACTCAATGGAGAAATCTGATAGGCGGCTTGCATGTCTTCTACAATTTCTTTATTGAAAACTGAATTCGAATTGGTGAACAATAAATCTTTCAGAAACAAAAATTTATAAAAATCACTATCACCCACTGCGGGTTTCGGAATAATGTAACCATAAATCTGCACCGGAAAATCAACAGCGTATTCATACTGCCGCAGTGAATCAGAAAAAATATCAGGTGTTTTATATTTCTCTATCGGTGGAATTTGTTTGGTAATGACTCCGAAATTTTTTTCGGCCAACGCAAATACCTCATCATGGTTTACATTTCCAACAACTATCAACACCGCGTTATTCGGACTGTAAAATTTATCGTAAAAATCCTGACACTGTTTTGTAGTGAACGAAACTATCTGATCTAAATATCCAATCACATCCACACGATACGGATGACCTGTCGGATACAACTGATCATAAACTGTATTGTGCATTCGTTGAAACCAATTGTTCTCACCATTGCGCAACTCCTCTCCCACCACTTGTCGTTCCACATCAAGGGTTGTCTGACTCAAAGTTAAATTGGCCATGCGGTCGGCTTCCATTTTAAATACCATAGTGATTTTATCTTTCGGTATCGTTTCGTGATAAACAGTTCGGTCAAAAGTGGTGTAGGCATTTACATTGCCACCGAGTGCTTCCATTGAATCTAAAAACACATCGCCTTCACCCGGATAATTTTTTGAGCCGCGAAACATCATGTGCTCAAACATATGCGCCATGCCGCGTATGCCTTCGGTTTCATCCTTGCTTCCGGCCTTATACCATACCTGCACTTCTATCATTTCTCCTGTGGGCCGCTCGCATACAATTACCTTTAATCCGTTTGCTAAAACTTTTGAATACACCGGATAATCATAAGCGAACGAAAAATTTGTTGCTAACAACAAACTCAGAACTGAAGTTATTTTTTTCATTTTTTGTATTCTGCTTTCAAAGAAAAGAAAATTTAATTTTTAACTATCATACAATTATTACAATTCAATTTGCAGCGCATCGCCCAGATTAATTCCAATCACAAATCCTGATTTTAATTTTAGCTGATTGCTGTAAGAGTTTATCCAATCCACTCTGAAAACTTTCAGTATGTGTTCTAACCCAGCAGAGAGTTCGGCATAATTTATTTCAGGAGTAATTAAGTAATGTGCGCTGCCCACTTCCTTCAGTTTTAATTTCCGCAGCAACGGTATTTTATTCAGGAAAAAACCATTGAAGTGATGTTCGTAATGCCCTTCCGCATAATACTCACGAGTACTGTAATCATAATAAGGCAGTAACTGAAAACCATGCAAGTGATCGCTTAAAGCCAGAATTGTTTGATTACCCATGAAATGCTTTTGTTCAACATCTCCGACAATCCGGTTATTGACAAAATCTCCTGCCCTTAACAAGTATGACGATTTACCGAACAAACCGAATTTCAGATTATCAGTAACTTCAATTTCAACCTGATCAAAATTCACCTTGCTACCCAGTGTATTCCACCCTTTTGTATAAAACAATCGTAAGGTGGGATACTTGGTTCCAACAATCACTTTTTCATAAGGCCGTGTATAATACTGTTGCTTGAAATTTATTTTAAAACCAATGGTAGTAATAAGTGCATTGTAAGTTATGAAATTTGGATTAGAAAAATAAGGGAATGGATAATTTACAGTGAAATTGTCACCTGGACGGTCGTTAAAAGTTTTTGTAGTTGTATTCTCCAGTGATTCACGATGATTGTAGGTTGCTTTAGCTGTTAATCTGATTCCGTTTTTTATTTCACCCTGCCATGTAACACCGCCATAAGTATTGTTATATAACTTCATAAAATTCTGTTCATACAATAAAGTATAACAGGTATTAATTAATCCGTTAATCGGATTGCTTTCGTTAAATTGTTTAACACGGCTTCCACCTTCAACTGAAAACCGCTGAAACTTAACTGGTTTATAGTTATATAAAAAACGAAAACTTGCTCCGATTTTCTGGTTGCTGAACCCATATTCAGCATCAGCATTAAATCTGATGACGCGGTTATCGTCCCATCGTTTTGATTTGTAAAAAGAAACTTCAGGCGCCCAACCTTGAACAGTATTAAAATTAATAAACTGCAATATTGAACCGGTGCCTGTTGAAGTTTTGTTGAATCGCTTGTAGTAATTGTATCCTAAAAACAAATCGCCGAAATCGAATTTATTTTTTTTCCTGTCCAGTGAATCAAGGTACTCTTTCGAATTTTCTTTTAATGCTATGCTATCCTTTTTTCTGTAGTCAGCAATTTCTTCCTGCGTTAATGGTATGGGGCGGTTCACATTCCAGTAGGCCGAATCTTTTTTGTTGGCATCGTCATTCACTTTCAATGTTTCCCCTTTAAAGAATTTTTTAGGAAACTGAGGATTCAGGTTGTAATCAGTAAATGAGCCGATAAAATATCCGTTACCTTTTATACCAAAAGCTTTGAACTGAAATAACATGGTTTGGTTAATAGGCATATAAACCGAATCAGAAACCGAAGAATAAATCTGTTTCAATTCCAGTGAATCAACAAAATCAATATTGGCATCTTTTGTCAGAAACAAATCGGTACTATGAATGCGCCAGCTTTCTTCAACAATATATATATACCCGCTGAAAACAGGATCAGTTTTCCGGCGCGGAGTAACCAGTATTTTATTTATCAGATCGATTCGGTCGTAAAAGGTTCCGACCAATTTATATTTATAATAAAGCATTGCTGATTCTGAAATGGGGGAAACAAAACCCCTGTCGCTTAAAGAACCAATGTCTAATAAATTCTTATAAAAATTAAAATCAAAATCACTTGCCTGATTATAACTGAAAGCCTTATTGTCGCCACTGACCTTTGATGAAAACATCACCTCCCTAATCTTATCGGGTTTCTGATAATTGTATTCACTCTCTGATTCGCTCAGGTAAACAATACCAAGCATTGATGAATCAAGGCCCAGCTTATCAGCATTCAAACCCATGATGCGTTTCGGAATACTATCTAATTTCTGTATTCCCTTTATATAAACTTTGCATTTGAATTCATCTACCTGCGTGAGGTAATACTTCCTTTTTTTTATTGCTGCACGAATAACCTTGTAAGCAGGATCTTCCGAATCGCTGTTCACTACAATTTCTTTTAATTCCATTTGCTGGGTCTGCAACTGCACATCTAATTTCATTGATTCAGCTACGGCCTCTATTGTTTTTCTTACAGATTTATACCCCACATATTGAAACACCAGATTATAATAATGCCCCGTGATAACAGTGAGCGAATACTTTCCATCGCCATTGGCTGTAGCACCCTGAGTAGTACCCTCAATTAATACTGTAGCATAAGAAAGCGGTTCGCCTTTTTCGTCGGTAATGATTCCGGAAATAACTGTTGCATGTGCTAATGCAGAAAATAAAATCAAAACAACAAGCAGAAAAATCTTCTTTGTATTAAATAACATCAATGAATTTTGAGTGAGTCGAATATGCGAACAGAAAAGTTACAAGCAAGCTAAAGAATAAAAAATATTTTATCCTCAATTAAGCAAAAAAAATAATCCTCAAATTACTCCGCCTTATACCCCATATAATTTGCAGTGGACAAAAATTTATCGTCTAATACATTCAATGCTTTAGCTGCTGAGTTACTTATTTTCATTAATACTCCCTGATTATCTGCGGTGTTCGGCAACTTACCAATCACCTTTACTTGAATGGTTTTGCTATTCATCATATTCTTAACCGTGATGGTGGTTCCGATTGGAGCGGTTGGGTGCAGAGCATAATACTGTCCATCATCGTTATTGCTTTTTGTCCATGTGATTACTCCTTTCTCAGTCAGGTATGTTAAAGTTTTATCAGATCCCGTTGAATTTGTTTTAACGGTAGTTACTGCAGGTGTTGTATCAGTAGTTTTTGAAGTTCCTTGATTTGAAATAACAGAAGTAGAACCTGTCACCAAATTTTTTTCAACTGTTGTTGTATTAGTAGTTGTTGTTGTCGGGGTTGTAATTATTTTTTTGTTTTCAACCACTGCATACGAATCAGTTTTTGTATCAGTATTTTTTGTATTGATAACTGATACCGAGGTGTTATCTTGTTTTTTCACCAAGGTATCATCCTTCGGAGCAACTATTTTTTTGGTATCTTTTGTTGAACTTTCCTTTCCGGTTTTTACAACATCCTTACCGGTATTCTTTACTGATTCGGTTTTTTTTGGTTCTGAAGTAGTAGTTAGTTTAGTATCGTTCCCTACCCCATTTTCATTATTTGAATTGCCATAACCAACAATTAAATTTTGTCCCGCCTTTATGTTATCATTTTTCAATTCGTTCCACATTCTCAATGTTTCAACATTGGTATTCATTTTTTTTGATATGGAATAAAGGGTTTCTCCCTTGCCAATGTTGTAAGTAACAGGAACAATAAATTGTGGAGGACCAATTCTTACTTTGTTATAATTCACATCATTTTTCACAATCGGAACTTTAATGGTTGCTCCTTCCTGTAAGTTATTATTAATGATAGTTGGATTGATATCAAGCAAATGCGCAACTGTCGTATTATATTTTTGTGATAGCCCGTACAATGTTTCGCCCTTACTAACTTTGAAATCCTGAGTACTTTGTGCAAATACGCAAAAAGGTAAAGTCAGTATTAAAAAAATTACAACAACTCTTTTCATGTTATTTTTGAATTTGTTAATCATTCCGTAAAACTATTTCATTGAAACTTTCTTCGAACAAATCTCAACGATTCTTATTCACGATAATTGTCTTGCTGTTACAATTAACTGTACACCAATCAAGCAATGCACAAACTATTTCTGAAACAAAAAAAAATGTTTACACCTTTCAACTCTCTCAGGAAATAGCTGCCCCAGCCTGGCGGTTAGTTGATAATTGTTTTAAAGAAGCTGAAGCTATGAATGCTGATTACATCATCATTCAACTCAATACTTTCGGGGGAGAATTAAGCAATGCCGATTTAATTCGCAATCGGATTTTAAAAAGTAAAATCCCGGTGTATGTGTTAATTGATGGCAATGCTGCATCGGCCGGTGCATTGATTTCCATTGCATGCATTAAAATATTTATGAAGCCCGGAAGCACAATCGGTGCGGCTTCGGTTGTGAATGAAACTGGAGAAATTATGCCCGACAAGTATCAATCCTACATGCGAGGAATGATGCGCGCCACAGCAGAACAGCGCAATCGTGATCCGAAAATTGCAGAGGGAATGGTATCTTCGAATAATTACCTACATGACATTGCCGACAGTGGAAAAGTTATAACACTCACCACCACCGAAGCCATGAAGTATCAATATTGCGCTGGAGTTGCAAGTGACATTAATGAAGTATGCTCGCTTGCTGGTATTACCAACTATAATGTAAAAACTTATGAGCGTAGCACATTGGATGTGCTGATTGATTTTTTATTGAACCCGATCGTGAATAGCATTTTGCTCATGGTAATTATTGCCGGAGTTTATTTTGAATTTCAACATCCCGGTTTGGGTGCGCCATTGTTTGCCGGAATTATTGCGGCCGTTTTATACTTCGCTCCACTTTACATGGATGGTCTTGCTGCCAATTGGGAAATACTGGTTTTTGTAATTGGAATTATTTTACTCATTGCTGAAATATTCTTCATTCCCGGATTCGGTGTAACCGGTGCTTTGGGAATTATTTTCATTGTCACTTCACTTACACTTTCATTAATTGCAAATGATTTTTTTGATTTCACTTATTCAAGCACAGATAATTTATTGTATGCATTGTTAAGAGTTGTTTCCATTATGATTGTTGGAATCACAGGTGCAGTTTTTCTCGGACGAAAATTTTTAACAACAACAGTCGGACAAAAAGTGGTGCTGACTTCCACTCTCGCACACGCAAAAAGTTTCAGCCAATCAGTAAAAGAATTGAATTCGTTAATCGGACAAACAGGAATTGCAATGACCGATTTGCGACCTGCAGGAAGTGTTGAAGTAAACAATGTCCGTCACGACAGCATCAGTGATGGAGATTTCATTTCAAGAAACGATAAAGTAAAAGTGATTGAGATAAGAGGGAATTACCTTGTGGTGAGAAAGAATTATGATTTTTGATTTTTGATTAAAGATTATTTAAAAATTGATGATTGAAGTTTGATGCTATTTATAAATGCTATCCATAAACTAATAACTTTTTCTTACGAATGAAAATTTTAGGAATTATTCCTGCGCGATATGCATCAACCCGCTTGCCCGGAAAACCATTGGCATTGATACAAGGCAAACCAATGATTCAGCATGTGTTTGAAAGGGTGAAAGAAAGCAACACAGTTGATAAAATAATTATTGCAACCGATGATGAGCGTATTATGAATGTTGCAGCTTCATTTGGTGCCGAAGCAATTTTAACATCGCCATTGCACAACAGCGGAACCGAACGATGCGCTGAAGTTGCATCAGTTATCGGAAATGATTTTGATGTGGTGATAAACATTCAGGGCGATGAACCATTCATTGAAGCAGAACACTTAAAATCATTGCGTGATTTGTTTTTGAATGATAAAGTTCAGATAGGTTCATTGATAAAAAAAATTTCTTCATTGGAAGAATTAAAAAACCTGAATGTGGTGAAAGCAGTAAAAACACCTGATGGAAAAGCACTTTATTTCAGCCGCTCAGTTGTTCCATACTTAAGAAATATTGAAGAACACGATTGGTTTCATCATCATTCATTTTATAAGCACATTGGATTATATGGTTATCAAAAAGAAACTTTATTAAAAATTGCTCATCTCTCTCCTACTCCACTGGAACAAGCCGAATCACTAGAGCAATTGCGCTGGTTAGAAAATACTATCAGCATTCACCTTGCTGAAACATTTATTGAAACTTTGAGCATTGATACAAATGAAGATTTGATTAAGGCCAATAAATAATTTTGAAATGATTTTCTATTACAAATAGAAATCAAAATTAACGCACGAGTTAAATTATTTCTTAATGATGTATTACTTCCTCGAGTAATGAGAAGAAATTATTTCGGTGAATGAAATGCAATCTTGTTTCCTTCGGTATCAATAAAGTGCGCCACAAAACCATTTGCACGAATTGCTCTTTTCGGAAATATTAATTTACCACCCGCTGCTTCCACTTTTGAAATTGCTACACTTAAATCTTCGCCACCATTCAAATAAATTAATGTTCCTTTTGTGGAAGGTTCAAATCCATTGCCTTCCACAATTCCGCCGCTCACACCATTGCGCATATCTCCTGGAAGCAAACCATATTTATATTCAGGATGTGGCATTACCTGGATGGGGTCATCTAAAATTGTTTCATAAATTTTTTTTGCACGCTCAAAATTCAACACCGGAATTTCGAACCAGTTGATAGTATTTTTCATTGCTATTATTTAAAAGAATGAATGGATGTTTTTATTAAACCTGAAATATTATTGATTATTTCGTCCGTGGCAATAGGTGCTTTATAATTAAAAATCCGTTGTAATACGATCAACGGATTTTTAATTAAAATTTTTTACAAATTTATTTATTCCCCTTATTCAACAAACTGTTTTTGCGGCTGTATAAAAAGTAAATAACCAATCCAATAACTAACCAAACTGCTAGTCGAAGCCAATTAGTCCACCCTAATCCATAGATCATGGAACTGCAAACAACAATTCCCAAAATCGGAACTAGGGGCACAAGTGGTGTTTTAAATTCTCGTTTTAAATCAGGATGTTTTACACGCATTATCCAAACACCAACACATACTAATATAAAGGCGAACAAAGTTCCAATACTCGTCATATCTCCAACAATATCACCGGGAATAAATGCTGCAAAGAAACCTACAAAACCAAAAAACAACCAATTGCTTTTGTGCGGAGTTTTAAATTTCGGATGCACAGCTGAAAATATTTTTGGTACCAACCCATCGCGACTCATTGAATAAAACACTCGTGATTGTCCCATTAACATAACTAAAATTACAGAAGAGAATCCAGCAAGAATGGCAACAGTCACCAACTTGGCTAACCAACCATAACCAGTCATGTATGTTTGAATGGCATACGCGACAGAAGCCTCCTTTCCTGAAGTTCTGAAATCGTTTACCGAACCAACACCGGTAAGTACATACGCAAACAAAATATAAAGAACAGTGCAAATGGCCAATGAACCGAGAATACCTATTGGCATATCGCGTTTGGGATTTTTTGCTTCCTGTGCTGCAGTTGAAACCGCATCGAAACCTATGAAAGCGAAAAACACAACGCCAGCTGCACCTAAAATTCCAAGTATGCCCCCGTAATTATGATCTACTCCAGCAGCATCAGTATAGATTGTTGGGTCAGGAATAAATGGAGTGTGATTCACGGGATTCATATAACTCCAGCCAAAACCAATAAATAAAAGAACAATTGCAACTTTTGTAATTACAATTATTCCATTCACAAAAGCTGATTCTCTCATTCCTCGAATCAGCAACATTGTTAAAACTAAAATGATAAACAGCGCAGGAATATTCATTATTCCATGCACGCCGGACATTGAAGTTTCAAACGGAGAATGATACCATTCATATGGAATAGAAACTCCAAAAAATTGATTCAAAAATTTATTCAGGTATTCGCTCCATGCAATGCCAACTGTAGCAGCACCAACTGCATATTCTAAAACCAAATCCCAACCAATAATCCATGCTATGAATTCTCCCATTGTTGCATACGAATAAGTATAGGCACTACCAGCAATCGGAATCATGCTGGCGAATTCGGCATAACACAAACCTGCAAATGCACAACCCAATCCTGCAACCATAAATCCATAGGTAACCGATGGGCCTGCGTTATTCGCAGCGGCTGCGGCAGTTCTTACAAAGAGTCCCGCTCCTATTATAGCACCAATACCTAAAGCCACAAGCGCCCAGGCACTCAAGGTTCTTTTTAATGAATGTTCGTGCTCTTCAGTAGTTTCCTGCATTAAAGCAGCGAGCGGTTTTTTTACCCATAATTTGTAAGCCATGAAAAGTGTTTTGTTTTTAAACGGGTTGAATTTATTATTTATAACAGTTAGAAAGAATTTTCTGCAATCGGTTCGAAAGATAAATGAATAATTGATTTCACAAACAACTTTGCATATTCAATGAAAAATTAATACTATAAAATATAATTATCAAATTGTTTTATCTTATTGAAACAACTGAATTAATGGTAAAACATTAGTATTTAATTTTTACTCTATCAGAAAATAAGTTCAATTCACCGATAAAAAGTGGCTTCTTATAGTTATTCTGTTACCAGCAATATATACTTCCGATACTTTTGGTTCACACTTAAAAACAATGAAATCAATTTTCTTCTTTTTGTTGCTACTTACTTTCAAAACAGGCTCCGCTCAATCATTGATAGCACTCATTAATACACCTAAACTTATTTGTTCATTAGATACTTATTCAGAAAACAATTTCAGTTCTTACAATTCAGAAATAAAATCAAAACATCAAAACAGAATTTTCTTTGTCGAATTAAACTCGAATTGCAAGAGCCAAAAGAAAAACTTCAACCCATTTCAATTCCAGCAAATGAGTTTTACTTGGGCTACAATGAAATTTAATTTTCAGTTTGATGTGTGCACTACTTTCTGGGGAGTTTTAGAAAAAACAAAGTCCAACCAATTTCAAAATAAAATTTAACTATAATGGAATCAATCGCTTTAAAATTAATTCTGATTACCGTGCTGGCCTTTGTTGCACATGAAATTAATATTCTTACACTTGCGCAACAAAAGTTGCGGCCATAAAATCATTTTCAACATCACCTGGAAAACATTTTCAAAAATTCTATCAATCACTTTTTGTTCACTAATTAAAAACTAACTGATGAAAAAAAATTTAACACTGCAATCTTTTGTATTTGCTGCATTCCTTTTTTTCGCCAATGCCTCACAGGCGCAATCACTTTATTTTTGTGAGGCAGTAGATAAAGAAGGGTATGCAATAAATGAAAGCAACACTTTTGTTATTGGCAATAATGGTGGTTATTTTGATTTACTGGTTCGTTTACCTTATGAATTAAAGAGCTACTATGTAAACTATGACATTTATGAAGTGAAAACAGATGGCTCTGAAATTTTCAGTTCAACTATCAGGCAGGATTCACAACCTGAATGGGAATTCTTCTGGAAAGAAATGACTTTTTATGATGAAGGAACATACAAAATTTATGTTTATGATGATAACGATTACTTGCTTACTTCATCTACAGTGAAAGTGAAAAAACAATATTAAAATAACAAACTGAAATTATTTAGGCTGTCTCTTATTAATGGAAGTCTTTTTATATTTTCTCAGCGATTAAATTTCGACAACTATAATTGCGTTTAAATAGAATTGTAAATTAAATTATTTATGAATAAAATTATTTTCCTTCTCATAATTATTAGCGCATTAGCAAGCTGCAATAAAAAAGAAAATTGCGCTGAAATACAAACTAAGGCACCAGAATCAGAAGTAAGTAATTTAAAAAACTATTTAACCACAAACAGCATATCAGCTACTGAAGATGCAAGAGGATTTTTTTATATTATAGCTAATACTGGCACCGGAAATAAACCAACAATTTGTTCGTCGGTAACTGTTAATTATGAAGGGAAACTAAGTAATGGTACTTCCTTTGATTCGGGGACTAATGTATCATTTGCACTTTCTGGATTAATTGAAGGTTGGAAAGAAGGAATTCCGTTAATTGCACAGGGCGGAAAAATTACTTTGTACTTGCCTCCAAGTTTGGCTTATGGAATAAATGGCTCAGGCTCAATTCCAGGAAATGCTAACCTGATTTTTATAATAGATTTAGTTGCTGTTAATTAAATAAAATTTAATTCTTCTTTTTAAATATCCCTGCAACTTTACGAATGGCAAAAACTTGAGCAAGCCGAATTATAAATTTCGTTGCCTCACCTCCTGTAGCATTATTCTCTTTATTAAATAATCGTGAAAAGAAAATATCATTCAACCATTCCATTGAATTAAACACTTTCTGATTGGTTTCAGGTGAAAATGGCAACGATGGTTTCAAAATCATTTCAGGATAATGATTTCGTAAATCGCGCCACTTGCTTTTCAATTGTTTTTCTGTTGATTCAATATGAACTTTTATACGGTTCTTTTCCTGCAATAATGATTGAAAATTGGTAACAGGGATTTTATCTATACTATTCATAAATTGCTTTTATGATATGACTCATGAAATATTCAGTCACTTTTTTTCTTTGTATATATAACAAAATAAATTCAAGTGCATATACACATGTTACTATCAAGTATCCTGAATAAGTGCTATTAAATATATGATTAAGAAATGCCCCGACTAAAACAGAAAATGCAATTAAAACAAATGCTAGCACCATAAATAAAATGAATAAAGTAAAAATGGTTCCGAGTACACGAGAAACTTTTTCGGTTACTTCAATTTTTACCAATTCAATTCTAGCTTCAACATATTCAGATGCCAATCCTTTTAATTCATCCCAATGTTCCTTTGCTTCCGACATGAAAATTATTTTATGATTTATTATTTGAAGAAGTTTCCTTTTTACCTGTTAAATCTTCCACGACCTGCCTTCCCTTATCTATCACATCGTTAAATTCCTTTTTAACTTTTTCAGCTGTGTCTTTTAAATCAGTTAACATTTCTTCTTTTTTTTCAGAAGTTAAAAACCATGCAACTGCCCCGCCAACAGCAGCACCAACCAACATGGCAGCTATCATTTTATTTGTGTCTTTCATAATTAAAATGTTTCAATCAATATTAATACATTATGCATAAACAATGATATGACTTTTCTTTTCTTTGTGAAAATTTATTATGCAAACAGAACCTGATTTTTTCCCAAAAAAGAGTCGCCAATATATAATACTTACAATGCTTGGGGTGTTGTTTTTATTCCTGATTTACAGTGTTAATATTTTTATTCCTGCATTTTTAGGAGCATTGATTTTTTATGTTTTGTTCCGGAAATTTATGCGACGCCTCATTGAAAAAAACAAGTGGAAAAAATGGTTGGCGGCATTACTTATTATATTTCTTTCCTTCCTTGTAATTGTCATTCCGGTCAGTGCATTATTATATGTTTTGTTTGGAAAAGTGCAAACCATATTAACCAATCAGCAGGATGTGATTTTAGGCTATTATACTTTAATCGATAAACTGAATGGAATTTTTGACCGTGAAATAATCAACAGCAAAACAGTAACTGATTTCACAAAAAATATTGCTGCGTTGGTTCCTTCAATTTTAAATTCTGCATTGCAGATTTTCGCAAGTTTATTAATGATGTATTTTCTTTTATTTTATTTATTAGTAAATATCGGAAAAGTAGAGTCTTCATTTTTCAGTTACTTGCCATTTACTCAAGAAGGAATCAGAATTCTAACTAAAGAATTACATGACATGACTTTTGCCAATGCAATTGCAGTTCCATTAATTGCATTTTGTCAGGGAATAGTTGCCTCATTCGGATTCTGGATTTTCGGATTGAACGATCCATTGTTTTGGGGAATCATGTGTGGTTGCACCAGCATTTTACCTGTTGTTGGCGCAGGGTTAATCTGGTTTCCGGCCGGAATATTTCTTTTATCAACTACCGAAACATGGCATGGTGCAGGAGTTTTAATTTATGGAGCAGTGGTTATTTCAACTGTAGATAATATTTTCCGATTCTTTTTTGCCCGTAGGTTTGCGGATGTACATCCTATCATTACCATACTTGGAGTAATCATTGGATTAAAATGGTTCGGCTTGCCCGGATTGGTTTTCGGTCCGTTGGTTATTTCTTATTTCTTTTTGTTATTAAAAATTTACCGGAAAGAATTTATTTCTGTTAAATTATAAATGGTAAATTGTCAATTGTGAAAATATAAAATTGAATTTCCTAAATTAGTTTAAAATATTTCGCGATAGTTTCAAAATTCAATATTGACAATAAACTAATTCTCGTTCCAGCGAAAAGTATTCACAGGTAAACCGCTTAAATCTAAAATTCGATCAACAACTGTTGCAGCTAATTCTTCAAATGATTTTGGTTGCGAATAAAATGATGGTGTGGCCGGGCAAATAATTCCACCGGCTTCAGTAATAATTTTCATGTTGTTAATATGGATAAGATTATATGGCGTATCGCGAACAACCAGAATTAATTTTCTTCTCTCTTTTAAAATAACATCAGCTGCGCGTGTAATTAAATCATCCGAAATTCCTGCGGCTATTCTTCCTAAAGTTCCCATTGAAGAAGGACAAACAATCATTGTATCATATCGTGTTGATCCACTTGCAAACGGCGCCATGAAATCATTCTTCGAATAAAAAGCAAAATTGAAATTTTCATAATCACTGTTTCCCAATTCATGTTGCCAAACAGTTTTCGCATTTTCACTCATCACTACTCCTAATGCTGCAATATTTTCATTCAGCCTCGAAAGTTTATTTAACAATACTTTGGCATAAATACTTCCGCTAGCTCCAGTAATTGCAACAATAATTTTTCTCTTTTCCATTGGCTGTAAAAATACAGTTTAGTAACTCATGCACTCACATTCAATTTTTGGAATTATTTTTGGCATCAACCGTTTACATAAAAAACAAACCATGAAAAAACTTTCAGGATTAATCTTAATCATTACTCTCTCCATCGCTGCACACTCTTGCTCATTTGCGCAAACCTCAGAAATTAAATGGATGACTTTGCAGGAAGCAGAAGCCGCAATGAAAAAAAAACCAAAGAAAATGTTTATTGATATTTATACTGACTGGTGTGGATGGTGCAAGAGATTAGATGCAACTACTTATAAAGACCAGGCAGTGGTTGATTACATCACAAAGAATTTTTATGCTGTAAAACTGAATGCCGAAACCAAGGACCCGATTACTTATCTTGGAAAAGAATATACTTATGATGTTTCTCGTAAATTAAATATGGTATCAGCTCAATTTATGGAAGCAAGCAGTGGATATCCAACGCTCACTTTTGTAGATGAAAAATTTACAGTCCTAACTGTAAATCCCGGTTATGTTGAAGCACCAATGTTTTTAAAGACTTTGAAATATTACGGTGATAATTACTATCTTAATATGGATGTAAATACATACCTGACTACTGTAGCAAAATAATTTTCTGCGATTTTGAATTTGAAACCCCGGTTCATTTATTTGAATTGGGGTTTTGTTTTTTTATAGCTTATCACTTCAATGGTTATTTTTGGCAACGATTCAACTATGTCACTACTCGAAATAAAAAAACATATTCAAACCGGAATTACTCTCAGCGATAAGAGTTTTAAAACCAAACTCGCCCCCAACTTTCGCCTATCAGTTTATTTGAATGCCGACCAGTTGGTTTATTGCGTTACTGACATTCTCAGTCGCAAATTATTGCATTTGAAATCTTATAACTTCTTCAATATATTTAGCAAAGAAGAATATAACGATACTCTTAAACAGATGATTGCAGGCGACGATTTACTTCGATTATTTTATGGTAAAATTCATGTTCATTTATTATGCGATTGTTTTACGCTTGTTCCGGAAAATTTATTTGATGAATCTAAAAAAACTGATTTACTCGAATTCAATCAACGGAATATTCAATCATTCAATATTAAACATGAAGCCATTTTAAAAACAGAAGCAATAATTATTTATGGAGTTGACATTGAAACTGAAAATATTTTGAACAGTTATTTTCCAAAAGCAAAAATCAGTCACTCAGCTTCTTCACTAATTGAAACCTGGATATCACCAAATACCGAAGGAGAAATGCTGCATTGTTATGTACAGGCTTCATCCATTCAAATTGCGTATGTAAAACATGCTCAACTGAAATTCTTCAACATCTATCAATACAAAACTCCGGAAGATTTTATTTACTACCTGATGAATGTGGTAAATCATTTATCACTCGATCAGGATAAAATTAATTTATTTTTCAGCGGTGAAGTAGTAATGGATTCCGGAATTTATAAATTGGCTTACAAGTATATTCGCAATATTCATTTTGCACAACGCCCTCAATGGGTGCAATGTTCGGATGAAATGATTTTTCCGGGCCATTTTTATTTTAATTTATTCTGCATAGAATCATGAGAGTGATTAGCGGTTCATTAAAAGGAAGGAGAATAAATCCACCACAAAATATTCCAACACGACCAACAACTGATTTTGCAAAGACAGGTTTATTCAATATTCTGACAAACAATATTGATTTTACTGAAATCAGTTTTCTCGATTTGTTTGCCGGAACCGGAAGCATCTCTTACGAAATGGGAAGTCGGGGTTGTGAACGGATAGTTGCAATTGAGAATGATTACAAGTGCGCAGGTTTTATTTCGCAAACAAAAACAGAATGGAAATTGCCGATTGATATTATTAAAATGGATGTATTTAAATTTATAAATAACTGCAACGAAAAATTTGATTTGATTTTTGCCGACCCACCCTATTCATTAGAGAATTTAGATTCATTACCTGAGTTAATTCTTAACACAAAAAAATTACTGAAACCTGAAGGATGGTTTATTTTAGAAACTTCTCATAGAAATCAGTACACCAATCATCCGAATTTATTTCGTGTGAAAAATTATGGTGAAATTCATTTTCATATCTTCACGGCAGAAACTGTTCCTGTTCAAACCATAAAATCTCCAGAATGAGAATTGCAGTTTTCCCAGGGTCGTTTGATCCGTTTACCATTGGACACGAAGATATTATTCGCCGTGCGCTCCCATTGTTCGATCAGATAATTGTTGCCATCGGCTACAACTCGGCCAAGAAAAGCATGTTCGATTACGAAGTGCGGATGAAATGGATTGAAGAAATATTTGCTGACGAAAAAAAAATTGTAGCAGAAGCATATGAAGGATTAACCGTTGATTTTTGTGTTGAACAAAAAGCACAATACATTTTGCGTGGACTGCGCTCTTCTGTTGATTTTGAATTTGAAAAAGCAATTGGGCAAATGAATCAGTCATTACAACCGTCATTGGAAACATTGGTATTACTCTGTCGCCCCGAGCACACTCATATTAACAGCACCATAATCCGTGATATTATTTTACACAAAGGCGATGTAAGTAACTATGTGCCAAAAGTTGTTGGTGATTATTTGAAAGGGCTTTACTAAGATAAGATTGATGTTTTTTTAATGAAACAATTTCTTGTGTCAACTCTCAATTACCTAAAAGTGTATTTTCATTTTTGAGAATAAAAATATTCGGTTAATCGTCTTTACTTTTTACTTCGTATCTTTAAAATAAGTGGTTTTTAAATCCAATAAATTCAATGGATTATTTAAAAGACCTTTCACATGAGGTTGCAAAATTCGTAGTACAACATCGTAATACAATGGAATAACAGGCGCTTCAGTTATCATGAGCTGATCCATTTGCATGTAAATTTTATTTCGTTCTACATTATCCGAAGTTGAAATTGCTTTTTCATACATGTCATCATAAATTTTATTGTTGAAGCGAGTATAATTTGGCGGTGCACCGTACTTGCTATAAAACACAGCGAGAAAAGTTTCAGCATCCGGATAATCGGCCACCCAACTTCCCCTGAAAAAATCTGCTGTGCCTTTCACTTTCATTTCTGCAATAGCGCGACCTTCCATGCTTTCCACTTTAATATTTATTCCTATATCTTTTAACTGCGCAACCACAAAATTGCAAATGCCTTCAGAACTTGGTGAACACAATAAACTTATTTCAGGAAAATTTTTTCCATTGGGAAAACCTGCCTCTTCCAATAATTTTCTGGCAAGCTCAGGTTGATACGAATATCCTTTCACACTATCAGCATTGAAGTAACTGAGACCGGGAGTTACAAATCCATGTTCGGCAGGTAAGCCAATGTTATTGCGCATGAAGGTGATTAGTTTTTTCCGGTCAATTCCATAAGCAATTGCTTGCCGCACTTTCAAAAATGTTAACGGATTGTTTTTCGGATCGTGAATTAAATTGCAACCAATGTATTCGCTGTTTAGGTAAACAGATTTATCTAAAACCATTAATCCATTGTAACGCGGTTGCAATTCTCCTCGTTTTGTAAGCACATCATCTTTAAACGAAGGATCTACATCAGATATAAAATCCAACTCACCTTGTCGGAATTTTAAAAACTCAGTGCTCTTGTTTTCAACGAAGGTGATATAAACTGCATCGAGGTAGGGCAATTGTTTTCCCAAGGAATCCTTTTCAAAATAATTTTCATTCTTTAACAACAACAGAGCATCATTCTCTCTCCAGTATTTAAATTTGAAAGGCCCAGTACCTACCGGATGCGAGCGAAAATCTTTTCCATAATGCTCCACTACTTCTTTCGGAACCACTTTGCAATAAGGCATCGTGAGAATTCCCATTATAGGTGCATATGGATTCTTCAAATGAATTTCGAAAGTTGAATCATCAAGTGCCACAAATGGATTTTTATCCGTCACTTTTCCGTTAAATATCCAAGAGCCTTTTGATGCAACCGTCGGATCAATAATGCGATGAAAAGTGTAAACGAAATCTGAAGCAATAACTTTTCTTCCTTTTCCATTGACAAATAATTCATTGTCATGAAAAAAAATAGTTTTGCGTAAATGAAAAGTGTAAGTCTTTCCATCGGCAGAAATTTCCCATGACTTGGCGATGCACGGAAGTATTTCTAATTTTTCATTCAACTGAACCAACCCATTGAACAATAAATTATCAAGCCATAAATTTGATTGTACTGCTCCAAATGCCGGGTCTAACGACGACAAACCATTATAAATATTAAAACGAAAAACCATGAGGTCTGCATTCGGATCTGCACGATGGCAGTTTAGCAATGTTATAATTATAAGAGATAAAAAAAGTAATCGCAGTTTTTTCACGGTGAAAAAGTGAAGCTATTTTTTATGTTTTCACAAAAATTTATTCAACAAAATATATTAAGGTGTGCAAATGAATTTATTTTTCAAGAAAAAAATTATTGTTACAATTACTTTTATGTTTAATGCCCCACTAATAAAACTGTACTTTCACTTCTGTAACAAAAATTAAAATCATCGTTATTAAACTGTAACGCCTTTGTAATTACTGCTAAATGAAAATAAAATTTGCTTTGTTTTTTTCTATTATTCTCTCAAGCTATTCCTATTCAATAAATGAAACATATTATTGGCGATTAGAGAAAAATGAAAACGGAATAAAAGTTTATTCGCGACCAATGAAGGGATTTGATTTTAGAGAAGTACGGGTTGTAAACAAAGTGAAATCAACTTTATCAGCTATCGTTGCGGTTATTTTAGATACAAAAAATTATCCTAAGTGGGTATATGGCTGCAGCAACACCTCTACTTTAAAAATTCTGAATGATCAAGAAATTTATAATTATCAGGTTACAGATTTGCCTTGGCCTTTGAGTGATCGTGATGTGGTTTCACACTTCAAAGTTTCACAAGATCCAACAACAAAAGTTGTTACTTTTTCAAAAATCGGGATGGCTGATTATATACCGGCTAAAGAAGGAATGGTGCGTGTTCAAAATTTTCAATCCATTACTGTGCTTACACCATTACCTGGTGATAGTGTTCAGATTGAATTGGAAATGCATTTAGACGCCAGCGGAAATATCCCTGACTGGGTTGTAAACGACAATATGGTTGCCGCTCCTTATAATTCAACCATGTCTATGTTAAAACGAATTCCGTTATATCAAACTGCCTATTATTATTTTATCAAAGAAGATTCTTTTTAGTTTTTAAATTAATTTTTTATTGTTATTATATGTTTGGTTTAATAAAGGTTTTAATTTCGCCAAACAATTATTCATCTTAAAAAATTTTATGAAAAAGAAAATTCTGATTGTTGACGATGATAAGTTCATGCGTGAATTGTTAATTGAAAAACTTAGTGTTGTAGGTTACGAAGTTTCTTCTGTTTCAGAAGGTATTCTCGCTTTATCACTTATAAAAGAAAATATGCCTGATTTGATTTTGCTTGATATATTATTACCTGGTTTATCTGGCCTTGAAACTTTAAATGTTTTGCGTGCCGATGATGAAAGCCTGCATATTCCTATAATATTGATTTCAAGATTAGATGAGCCTGAACTAATCAGAACGGCAAAAAGATTAGGCGCTGATGATTATTTGGTAAAACCTTTTACAGCTGAAACATTGATTGAAAAAATAAAAAATATACCTGGGTTAGGGAATTAATTTTAAAACAAATAAAATTAAACGCGTAATAATGTTTCCGTAAAATTCGGAATATTTTTAACCTGAGCAATTAGTTTTACGCTATGAGAAAAAATAACGATTTTGATATTAGTTCTTTTATTCAATTGAATTACTTATCGCTTCTAATAGCATTTTTATTTTTCACACTTTCTTCTTTCAATTCTTTTTCTCAATGCACTATTCTTCCAAATGCTGTTCAAGGAATTTCTTATACTTATATTCAGAACGGAGGTACTAATGCTTCTGGCGTTGCATACAATCCTAATTTAAATATTTACTATGCATGTATAGCTGGAAACTCGACTTTCCCCTTTGAAACATTTAGTGCAACTGGAGTTTCGCTTTTTCAAACAAATACCGGATTTGATTTCAGGGGATTATGGTGGAATCCAAATACCAATCAAGTGGAAGGAACAGGTTATTCTAATTTTGGTTTGTGGACTTCCAATTTAGATGGAAGTGGAAATGCTTTGAATACAGGTACACTTATTTATCCAGGACAAAATCAACCTGACGCCCAATCGTGTGGTGATTATGATTGTGAAGCAGATGAAATGGTTTTTTATTTCAATGGGGCTATTTCAAGATATGCAAGATCAAACGGAGCATTTCTTGGTTCCTATCCTTTAACTGGAATGCCTGTTCCTGTTGGAAACATAGATTGGACAAGTGTAGTTTATACCGGTTGTTTAGGAAACGAAATTGGTATTGAAGATTGGTCTGCAAAAAGCATTTTGTTATTTAATAAAGCAACCGGTGCTTACAGCGGAACTTCATACTTACCAGCAACAGCTGCTACTAATAATGGATTTCGTTTTTCATATGCTAATAATCTAGCCTGGTTGTATGATGTAAGTACCCGAACCTGGACAAGCTATTCAATTTTTTCCGGTCAACCTTCAGGAGGAGGAGGTTCAGTAAATCTTGGAAATGATACTACTATCTGTTTCGGAAACACTTTATTGATTGATGCTGCAAATACAGGTGCGAATTATTTGTGGCAGGATGGTTCAACCAATCAAACTTTTAATGTAACACAAACCGGAACTTATATTGTTGCTGTTTCAAACGGGGGATGTTATGTGGCGCATGATACAATTATTGTGAATGTAATTGGTGTGGGAGGTGGTTCTTCGTTCAGTTTAGGAAATGATACTACTCTTTGTAGCGGAGCAAATTTGTTATTGGATGCAACGACTGCAGGAGCAACTTATGTGTGGCAAGATGGTTCAACGAATGCAACATTTAATACAACTGTTACAGGTTTGTATTTTGTTACAATCAATGTTAGCGGTTGCACAGCCGCCGATTCTATCACTATAAATTTTGCTGCCCTCAATCCTATTAATCTTGGAAATGATACTGCCGTTTGCCAGGGACAATCGGTATTGTTGGATGCAACAACAGCCGGAGCAAGTTACCTGTGGCAGGATAATTCATCGAATGCAACCTTCAATGTTTTGAATGCCGGAACATATTCGGTGACTGTTACGATAGGTAACTGTACACCTATAAGTGATAATATTATCATCACTTTTAATACACTTCCTGCAGTTGCTCTTGGAAATGATACAACTTTGTGTGCAGGTCAAACAGTTTTATTAGATGCGATACTTGCAGGTGCAACATATAATTGGCAAAACGCAAGTAGCAATCCAACATTCAATGTTGTGAGTGCAGGGAATTATGCAGTTACAGTAACTGATGGAAACGGTTGTTCGAACAGTGATAATATCAATGTGACATATAATAATCCTCCTGTTGTGAATCTTGGAAACGATTCAGTATTGTGTGCCGGTCAAACATTAACGCTCAATGTGAATACTGCAGGTGCAACTTATTTGTGGCAGGATGCTTCAACAAATTATTCTTATACTGTTTCATCAGCAGGAACATACTGGGTTGAAGTAACAGTTGGTCCTTGTTCAAATTCCGATACCATAAATATTTCATTTGTAAATCCACCAATTGTATTTATTGGAAATGATACTACGCTTTGTCCGGGGCAAACAATTTTGTTGGATGCTAATACAGCAAATTCAACATTTGCATGGCAAAACAATTCTGTCAATGCAACTTTCGCTCTTTTCTCTGCTGGAATTTATTGGGTAGATGTAACTGCAGGATCATGCGCTGCTGTTAGGGATAGTATTGTAGTAAGTTATATAAATGCTTCATCTGTAAATATCGGAAACGATACTTCTCTTTGTCCAGGTCAAACAATTTTATTGGATGCATCGCAACCTGGCGCTTCATATTTGTGGCAGGATGGATCAATTGATTCAACTTTTAATGTAACCACTTCAGGAAATTATCATGTGAATGTCACCATCAGTATTTGTAATGCTGGCGATACAATTTCTGTTTTATACTATTCTCTTCCTGTTGTAAATCTTGGAACCGATACCATTAAATGCCCTGATGATGTATTGGTTTTGAATGCACAGAATAATGCATCAACCTATAAGTGGCATAACAGCACCTATTCTTCCGGTTATCAATATACCACTCCTTCAATTTCAATTACTGATTCAGCAACCTACTCAGTTAATGTTACAAATGTTTGCGCTACAACAAGTGATACCATTCATGTCGGATTTAAAGTTTGTGATTGTGATATTTTTGTTCCAACGGCTTTCACCCCGAATGGTGATGAAATGAATGATGTATTTCAACCAAAATTTGTTTGCGATTTTATCAATTATGATTTCAGGATTTTTAACCGATGGGGAGAATTAATTTTTTCTTCAACAGATAAAACTTCAGGATGGGATGGAACTTATCATGGATCGAAAGAAAATACGGGAGTATATGTTTGGGTATTAATTTATAAATACAATGATGGTGATGTTGGAACTGAAGGGCAATTGAAGGGTGATGTTACATTATTGAAATAAATTTTATTAAACTATCATTCATTAAAGAAGTCAGATTCTTTTTCATTCACAAAAAATATTTTTCATGATTAAAAAATACTTCTGCTTGCTGCTGATTTTTAGTTCATCAACTTCTTTTTCACAACTGAGTCCATCTATTACTTCATGGATTATTAATACAAATGGCGCAACCGGTTTTGATACCATACCAACAAATGTTCAGTTGGTTCAGTATTCAACTACCAGTGTATATATTACCACAGATGATATTGCTTCATGGATTGCGTTTGGTTTTAATTGGCCAAACAATCCGTGGTTTCCGGAGGCAATGGGATATACTTTCAGAATCCGATTGATACCAACACAAAACATGGGTGTACCAAAATCTCCACCTTATGGTCATATTGGCCTCTGGAAAAATGGTGTTTCCATTTACAATCCGCTCGATGCAAAAAGTTATAACAATGATACCACCTGGTTTCAGAATGCTTTTTATTGGGAACATCTGTTGGGCGAAACAATGGACCCTTGTCTCGGTCATCCGAATCAGTCACACGAATATCATACACATGTAAGTCCGGTTTGTTTGTATGATCAAACCGATAGCACACATCACTCACCGCTGATAGGATTTGCGTTTGATGGTTATCCTATTTATGGTGCGTATGCTTTTACCAATACAAATGGAACAGGAGCAATCAAACTCATGAGCAGCAGTTTTCAGTTAAGAAATATTACCGACAGAACTGTTTTGCCTGATGGAACAATTCTTCAACCGAATTTTTACGGACCAACTTTAGACAGTGTGCCGTTGGGTGGATACGCGCAGGATTATGAATTTATTTCCGGCTCCGGCGATTTGGATATTCACAATGGAAGGTATTGTGTTACTCCTGAATATCCTGCGGGAATTTATGCATACTTCGTAACCATCGATGCAAATCAAATTCCTGTTTATCCATATGTAATTGGTACAAGTTATTATGGAACCGTTATTCCTAATGATGGAAACATGGGACCCAACTCAGGTCATGTTGTAATAAGTGAATCTGTAACTACATATGTTGATCCTAATGCTTTTATTAATGAAACAGATGATATTATATCAATGGAAGTTTATCCGAATCCAACTTCTGCAAATTTGAATTTTATTTTATCATCTGCCAATCTGAATGAAATTGCTCATGGAGAAATTTATAATCTTCGGGGAGAAATAATTCAAAGTGATGAAGTGCAGGTCAATCGCATTTATACTTTCAATACACAGCTGTTGGCTGATGGAGTTTATTTTTTAAAAATTGTTGGGGATATGAAAACTTATTTAACAAAGTTTATTGTGGTGAGGTGATTTGTTTTCTGAAATATTTAAATTGAAATTTTTCGATTCATAAAAAGGAAATATTTAAAATCAAATTGATTTTTAAAAATATTTCCAATCGTATTAAAAATTATTTTCCATTTTATTTTTTGCGTTGTGTATAATTTGTGAATAAAAAGAATTTGTGCACCGATGCACAGCATGCATTGCGCATATCTTTGACCGAGGTTGAAAACACAAATAAAATTTCCAACTTTTTCTGAATGAGAAAAGTAATCTGTATTGCAAATCAAAAAGGCGGAGTAGGAAAAACTACTACTGCAATTAATCTCGCTGCAAGTTTGGCAGTGCTTGAATACAAAACCCTGCTGATTGATGCTGACCCACAAGCCAACTCAACATCAGGTTTGGGAACTGACCCGAAAAAAGTGAAGAAGAGTATTTACGAATGCCTCATTGGTCAGGCAAAAATTAAAGATTGCATTATTGAAACCGACACTCCGAATTTATACATACTGCCATCGCATCTGGATTTGGTTGGCGCTGAAATTGAATTGATCAATCATCCCGACCGCGAAAAAATTATGAAGGGTGTGCTGGATGAAATCAGAAAAGAATATCGATTCATCATCATTGACTGTTCGCCTTCACTGGGTTTAATTACAGTGAATGCACTAAGTGCTGCCGATTCAGTTTTGATTCCGGTACAGTGCGAATTTTTTGCATTGGAAGGATTGGGAAAATTATTAAACACAATTAAAATTGTACAGAACAGATTGAATCCGGTGTTGAATATTGAAGGAATTTTATTGACCATGTACGACCAGCGTTTGAATTTGTGCAATGAAATTGTTGAGCAAGTGCAAATGCATTTTCAGGAATTGGTTTTCGAAACCATCATTCACCGCAATACTAAATTAGGTGAAGCACCAAGTGTTGGAAAATCAGTAGTGATGTATGATGCCGACAGTAAGGGCGCAGTGAATTACCTGAACCTTGCAAGAGAGATTCTGCAAAAAAATGATTTGACAAAAATTAAAACGAAGGATAAAATATTAGACCTCGAACCAAATGAGTAAGGGCAAGGAAGCATTGGGCAAGGGCATTCGCGCCTTGCTTGATGACATTGATTTATCACTTCAAGCACCAAAAGGTCAAACTGAAAAATCGGCGATTCCGCAAGGGCAAAGTTTTGTATTGCCGTTAGAAGGAATTGAAGTAAATCCGTTTCAACCGCGTGTTGATTTCGACCAGCAAAAATTAACTGAACTGGCTGACAGCATTCGAATTCATGGAGTGATTCAGCCGATTACTGTTCGCAAAATTTCAGGAAATAAATATCAGTTGATTGCAGGTGAGCGCCGCTTGAAGGCATCACACATGGCGGGCATAAAAGAGATACCAGCTTTTGTTCGCATTGCCAACGACCAGGAAATGCTGGAGATGGCATTGATAGAAAATACGCATCGCGAAGATTTAAATAGCATTGAAGTTGCCATAAATTACAAGCGATTGATTGATGAGTGTGATTTGAAACAGGAAGAATTAGCAGAGCGCGTTGGGAAGGACAGAACAACTGTCACGAATTATTTGCGCTTGCTGAAATTGCCTCCGGATATTCAGGTGGCCATAAAAAATAAATCGATCAGCATGGCGCATGCGCGTGCGCTTATTACAATTGAAAATCCCTTGGTGCAACTGCACATTTTTAAAGAAGCAGTTAAAAGCGGAATGAGTGTTCGGCAGGTGGAACAAATGGTTCGTGAAAATGCAGTACCGAATAAAAAGAAAACTGCTGCTGCAAAAGAACCAGCGCTACCTTATGAATACAAGCGCATTCAGGAAAAACTGCAATCGCATTTAGGCACTCGTGTGAATTTGAAAAGACTTCGCGGTGGAAAAGGTGAAATCAGTATTTCATATTTCAGTGATGAAGATCTGGAGCGCATAACAGAAATCATTGAAGGTCGTTAATAATTCAGAATGAATTTTCTGAAAAATATTTTTCTACTCTTATTTATTTTTAGCAGTGCAAATTGTTTCGCCCAAAAAGACTCCATCTCGAATAAAAGTGTGAATGATACCAGCGCGAAAAAACCGTTTCATTTAATTCCCAAAGAACACTCGCCACGATTTGCCGGAATATTATCGGCTGTTGTACCGGGAACTGGTCAGGCATACAATAAAAAATACTGGAAGATGCCGATTGTTTATGCATCGGCTGCAACAGCGGGATATTTTATTTATCGTAACTACACGATTTATAAAAATTTTAAAGACGCTTACATTTTAGCTGCTGATTTAGACACAACAAACGATATTATTTCCTTTCTGGTTTGGAATCCGATTAAGAAAGAAATTTTTTACCCGGAACTTTACGACCAACCACGCAAAGCGGATATTCAGGATATTTTCAGAAAGTATTTAGATTATAGCATTGTTGCAGGAGTGGCAGTTTATGGTTTGAATATTATTGACGCTGTGGTTGATGCGCATTTGTACGATTTCAATATCAGCGACGATTTGAGTATGAATATTCATCCAACTATTTTCAATATGAACAATTACAAAACAGTTTCAGGTTTAACTTTTCAATTGCGTTTTTGAATGAATATATTTTGCCACAAAGACACAAAGGCACCAAGATTAGCTTCCATAAAAATCCTATTTCCGATAATGAAAAAGTATTTACTAATAACTTATAACAATTAACAAATAACTTTCCCCAATGAAAATTGCATTGATAGGTTACGGTAAAATGGGAATAATGATTGAATCAATCATTAAGGAAAATGGAATGCATGAAATTGTTTTCACAGCAACTTCAAAAAATATTAATGAACTAACTCCAAAGAATTTTGCAAGTAGCGATGCAGTGATTGATTTCTCTGTTCCATCGGCTGTTATTGAAAATGCTAAAAATGTTTTAGCTGCCGGCAAGCCGCTCATCATCGGAACAACTGGTTGGTACGAACACATGGATGAATTGAAAAAATTGTGTACCCAACAAAACGGCTGCATTGTTTATGGAAGCAATTTCAGCACAGGAGTGAATTTGTTTTTTATGTTGAATGATTTTTTATCGAAGCTGATGAAGACACAGAAAAAATATCATGTATTTATTGAAGAAACACATCATACACAAAAAAGAGATACGCCAAGCGGAACAGCCATCACAATTGCAAACAGTATTCTGGAAAACAGAAAATGGTTGAAAGAGTGGACTAATTCAACAGAGCTGACTGATGAAGATGCAGATGAAACCAAGTTGGCAATTATTTCGAACCGTGTTGGTGATGCTATTGGTGAACATGTAGTGACTTATTATTCTGAAAACGATTCTATACAAATTGCTCACGAAGCATTTGACCGCAAAGGTTTTGCTGAAGGTTCCATCGTTGCGGCTGAATGGGCTTTGAACAAAATAGGATTTTATTCTTTCAGAGATGTGTTGAAAGAAATACTGGCGAATGCTGAATGATAACACGGACAATAACCTGTTAATTGGGGAAATCAGAAAATAGAAATCTGACTTGCTGATATAATTTTACTTTCGCACACAATAAAAAAGACAAATCAGCATTATATCGTCCGTTGTAAAATAATCTTTAAAATAGAAAAAATTAAAACATGAATTGGAAATTCTGGAGAAAAAGTTCTACTCGAAAATCGAAATCAAGAGAGTGGATAGAAGCATTGGTGTTTGCAGTAATTGCTGCAACAATCATTCGCACATTTGCCATTGAAGCATATACTATCCCAACTCCATCAATGGAAAAATCATTATTAGTTGGTGATTTTTTATTCGTGAGCAAAATGCATTATGGTGCTCGCACACCTATGACTGTTTTGAGTTTCCCGTTTGCACACAACACCATGCCATTGTTCGGCGGAAAATCTTATCTCGAATGGATTGAGTTGGGTTACCATCGTTTACCTGGTTTCAGTCACATAAAAAATAATGATGTAGTGGTTTTTAATTATCCAATGGAAGATTTTCGCCCAGTTGACAAGCGTGAGAATTATATCAAACGATGCATTGCTATTCCCGGAGATACTTTGAAAATTATTAATGCTGAAGTTTATATCAATGGAAAAAAGAATTGGAAGGCTCCGAATCGTCAGGAAGATTACTTGGTTTATACTGATGGCAGTGCAATCAATGAAAAAGTTTTGAATGAATTACACATTGATGAAGGTGGCCCAACGAATTCAACAGGCACTTATAATTTTCACTTGACCGATGCAGGTGTTGAAGCATTGAAGAAATTACCGAATGTTAAAAAAATTGAACCACTCGTTTTGCAGGAAGGCTTTAATCCTGAAACTTTATTTCCCGGCGACCCAAAACATTATCCTTTCAACTTAGATAATTATGGTCCGATAGTTCTTCCGAAAAAAGGAGTTACAGTTACACTCACCCCTGAAAACATTGCGCTTTATACTCGTGTTATTACTGTTTACGAAGGACACAAACTTGAAATGCGCGGTGATAAATTTGTGATTGACGGAAAAGAATCTTTTACCTATACTTTCGAAATGAATTATTACTGGATGATGGGTGACAACCGCCACAACAGCGCCGACTCACGCTTCTGGGGTTTCGTTCCCGAAGATCACATTGTAGGTAAGGCATGGTTCATCTGGATGAGTTGGGATAAAGACGGAAGTTTCTTCAGCAAGATTCGATGGGGAAGAATTTTTAACGGCATACACGGAGGAGAATAAAAAAAATCGATTCGATAAATAAAAAAGGTGAGTTGAAAATCAACTCACCTTTTTTATTTTATATCTTAAAACAACATTTACCATTTCAAATCATCATCATTCCCTGCAGGTGCTGATGAAGGTTTGTTGCTTTCAGTTGGTTTGTCTTCATGCAATTTCACATCGTCACTTGCGTTGCCTGTGTTGATGTTTCCCGAAGTAGAATTCTCAATAATGCGTCCTGAATTGTCTTCATCATTGTTTGTAGATGAATTTCCTTCAGATGAAAAACCGTTTTCATCCATTTGTGGATTGAGTGCCTGTTCAGCTCTCATTCGATCATATTCTTCTTGCTTTTTAGTAAACTCATCATAATCATACTCTGGCATGCGTTCAGTTTTTACATGGTTCACCACATCGTTCATCGACTCCATAAATTTGTTGAAGTCTTCTTTGTACAAATAAATTTTATGACGATCGTATCCTCCATCCTGGCGCTTCTTGCTTTCGGTAATGGTTATGTAAAAGTCATTGCCCTTTGTTTCTCTTACATCTAAAAAATAAGTGCGCCTGCGTCCGGCTCTCATTTTAATGGTGTAAACCGGTTCCTCTCTCTGTCCTTTAAAATTGTTTTCTTCCACTTGATTTCTTTTAGTAAGTGATTTAATATTCAGTTATGTTCTTCGCAAATATAGATTTTTCGGTTATCCGCCAAAACATTCTCAGTTTTTTTCTTCCGATTGTTGTAATTCAAAAAGCTGGTAGTACAAACCTTTTCGAGAAAGCAATTGGTCGTGTGTTCCTTCTTCTGCAATTTTTCCTTTATCCAACACAATGATTTTATTAAATTGTATCAATGTAAAAATCCGATGAGTAATTACGATTGCAGTTTTTTCTTTCAGCACTTCATTAAACTGCTCCAAGATTTTATGTTCCGTTCTTGCATCCACTGCCGATAAACAATCATCTAATACCAGCACCGAGGGATTTTTAATTAATGCCCGTGCAATCGAAATCCGTTGCTTTTGTCCGCCCGATAACATCACTCCTCTTTCGCCAACCATGGTATCATAACCATGTTGCAATCTTAAAATTTCTTCATCAACAGAAGCACGAGTTGCAAATTCAACAGCGAGTTTTTCATCAACCACATCATTTCCGAATGAAATATTATTGGTGACTGTATCAGAAAAAAGTAAAACATCTTGCGGCACCACTCCTACCTGTTCGCGCAGTTCATGTAAGTTAATGGAGCGAATATCAATTCCATCCAAAAGAATACTTCCTTCACTCACATCAAACACTCGTGTAAATAAATTGGCAATGGTTGTTTTTCCTGCACCTGTTCTTCCAATCACAGCCATCTTTTCTCCAACTTTCAAATTAAAAGAAATATTATTCAATGCTGTGATTCCTGTATTCGTATAAGTGAAAGACACATTGTGAAACTCCACACCTCCTTTTATAAGATGTTTATTTGTATTCGGATTAATAATTTTTGTTTGAATGGAAAGAAACTCATCCAGTCTTTTTTGTGATGCTGATGCGCGTTGAATCAAAGCCATCACCCATCCCATGGAAGCAATTGGCCAGGTGAGCATGTTGATGTACATGAAAAACTCAGCGATGTTTCCGGGGGTAATTTGTCCATTCATCACTTTACTCCCACCAACAAAAACTACAGAGAGTGTACTGAAACCAACCAGCATAAAAATAGTCGGAAAGAAAAATGATTCCACTCTTGCAAGTTTCAGTTGTCGTTTCTTGTATTCAATACTTTCGTCATTAAAATATTTTTCGGCCATTTGCTCCTGCACATATGCTTTTATCACTCGTATTCCCGAGTATGTTTCTTGAGCCGCAGTGGTGAGCGCACTCAGTTGCGATTGAATGGCTTCACTTCTTCTTTCAATAATACTGTTCACAAAAAAAATACAAACTGCTAAAACCGGAAGTGGTGCAAGCGCATATAAAGTCAATTCACCATTCACACGATACATAGTATAGGCAACCATGAAAAATAAAATGACTGTGTTGATGATGTACATGATTGCAGGTCCGGTGTAATTGCGCACCCGCGAAACATCTTCAGTAATCCTTGACATTAAATCGCCGGTGTTATTTTCTTTATAAAAAGATTGGTCGAGTTGCTGATAGTGATTGTACAATTCATTTTTCTGATCGAACTCAATGTGTCGCGACATTACAATTAATGTTTGTCGCATAAAAAATAAAAACAAACCTCTCAGTAATGCGAAAGCAAAAATGATTACAGAAAATGCAACTATGCTTTTTGTAAGAGTTGAACCAAACGAACCTGATAATGCAAAACCATTCAGCAGCGATGCAAATTTTACCTGACTGATTGTATAATCAATGGCATACCGCACAACTTCGGGCGACATTACTGCAAACAGATTACTGAGAAAAATAAAAATGACTCCTAAACCCAAGCGCAATCTGTATTTCCAGAAATACTTGTTCAGACTGATTAAATTTTTCACTTCGTTCCTTTACTTTTTGCAACTTGAAAAATAAACATAGATTTGCCACCCTTCGCCATTGGCGAGACAATTCTAAACAAAAAAATCAGACTGCATGACAGTGGTAAAAAGTAAAGTGGAAGCAGCTATTCAAACTCCCGGAATTTTTGAACAGATAAGCGGATACGACCATGAACAAGTTGTATTCTTTAACGACAAGGCTAGCGGTTTAAAATCTATCGTTGCAATTCATAACACCATTCTTGGCCCTGCACTTGGCGGCACCCGTTTCTGGAATTATAATAATGAAGCTGAAGCTATAAACGATGTACTTCGCCTTAGTCGTGGTATGACTTTTAAAGCAGCTGCGGCCGGATTAAACCTTGGTGGAGGAAAGGCAGTAATCATCGGCAATTCTCGCACTGATAAGTCAGAAGCAATGATGCGTCGTTATGGAAAATTTATTGAAAGTTTAGGAGGAAAATACATTACTGCTGAAGATGTTGGAACTACCACTCGTGACATGGAATGGATAAGTCTTGAAACAGAACATGTTGCCGGTATTCCTGAAAATATGGGAGGTAGTGGTGATCCTTCACCTGTTACAGCCTACGGAACTTTTCTTGGGGTGAAAGCATCAGTAAAAGAATTATACGGAAGCGATGATTTGAGTGGAAAAAAAGTTACTGTTCAAGGTACCGGTCATGTTGGTGAAGTGTTGGTGAAATATCTAATAGATGCCGGTGCAAAAGTTACTGTGACCGATATTAATGCTGATCGAATTCAGTACATGATTAAAACATACAAAGTAGCTGGTGTTGAACCTGATGCAGTATATGATGTCGATATGGATATATATGCACCTTGTGCACTTGGTGCAACTTTAAATGACGATAACATTGAAAGACTGAAATGCAACATAGTAGCCGGAGCTGCCAACAATCAATTAGCTGATGAAGTGGTGCATGGAAATCTGTTGATTGAAAAAGGAATTTTATACGCTCCTGATTTCGTGATAAATGCAGGCGGATTAATAAATGTTTCAGGTGAGCTGGAAGGATACAATCGCGAAAGAGTAATGAGCCAAACCGATCGGATTTACGAAAGATTGCTGGATATTTTCAGTATTGCAAAAGCAAATAATATCACCACACAGCAAGCCGCAATGCAAATGGCAAATGCAAGATTGAAAGACATTGCCGCATTGAACTCTAAATTGTGAACTGTCAAAAGTGAATGATGAATAATTCGCATCATTTATTTTCGATAAGTATTTTTTAAAATTCCAAAATCACATTTAACTAATCGTTAGTCAAAATTCAATTGAGTTTTACCAATCTATTTTACTTTTTTAATTTTTAATTTTTAATTTTATTTCATGTTGTTAAGCAGAAGAAATGTTAGAGTAAAGGTGATGCAGGTGCTTTACACACATGAACAAAGTCCTGATATTCCATTCACCACTTTAGAAAAATCTTTGCGAGAACGGATAAATAATTCTTTTCGATTGCTCATTTATAATTTATACCTGATTGAAAAAACAGCTGAGTATTCAGTTGAAGATGCTGGTCATAAATCATCCAAGCATTTACCAACCGAAGCCGATAAGAAATTTTCGGTGCGCATATTTCACAATCCCATTATTCAGAAGTTAGTATTGGACGAAAATTTTAAAAGAATTATTCGGGAACAGAAATTAACCTATCTGCCAGATGCTGATTATTTCCGCACTTGGTTCAAAACATTGGAAGATACTTCTAGTTATAAAAACTACATTCAAAATGAAAACCCACCAATAGAAGAAGACAAACGGTTGATTCTATATCTCTATCGGAAAGTTTTATTGCTGAGCGAATTATTTACACAACATGTTGAAGATTCGTTCACCACTTGGAATGATGATTCAACAATTATTGAAAATCAGTTGGTGATATTGATAGATAAAATTGCCACGCAGGTTGAAAAGGAAATTGTAAAGGGAAACGAAAAGTTCATCAAATTCCCCGAAAGCATGAACGAAGAACACGACTTCGCCAATGAACTGCTGAATCGTGTTTATTACAACGAAGAATATCTTGCAACTTTAATAACTCCCAAATTAGAGAATTGGGATAAGGAACGGTTGGCGCAGATTGATTTGATGTTAATGAAAATGGCACTTGCCGAATTATTATACTTTCCAAACATTCCTATTAAAGCCACCATGAACGAGTATATTGATATTGCAAAAAATTACAGCACCCCAAAAAGCGGTGAGTTTATCAATGGAATTCTCGATAAAATAATGAAGGAATTAAAAGAACAAGGATTGCTTAAGAAAGAAGGAAGAGGTTTGATAGAGAATTAATAGTTCTTTGTAAATCTTTGATTCAGTTATTTACAAATAAAATCCCCGATGGATTCTTAAATCCATCGGGGATTTTTATTTCCAGCAGAAAAAATAAATCTAACTTCTTCTCCTTTTTTATTTACAACTTCTTCAAATTAATTATTGCAGATTGCGATGCCGATTTCAAATGAAGAATATAAGTTCCTGAACTCAATTCCTTCAATGAAAGTTTAGTACTGAAAACATGATTGGCTAATGCATTCAACTCACTGGCCATTAACTCCTGACCAAAAACATTTACTAAAGAATAAACAACTTCATTATCGTTGCAAGTAAACGAAAAATTAAATTCATCATTCGTAGGATTCGGATAATATGATACATTCATTCCTGAGTTAATGTTTGAAATACCATCTATAACAATTGTTTGTTCTATCGAATCAACGCCGCACTGACTTGTGATAACTAATTTAACAATGTATGTTCCCGGGTTAGTATATGTGTAATCAGGATTGGTTGTTGTTGTGTTATTACCATCACCAAAATCCCAATACCACGAATTAATAGTTCCGGTCGATAAGTCGGTAAAAACATAATTGCTACCGGTATTCGCAAATGAGAAATTTGCAATTGGTGTTTCAATCAATGTAATAACGATGGTATCATATCCAATACATCCCGATAAATTATTTGTAGCAATAACAGTATAAGTTGTTGAGGCTGAAGTTAGCGTCACAGTATCAATTCGCGTAGTATGACCATTGTTCCATAAATAGCTCCACGGGTTATTACCACCAAATGGAATTGCATTCAAACGAATTATATTACCAATAGAACCACAAATTGAATCGCTTAATTGGTTTGCTGTATTTAATTCATATGCCGTTACATTTAAAACAGGAGAAGCTCCTGCCAGCAATGTAAAAGTTAAAAATGATGAACAATTACCCAAGGTAGATGTTACTGTATAATTTGTAGTCGCAGTAGGTGATGCATTAACAATGCTTCCGGTTGTATTATCCAATCCAACCGAAGGCGACCAGGTATAACTTGTACCGGTTCCTGAAGCGGTAATTTCAACAGGCCCTCCATCACATGATGAAAGCAGACCTGCAGGTGAAATAGAAACCGTAGGTGAAGTTCCGGGTTCTACAACAATATTTATTGAAGCAGTATCGCTGCATCCAACTGCATTGATTACTGTTACACTATAAATCCCCGATGTATTTGGTATAATAGTATCATTACTTGTAACTGCACCATTACTCCACACAAACCCATTAGCTCCACCACCAATAGGTCCGCCTTGCAAAATAATTTGAGTATTAGAACAGATAGTATCGTTACCGGAAAAAATGGTGGCTGTCGCTATCGGAGATATACCGGCGTTTACCTGAATAGTATCTTTAGAAATACAACTTCCAGCATTGGAAGCCGAAACAATATACATAGTACTTGTTGCAGGCGATGCAATGATTGTATCATTGGTTGCATTATTTAAACCAAGTGAAGGAGTCCATAAATAATCAGTGGCACCTGAAGCAATAATTTGAACACCTACTCCATCACATACAGTTAAAGGGCCGCTCGGATTAAGACTTATTACCGGAGGTGTTCCTGAATTTACTGTGATTACAACTGTATCATTCGCGGTACATCCGGTTGCGGTTACTGTAGCTGTTACAATGTAGGTAGTAGTTACTAAAGGAATAATTGAATCAACTCTTGTGGTTGTTCCATCGTTCCATAAATAAGTCCAGGGATTACCTCCACCAAAAGGAATAGCATTTAATCGTACCGAGTCACCTAAACAAATGATAGTACTTGGTAAAACAGTGTTAGTAGAATAGGCATAAGCTGTTGCATTTAAAACCGGTGCAGGATTAACTGTTACAACCACATTTGTTGTTCCTACGCATCCATTTACATCAGTACCATTTACAATATAAGTTGTATTAGAAATTGGGGCAGCAAAAATTGAATCCATATCCGATTCACCTGCATTTGTAATACTTGAAAAAGGATTCCACAAATAATTTGAAGCTCCACTAGCAACTAATAAACTATTGTTTCCCTGGCAAAAAGTTGTAGTACCGGAAACAGATATCGTTGGACTTACATTAGATGAAACAACAACTGAATCAACATTTGTTGTATCAGATAAACCTGAAGTAAGGCAATTGACAATACATTGAAAATAAGTAGTAGAACTTAAAACGGGGGTTTGCAAAGTATCAATTCCTGTTCCCACACCGCTCCATGGTCCGGTTGCACTGCTGCTCATTTGCCAATTATATTCAACACCACCAATACCTGTTAATGGAAATTGCAACGATAAAGTTGTTGAACCACCACCGTTGCATATAATTGGAAATGGATTTATGATATCGCCAACAGCTGGAGTACCGCTGCATACAATTGGATAAGTATCATACGATACATCATCAATGTAAATGCGTGCACCTTGTTCCGCTACACCTTTAAATAATATATAATTTGTTGCGCCAGTAAAAGCTGTTGGATAATAAAATGTATACATGTACCAACCATTGAGTGTTTCTGTATTCGGTATTGCAATGCTGTTATTGCGAACAACAGTACCCATCCACGAAGCACCGGCTAACGAATTAGTTGTGTTAATATAAACTGATAAACTGTCTTCATTAATTGCAAGTAAACTATCGCGAAACATCCAAAAACTTACAGATGCGATTGAAGCTCCACGACTACTCAAATCAAACATTGGTGTGATTAAAGATTGATTATCACCAGGCACAGATGTACCCGGAGGATTACCAAAATTTGTGGAACGAAAACTTGCCATTGCCGCACCACTGTGAGGAACCATTGTTAACTGAGTGTTGCCATTTGTCCTTCGGGTCCAAACAGCGCTTGACAAACCAGGATTTGGATTTAATGACCAACCGACCGGAACAAAAGTGATGGCATCAAAACTCTCTGTTTGTACTGCTAATTGGGCTGAGGCATTTGTACTAATAATTACAAACGCAATAAAAATTGTTGCAATAAAAATTAAGTGTTTATTCATAATTTAAATTTGATTGGTAACTGAGTAAAAAAAATTGAACCCGAAAGTAAAAATCTTAACCAAATAACCTACATGAAAACAAAATTGAGTCCGTAAAATATTGCTTTGTAACACAAACGGACATATAAAAAATCAACTCGAATTGTCTTTATTTAATCTAACTAATATCTCAAATTAAATCGACAGCGAATAATCCTTGCAACTTTTATAACTAAATAATATTATTGAAGAAGGTTTAACAGTTCCGAACCTTACTTTTACCCGACAACCGACGACCAACAACTATCAACAACCACCCAACAACTATTATTAAAGTAAGATTTCCATATTCAGTTCATAATTCTATATTTGCGCCTCAATTTTAAAAACCAGCAATAGCAATGGACGCAATAAAATTTGTTCACGAGCAATTAACCCCTAAAAAAACATTCCCCGATTTTAAGGCCGGTGATAACATCACTGTAAATTATAAAATCATTGAAGGAGTAAAAGAAAGAATTCAGGCATTCCGTGGCGATGTGATTCAAAAAAAAGGTCATGGCGAAACCGCAACTTTCACTGTTCGCAAAATTGCTTCAGGAGTTGGTGTTGACCGTGTTTTTCCATTTTACTCACCAAACATCGAAAGCATTGAAGTAAATAAAAAAGGTAAAGTTCGTCGCGCCCGTATTTATTACTTGAGAGATTTAAAAGGTAAAAAAGCTCGTATCAAAGAAAAAATGGTATTGACCGGCGACGCTGCAAAAGCATAAATTCTTGAATACTATTCGTAAAAAAAGTCCTTCGAAATTTCGGAGGACTTTTTTTTTAGAATTAGGTAGCAATAAATACTATTTACTCATCTCCGAAAAATATTTATAGAAGTAAGGAATGGTTTCAATGCCTTTATAAAAATTAAACAATCCATAATTTTCATTGGGAGAATGCAGCGCATCTGTGTCTAATCCAAAACCAAACAAAATTGTTTTCAATCCAAGAATAGATTCAAACGAGGCAACGATTGGAATACTTCCGCCTTCGTAACCGGGAAGTGGAACAATGCCGAAAGTTTTTTCCATTGCCTTGGATGCTGCGCGATAAGCAACTGTATCAGTTGGCGTAATTACAGGTTCGCCACCGTGATGTGCAGTTACTTTAACAGTAACAGATTTTGGTGCAATCTTTTTAAAATGTTCAGCAAACAGGTTGGAAATTTTTTCGGAGTTCTGATTCGGAACCAAGCGCATCGAGATTTTTGCATTTGCTTTTGCAGGAAGAACGGTCTTCGCTCCTTCTCCAATGTATCCACCCCAAATTCCATTTACATCCACTGTTGGTCTGATAGATGTTCTTTCTAAAGTGGTGTAACCCTTCTCTCCTTCCACTTCTGTAAGTTTCAATTCCTTTTTATATTCTTCCAGATTAAACGGACTTGAGTTCAACCCTTTTCTTTCATCATCCGAAAGTTCACGAACAGTATCATAAAAACCCGGAATGGTTATGTGTTTATTTTCATCTTTCAACGCTGCAATCATTTCGCATAAAACATTTATTGGATTAGCTACTGCTCCTCCATAAACTCCACTATGTAAATCGCGATTGGAACTAACAACTTCTACTTCCATGTAACTCAAACCACGCAGGCCAACGGTGATACTCGGACAATCATTTGCGATCATGGATGTATCGCTAATTAATACAACATCAGCCTTCAATTTATCTTTATACTTTTTCAGAAACGGATTAAGGTTCACACTTCCAACTTCTTCTTCCCCTTCAATAATCACTTTCACATTGCAAGGCAATTCATTATTCGCAATCATTGACTCGATTGCTTTTACATGCATATAAGTTTGTCCTTTATCATCGCAAGCACCACGCGCCCAAATTTTTCCGTCACGCACAATAGGTTCAAATGGTGGTGAAGTCCAGAGTTCATAGGGGTCAGCAGGTTGCACATCGTAATGACCGTACACCAATACTGTTGGTAATTTTGAATCAATAATTTTTTCACCATACACAATCGGATTTCCATCGGTTGCCATCAACTCCACATTAGTCATTCCGGCAACTTTTAATTTATCAGCAAGAAACTCAGCAGCTTTTAAAACATCACCCTTAAATTTTGTATCAGCACTAATAGAAGGAATACGGAGCAAATCAAAAAGCTCGTCAAGAAACCGCTGCTTATTTGTATTGATAAATGATTGAGTTTTTTCCATTACAGATTTTTTTTAGTGCGGCAAAATAAATGAAAGAGTTATGAATAAGAATGAGATAAAATTTAATAGCCTGAATATATTTGCGCGCCTTCTGAAATTACAAACGGGGAATTAGCTCAGCTGGCTAGAGCGCTTGCATGGCATGCAAGAGGTCACCGGTTCGACTCCGGTATTCTCCACTAAATTTTTATCTTACAGATTAGAATTCTTTTCTGTTCTGCTATTTTCCAGATGAGAAATTCCCATGCTTTCATAAAATCATTCGATAGCATTTCTAAAAAATCAATATATTAAAATTGAAAAATTTTCCTGACATGATTTAAATCACTTAAAAAAATTCTGAAATCATAAAATCATATGACTAGTTCATTTTACTTTGAGCAATAAAAAAAGAAATAAAATGAAACATGATAATCACAAAAAATTAGCCGGAGTTTGGTTGGATCATAAAGAAGCTTTGATATTAACCACCGATGATCATAAGAATCATGGAGAATTTGCAATCAGGGAAAAAGTGCAGGAAGTTCATCATTCAACATCAGGAGGAGAACATCGTCAGCATAATTCCGAAAAGGGAATCACACATCATTATTTTAACGCTGTATCAGATAAGCTTAAAGAATATGACGAAATTCTGTTAATAGGTCCTGGAACGGCTCAGGAAGAATTAAAAAACATGATGAGTGCTGATCATCAATTCAGTAATAAAAAAATATCTATTGAATCTGCTGAACATTTAAGCGAAAATCAATTAGTTGCGAGAATTACCAATCATTTCCAATTAAAAATGCATATTCATTAGAAGTTAGCCTTTAAATAAATCTTTCAAAATTTAACAGATATATAATTACCGTTGCGACAAAACAAACTCATGTGTCTGAGTTTTTGAAATTACAAGCCTTTGCGTTTTCATTATTTTGGTGGAAATTAAAATTCTACCTCGCATTCTTTTTAAAATATCCTCTCAATAAGAAATTACTTTTCAGTGCTTCGAGGTCTTCATTCAGTTTAACGGTTCCTGATTGAATGTTTAGCAGACTTTGTTTTAATGAAGTAGCAAAAGCAGTATCGGCAGTTAGTAAATGAATTGCATTATTTCCCTGCTGCGATTGATTGACAATGACAGAAAGTTTTTTTGAAATACTATCAATGTTTTCGCTTGACGATTTAAAATTGGCAATCAAGTCTTTCAACTTGGTTGCTTCATCATTGTTAGTGGTTAATGTTCCGATAATTCCTTTACCATTTTTTATTTGAGCCGAAACATCTTCCAGCGAAGAAGAGAACAAAGCAGTATTCTCGCTTGTGATTTTCAATTCATCAATTATGGATTTGAAATTTCCGGCTGTTGAAGAATCATTCATCAGTGTTTGCAAAATTCCTTTTCCTTTATTCAGTTTAGTAGAAACTTCAGCAAGTTGTTGCGCAATGATTCCGATATTGTCGTTGGTTGCAAATAATTTTTTGTAAACCACTTCCATGTCGTATGGTGTAACACCTTTTATTTCATCCCCAGATTCAATCACTGTGCTTCCTTCATCTCCCGGTTTTATGTTCATGATCTTATTTCCAACTAAACCATCAGAAGCGATGTAAGCAATTGCATCTTTATGAATGTAAGATTTCAGGTTCTTCTCTATATTCATTTCCACTTTTATAGAAGTGTCGCTTATGAATGTTACATTGCCAACAACTCCCACACGCACACCAGAGTAGCGCACATAATCTCCTTTTCGCAATCCATTTACATCTCTGAAAAAGGTGGAAATTTTTATGGTGCTCTTAAACATTTCCTGTTTACTACCAATCAGAAATATTCCAACAATAAAAAGAATGATTGCAATGGTGATGAGCAATCCGAGTTGAAGCCGCTTTTTATTTTCCTTTTCCATATTGAGTTTGTGAAGATGTAAAAATGTTTATTCAAAAAATTGTTTTACTGCTTTATCATCTGATTTTAACATCTCATCATAAGTTCCTTCCTTCTTACAAATGCCATTTTCAAGTACTACAATTTTATTTGCGGCAATTTTTGCGCACGAAATATCATGTGTGATGATAATGGCGGATGTATTGTACTGATTTTGAATTTCAACTATCAAATGACTGATTTCTTTTCCCGTTACAGGATCAAGTCCGGCTGTGGGTTCATCGTATAAAATAATTTCAGGATTGCGGATGATAGCTCGCGCAAGACCGATTCTTTTTTTCATTCCTCCTGAAAGTTCTGTGGGCATCATGTTTTCTGTACCGGGAAGTCCTACACTCTTCAATGCTTTTTTTATTCGTTCATCAATTTCATTTCTTGAATTTTTATTTATTTCCTGCCGCATCGGAAATTCAAGGTTCTCTTTCACAGTCATAGAATCATACAACGCACTTCCCTGGAAAAGAAATCCGATTTTTTTCCGTATAGCATCCAGATTTTTTTGGTTGAGTTCGGGAATATTTTTTCCGAAAACTTCCACTTTACCGGAATCAGGCTTTTCTAAACCCATAATACATTTTAACAAAACAGATTTTCCGCTTCCTGACCTTCCGAGTATCACTAAATTTTTTCCTTTCTCCAATGAAACATTAAAATCATTCAACACTACATTCTCATCGAACGATTTTATCAAATGTTCAACTCTAATTATAGTAGATCCTTCAGGTGAATTCATAAATTTCAGATGATATTGAAAATAGAAGCGACTTGAACGGCAACCATATCAAGCAGAATGACCAAGAAAAGAGAAATCACCACCGATGAATTTGCAGCTTTTCCTACACCTTCAGTTCCCTTTGTTGAGGTAAACCCTTTGTAACAACCAATTAATCCGATGGAAAATCCGAAGAAAAATGATTTGATAAATGCCGGTGACACATCATTAAAACTTAATCGTTCAAACACCTGCGCAAAAAATAAATTAAAGCTGATTTCACCCTTAATGTTCGCACCAGCATATGAACCGAAAAGAGAAATAACATCGGCATAAATCACAATTACCGGAATCATAATGGTGCAAGCAATGATTCTTGAAACTGCTAAAAACTTAAACGGATTGGTTCCTGATACTTCCATAGAGTCAATTTGTTCGGTCACTTTCATTGAACCTAATTCAGCACTTATACTTGAACCAATATTTCCTGCACATACTAGCGCAGTAATCAACGGACCGACTTCGCGGATAATTGAAAGCGCAGACATGGAAGGAATATATGATCCGGCGCCAAACTCTATTAATGCAGGTCGCGATTGAATCACAATTACCAATCCCATGATGAAAGCAGTTACACTTACTAATGGCATTGATTTGAAACCGACAGAATATGCCTGACGAGTAATTTCATTCATTTCATAAGGTGGAACAAAAACTTCTTTCCAGAATCGCCAAAAATATTTTGAGATGCCAGCGACCTCTAATAAAAATTGCTGGATGGGTTTTGGAAGTTTTCGTTTCATTAGTTCTGGGTTCAATTGATAAGTATAAACTTTGAGTAGGATAGTAGTTTTTAATTCAACACACAGCAAATATTTGTATTAAAATTATCAATTAGTTCAGTTTTTTTCAGTAGAATTTTGTGTTCTTAACTTCTGTTTTATAGAAAAATAAAAACAAAATATTCCCCAACAGATTATTTATAATTTTCAATATGCTGTCCAACCGCCATCAGCAACTATCACGCTTCCATTCACAAAACTTGACTTTTCTGAAGAAAGATAAAGGGCTAGATCAGCAATTTCGTTAGGTTCAGCCATTCGGATGTTTGTTGCAAAACCACCACTCATTCTTTCATAACCAAAAGCATTCGGAGTCGCACCTTCCATAATGTTTGTTAAAACTCCTCCAGGTGCAATCGCATTGCATCTGATTCCTTTTTTTCCATACATATAGGCGATATTTTTTGTGAGCCCATTTATCGCATGTTTTGAGGCTGTATATGCTGCACCCGCGCGAGCTCCATTCAATCCGCCTATTGATGAAATATTAATAATAACTCCCTTTCCTTTTTTCATCATTAATGGAACTACGATTCTACACGAATAAAAGGGGCCGTTCAGGTTTACACCAATTACTTTGTTCCATAAATCGTTGGTGACATCTCCTACAGGAGTAAAATCATCCATTACTCCGGCATTATTAACAAGAATATCAATTCCGCCATATGTATTCACAGCAGTGTCACACATTTTTTTTACATCTTCTTCATTTGATACATTTACTGTTACACCAGTAGATTTTCCACCTGCTGAAATTATTTCATTCACAACTGAATCCACTCTTTCAGTTTTCAAATCAGCTACAATCACATTTGCTCCTTCCTTAGCAAAAAGTATCGCCATTGCTTTTCCCATCCCAGAACCGGCACCTGTTATAATTGCTGTTTTGTTTTCTAAAATTTTCATTTTGTATGTTTTAAATTATTAATGTTTTTGAAATCCTGTTATATGATGTTGTTTAATTTTTTCTTCTGCTGTTTGAATGTTTTCAATCCCTTTTATTAGCGCATCAGGATTAAATGAAATGCTGTCGATTCCATGCTCTACTAAAAATTGAGCGAACTCAGGGAAATCACTTGGTGCTTGTCCGCACAAACCAATTTTTGATTTGGCATTTTTTGCACGATTAATCATCATTGCAATTATTGTTTTTGCTGCCTCATTTTTCTCATCAAATAAATTACTTACTAAAGCAGAATCTCTGTCGATTCCAAGAGTGAGTTGAGTTAAATCATTGGAACCAATGGAAAATCCATCAAATATTTTCGCAAACTCATCTGCGCAGATAACATTGCTTGGAATTTCTGCCATCACATAAATCTCCAATCCATTCTCACCCCGCTTCAAACCGAACTGCTCCATTTGTGCAATTACTTTTTTTCCTTCCTCTACAGTTCTGCAAAACGGAATCATGAGTTTCACATTTGTTAATCCCATCACATTACGAACCTGTTTCATGGCTTCACATTCCAGTCGAAATCCTTCGCGGTAATAATCACTGTAATATCTTGAGGCACCACGAAAACCAAGCATCGGATTTTCTTCGTGCGGTTCAAATTCTTTTCCACCAATCAAATTTGCATACTCGTTAGTTTTAAAATCGCTCATGCGCACAATCACATCTTTTGGATGAAAGGCGGCAGCAATAGTTGCAACTGCTGAAGCCAATTTATCAATGAAGTATTTTTCTTTATCGGGATAATACAAAGTCAGTTCTTCAATTTTCTTTTTTGCATTTGCATCTTTCAGTGAATTAAATTTCACTAAAGCCATCGGATGAATTTGAATCGCGCTGTTTATGATAAATTCCAATCGCATTAAACCGATTCCGCTATTCGGATAAAAAGAAAGATGAAATGCTTTTTCAGGATCTCCTAAAATCATCATCACCTGTGTATTCGGTATCTTGATATTGCTGAAGTCAATGATTTGTTCTTCCCAATTTAATTTTCCTTCATAAACAATTCCATCTTTTCCTCCGATTGTAGATACGGTTATTACTTCTCCGTCTTTTATTTTTTGTGTTCCATTCATTGAACCCACAACAGCCACGGCTCCTAATTCCCTCGCTACAATTGCTGCATGACTGGTTCTTCCGCCTTTATCAGTGACAATGGCTGATGCCCTTTTCATAATTGGATCCCAGTCAGGATTCGTAATAGTTGTTACTAATATTTCACCGGATTGAAGTTTATCTGATTCTGATGGAGATAAAAGGATTCTTGCAACACCAGTTGTAATACGGCTTCCGATTCCTGCTCCTTCCACAATTATTTTTCCTTTTTCATTTAATGTATATTCTTTAAAAACTTTTTGTTTACCTATATGAATGGTTTCAGGCCGCGCCTGAAGAATAAATAGTTCATTGGTGATTCCATCTTTTGCCCATTCAATGTCCATCACTTGTTGGTAATGTTCTTCAATTAGTAAACACCACTCAGCGATTTGTTTAACTTCTTCATCATTTAATATCCATTGCCATTTTTTTTCTTCAGGAGTATCAATGTTTTCAATAAAACTTTCAGTTTCAGATTTTTGATTTGCATAAATCATTGTCTTCGATTTGCTGCCAAGTTTTTTTTGAATAATTGGATATTTATTATTTCTAAGTGAAGGTTTGAAAACATAAAACTCATCAGGATTCACAGCTCCTTGCACTACATTTTCACCAAGCCCCCAACTGCCGGTGATCAGAATAATATTCTGAAATCCTGATTCAGGTTCATTGGTAAAAGCTACTCCCGCAGATCCAATATCAGCACGCACCATCCTTTGTACTCCAACAGAAAGTGCAATCGACTGGTGATCGAAACCTTTGTCTTCTCGGTACTTAATTGCTCTGTCATTAAACAATGAAGCAAAGCATTGCTGAACTGCAGTCAATAAATTTTCTATTCCTGAAATATTTAAATATGAATTATGCTGGCCTGCAAAACTTGCTGTTGGAAGGTCTTCAGCAGTAGCGCTGCTTCTGACTGCTACCGAAATATTCTTTACTGTATGAAGACATAGATTTTCGTATTCTTCGCGTATTGCTTCTTTCAAATCTTCCGGAAATTTTGCATTCAATACTAATCCTCTTGCTTGTGATCCTGTGTCGCGCAGGTTTGAAAAATTAATTTTATCAAGCGAAGCAAGTGGGGTGGCTAATTTTTCACGAAGATTATTGGCATCAATAAACTCCCAAAACGATGAAGCAGTAATAGCAAAACCTTCCGGTATTTTTATTCCTTTTGGCGAAAGGTGCTGTATCATTTCACCAAGTGAAGCATTCTTTCCTCCAACTGAGGCAACATCCATTATACCAATTTCATTAAAATTTTTTACTAATGAAATTGCAGGCAGATTAATTGTATCCATAATTTAATTAAATGAATTTTATTCAAATTATTTTAACATCTAAATTAATACTCAGAAAAAAAAACATAGTATGATAATGGTCAACCCAAGTTTCAATTAAAATAACTAGAAGCAGCAGAAAAATAATTCAAACCTAAGTGGAGCTACTGCTTAGTGTTTTCGCTTCGTTAATAATTACCTTTAAGCGTGGCTGGTTGATTCCAATTTTTAACAAAAGATTTTCCTGCTCAATTAATTTTTTACAAAGAATAATTTCTTTGTCGAGTAATTGTTGTTTTTCGAGTCTTGAAATTGAATGCAGACAAGTAATAGGATATAACCCTGCTTCATCAATCTGATCTTTCAAACTTCCATTTACTGGATAATCCCATCCAAGCAAATGCAATCCGGCACATGTACCATATTGAATTGCGTCACTTGAAAACCGGGTATTTGTTACTACCCAACCTTGATGAAATTTTGAATCTGATTCATTTTGTTTATTAAGCTTTTGCTCAATATCATCGAATCTTGCTTTTATGTAAAGCGGAATTTTAACATCACATATTATTCCGGCGCTATGATGATACTTACACTCAATAATAAAGTGGCGATCTCCTTTATCAGCGACAACATCCACTTCGTGTTTCACACATTTGCCTTTAAGGGTTTGTCCTATTTTAACTTTATATCCCTTCTGTTTCAGAATTTCTGCAATAAATATTTCGAATGGATAACCTGAAGGACCTAATTCAAAAATGGCATTTTTCAATTTGTATTTTGATGCAGTTTCTTTTGAAGTCTTTTTCAACATGGCATAAGCCATTCGGTATATTTTTTTTGTTGGAATTCCATCAAACAACTGGGGCTTTATGCTTTTAAGTATAAAATTAATTGTCTCTTCATCTGCTCCGGATTTATGAAGGGATTTATTTAATTTATCAGAATCATAAACCGATTGAATTCCTGAAGCTTTGGTAACTATAAATTTATGGTCTTCCATAATTCATTATTTATGAAAACAAATTTATTCAATATGATTCGGTTTTAAACATGCAATAAGAAGAGTAATCGACTCCTGAATTTTTGAAATAATTACAAAGAGAACAAAGCTTTTAGTAAATCGCTGAGTGAATGTTTTCGAAATTCATTTATTCAAATTTTACTTTTTAACAAATTCAAAAACAGTTTTTGCTGCATTGGCTGAAGCTCCTCTTCCGCCCAATAGATAGCGGAGTTCGGTATAATCATTAAGAATGTGAGTCCGATAAGAATCATTGGACAATAAACTCATTAATTCAGCCCCGACTGCTCCGCTGTTACATTCATGTTGAATGAATTCCTTTACCGATTCTCGATTCAAAACCAGATTCACAGGTGAAATCCATTTAATTTTTACCAATCGTTTTGCAATTGCATATGTCAACCCGCTGGTTTTGTAACACACCATTTGTGGCACATTGAATAATGCTGCTTCCAATGTAGCAGTTCCTGAATTTACAATTGCAACTTTTGATTGTTTAAGAACTGAGTGTGTATCATCCCAGATGATTTCAATATTCTTCCGGTTAAATTTCGAATACATCTCTTTTCCTAAAGAAGAAATTCCTGCTAACAGAAATTTTTCAGTCGAATAATTTTCTGCAATCCGCATAAATAAAAGAGCCATTGATTCTATTTCCTGTTTCCTGCTTCCGGGCAGTAATGCAATTTTATCTCTGGCAATTTTCAAAGAATTGGTTTCATTCAGCGCATCGATCAAGGGATGGCCAACAAATTTGACTGTGTAATTATATTTTTTATAGAAATCAACTTCGAACGGAAATATGCAAAGCATTAAGTCAACACATTTTTTTATGGTGTGAACTCTCTTTTCATTCCAAGCCCAGATTTTTGGGGAGATGTAGTAACAGGTTTTGAAACTATTATACTTCGCCCATTGTGCTATGCGTAAATTAAACCCAGGATAATCAACCAACACAACTACATCCGGTTTAAAACTCAAAATATCCTTCTTACACTCATTGAGCAAGGCAGAAATTTTTCTGATATTTTTCAACACTTCCCATAAACCCATAAATGCCGTTTCGCGATAATGATGAACCAACTCCACTCCCGCTTCTTGCATTCGCTCTCCACCCCAGCCTCGAATAATGGCATTGCTATCCAATTGCATTAATTCTTTAACAAAATTGGATGCATGCAAATCACCTGAAGCTTCACCTGCAATAATGTAGTAACGCATATTAACCGGTTACTAGCCCGTGATAGAAATAAATAATAATTACAAAAACCATCAGCATTGTTCCACCAACAATTCCTTTAAGTGCTTTATCCATTTTAGTTCTAACATAAGAACCTGCAGGAATAACATTTGCCACAACACTTATGATACACAGAAACTGTAATCGAAATGCTCCTTCCGGAATCAAATTTTTTTCGATTAACAAATCTTTCAATTCATAAAAGATAACAAAGAACATAAACGGAAATAAAATTCCTGTTGCAATGCCGGCAATTAATTTATCAGTGCGCCACATATTATTTCCAGAATGAATTGATGCGAGAGATGGCATGATGAGCAGTTAAATCAAATTGCACCGGCACTACAGAAACATATCCGTTCTTCAATGCCCATTCATCAGTATCATCACCGGGATCGCTATTTACAAATTTTCCGGTGAGCCAGTAATATTTTCTACCGCGCGGATCTAATCTTTCATTGTAATCTTCTTCATACTTTGCAATTGCCTGACGACATACTCTTATTCCTTTTATATGTTTATTGTGTAAATCCGGAATGTTTACATTCAATAATGTATTTGTTGGAAGGCCTTTTGATAAAACACTTGCTGCAATTTGTTTTGCATATTTCTTAGGGGCAGTAAAATCCGCATCAAAAGAATAATTCAGATATGAAAACCCAATTGCCTTTATTCCTTCAATTGATGCTTCCATTGCTGCTGACATTGTTCCGCTATATAATATATTGATAGATGAATTGCTGCCATGATTAATTCCACTCACACACAAGTCAGGTTTTCTTTTCAGAATTTTATTCACTGCTAATTTTACACAATCAACCGGAGTGCCGCTGCATTGATAACTGTCAACATCTTCAAAAATGTGAAGTGGCTCTATTCGTAACGGATCATCGAGCGTTATTGCATGCCCCATTCCGGATTGCGGAGAATCAGGAGCCACGACTACAACTTTCCCTAGTTCTCTCATAGCTTCTACCAATGCCCTAATACCTGTTGATGTAATGCCATCATCGTTTGTAATAAGTATCAGTGGTTTGTTAGAAGAAGATTTCTTCACTGCTTTAGCTGCCATAATTTATTAATGCAGCAAATCTAAATTTTTTATTGATGAGTATTTGAATAGAAAATAATGAATATTCCTGAGTATGTGCGTATGAAAATGTTAGTTCAATATTGCAATGGAATTTTACTAACTCCTTTCAGTTTTTTATCGAAGCAAGGTTACATTTCCTTTAAAGTTATGCGGGGTTCCTGTTACCGCAGCTTTGCAATTAAATACAAAAACATATACGCCTATTTCCTGTGGCACACCTTTATATGTTCCATTCCATCCGGGAGCAAATGCATCGGTACTTTGATAAATTAGTTCGCCCCATCGATTGTAAATTCTGAAATCAACATTTTCAACCACCCCTTTAATCAATGGATGAAAGAAATCATTCACGCCATCGTTGTTTGGTGAAAAAGCTGTTGGAATATTAACATTCGGTATAAAATTAACTCTCACAATAATTGAATCTATTGTTTTGCAACCATCAGGTGAAATAACAGTGATGTAATAGGTTGTTGTTACAGTAGGTGTTGCTACCGGATTTAAAACAGTTGTATCACTTAAGCCATCAACCGGATACCATGAAAATGTGCACCCGATAATATCAACTGTGCACAATATGTTTGTTGAGGTTCCAAAAATAATGGTAGTATCTTTAGGAGAGGTTAATAAAATCGGGGAAGAATAAATTGTAACAACATGATTTATTGTATCCGAACAACCCTTCTCCGTTTGAATAATTAATTTAATATTATAAATACCCGAATTAGGATAACTGTGAGTCGGATTCTGAATTGTAGAAGAATCTCCATCTCCAAAAGTCCAGAGCCAATCATTTATGTCAGCATAAGTAGAAACAGAAGTGTCCTGAAAATTTATAATATCATTTCGGCATCCATCCGTTGAAATAAATCCTCCGGTTAAATTCGGATATACATATACCTGCGCCGTTCCAGTGTCATTACACAATGGAATTGGAGAATAAACAATAAGTGTTAAAGTATAAATTCCGGTATCAGAATAAGTGTAGGTTGGAAATTCAACATTTGCCGTATCACTATTAATACCCGCCACTCCAAAGTCCCAATGATAACCTGTTATATTACTAACCGGATAGCTATTGTTTTGAAAAGAAAAACTAAACCCTGAACAATTATTTAATAAGGAAGGAATAGCAGCAACAACACTTGGATGACAATCAACAACATTGAATTGAAAATCGCGGAGATGCCTCCCTAAAAAAACTCCGTTACGAAATTCGTTAACACAAATACCTACAACAAACTGGCCTAATTGAGTTGGGATAATAGTGAGCAAACCTGTAACAGGATCAATCGCAAGAGGAGGTGAACCATCCATCGGATTTGAATAGGTATATGGAGATACATATGATACGCCAGTATAAGGAGGAAGACTCGCCACAATAGGCTGGTTATCTACTTCGGCTCCACTGAACGGTTGACATAATTCATAAACTAATTCATCACCATCAGGGTCAATTGCTGAGTGATCAAAAACTAAAGGTTGGTTGGCACAAATAACAATTGGAGGATAATTTTTAAAATAGGCACTGTTATTACAGAGTGATAAACATGCATCATTTATTTCACAAGTATAAGTTGCACCAGTGGCTCCTGGTGAAGTTATATTTAAAATGCTTCCATTTCTGCAACACCTTTGGTAGGCAATAGTATAACCGCCAGGTGATGGAAGCAAAGTTTTATAAAAAATATAAGTACCTTCTTCCACACAAATCTCAGGTGGAACAGTTAAACAAGGGCTTGGAGAAACAGGTGGAATTATTGTGTCGGTTGTAAAAAATGCATCAAGTGTTTCATAGGTATTATCAAGATTCTTGTAAATAGTAAAATGGGCAGGACTATCAAGTGGAGGCACCCCATTGTAACAATCACGATAAATTTTTACTGTAAATTGATACAAATTATTTCCTAGGCACTTGTAAGTAATATCTCCTCCGATAATATGGGTAGCAAAAGATGAAAAGCTTATTAAACTAATAATTGAAAGAAGGAAAAATTTTTTATTCATACTTTTCATTTTGATTTTTAAGCCTCAGAGAGCCTTTGAATTCATTAAACAACTTTACAGGTACGAAAGGTAAGAATGAATATGATGCTTCAACACAATGTCATTAATTTATTTTAAAGTGTATTACTGATTCAAGAAAATATTATTATGATTCATTCAAAAACGGATAACGATAATCGGTTGGCGTAACGAAAGTTTCCTTTATGCTTCGTGGCGAAACCCAACGCAATAAATTTATTGCACTACCGGCTTTATCATTTGTGCCCGATGCTCTTGCGCCACCAAATGGCTGTTGACCAACAACAGCTCCAGTTGGTTTATCGTTAATGTAAAAATTACCAGCTGCATGGCTCAAACTTTTTGTTGCTACATCAATTGCACTTCTGTCGCGCGAAATAATACTTCCTGTTAATGCATATGCGGATGTGTTGTCAACTATGTTTAATGTTTCTTCAAACTTAGTTTCATCGTAAACATAAATGGAGAGCACAGGTCCAAACAACTCATCGCACATGGTTACATAATTCGGATTTTCGGTTTGTATTACTGTTGGCTGTATAAAATATCCTTCTGTCTTATTGTAATTTCCACCTGCAATAATCTTTGCTTCATTCGATGCTTTTGCACTATCAATGTATCCAGAAAGTTTATCGAAACTCTTTTCATCAATCACCGCGTTTATGTAATTGGTAAAATCTTCGGTGCTTCCCATTTTCATACTACGGATATCAGCAACCATTCTTTCCGAAACTTCTTTCCATAAGTTAGAAGGAATGTAAGCGCGTGATGCAGCCGAACATTTTTGCCCCTGGTATTCAAATGCACCGCGACTTAAAGCTGTAGCAACAGCAGAAGCATCAGCGCTCGGATGCACCATTACAAAATCTTTTCCTCCCGTCTCTCCTACTATTCTCGGATAAGTTTTATATCGGGAAATATTTGTTCCGATTGTTTTCCAGAATCCTTGAAACACTTCAGTTGAACCGGTGAAATGAATTCCTGCAAAATCTTTATGGCCGAAAATAATATCACCTGTTACCGGGCCAGGAGTGTAAACTAAATTAATAACTCCATCAGGTAATCCGGCTTCGCGCAATACTTCCATAATTACATAGGCAGAATAAATTTGTGCGTTGGCACATTTCCATACAACAGTATTTCCCATCATGGCCATACATGTAGGAAGATTTCCGGCAATGGCTGTGAAGTTGAATGGAGTAATGGCAAAGGTGAATCCTTCAAGTGGGCGATGTTCTGTTCTATTCCATATTCCTTTTGATGATTGCGGTTGCTGCGAATAAATTTCAGTCATGAACTGCACATTGAACCGAAGAAAATCAATTAACTCACAAGCGGCATCTATCTCTGCCTGAAAAGCATTCTTGGATTGACACAACATTGTTGCGGCATTAATCTTTGCGCGGTAAGGACCGGCTAATAAGTCTGCTGCTTTTAAAAATATAGCAGCGCGACTTTCCCATGGCATGTGCTCCCAATTGTGTTTTGCTTTTAATGAAGCATCTATTGCGTTGTTTACATGAATTGCTTCACCCTTGTGATAAGTACCTAATAAATGTTTTATCTCATGTGGAGGTCGCATCTCTGCTGTTTTTCCGGTGCGTATTTCTTTTCCGCCAATAATCATTGGAAGATCAGCCGTTTCAGATTTTAATTTTTTTAATGCCGCCTTCAGTGCCAATTTCTCTGCCGATCCTGCTGCATAGTTTAATACCGGTTCGTTAACTGCTATCGGAACTTTATAAAATCCATTGCTCATTTGCTCAATTTATTTTGAGCGGCAAATGTAATAGTTCAAAACAAGTATCAATATAAGCAAGATTGAAAAAACAAATAGTTGAAAAGCTAAATGAGGAAATAATTAATGCAGCTGAAGAAAAACCAAAGCAAAATTGAAAAGTGAATTGATTAGTAATTAACTAAACTCAATTTGCTTTTTCGGAAGAGCTGTTTTTTTAATCCATTTGTTCATTGGGGATTCAATCAATTTATAAATCAGAATAGATAGAATATTAAGAACAACAAATGCCAATGCCTTTTTTATAAGCGCCGAACCGGGAATAGTATGCACCACCAACTGCTGAATTACTCCCATGTGAATGAGGTAGAATACATATGAACTTTTTCCAAGCAAATCAAATATCGGAGTGGAAAGCACTCTGCGAATTAGAGAGTGCTCAGTTAGTAAACCCCAAAAGAACAATGCTATTCCAAAAGGCATAAACAAATCGTTGATGAGTAATCCAACTTCTTTAATATTTCCGGAAGCAAAAGAGAATTCGCCCACCCATGCGAAAACACTCATGCATAAAATGATGGACCCCATTCCTAAAATGGTATAAAGACTATTGCTATTTTTATTTTCAATTGAATTGTTTTGTCGTTTCTTATAATGCAGCGCTAAATAGATACCGCAATAAAATTCAATGCACCTTCCAAAAAAAGTATATCCAAGCATGAATCGCATGCTTCCGAAGAAACCATGAAATGGAATCTGCCGGAATATAAGCACTAAAATAATTCCGGTTAACAACAGCATAATTGGCTGAACATAAAGTTTCATTCTTTTTGAGAACAGAAAAATTAATGGCGCAGAAAAATAAAAGCACTCTTCAACAGTCAATGACCAGCCTTGTACCACACCTGAAAAATGAAGCCCTTCAAAAAACCCTCTAAGGAAGGTGATGTTTAAAATATACTGTGCAATGAGGCTGTTGAATTCAAATTTGTTTTGAAAGTAAAACGCAATGAATGTAACGGTGGTGATTAACAAATAAACAGGATATATGCGCGCAACCCTGCGAACCGTAAAACCATAAAACCATTTGCGGTTAAACAAATACGAATCGTAGTAGCGATAACAGATAAGAAAGCCACTTAGCACAAAGAATAAATTTACTCCGATATGAAACTCGTGAAAAAAACTATTGACGAAAGGAGGAAAGAATTTGCTTGCAAACGGATTAAAGTGAAACAAATAAACCATGAAAGCTGCCATAGCGCGCACACCTGTTAGCTGCGGAAAGTAGCGTGGATCTTCAGCTGATTTCAAAATGGTATTGGGTTTAATTTATAACCTGCCAAACATAAATAAAACAATGTGTTATTGTAAAATGAATGCTGAATAAGAAATGCTAATTGTTGAAGTTAAAAATTTTAACCTCCAATCAATTGAATAATTGTGCCCTGAAAATGGTTATTCCTTCACAAATCTTTTCACTTCCACATCACCGTTTTGCAGCTGCACTTTAACAAAGTAAACACCCGCAGAAAATGAACTCACATTGAGGTTGGCAGATTTTGTATTGACCATATCAGAATAAATTACTCGCCCTAACACATCGGTGATGACCAAAGTATTTATGCTTTGCTTGTTGCTGAATATGGTGAGTTGGTCAGTGGCAGGATTCGGATACACTATTAACTGTTCACTATTCACTGTTAACTCCTCTACTCCATTGATAATTGAGTTAGTTGCGTAGTTGGTTATTACTGCAGGGTTGTAATCAAAATAAATACTCGCTTTGTTATTGATGGTTGTGCCGAATGGCAAGTTAGGTTTCACTTTTATTTTGAACATAACGAAGCCCTTGCTTGCAGGTTCGTTGGTTGCGCTGTCGGGTAGAAACATTGGATTGAAAACCCATTTCAACACTCCGGCGCCTGATACACTGAACTCGCTGAACGGCGCGCTTGCTGCAAGGTTTACTACAGTGGTTGGGTCGAGTGCTGATGGTAATGTATCGGTCACGATTACAAAGTGTGTGGTATCGTTGCCTGTATTTTGGAAGTGGATATTATATGTTAAAACAGAATCAGCAGTTGAAATATTTCCGGCGGGCGAAACTGTTTTTTCGTTGGGGTCAAAGCTACCGGTTACAATGTCTGATGTATGCAGGTGGTTATTGCTGGTATCGCAATCGTTTATTACAGGACTAATATAAAAATCAGATTGAACAATGTAGTTAGTTGGTGTGGTAACCGGAACAGTGAAGTAACAGGTGATTGGAGTTCCACCAAAAAACCATGAAGGAACATTTGCGCCTACCCAGGATAAAGTATGTGTTAAACTGTTATTGGCAACCTGCGCATTGTTGCTTGAATCGAATACTAACTGTGGATCATATTGAAAGGTAACATATTCTAATCCTGTAAATTGTGTAGAGGAGAAATCATATGGATACAAATTGAAGTGCATTTGAAAGCCCGGATTTGCTCCGGACCATGTTGCATAAATTCCTAAATCGTGATTGCCGGTTGATGTATTTGTAAAATTGTTTTCTGATGAGGTATCTCCTACTGATGAAAATGTAACTGTATTGCCACCGCATGGTGTTAAGTTTCCGCAACTGCCGTAACCCCAATTATATGAATAGGCACTTACAGTATATGTACCTGCAGCTGGAATGTTGATGGAGTATTTTCCGTTTGCATCAGCATTTCCATAATAACTCTGGCTTCCATTGCTTGCCGTTACATATACATCGAGTAAAGGTGTTTCTCCTGAATCTGAAATGCAGTTGCTGTTTAAGTCTTCAAAAATATACCCTTCCAAAACATTATAGCAAGAAGAATATAAAGTATAGGCTCCATAATGAATTTGACCTGAATCATCCGTAACTGTCACTGAATAATTTCCAGCCCCCAAATCTATTATGGTTTGTGTTGTATCACCATTGCTTCAATAAAAATAGACTGGTTGTATGCCTCCATAAATATTAGCAGTTAATGATCCATTATTAGAACAGTTTGGATTGGAAGCAATAATGTATGTATAGAAATAATTTGAATTGGTCGTGCCTGAATCAAAAACAATAATCATTAAAGCATTTGTGCTGCTATCCCCAAAATTATCATAAACAGTAAGTGAGACAACATAATTACCTGCTGAATCAAAAATAACAGTTGGGTCTTGTAGTGTAGAATAATTTGGGGTGCATCCGCCACCAAAATCCCAATAAGAACTAACAATTGTTCCGAAACTCTGGTTAGTAAAATCTACTGTTTGATTTACAATTGGAATACTAGGATTCCAAACAAAGTCAGCAAAAGGCTGAGCAATTGCTTTACCTCCTGAAAGTAAAAAAATAACACTGGTAAAAACCACAATAAGTTTATAATGTCTTTTCATTTGACCAAGGTTGATTTTACCTATTAAAGAAATTGAAGAAAATAACTTGCGAAGTATAAATGTGTTTTTTATAATGAAATTATTTATCTCCTAAAAGTAAACAGAATATTGCAGATGCAAAGTTTTATTGTCACCGATGGGTCACAAAACAAAATCACTGCCTCACCCACGCTCAACTAACAGTCAGCGACAAGAGAATCCACCCTCTCCATTTTCGGCGCACAACTATCAATCGGAGTTGGATATGAAAATGGAGAGGGAGTGGAATAAACAAAAGAGAAAAACTACTGCTCTGAATGAGGTGAAACTCCCTCTCTGTTTTCCATCCATAACTTTTACTTCTGAAATAACTCTGAAAATGGAGAGGGTGTGTTTGATTAACTTACTTGTCTATCAGGCGTGGGTGAGGAACTAAGGAGTGAAGTTTTCTGCTATTGCGGCAATTAATCATTTGCCTCACCCGCGCGCAACTAACAGTTAGCCACAAGAGAAACCACCCTCTCCATTTTTCGGCGCGCAACTATCAATCGGAGATGGATATGAAAATGGAGAGGGAGTTAAATTGACTAGAGAGAAATCTATTTAAAAATTTATATGTGTTGCTTAAAAATAAAAAAGTCCTGACACAAATGCGGGTGACAGGACTTTGAACTTTGAAACAAAAATTTTGCGCTACCTAAACATGTGTCAGCTTAATCACCACATCGTAAATGCCGCCTTCTTCAATGGTTTGCGGTATTTTATTTTCAATGTAATCGGGGGCATTGGCCACCAGTATTTCATCACCCACCACATGTGTGGTTAGTTTTACTTTTCCATCAGCATCAACCGGTTTTTCGTCATTTACTCCTTCAATTTTTGCGAATGCCGTGGTGATCGGCACGCCGGTTACATTATCTTCAACAGTAATATTAACTATTGCAGCCGGTCCCTGGCTTACATACACCACTCCCCATAAGCGGCAGTTATTGCGCATGCTGGCAGGTGTTTCTTCGTTGTAAAAAGTTTCGGCCTCATCCCAGACCTTTAGTATCACTCTATCGGCTTCGGTAGTAAGCGCATCCAATGCTTCCTGTGCAAGGTCAAACGATTCTTTTGTAGTAAGGTGAGCGTTATTGATTGTTACAAAACCATCGTAAGCAGTATTGCATTGTGCAATTGTTGGATTGGCCATGGCAGCACCACCGGCTGTAACACGAAGCGGGTCGCCGTCCTTTAGTTTTTGTCCCCACATGAGCACATCGGCCTCGCTTTTAAGGTCGGGCACACTTGCCTGATTTATATCGAGACCAAAAAATGCGCGTTGTTCCTTTGTATAAACACCGCGTGTAACCCCTAAGTTAAATACCTGAATGAAGTGATTGGTAAACAAAGCGCTTTTTGCAAGTGCAGGCGAATTGGTTCCGGTGCTGGTGCCCGATGCAGCTTTTGCAACCGCCAGATCATTCATGGCGGTTTGGTATTTCGGAAAAATTAAATCGAGCCGTGTAACAGTGGCTGCAGTGAGCACATCTTGTGCAGGCGGAACTGAATCGTGCCTGTTCTTTGCTTTTTGAAGGGCCGAAAAACGACCATCAATGGAGTTCGGTTTCTTGCGTGAAATTGTTGACATGTGTTTGGTGTTTGTTTTTAAATGAAGAAAATTGATTTATGAAGTGAAATTGATGTAAAACGAACTAACTAACTGATAAACAACATTGCAAGAAGCTTCATCAGTACTGCGCACTTGGCTGTCAATAGTGCTAACTGCCTCCGAAGATTTGCTTTTCCTGACGGCATCCTTGCTATTGGCTTAAGCGAAATTCCTTTGACTTCTGATGACATTCATGATGACTATCTCTGATTTACTTTGCCTGTTTGCAACATTGCTATTGGCCTCCGCAACTTACCTTTGCCGGTCATCAACCTCTTTGGAGAGGCTCCGCTAATTACCGCTCGTCAAATAAATTAATAAATGACATCGTTTCACTTTCACTTTGGCTACCCTCAACATTATTGTCGGCTTCCGAACATTTCCTTTGCCTGATAGCAACATTGCTACTTGTGTCAGAAGCATTGCGCTGGCCATTGCATAACCTGATAGCACGCATTTGCGCTTTCATTTATTTATCCTTTTCAATTTCGAATCTCGAAAAATCTTTTCGCGAGCATTTAAGCAGCTTAAAAATATTGAGCTTTGTTTCATCGGTAAGGCTGATGCGGCCGTTCATGTAGTTCGAATAATTGACATGCGCTTGCTTTAAAACGAAAGTAGGCTTATGTTTTAATGAACTGATAAAGGCAGCCATGGTACGCGCCATTATTTTTAATTCGGGTATGTTTTCGGATTGTTTCATAAATGAATAACGAAAGATATAGTGATGGTAATATATGAAGTATGCCATGGATGTACGAATTTGTATTTTAATTATCCCATTTAAGATTCATTACCTTGTTCCTCACCTACGCCTGATAAACAAAGGAGTTAATAAAACCCACCCGCTCCATTTTCAGAGTTAAAGCAGAAGTAAAAGTTTTGGATGGAAAACAGAGAGGGAGGATTCGCAAGTCGGTGACTTTTAGTTATAAGTATGAAAAGAATAACTCGTATAGAAATAAATTGAAACACTCTACCATTTGTTTTTATAAAACAGCATCAATATTATTTTATATTGCATCTGCTTTTTAAAAGAAAAGTTCAACTTTAAAACACACTCCATCTTCCAATGAAAAATAGTTTTCTCACCACCATTTGCGTACTAATCACCATCATCAGTTATGTATCCAAAGCACAAAGTGGCTCACAGCCTTTTACATCAAGCGGAATTTTTACAGTTCCTGTCGGAATAGATTCCATGACCGTTGAATGTGTTGGCGCAGGAGGAAGCGGTGGTGGAAATGGAACCGGAGGCGGTGGTGGCGGTGGTTATGCAAAAAAAACTTTCCCAGTAGTTGCAGGAACAAATTATAATGTAACAATTGGTTTAGGAGGAAACGGAACCTCAACCGGCATTTCAACTTTATCAATATTCGGGTTAGCCGGAGCAAACGGAGTTTCAGTATCCAATCCAAATATTGGTGGCGGCGGTGCAGGAGGTAACGGAGTTGGCGGAACAATTAATCACACAGGCGGAACAGGTGGTGGTGGATACTACACTTATTTTGGTGGAGGTGGTGGCGGTGCCGCAGGCGCTGCCGGTAATGGATTTAATGGAGGAAATACCATTGCATGGACAGGCATCTGCTTAACTCCCGGGGGAACTGGTGGTGCTTCCGGTGGAATACCCGGTGGTAACGGTGGCAAAGGTGCAGGATTCACTGACCCTAATTGCAATGTCACTGACCCTGCTGCTGGCGGTTCTAACTTTGGCGGCGGCGGCGGCGGCGGCAATGGAAATGGAGGCGCACCTGGCACCGGAGCAAATGGATATGTTTTGATTTCATGGTCAACCTGCACTTCCCCTTCTGCTCCTACCGGCAATTCAAATCAAACATTTTGCAATGCTGCAACAGTGGCTGATTTAACTGCAACCGGAACAGGTGTGCAGTGGTACAATCTTGCTACAGGCGGCACTCCTTTAAACAATACCGTTCAGTTGGTTGATGGTTCGCATTATTATGCAACACAAACGATCGGCACATGCGAAAGCACTAACAGCTTTGATGTAACAGTTGCCATTACAGTTACTCCTGAACCAACAGGTCAGGGCATGCAGGTAATCTGTCATTCAGGTACAGTTGATAGTCTGGATATTTCAGGAGTAAATATTTTATGGTACAATGCATTCACCGGTGGTCAGCAAATACCATCTACCACTCCATTGGTGATGGGAATTTATTATTGGGCCACACAAACCATTAATGGCTGCGAGAGCGCAACACGATTCGGGATACAAGCATTACTTCAAACCTACAATGATTCAGTAACCGTTACAGGAAATACAATCACTGCAATCGGCGGTCAGAACTATCAGTGGATTGATTGTTCCAACAACAATCAAAATATACCCGGAGCCACCAATATGAGTTATACCGCCACGCAAAATGGAAGTTATGCAGTTGTACTTGGTCATGTTAATTGCAGCGATACTTCAGTTTGCATAAACATCACAGGTATCGACATCAAGGAAGTAATGAACCCGGCCGATGTGTTATTGTGCAACAGTGTGTTCACAAAAAATATAGTCATCATCCAACCTACCGGAGGCTATAATTTTCAATTACACAACGCTGTTGGACAATTAATTTGGGAGGGAAAACAAATTGAGCAACATGATTTTTCCAATCTGCCCAATGGAATTTATTTATTGAAGGCGAAACGAAATTCAATTACCCAAACCATAAAATTGGTGAAGGAGTAAATAAAATTCGATCATCCCGATTTTTAAAATCTTAAATCAGCCCAACTTTGTTAAGAGTTGTTTTTCAATAATTTTTTGAAAACTGACAACGCTAAGGTTGTATGAATAAAAATTCTTAACACGGGTTTTTTATTCAACGGCACTTACTGTAAAAACATACTGTATAATTGTGTTTTCAAAACCTACCGGAATAGAATGAGGGTTCATACCAAAGACACACAGGGCAACCTGACACCCGCAACTGCTCTTGAAATATTAAAGGAGGGCAATGCTCGTTTCGTTAGCAATATTAAAGCGCACCGAAACTTGCTCGAGCAGGTGAACGAAACCTCATCGGGTCAGTTTCCATTTGCCGCCGTTTTAAGTTGCATTGATTCAAGAACATCAGCCGAACTCATTTTCGATTTAGGATTGGGCGATATATTCAGCATTCGCATTGCCGGAAATATTTTGAATGATGATATACTGGGTAGCATGGAGTTCGCTTGTAAAATAGCTGGGTCAAAATTGATTGTAGTACTTGGTCATACAAAATGTGGCGCCATTGAAGGAGCATGCAACAATATTGAGTTGGGTCATGTAACTACATTATTAAACAAGATAAAGCCTGCAATAAATTTAGAGACCAAAACCATTGACAACCGCAATGGAAACAATAAACACTTTGTAAATAATGTTACTGCCAACAATGTATTTATAACTGTTCAAAAAATAAAAGAACAAAGCAGCCTCTTAGCCGAGATGGAGCAATCCAATCAAATTAAAATCGTTGGTGGCCTTTATGATTTAGACACCGGTCATGTAACCTTCTACGAATAATTTCTTTCAAAACTGCACAGCATAAAAAACAGAAAGCCGCTCCAATAATTTTGAAGCGGCTTTTTTTTTCTGTTTAAAGAATTAATACTTCACAACTTTCTGAACCGAAGAGTTATGTTCTGATTTTATACTGAGTAAGTAAGTGCCCGATGCAAAAGCTGCAATATCAATGTGTCGAACAAAGTTGTTTTCATTCACAACTTCCTCATACATTATTCTACCATCAATTGAAGTTATAACAATGGAAGAATTTTTTTCAGTGCAGGTACCTGCAATTGTTAATTGCGAAGTAGCAGGGTTCGGGAATACCATTAATTGTGAAAGAACAATCGCATTGCTCATTCCGGTTGCGCTGCGATAATCAAAAGCAAATTTACCGGGAGTAACACCTGCAACAAATGCATTCATCAGGTTTCCATTGGATGAATAAATCAAAACCAAACCATAAGAACTGAAATCAGTTTCTGAAGCATAGAGTTGTTCGTTTACCACATCAGTAGCCATTGCATAAACTGATCGGTTAATAAAAAGTGAATCGCTTATGTTTTGTGTAGTCACATCAAATCGACCAATGAAATTTTCGTTGTAAGTCTGGTATGCAATGCGTGAATTAATAAGAGCAGAACCCTGGCAACCGCCCGCATTGTTAAGGTTGGTAGTAATCACACTCGCATTTGAAATATCCACGCTGCTGATAGATGCATACGAATAATCGCGGTTGTTCACTGTGTAAATTTTATTGTTATCAATCAGAATGTTTTCAGGATTAATTCCATCAACACCAAGTGATATTTCAGCAAGATAATTTTGATTCGATAAATCAACACGACCAACAATTCCAACCGCACCTCCCCACACAAAACCATTGTTGATGGCAATGTAGGCAGTGTTATCTTTTACCACAATACCATCCGATGCATAATGCGGTCCGTTCAAAGTATCAAGCTGATAAACAAAACTTAAATCAGCTTTATTATAAACCTGAAAATAGGAATCATAAGTAGTTTGGTATTCTCCGCGGGTCAATAAAATTTTATCATTCCACAAAGCGAGTTTACGAATACCATTAACGGTTTGAGTAGATATCAATTGATGCGTATTCAAATCATACTTTAACAAAGTGTTATCAGCCGATACATAAATATTCGCATCATCAACAACCACATCAGAAGCAAAACGGGCATTATCAATGGTATCAAATACCGAATACACATTTGTTTGAGGGTTATAAGTTCCAATGGTTACAGGCTTGTCAATTTGCTGAAGTATGTAATTGTATCGTCCTTCGTTTAACACAATAACCTGGTGAAGCGATTGCTGCGCAAATGCGTTAACTGTGCAAAAAACCAATGCACTTAGTATTGCTTTAATTTTCATTGTCTTTTTCATTGTGATTTATTTTTTGTTTTTTAGTTTAATCTGTTGTAAGAAGATAGGTGCAACAGCAATCAGTGAAATAACTTTCAACTGAAATCTGAGCAGCCCTTCCTCCGAAAGCGCATTCATTCCTTTTGCAGTGGCAGGTCTTCTGACTTATCCTTAAAGTAAACCGCCTTCCCGATTTTAATCAGTGGCAATTTTTAGTTTACTAATTCAAGATTCACAGCAGCGGGGACTGTTGAGGTATCTCACCTCATTCCCTTTTCATTCCTTACTTGGTTCAGGAAACCACAACGGTGCGAATGTAACCAGCCAAGCATAATCTTTTCTTTGTTCAGTAAAAATCTTTCGGCTAATTATTCACAATCAAAAAAGAAGCATTGTATAGTACAACCAGTCGTTATCAAATCTGACATATACCAAATCAAATCCGCTGAAGCCTCTGCGATACCTACTATAAATCAAATCACTTTAACTATGTTCCATAGCAGATCTGATTTCCTTCTGTACTCATTCATTAACTCTTTTCATCGCTGCTTGTTTCATTTCGTGCGCTAGTTCAGCGCCAAGATAATTATCAATAAAATTATGAACGAGGTACATAACAGGAGTAAGTACAATTGCAGCCATGAACTTATAAGTGTAATTGAATAAACAAATAGCCAGTACCAGACTCATGCTCCATCCCTGCCCAATGTAAAATGCAATGAACAGCACAATAAAACTATCAACCAATTGAGAAACCAAAGTGCTTCCTGTAGCACGAAGCCACATTTTCTTTTCGCCTGTCTTCCTCTTCACCCAATGAAACACTGTAACATCAACCACCTGGCTAACAAGAAAAGCAGTAAGCGAACCGAAAATAATCCACATACCTTGACCGAATATTGAATTGAAAGCAGCCGTCATATCAGGAACACCCTTAGCCGCGTTTACACCTGTCCAGAAATCAGCCGGTGAAAGTTGCATGGCAAAATAAAACATGATAAACGCATAGGCAATCAAACTAACCGCAATATAAGAAACACGCCTCACCCCTTTAGGCCCGAAATATTCATTTATAATATCTGTCATAATAAATTCCAATGGCCATAATAAAACTCCACATGTTAAGTTGAAAGAAATTCCATGTTCACCAAAAACAGTAGCGTTAAGTTGATTTAATCCCAAAGTTTTTTCAAGCGAAAATATTTTTACACCGATGCATTCAGCAATCAATGCGTTGGCAACAAAGAAAGAACTGAGCACCATGAAAACTTTAGTGCTTTTATTTTGCAGAGAGATGTGCATCGTTAAAAATTAAAAGTGAAAAGGTAAAAGTGAAAATAATTTTTGATGAATAGCATTTATAATTTTTCATATTTACTTTCTAAATAACAAAATGAATCACATTAATATTTATACTGACGGCTCTTCAAGAGGTAATCCCGGCCCTGGTGGATATGGAGTTATTCTACAATCAGGAAACCATCTCAAAGAATTATCGCAGGGCTTCAAACTAACTACCAACAATCGCATGGAATTGCTTGCTGTAATAATCGGATTGGAGTCAATAAAAATTCTCGGAAGTGAAGTTCATATTTATTCCGATTCAAAATATGTAGTGGAAGCGGTGGAGAAGAAATGGGTTTTTGGTTGGGTGAAAAAAGATTTTAAAGACAAGAAAAATCCTGATTTATGGAAACGGTTTTTGAACATCTATGCCAAACATAAAGTTAAATTTCATTGGATAAAAGGTCACAATGCGCATCCTGAAAACGAAAGATGCGATGTACTGGCAACAGAAGCCGCCGATGGATATGAATTACAAATTGATTCAGGTTATCAATCAACAAAAAATTAAAACTAACGCAAGTTTATCATTATTAAAGCTTGATTCGATTTATACATTTGCCGAAAAAATACAATCATGAGATTCAAACTTGTTCTGCTTCTATTGATATTTATTATTTCGCTTAATACTTCAGCTCAAGATAGAGTTTTCACAAATACTTATCAAACCAATGTACTTCCTTCAGGAGTTAAAGATTTGGAATACCAGGTGAAATGGAATACCGGTCGTTCAAATTTTTATAATTCATTAGAACAACGAGTGGAGTTTGAAGTTGGTTTAGGAAAAAATATTCAAACTTCGCTTTACCTCAACTTCAACAGTAAAACATTGCTTGACGAAACTTCTAAACAAATTATACACGATAATTCTTTTGGCTTCAGTTCAGAATTTAAATGGAAATTAAGCGACCCAACAATTAACAAAATTGGTTCAGCTCTTTATGCAGAGATTGGCACCAATGGAGAGGAATGGGAATTAGAAGGAAAGTTGTTACTTGATAAACAAATCAACAATAATTTGTTTGCTTTAAATATTGCTGAGGAAACTGAAATGGAATTTGTATTTGAAAACGATAAGGTTAAAAAGGTAATGGAATATCCGGTTAATATAAATTTAGGTTGGATGTATTCAATAAGTAACCATATTGGGATAGGAATAGAGGCAAAAAATTTTAATGATATATCACCTGATGAAGGCTGGGAAAGCAGTTTGCTTTTCGCTGGACCGGCATTTAATTTCAATGGAGATGGTTGGTACATTAACTTATCATGTATGCCACAAATCAGAAATCTAAAAATGACGAAAGAGTTTCCTCAAAATATGGATTTATCAGAGCACGAAAGATTTGAATCGAGGGTTTTACTTTCATTTAATTTATAGTTGTTTTTTTTCATTTCACATTTATAACGATTTCTAAAAATTACATTTGCCAAATTAAAATCAACCGCTTTTAAAATGAAAAAATACTTTCTGCTTTCAATAATTATTATAAGTATTGTTGCATGCTCAAAAAAAAGCACTCCAACTTCAGGGGCAAATACTACTATATTGTATTCCGTAATGGATGCAAAAGCAACTTCAGGTTTGAATCTTGAAACCAAGTATTGCACATCGTGTCACAAATTTCGTGTTCCTTATAAATTTCCTAAAGAAAAATGGGATGCTGTTTTGCCCGTGATGTATAAAAAAGCAAAATTGACTGACTCAACACAACAGAACCAAATAAAATATTTTATTTATAATAATTTGCAAAAGCCTGTTACTACGAAATAAATATCCGCTTTTTATTCCTTTGTTCAATGCTTTGGTTCTCTGAAAGCAAGATAAACTCGCGAGTGTTCAATGATTGCTCCGCTTCTATTGGTGTAAAAATTAAAGTCATCTTTTACACCACTCAGTTTTGCAATTAAACTCCACTCCTGCTCTTTTAATTTCGATGATGATTCAAGTGCTTTTGCCTTGAATTCAGTATTTCTTTTATCAACTATTGCATTAAGTTCATCAATAGTCTTCTGGTCTTTTATCCAAACTTTATTCAGGCCTTCAACTGACAACAACAATTCAATTGATCGGTTCTTATCAAAAAAATATTTCTTAAAAATGAGTGATGCCCGTTGAGGATATTCTGTACCTGTCAATATTAAAATGCTTTCGATTGGTGGCTTTGTTTCCATTTGTTGCTTCAGACTTTTATCTATTCAGTTTGTTTATTAAATCTTTTTGTCAGTAAATTTTTTAACGGAACAGTTTTATAATATCATTTCCATTGGCGAAAATCATGAGTGCTAAAAGAAAAACCATTCCAACAACCTGCGCATATTCTAAAAACTTATCACTCGGTTTTCTTTTTGTAACCATTTCATACAATGTAAAAAGAACATGCCCACCATCAAGTGCAGGTATTGGAAGAAAATTCATGAACGCTAAAGCAATAGACAGGAATGCACTGAAGCTCCAGAACGATTGCCAGTCCCAAGTAGGTGACATTACTTTTCCCATGGTAATGAACCCGCCGATTTGTTTATACCCCTGAACTTCAGGAGAAAAAATTAATTTGAACTGCTTAACATAATTGCCAAGTGTGTTCCATGTTTTATTGTATCCAGCAGGAAACGATGCCCAGAAGCCGTATTCAATTTTCTTAGTACCGTATAATTTTCCTGGTAATACAATGTGAACTCCAAGTCCTTCTTCAGAAATTTTTACAGGAACAATTATTGTATCACCATTACGAATAATTGTAAATTCACAAGTTTTATTTTTATTAGCTTCAATAAACGGAAATATTTGATCATGGTAAGGCATTAAAACACCATTAGCTCCAATAAATTGATCTCCCTTTTTTATATGAGATTTTTCTGCTCCTCCACCGGATAATACGCTGTCAATATAAAATGGAAATCTTTCTTTGATTAAATCCCCTTTTGCAGTTGAAATAATTTCTTTTAGCGAACCTGCTGCAATAGTGATGTCAACTTTTTGCCCAGCCCTTTCAACCTGAATTGTTTTTGCACCATCGAAAACAATTTTTACAAACACATCATTTAGTTTCTCTACTGAACCACCGTCAACAGATATAATTTTATCTCCATTCTGCAATCCCATTCTCATGGCTGTGCTATCAACTGAAACTCCGTTTTGCATGTTTGCAACCGGAATGTATTCTTCGCCCCAGGCAAATAATATCATCGAATAAATAAAAATACCGAGTATAACATTCATAACAATACCACCCATCATAATTATTAATCGCTGCCAGGCGGGTTTGCTACGAAATTCCCAAGGCTGAGCAGGGAGTTTCATTTGTTCTTTGTCCATGCTTTCATCCACCATTCCGGCAATTTTAACATAACCTCCAAGTGGAAGCCAACCAATACCATATTCGGTTTCTCCTTTTTTATATTTCAAAATTGAAAATCCCCAATCGAAAAAAAGGTAAAATTTTTCGACTTTGGTTTTAAAAATGCGAGCTGCAATGAAATGTCCGAACTCATGTACTATTACTAAAATTGATAAACTGAGAATGAGTTGAAGTGCTTTTATTAAAATGATCATTAATGAAATTTGTTGATTTTGTAAAAGTCTATAATTGTTTGTTGATTAAATCTACAGCCATTCTTCGAGTTTCCTCATCGGTTTGTATATAATCTTCAATCGAGGGCGAAACAATGAAAGGAATTTTCAGCATGCAAGTTTCAACTATATCTGTCATATTTAAGAATGAAATTTTATCTGAAAGAAAACCTGCTACCGCTATTTCATTGGCAGCATTTAAAATGCAAGGCATATTTCCGCCTTTATCAAGTGCTTCATAGGCAAGTGAAAGACTTCGGAAAGTTTTTTTATCAGGTTGTTCAAAAGTGAGCGTCGGATACTGAAAGAAATTGAATCTTGGAAAATCAGATTTTAATCTATCAGGATATCCAAGAGCGAATTGTATTGGCAATTTCATATCGGGCAAACCCATTTGGGCTTTCATACTTCCATCTTCAAACTGCACTATTGAATGTATAATACTTTGCGGGTGAACGATAACATCAATTTGTTCTGGCAGTAAATTAAATAACCATTTTGCTTCAATCACTTCCAATCCTTTGTTCATAAGGGTTGCAGAATCAATAGTGATTTTTGCCCCCATGTTCCAGTTCGGATGTTTGAGTGCCTGTACTTTGGTAATTAGCTTTAATTCATTAATTGTTTTACCACGAAAAGGTCCACCTGAAGCGGTGAGAATAATTTTTTCAATCTTATTTTTCCATTCACCCAATAAACATTGAAAGATGGCGCTGTGCTCTGAATCAACCGGATAAATATTTACACCATATTCTCTAGCGAGTCGTGTAATGATTTCGCCGGCCACAACAAGTGTTTCTTTATTTGCAAGAGCAATGTGCTTACCTGATTTTATTGCTGCGATTGTTGGTGCTAACCCTGCGTAACCAACCATGGCAGTTAAAACTATCTCGATGTTTTCATTTTGCACGCAAAGAAGAATTGCATCATTACCTGCAAAAACCTTTATGGGTAAAGAACTCAGTGCGTTTTTTACCTCATTGTATTTTTCTTTATCACCAATGATAACTGTTGAAGGTAAATATTTTTTTGCCTGCTGAATTAATAAATCTGCATTTGAATTCGCAGTAATGAGTTCTAGTTCAAAAAAAATTTTATGCCCAGCAATCACTTCAAGTGCTTGCGTTCCGATTGAACCCGTAGAACCTAAAATTGCCACAACCCGCTTCTTTAAATTATATTCTGTATTCATTTTTTATTTTATAGTTACGAATACAGAATTTACATATCGTGTGTACGCATCTAATCCATCCACTCTAACATTTCTGAAAATAAATGTGTCGCCTGGTTTGCAAGCTTCAATTTGCTTATGCAATTCAGGTGTAAAAATATTTTTTTCTACATGATAAGATTTGCTGTTTCCATCAGGTGGTAAATACTGGCAATCATATGCTGTAATAAACCACGATGTGTAGGGTTTAAAATCAGGCATGTATGCTCCAAGGTTGTACATCTTAAGCATTTCATCTCTAGTGAAAGTTGCATCGGTGAGAGAATCGCCAATGTAAACGGTTGGGTCAGGTAACTGAACCACATAATATTTTTTCTGCCAAATAATTGAATCTTTCACTCCGAATTTATAATGAATACTTACTGTAACTCTTTTATTAATACTTCCGGCCTGAAAATTTAATGCGCTTTCCAATTTAACATGATTCGGAATTCGCGCAGTATCCAATTGATGTTTCAATGAATTGATAGTATAATACCGTTGTACCTCTCCATCAGATAATTTTATCTCAATTAAATTCGGATCGAATCCATTTGAATTAAATGAAAAATAATTTCCGGTGCTTGCAAAAAAAATATTCCAGTTTAAAGTGGTAACCTCAGAAATCTGCTGGGCGGAGGAATTATAGATAGAAAAAAAAAATAAAAAGGTGATTGCAATTTTTTTCATACTATTTACTTTTCTGAAATTATTTAATGAATTATTCTTCGCCACTTTTAATTCTATCTGTACCATTTCCGTATTTATCTAAAAGGTAAACGAACGATGCCATTGCAGCAGCACCCAATTCTAACTCGCGATCATTAACTTCTTCAAAAACATCAAGTTCGGAATGATGATGATCGAAATAACGCTGCGAATCAGGTGAGAGTTCTGATAACACCGGACATTCATCTTTTAAATGACCAACATCAGCACCGCTTCCTCCACGCGTAAAATCATAAATACCAAAATGAGAAAGCACAGGTTGAAATTTCATTTGAATAAAATCGCGATAAGCTTCGCCGCAGTCCAATGAAAATCCGCGGGGAGTAAATCCGCCTGCATCGCTTTCAATTGCAGCAATGTATTTTTCGCCTGAGGTTTTTGCCCACTCAGCATATGCCTTCGCTCCTCTTGTTCCATTTTCTTCGTTCATAAATAATACAACGCGAATTGTTCGCTGCGGTTTTATTCCGAGTGTTTTAAATAAACGAAGCACTTCCATCGAATGAACCACTCCTGCTCCATCGTCGTGAGCACCTTCAGCCATATCCCATGCATCTAAATGACCGCCAACTACAATTACTTCATTTGGATATTTTGAACCTTTAATTTCTGCAATCACATTATGCGATTTAACATCAGGCAAAGTTTGACACGACGATTTAAACCAGAACTGTAAATTTTTATCCTTCTTCAATGAAGCGCTTAATTTTTCCGCGGCTTCAGTACTGATTGCAACAGCCGGAATTTTGGGAATTGAATCATTGTATCCCATTGAGCCGGTATGAGGATGGGAATCAATATGAGTTGCAACACTTCTGATAACAACGCCGATAGCTCCAAACTTTGCTGCTTCCATTGCACCACCCCATCGCTGACCAACAGTATTACCATAAGCATTAAAAGTATAAATCGATTCAGGAGGCATTGGACCATTGTAAAAAACTATTTTACCTTTTATATCAGCCGGATTTAAATTTTTTAACTCACCCATTCCATGCACTTCAATTACTCCGGCTTTAATTCCATCGGCAGAAGTTCCAATGCTCATACCGAGTGCACATACAGGAACCGATTCGTTCATTTTTAAAACTGAAGAAATAATTATCGCCTGCTCCTTTTCACCACGCACCCAATGTGGAACCATGCATTCCTGTAACCAAACAGTATCGGCTCCCCATTTTTTTAACCACCCCGACATGCGATTAACAGCTGTATCAGCCAATGGTGAGCCACTGATTCTTTTGCCTGCATGCTTGCACAAATCATACAAGGCATGATAGGCTTCGTCATCTTTCAATGCAGTAGAAAATATTTTTGAAATCTGAAGTGAATCAACATTCTGAGCAAAAATTAATTTTGATGAAAGAATGGAAATGCTAAAAATCAGAAGGAGTTTTTTTTTCATTGAAAATTATTCTAAGATGGAAAAATAATGGTTCAAATAAAGTGAATTAATAAAACCTATTTTATAATCTTTTCAAGATTATATAAATCTATCAAAAAAAATGATGCTTGTTTTTCATAAAAGAAAAATATTGAACTGACAATTATTTAAACCATGCATAAAATTGCACATTAAAAACTGTTGATAATTTGATATTTATAAAAGTACAAATAATTTGGCTGAGTACATGTAACTGATACATTTGCGGCCTTTAAAATCAAAACTTGAAATACATTAAAACATCAATCTTGCTGTTTGTTTTCGCACTTATTTCAAATACTTCAAGTGCACAAATATTTGTTGAGCGAACCAGCGACAGCACTTTTAAGTTTATAGGAGAAGTTGGCTTTGTAACCGGCTCTTATACCTACGACCAATTTGCTCCTGATTTTTATTTAGAAGGTTTTCGATTGCAATTAAAAAAGGGAATTTATTATCGCCTTGAAAACAAGAATGAAGCATTTCGTTTGTCGTTCATTTCTTCAAGTGGTCAGATAAATCATGTGGCCAAACAATATTATGAAATAAAGGATACCGTAAATCTGAATGGTCACTGGAAAAACACAGGAATGCAATTAGGATTTGAACATCTTTTATTTGAGCAAAATTATTTTAGTTTTTATGGGGGTGCTGATGCTGTTTACCGTAAGCATAGATTTTCAGGCTCGGGTTCATCTATGTTTAATGAAATGAATTTTCAACAGAAAACTAATTCTTATGCGATTGGAACAGAATTATTTTTTGGAATTCGATTTACAATAAAAGAGAAAATAAAAATTGCTGTTGAATCAGCCTATTCGCTTCTTTGTATTAGTGAACACGGTAATCGTATTTATCCTCAATCGGTTATAAATTCCGGTTTAAATTCGTCACAACATTTTTCTGTTGAGCCTTCTCCGTTTAATCGAATCAGTATCGGATATAAATTTTAGAAATTTTATAGTGTAATTTGGAAAACTGAATTACTAATATACATTTGCGCACCCCAATGGGAGCTTAGCTCAGCTGGTTCAGAGCATCTGCCTTACAAGCAGAGGGTCACTGGTTCGAACCCAGTAGCTCCCACCCTACAACCACAAGGGTTTCAGACGAAACTGAAACCCTTTTTTATTTCTACTTTTTAAAATGTTTTAGTTGATACTATTTTTGAATTTAGTATTTGTATTTACTTAATACTTTCGCTGAACGAATGACATTTTCAAAATCGGTGTGGTTTTTAATCAAAAAAGATTTGCTTATTGAGTGGCGACAACGATATGCGTTCAATGGAATACTACTTTATCTCGCATCAGTTGTATTTCTGATTTATGTTTCGTTCATGGAATTGAAACCCGAAATGTGGCTGACCCTTTTTTGGATAGTGATGTTATTTACTTCGGTTAATGCTGTTGCGAAAAGTTTTTTGCAGGAAGGAAGAGCACGATGGCTTTACTATTATTCAATTGCAAGTCCGTATGCAATCATTGTAGCAAAAATGATTTACAACTTAACACTGATGTTAATTTTATGCCTCATTGGTTTAATAATTTACATCGTGGTTCTTGGCAACCCGTTACTACATCCAACTTATTTTTTGCTGGTTGTAATTATTGGAAGTTTTAGTTTCTCACTCACCTTCACACTCATGAGTGCGCTCGCATCCAAAGCCGGTAACAGCGCCATGATAATGCCGATTTTAAGTTTCCCGATTGTAGTTCCAATACTTTTGCTCCTGGTAAAATTATCGCGCGAAGCATTGTATGGTGGAATATTAGAATGGCCGGTGAAAGACTTTGCATTGTTAATTTCATTAGATGCTGTTATGCTTGTTTTAGCAATGCTGTTATTTCCATTTTTGTGGAGAGACTAATTAAGTAGTGAAAAACATAAAGTGAAAATGAAAAATCAGAATATTTCGTCGTCATTTATTGATGATAAAAATCTCTTTGAAAACTCTAAGACTATCTTATTATTGCGCCGCCTTATAAATGAATACTAACAACTGGATGCGGAAGGGATGGTGGAAAGTATTAGCAATAGCGCTGATGCTTTTTACAATTATTATGGGAATGATGGCAACAGTTCCTGCACTTCCGATTTTGCACGAAACCATTCGTAATCTTTTTTACCATGTTCCAATGTGGTTCGGAATGACTTTAATGTTGTTATTAGGAATGATTTTCAGCATTAAGTTTTTAAGAAATGGGAGAATGGAAGATGATATTATAGCAGCTTCGTTCACCAAAGTAGGTTTGTTGTTTGGTTGTTGCGGAATTTCAACCGGAATGATTTGGGCGCAAAGCACCTGGGGAGTTTTCTGGAACAACGACCCGAAAGAAAATGCAGCAGCGGTTGGTTTACTTTTATACTTCGCCTACTTTGTTTTACGCAACAGTATGGATGATTTGGACAAGCGCGCTCGTGTTTCGGCAGTGGCAAATATTATTTTCTACTTTACTTTTATCCCAATCATTTTTATTGTTCCCCGTTTAACTGATTCGTTGCATCCGGGTAATGGCGGTAACCCTGGCTTCAATGCTTATGATTTAGATAGTAACATGCGCAAGGTTTTTTATCCTGCAGTAATTGGTTGGTCGTTATTAGGAACCTGGATAACAACTATAATTTCCCGATCAGAAATTATTAATCGAGAACTTCAATTCAGTTTGAACAATAGTTCAATGAATAATTCTTCTAAACAATTAGATAGTAAATTCTGATGATTACAATTCACATTTCAACAATGACTATTCACAATTTTTCCATGCTATGAAAAAACTAATTTCATTTCTTCTTCTCCAAATCATTGCTGTTACTGCATTTGCCCAGCGGCCTGATGCAAATGTTGATATGGCTGATTTAATGCGCAGCAATGGAAAAATCTATGTTGTGATTGCAGTGCTGCTTACTATTTTTGCCGGCCTTCTGATATTTTTAATCTCTCAGGAATTTCGATTAAAGCGAATGGAAAAAAAATTAAATAACCACATTTCAAACCAAAATACTAATCAATGAAAAAAGGCGCAGCTAATCATGAATACAGTTTCTTCGGTAATGTAGAAAGGTATTTCGACAAGGCAGCAGCACACACCCAGTATCCAAAAGGTTTACTGGATCAAATCAAAGCTTGCAACAGTGTTTACCAAATGCGTTTCCCAATTAAGATTGGCGATCGCGTTGAAGTTATTGAAGCTTATCGCGTGCAACACAGCCAGCACAAAGTTCCATGTAAAGGTGGAATTCGTTATAGCCTGGGTGTAAACCAAGATGAAGTAATGGCGCTTGCATCTCTCATGACTTACAAATGCGCCATCGTTGATGTTCCATTTGGTGGAGCTAAAGGCGGAATTAAAATTGACCCTAAAAAATATACTGAAGATCAGCTTGAAAGAATCACTCGTCGTTACACAGTTGAGTTGATGAAGAAAGGTTTCATTGGCCCAGGTATAGATGTTCCTGCTCCTGATTATGGAACCGGTGAAAGAGAAATGAGTTGGATATTGGATACTTATGTTGCATTCAATCCCGGGCAAGTAGAAGCTTACGGTTGTGTAACAGGTAAGCCTGTTAGTCAAGGTGGAGTTCGTGGAAGAAAAGAAGCTACCGGTCGCGGTGTGTTCTTCGGTATTCGTGAATTGTGCAATGTGGCTGAAGACATGAAGGCACTTGGTTTATCAATGGGAATTGAAGGCAAGCGTGTAGTAGTTCAAGGGCTTGGAAATGTTGGCTATCACTCTGCATTATTTTTCTGGGAAGCCGGTGCTACCATTGTTGGTTTAGCTGAAATTGATTGCGCACTGTACAATGCGAAGGGTTTGGATTTGAATGATGTGATGAAGTACAAAGCTGAACGCGGTTCACTCCTGACTTATCCGAATGCTAAAGTATTTAAGAATGCAGGTGCTTGTTTGGAATTTGATTGTGATATATTGGTTCCTGCCGCTTTGGAAAATGTTATCACCGGAGAAAATGCTCCGCGAGTGAAAGCAAAAATTATTGCCGAAGGTGCTAACGGACCTGTTACACCTGATGCTGAAGAAATATTATTGAAGAAAGGTTGCTACATTATTCCTGATATGTATTTGAATGCTGGTGGTGTAACCGTTTCATATTTCGAGTGGCTGAAAAATTTATCGCATGTTCGCTTCGGAAGAATGGACAAACGATTTACTGAAAACAGCAACATGAAATTTGTAAGCGCCATTGAAAGAATAACAGGTGAAAAAATTACTGATGGCGAACGCGCAGGTTTAACTCACGGTGCCGATGAAGTTGATTTGGTAAACAGCGGATTAGAAGAAACCATGATCAGTGCCTTCCACGATATCAGAGGAGTATTGAAAGGCAGCAAAAAAATAAAAGATCATCGTACTGCTGCTTTTGTGGTTTCTATAAACAAAGTTGCTGGAGCATACATGTCTCTTGGTATCTGGCCATAAACAAATTAAAAATAATAATAGAAGTTAAAAGACCGCTACTAAATATAGTAGCGGTCTTTTTTTTAATTCAAAAAAAATATTTTTTATTCTGCAATAACATTTCTATTCACCGCATTATGAATGGGCGGTACTGTTCGCAGGTAAGCATAAATTGCCTTTGCCTCCGATTCACTCCACATGTTGTAAGGTTTCATTGGTAGCCGATTGGTTCCTCCTCCAGGTTTAATACCATACCGAAATGATTGTATAAACTTTTCTTCAGTCCATGTTCCAATTCCGGTTTCGTTGTCAGGGGTGAGATTAGCTGAAAAAATTCCTTCAGGCATTTTATTTCCACCTCCTAAATATCCAACAGAATTAGATGGAGTCAGGTAATCATTCTTTGCATAATCAAGCGAATGACAACTGAAGCAATCTAAATTCCAAACCAAGTATTTTCCCTATGCAGGCTTGTCAGTTGTATCGGGTTGGGCAATTACATGATCGGGATATGGAAAAGGTTTGAATGCAACCAATGCTAAAAACTTTGCAAGAAAACTTGGTTCACACGGGCGATCGGGCGTAGCATCAGCCTGAACCATTGGATCATTGGAGTGAAGAAATGAAATGATGGAAGCAACATCTTCATCGCTCATGTTCGGCAATTTCGCCATCCAGGGCGGAGCATATTGTCCATCGCGTTTTATTCCGGTGCGCAGTAAATAAATTATTTGCCCGTCAGTCCAATCACCTATTCCTACAGTTTTATCCTGCGTAATATTTTGCGAAAACAAATTACCGAATGGCAATTTATGATCAGGGTCCATATCGCCTCCTGTGAGTTTACCTGTTTCAGGATTTTTGTGGCAGTCAGCACAAAGCATGCTGGCTAAAATCTGTCCACGCTCAATTCGTGTAGAGTCAGAAACAATTTTTATTCCGGGGTCCTTGGCTCCATAGTTTGGAATTCCTCTTATTGAAATAAAGAGTGCGAAACCTCCGGCAAGTACTACAACTACAATTAGAATGATAAATAAAACTTTTAAAATCTTTTTCATTTTGAAGCAGGGATTTTGTTAAATAATTCTTCCGAAAGATAAAAATGAAAATGAAAATGAAAACAGCTTATAAATAAGGATCTAAAAATAGTTAGCTTATTTTTTTTTGTTTGGCCGGTTGCTATTTATCTTATTCCCACCTTCACTCATTATGCAGGTTTCAATAAACATTACACCGGCTTCATTCAAAACATTTTTCTTGGAAGTATATTCAATACCAGACTCCTGTAATACTGTACCCCACAATTGGTCGGTATCAACAGATGGAAGACTTATAAGTGTATTTGATATTTTTCCATTTGGGCTAACTTTAAAGGAAAGTTTTTTTGAATTGAAGATAAGCTTTCCACCAATTAATAGATTTTTCTGAGTACCTGAATAGGTCATTTCTGAAAAAGAACATTTTTTCTCAAGTCCACCAATTATGCACTTACCATTTTTTTCAAGACAGAAGAATTTTCCAGCTGTACCGAAAACATTCATGCTTTTTGAAACAAAATGAAACCATACCCATCCATCTCCCATTTGATCAGGTCGACCGGTGAACCAACCCTGTTCATGATAAGTTTTACCCGATAATTCAATCACCTTTTTTTTAAGTTCAATTTTGCATTGAACAATTCCTTCGGTTACATGAGCTGAATATCGATAGGCTAATCCCTTAGCATTCTTTTTAAATAGTTGAGTAATTGTTGCGCTCATACTTCCTCTCGGAAATGGTGAAAAGGCCTTTTCATCACCCTTGATTTTAACTGAACCATTAATACTATCCAGATAAAAATTTACAGTATAATTTCTATTTTGCTTTTCATGTGTTCTGATTATTTCAAAATATGGAGACTTAATACTTTCATTAGAATAAATAATCTCAGAAACATCAATAGTCTTTTGATTGGTTACTACTTCGCCATTCGTCTTCATATAACTTAAATAAAATAGCGATTTGTTAGCTGGAAAATTTACCGTTTCGTCCCACCATTTGTAGGGCGTAAAAAGAATAACCAATACAGAACCATCTTCAAATACACAATCATAATACCACCATTGAGTTAAAGCCTTTTCACCCGTAAAATTAAGGTCTTCTGTTTTTTTAATTCGCCTGTCAGATTGAATTTTATAAATATCATGCAATGGTGTACAAGAAATTATAAATATTGAAATAGCACAGATAAATAATTTCATGGTTGAATTTAATATTTGATATATAACTGTTAAGAGAAATAAAAAAAAGGTTTCATTAAAATAAATGAAACCCTTTTTAATTTTTTGTGACCCTGCAAGGAGTCAAACCTTGAACCTTCTGATCCGTAGTCAGATACTCTATTCAGTTGAGCTACAGGGCCAATTTTTATTTGGGAGCGCAATAATAAGAAACCAATTTGAAAGCAAGAATATTGCTCTGAAATTTGACTCAATTTTTAGCTATCTTTCTTTGGTATTGGTTTAGCAATACTCTCGCGCATTTCAGTATCAGCCTGCACATTTTTCATTTTGTAATAATCCATGATTCCCATGTTGCCACTTCGGAAAGCTTCAGCCATTGCCTGTGGAATTTGTGCTTCTGCTTCTATCACATTCGCACGCGCTTCTTGTGCTTTCGCTTTCATTTCCTGCTCTAATGCAACAGCCATTGCGCGACGCTCTTCCGCTTTTGCTTGCGCAATATTTTTATCAGCATTCGCCTGGTCCATTTGTAAATAAGCACCAATGTTTTTTCCAACATCAATATCAGCTATGTCAATGGAGAGAATTTCAAATGCAGTTCCTGCATCCAAGCCTTTTGCCAACACCACTTTCGAAATAGAATCAGGATGTTCCAAAACTTCTTTATGAGATGCTGCTGAACCAATTGTACTTACTACTCCTTCACCCACTCTCGCCAAAATGGTTTCCTCTCCTGCGCCACCTACTAATTTATTAATGTTGGTGCGAACGGTAACTCGTGCACGACAAATTAATTGAATACCATCTTTTGCCACCGCTGTTACAGGTGGTGTATCAATTACTTTCGGATTCACACTCATCTGTACCGCTTCCAATACATCACGGCCTGCAAGGTTAATGGCAGTAGCTGCTTTCCAATCCAATGCAATGTTTGCTTTATCAGCAGAAATCATTGCACGAATAACTGAATTCACATTTCCTCCTGCGAGGTAGTGAGTTTCCACATCGTTGCTGGTAACTTTTAATCCTGCTTTTGTACTGTTTATTAAAGCATTTACAACCAACGAGGGTGGCACTTTACGAATGCGCATGAATATCAGATTGGCAATGCTGATTTTTACTCCACTGAAAATAGCCGTAATCCAAAGGTTTAGCGGAATGATGTAAAAAAATAAAATGATAAAGACAAAAATTCCGAGCGCGGTTAACGCAATCATTACAGGTTCCATGTGTGTTTATTTTTTGGTTTGAACTATTATTTTTCTGTTTTCTATTCTTACAATTTCTATTTCAGTATTTGGGTTTATAAATTCTCCTTCTGAGTTTACTTCATAATTCACATCATTAAATCTCGCTGTTCCGGATAATGCAATTTTGCTTACCGAGATTCCAATATCCCCGGCTTTCACACTTCCAGCTTCCCATTCATTCATTCTGCTTCCTTCCAATGATTCTTTCAAACTTAATTTATTCCATAAGCCAGATTTAAAACCTATAACCAAGGAGGCAATCATAAACACTACTGATATTCCAATCGTCATCCATCCCCCTGAATTTCCATAATTTGAAAACGAATAGTAATATCCGGCAATCATCATGGCTCCACCCAGAATTCCAAAAACAGTAATACCTGGTATGAAAAATATTTCGAGATACACAAGCAACCAACCGATAGCTAATAGTGCGATGATGATGAATAATTCCAATGTGCTTTTGATTTTTTAAGAGTGACAAATGTAATCAGGAGCCATTCACTTTATGATAAAAAATTTAGGAAGAGCTGCAACTTGGTAAAATCCTTTTCATTCGTTTATCAAATCAATTCAGCAATCATACATTTGTTGCAAAGCATTGGAATGGAAGAAAAGTTAAAAGCATTTGAACGGGTGTTGAATATTATGGATGACTTACGAACAAAATGTCCGTGGGATAAAAAACAAACCATTGAGTCATTGCGCATTTTAACCATTGAAGAAACTTATGAGTTGACTGATGCAATCACTAAAAAAGATATGCCTTCGCTGAAAGAAGAGTTAGGTGATTTGTTATTACACATTGTTTTCTATTCAAGAATCGCTACTGAAAACGGCGACTTTACCATTGCAAATGTGATGAATGATTTATGTGAAAAACTGATTGAGCGCCATCCGCATATTTACGGTGATGTGATAGTTGAAAATGATGAACAGGTAAAACAAAACTGGGAACAGATAAAGCAAAAGAAATCAAAGAAGTCAATGTTGGCTGGTGTACCTGTGTCATTACCTGCGTTGGTGAAGGCATATCGCATGCAGGAAAAAGCAAAGCAAGTTGGCTTTGAGTGGGAAAACAAACACCAAGTTTGGGAGAAGGTGGAAGAAGAATTAAATGAATTTAAAGAAGAAGCATTTGCCACTGAAATTCACCAGGAACATTTGGAAAAAGAATTTGGCGATTTGCTTTTTTCATTGGTAAATCTCTCTCGCTACTTGAATATTGACCCTGAAGCAGCGCTGGAAAAAACGAATTTGAAATTTTATAATCGTTTTAATCTGATGGAGAAAATGGCGAACGAACAGGAGAAAAAATTGCACGAAATGAAACTGGAAGAAATGGATGCACTGTGGAATCAAACCAAGAATCAGGTTCCGTGAAATTTAATTTATCAAAATTTAAATGCTGGATTCCGGTTGCGCTGATTTTTTTCGGAGCAATTTCTTTACTCTTATCTTTTTATCTGCCATCATTTTATAATCCGCTGGATGAATTGCATAAAGCAGTAGTTAGTACTGAATCAAAAATTACAGAACTCGAAAATAAGTTTGAGCACTATTCTGATAAATTAAAAACTGATGGAAATTATTTAGGCAAATCCGATTCAGAAGAAAATATATTTGACTCACAATTCACTATACTGTACTATGTAAACGACTCACTGGTTTATTGGAACAACAATAAAATTCTTCCTCGAAATATTAATGGAACAAGAACTGAGGGGTATGATTTTCAGAAATACAAAAACGGTTATTACTTATTAATAAATAAAACAATAGAGAAATCAGTATTCCATAAGCGCGAATTAATTATGATGATTCCGGTTCGTGATGCATATGTAACCGAAAACCAATACCTGAAACACGAATACAATTCATTCTTTTCAATTCCGGAGTGGGTAGAAATTTCAGCGACTGAAACTCCATTGTCAGAAGAAGTAAAATCAGTTTCTGGTAAAACATTATTTTATCTCAGCTATTCATTGCCCTTCAATAATCAAGAACCACAACCCCTCGCCATTGCATTTTATTTTCTGAGTTTATTTTTATTGATTGCATTCATTCACCACCTGTTTACTCATTTATTAGTTACCATATGGTGGCAGGTAAAATTATTATTTGCACTCTCAGTTCCAATTCTTATTTTCTATTTATTAAATCATGCATACTTCATTCCCGTAGGCGTATCGAATTGGAAATTATTTGCCGCCGATGTTTTTGCTTCTCCTGATATTGGCTCATCGCTTGGTTGTTTATTCATCGAATGCATTGCTGCAATCTGGTCAGTGATTTATATTAATTTCTTTATAAAAATTCCGATACCCAAAGAAAGAATTGCAAAATGGCTCCTGGCTTTTTTATGGATGACATTTATATTTTTCATTGGTGTTTACTTTGTTTATTCCATCAAAGGACTGTCGAGAGATTCTAAATTATTGATTGGTTTTTTAAACCCGATTACCCCGGATTATCTCTCCATCGTAGCATTGTTTTGCATTAGTGTTTTTGCGTTTTGTTTGTATCTGCTTGCGCAAAAAACTGCTGAATACATTCGTTTACTTTCATTGTCATTCAGTACAAAAATTGCTTTGCTGTTATCAGTCACAACTATAGCAATTCTTTATATCCCACTCTTTCATTTTGACCTATCACCGGTTTGGATTGCGCTGGGAATTTGCATCGTATGCATCATCATTTATTTATTGGGAGTAAAAAATGTAGCGCGTATTGATTTGGTTCGCTTGTTTATTTTATTAATTGTTTTTTCTGTTTCATGTGCAATGCTTACCACTTATTTCCGTCAGGAAAAAGATTTGAATTCGCGATTAACACTTGCACACAAGCTCATAAACGAGCGTGATAATGTAACTGAGTATTTGTTATCTGACATGAGACCGCAAATTGAAACTGATGCTTTCATAAAAAATTATTTTATGAATCCTCTGCTTTCGTACAAAGAATTTTCTGACCGATTGCGTCAATTATATTTTGCATTCGGCTACAGCAGATACGAAGTCGATTTTGTTGCTTTCAATTCAATAGGATTACCACTCAACGCAGAAGAAAGTGCCAGTGCAAATAATTTCGGAAATGAAATTTTCAGAAATGCGCAAACATTAATTTCAGGTAAACTTTATTATTTCAATAGCAATTCAACAGGCAGTGGTTATGCTGCCTTTTACCCCATCATTGTTGATGGAAATTATATCGGAAGATTATTCATTGTGCTTCGAAGTAAATTATTGAATCGCATAAATGTGTATCCTGAATTGTTGCTCGAAGAAAAAGATAAAATTCCAGCTGAGGCTGAAGGATATTCATTTGCCATTTATGAAAATAATCATCGGCTGAATGAAAGTAGCGGTAATGTAGCGTACCCGGTAAATGATATTTATGGGCCAATGACTGTTGAGGTGAATGAGCCATTAATTTATCACGAAGGAAATCTGGAACACATAATTTTAAAACAGGATGATGGTGACACTGTTGTTATTTCAAAAGAGATTGATATACTGCAAGAATTCTTCTCTGCATTTTCCTATCTTTTTGTTGCTGCGTTTTTATTTGTGGTGCTCATTGCATTTTTACTTTATGTGTATTTGTATTCAAAAGGAGCCGCTCACTTTTTCAGTTTTGCCGAAGCATCGTTCCGAAATATTATTCAGTTGTCATTTGTATTTATCATTTTTCTTTCAGTCATATTTCTTGGAATCACCATTGGAAATTTATTTAAAGCGCAGTTCAACAACAACACTTCTGAAAAACTTTCGGAGAAATTAAAAGAGGTGGAACAATCAGTTCGGTATGTGGTGAGCAATACTGTTTCGTTCGATTCACTCTGTGGTTTTACTCCGCGCGACCTTTCAACTATTCTTAATATAAACATTAATGATTTCAGTGAGCTGCATGATATGGATGTGAATTTTTACGACATGCACGGAGCTTTACTCACTTCATCGCAGCCAAGTATTTTTGAAAAAGGATTGCAATCGAGAATGATGGATGCAAAGGCATTTTGTAAAATGCGTGCTGAACTTCCATCAGAAATTATTCAGGAAGAAAAAATTGGTGCGCTGAAATATTTAAGCGGATACAAACCTGTTTACAATGAAGAGGGACAATTGCTTGCATACTTAAATATTCCATATTTCAATACTTACCGTTTGCTTAATGAACAAATCGGAGTTTTCTTTTCTGCACTTATAAATATTTTAGTAACTGCATTAATTCTTGCAGGTTTTCTCGCGCCATTTATTTCGCGACAGATAACAGGAAAGCTTTCGCACATTGCACAAAAATTTAAGCAGGTAACTATTGGCGGAAAGAATGAACCCATACAATGGCAGGCTCGTGATGAGTTAGCTGTATTAGTGAATGAGTTCAATAAAATGATTATGAAGTTGGATGAGAGTGCGAAACAACTTGCACGCTCTGAGCGAGAATCAGCATGGAGAGAAATGGCTCAACAGGTAGCACACGAAATAAAAAATCCACTCACTCCAATGAAATTGAGCATTCAGCATTTGCAGCGAGCTTATGATAACAACGACCCACGCGCTCCTGAATTAGCAGCAAGAGTTTCAAAAACCTTGATTGAACAAATTGAAAACTTATCAAAAATTGCAACTGAGTTTTCTTCATTCGCAAAAATGCCACAACCTGAAAATGAAAAAATGCACTTACTTGAAGTGGTTTATCATTCAGCTAATTTGTACAAACAAAATGAAGAAGTAAATGTGACTGTTCAAACAGAAGGAAAAATAAATGATTTGGTATTCGGTGATAAAAATCAATTGCTTCGTGTGTTCAATAATCTTATTTTAAATTCCATTCAGGCAATACCTGAAGACAGAAATGGTGAAGTGTTAGTGAAAGCAATCAATCATGAAAATAATATTATTGTCAGTGTAAGTGACAATGGAATCGGCATCAGCGAAGAGAAAGCAAAAAAAGTTTTTGTACCGAATTTCACCACTAAATCTTCGGGGATGGGATTGGGATTAGCCATCACTCAAAACATAATTGAACTCGCAGGTGGAACTATTCGATTTGAATCTGTTGAAAATTCAGGAACTACCTTTTATGTAACACTTCCGGTTTTAAATGCGTGAAATGATTTGTCATCTTCTTGTCAGTTTCATTCCTGAAATAAGTATTCTTCACAAACAAGTTTTAAGTTAGTTGCATGAGAAAAGGTTCGGTGATTTTATTTTATGTGATGGTGACCTACATGTTTATCTCATTCAGTTGGTGGACCATTTTATTACTTGAAAAAAATAACGACGCCTATATTCATGAACGAACTTCAATTGAATTGCAAAATTCATTGTTGCCTGATTCAGGAAAAAGTTTAATGAATGAGATTCGATTAAAATCGTTGGAAAAAGAATATGGTCAGCAACGACGAATGATATTAAGTGAGGCTGTAGTGATGATGATATTATTAATGGCGGGAACATTTCAATTATTCAGAACCCTCACCAAGGAAATGGAATTGAACCGACGACAGAAAAATTTTCTTTTATCCATTACACATGAATTAAAAAGCCCATTATCATCTACCAAGCTTTCATTGCAAACATTAATGAAACGCAACAAACTGGATGATGAAAAATATTTCAAACTGATATCAAACAGTTTGAATGATGTGGAGCGATTAAAAATTTTAGTTGACAATCTTTTACTCTCCGCACGAATTGAAGACCACACTTACCAGCCATCTTTTGAGTTGTGTAATATTTCTGATATCACCGACGAAATTTTCAGTAAGTCGAGTATGGTTTATTCTTCACGAAAAAAAATTGAATTCAATATTCAACCGAATTTATTGGTGAGTGGCGATACGCTTGCTTTACAAACCATCGTAAACAATCTGATTGACAACGCCATTAAATATACCCCCGATGGAGCTACAATTCATTGTCATTTGTATGAAGATGTAAATGAAGTGGTGCTTGCAGTTGCTGATGATGGATACGGAATTCCGGATGCTGAAAAGCAAAAAATATTCAGCAAGTTTTACAGAGTAGGAAATGAAGACACACGAAGCACAACCGGAACCGGACTTGGATTGTACATGGTGAAAGAGTTACTGAAATTACTGAAAGGAAAAGTGGAAGTAAAAAATAATTCGCCGAAAGGAACCGTGTTTGAAATCAGTTTACCAAAAGCACAATTGACATAATCAGTTTGATAAAATTTTTTGTTCACCCTTAAATCAACATCACATGCTTAACAGAATTTTAGTTGTTGAAGACGAGAAGAGTTTACTCGATGCCATTCGCATGAATCTTGAAATGGAAGATTACGAAGTGGTAATAGCCACCAATGGTTTGGAAGCATTGAAAGTTTTTAAAGAGCAGCGATTTAATTTAATCATTCTCGATGTGATGATGCCTGAGATGGATGGTTTTCAGGTTTGCGAAAAAATAAGAATATCAGATTCTGAAACTCCCATTTTATTTCTCACTGCAAAAGATACGCATGAAGACAAAGTGATGGGATTAAAATTAGGAGCTGATGATTACCTCACCAAACCATTTAACCTTGAAGAATTATTACTTCGTGTAAAAATATTGGTGAAGCACAGTTTGAAAGGAACAAGCAAGGATAGAAAATCGGCTACTGTAGAATTTGGAAATTGCATGGTTGATTTTAAAACCTTCACAGCAAAAGGAACAAGTGGTAAAAAAATTCAACTCACTCAAAAAGAAGCCGCGCTCTTAAAATTATTAATTGATCGAAAGAATCAAGTAGTATCTCGTCAACATATTTTACAAACTGCATGGGGTTATGATGTTACACCTAGCACACGAACCATAGACAATTTCATTCTTGCATTCCGCAGATACTTCGAAAAAGATTCACGCAATCCAAAACACTTTTTTTCTATCAGAGGTGTTGGATATAAGTTTGTGGATTAGAAAAAATATTTTTACAAAAGAAAACCACGCTCAAGCATTGAGTGTGGTTTTTCATTTTATTTCTGTTCGTGTTTCCAACGAAATGAATTTTAATTGTTACTTCTCCCCTACTACATCAGGAATAAAATTGAGTGAGGCAGAGTTCATGCAGTAGCGCAAACCGGTTGGTCGTGGACCATCGTCAAACACATGACCTAAGTGAGAGTGACATTTCGCACATTGAATTTCGGTACGCACCATTCCGTAAGCAGTATCTTTTATTTCGATGATGGATGAATCACTTACCGGTTTAAAAAAACTTGGCCATCCGGTGCCTGAATCAAACTTGGTATTGGAATTAAACAAGGGCGAATTGCAAACAACGCAGTAATACATTCCTGTTATGTGATTATCCCAGTACTTGTTTTTAAAAGGTGGTTCGGTGCTGCACATTTGCGTTACAGCATATTGTTCTTCCGATAATTTTTGTTTCAGTTCCTCTTTGTTCACTACAACTTCAGGTTTTTGATTTTTGTTTTCCATTGCGTTTTTGTTTTGTTGTTCGGTGGTTTGTGTTTGAGCGCAGGCAGGCAGTATGCTCATGAGCATCAACAGCGCCGGTAGAAATTTTAATTTTATCATTTGTAAATTGTTTGCAATCATTTACGAAGTAAGAAAGATGTTTGGATTTTCCGAAGCCACAGATTCGCAGAATTATTTTTATTCAATCTGTTATTCTGTTCTGTGTAATTTTTTTATCAGCAATGTCAAAAATTCTTTTCAAAAAAAACTTTGACCAATTAATCTGTGAATCTGTGGCTTTAATATTTTATTCTGATTTTTGTGGAATAGATTTTTAAATTTCTCTTTGCACTAAACAAATTCAAATCATGAATAAAAAGTTCATCATCTCACTCACAACAGTTCTTGGTATTGTGGGTTCATTTATTTATCAATCCGCTTTCGCTCAAACCAATGAGTTGAAAGCATTGCAGGTAAATATTTTTAAGAACGGAACTTACTTTATTGCAAAGGAAGCAAAAGCAAGTGGCGATGTTGCCAAGTTTCCGGTTCCTCCTAGTCCGCTGCAAAGCACTTACTGGATTTACACTACTAAGGATAACAAGATAAACCGAATTGATGTGTTGACCGATACTGTTAAGGTTTCAAAAAAAACTTTTTCACTTAATGATTATATAATTGCAAATAAAGGAAAACAGGCAACCATCACTTACACATTCGGGCAAAATGGTACAGTAAGAACTGCTGAAGGTGTGATAAAAGATTTTTTGTTTAACATGCTGAAATTGGAAAGCAGTTCAGGGTTACCACTCTTTATTAATATGCAGAACATTCTTGAATTCAGCCTAAAGGAAAAAGAGAATTTGAAATTCACCACTGACTCAACCATGCGAATTGCAAAAGTTTATTTTAAACAAACTGTAACTGACGAACCCATTTTACTTTCTTATATGAGTTCAGGAATACAATGGTTACCATCTTATAGTATTAGATTGAGTGAAGCAGGGAAATTACAATTGGAGATGAAAGCATTGATTGAAAATTATGCTGAAGGAATTTCAAATGCTGATGTGGTGCTTACGGTTGGTAAACCACAAATGCTTTATGGAACAACCATAGACCCGATTGCAAATGATTATTTCACCGGAGGAACAGGTGGTTATACTGTTAATCCGGTTTACAATTATGGCGCAATGTCGCAGCAATCTGCCCCTATGATGATGTATGATAATTCAGCAGTGTCGGAAGAAAAAAGTTACGATGGATATGCCGGTGATTTGAATTACACTTACAATACTGAAGGTGAAAAGACCAATGATTTATATATCTATAAACTCGGAAAAGTTTCTCTTCCGAAAAACACGAAGTCATCGTTCAGTATTTTTTCATCCACCATTCCTTATGAAGATTTGTATGAAGTGAACATTAATGATTATGTAAATTTTTATTCCACTCAAAGCATTCAGAAAAATGATGGCCGGTATTTTGATGTGTATCACAGTTTGCGGATTACCAACTCTACTAATTTTCCTTTTACTACTGCACCGGTTTTTGTGCAGGATGAAAAATTAAATCCGCTGGCGCAAGATCAGATAAAATATACGCCGAAGGGAAGTAAAGTAAAAGTGCAACTGAGTAAAGCGGTGGATGTGCAGGTGAAAGGCGATGAAACGGAACTGAGCCGCTCTGATAATTTAAAGAAATTTAATAACGCGCAGTATCGTAAAGTCACCATCAAGGGAACTGTTCATTTAGAAAATCTGCAGGATAAAAACATTACGCTCAATGTAACCAAGGCAATTATGGGTGAGATAACTGAAGTATCGGATAGTGGTGTAATTACCAAGCCCGGAAAATTTACAGGACTGAATCCGAATACTTCTTCGGAATGGAACATTGAACTTTCAGGTAACCAAAAGAAAGACATTACTTACACTTATGATGTTTGGATTTATGCAGGGAATTGAAACCTCAAAACTTAACACCTCTCTCTCCTCATCCGTTTTCAGCACCTTCTCCAAAAATGGAGAAGGAATAATGGCCAAGGATTTTATTTTTGAGAGGGGAATGGACGCGAAAAAAGCCTCATCCCTAACCCTTCTCCTAAGGAGAAGGGAACTGATGCGAAAATTTTTGACAAAAAAATTATTTTATGAATGAAAATAAAGTTGTGGATGATTTGAGAATTAAATATTGGGTGGAGGAACATATTCCTGTAAATGAAATTGAAATGGAATTATATGAAGCAGGATTTAATGAAGATGAAATTGCTGCGGGTATCAGAGCTTATAAAAAAATAAAAAATGCAGGTAAGCATTCTATTGGAATTACTTGTGTGATTGTTGGTGCCGTGATGGGATTTTTATCTTGCCTGCTTGCCATTCTTAATCCTGTTCCGGTTATGTTTTCTGTTTTTCTTTATGGCATTACTCCAATTGCCATTCTTATTTTATTTGTTGGGTTGTATTTTTTGTTTGAATAGGAGATTGGAATATTACCTTGCAACATGTTTAAATAAAAATTATGATTCAAAAATACATGAACCGAGGCGAAGAAATATTTTTTTATAAATGAAAAAACTTTAATTATTTTCTTATTAATTTTTTCTTTAAAAGTAAATGCACAGGTTTATACTTATCATCCATTTCCAGTAGGATATGCTTTTTGGGTTGAAGCAGAAGGATTTTACCCTAATTTTATTTCCATAACTTATAATATTTTAAATGGAGATTCAATAATAAACGGAAAAACTTATAATAAATTTTACACTTCACCTTACGATACTAATTATGCTCCATATTTAACTGGATTTTTTTAGGGAGGATTCGTTGAGAAAGATTTTTTTTCAACCTTCTTTTGTTGGAATTGCCCCTGATTATTTGTTTTATAGTTTTGGATTATCAATCGGCGATACTTTATTAAAATATTGTTGTGGTTCAAATAATGACACATTGTATTCAGTCGTTACTCAAATTGATACCATTCAAACTTTAGTTGATACACGAAGAAGATTTAAAATTCAATCTTCAAATGCGATAGAACCGATTTGGGGATTTCAAGATGATAATAATTATATTATTGAAGGCATCGGAAGTAAATTAGGCTTTTCTGGATATCGTTCTGCGCCTTTTAATACACCGCAAGAAGCCCCTTTTGTTCAACTGTTATGTTACTGGGAGAACGGAACATATATTTTAGAACCTTCGTTTGGATGTTTTGAACTTGCAATTGGAGAGGTTGAAAATGAAAAATTTATTTTTTCAACTTATCCAAATCCTGCAACAGATTTTATTAAGCTGATTTCCCCTGCTTTTTTATCTAAAAAATTATTGATAACAATAAATAATAATTCTGGTCAGTATGTGTTTTATCATAAAGCATATTCAAAACTTGAAAACTCTATAAACATTAACAATTTTATTTCCGGAATTTATTATATCAATGTTCTTGATGAAGCTGGAAGAATTATTTATACAAGCGAAATTACTAAGCAATAAAATTTACAATTAATATTTACTAACTGTCTTTTCCCAAAGGAAAATATCCTAATCAAGTTTTTTATAACAATAATTTAAAGTCCGGCAAAAAGTATTGTTGGTTTCGTTTACCTTTGAAGCCCGTAACTAATAATTACACTTACGCATGACTAAATATATTTTTGTTACGGGGGGCGTTACTTCTTCATTAGGAAAAGGAATCATTTCGGCTTCGCTCGCCAAGTTGTTACAAGCCCGTGGATTTACTGTTACGATTCAAAAATTTGACCCTTACATTAATGTTGACCCGGGCACACTTAATCCGTACGAGCACGGCGAATGTTATGTGACTGATGATGGTGCGGAAACTGATTTAGACCTTGGGCACTACGAGCGTTTTTTAAACACGCCCACTTCGCAGGCAAACAATGTAACTACAGGGCGCATATATCAAACTGTGATTAACAAGGAGCGCGAAGGTGCTTACCTTGGGAAAACGGTGCAGGTGGTTCCGCACATTACCGATGAAATAAAAAGGCGCATGATGTTGCTCGGCGACCAGGGAAATTTTGACATTGTTATTACTGAAATAGGTGGAACTGTTGGTGATATTGAATCACTACCCTATATAGAAGCAGTGCGACAGATAAAATGGGAATTGGGAAGCAGCACTTGCTTAGTGATTCATTTGACACTCATTCCTTATTTAAAAGCCGCGAAAGAATTAAAAACAAAACCTACGCAGCACTCGGTTAAGGAATTATTGGAGTTGGGAGTGCAACCTGATATTTTAGTTTGCCGCACGGAGTATCCGTTGAATGCTGAGTTGCGCCGAAAGGTTGCGCTGTTCTGTAATGTAACTACCAATGCGGTGGTTGAAAGTATTGATGCCGATTCTATTTATGATGTTCCGCTGTTGATGCTGAAAGAGAAATTGGATAAAACAGTGATGGGAAAACTGAAACTGATTTCGAAGGAAGAACCTCATCTTGAAAAGTGGAAAGAGTTTTTAGGCAAACTGAAAAACCCGACATCGGATGTTCGCATCGGGTTGGTTGGAAAATATGTGGAGTTGCAGGATGCTTATAAATCCATTCTCGAATCATTCATTCACGCGGGTGCCTACAACGAAACAAAAGTGAACATTGATTTTATTCCGGCTGAGCATGTGAATGAAGCTAATGTTCAACACTTGCTTGGTAAGTTAGATGGTGTATTGGTGGCTCCTGGATTTGGTGAAAGAGGTTTTGAAGGAAAGTTAGCTGCCATAAAATATGTTCGTGAAAACAATATTCCATTCTTCGGAATTTGTTTGGGCATGCAAGCTTGTGTGGTGGAGTTTGCACGAAATGTTTTGGGTTGGAAGGAAGCAAACACTACTGAGTGCGACCCGAACACTCCTTATCCGGTGATTGATTTAATGGAAGAGCAAAAGAAAATTACTGCGAAGGGTGCTACAATGCGCTTGGGTTCATACAATTGCCACATTAAAAAAAGTTCGAAGTCGTATGCAGCTTATAACAACACTGATATTACTGAACGGCACCGCCATCGTTGGGAAATGAATAATAAATATGTTGCTGATTTTGAAAATGCAGGATTGATGATGACGGGAACTAATACAGAAAGTGGTTTGGTTGAAATTGTTGAGTTAAAAAAACATCCATACTTTATTGGCGTGCAGTTTCATCCCGAATTAAAAAGTACTGTTGATAATCCGCATCCGCTGTTTATGCGGTTTGTGCAGGCGGCAAAGGAGCATAAACAAAAGCCTTTGAATAGCTTGAATAACCGAACCGAAAATGTATCTGTTTATTCATAGGTTTGCGCCCCTTATTAAAAAAAGAAGTTAAAAAATTAAATGGATAAGAATACGATTATCGGCATGGTGCTGATTGGTGCTTTGTTATTGACCTGGAGTATTTACAACCAACCATCAAAGGAACAATTAGCTCTTCAGAAGCATGTTCAGGATTCAATTGAACTGGTGAATCAGAAAACGCAAAAAGAAGAAACAGCCAAATCAGCGGGTGTACAAAAAAATAATTCAGAACTATCGGCAACTGATACAACCAAACAAAAAGTTGCAGTTGTAAATGCAGGATATTTTTCTGACAGCACCAACACACACGAAGATTTTCTGACACTTGAAAATGATGTGCTGAAAGTTACATTAACAAATAAAGGAGGGAGAGTTTATTCCGTTGAATTAAAAAAATATAAAACTCACGAAGGAAAAAACATGGTGCTGTTTGAAAGTTCAAGTTCTGAATTTTCATATGTATTCTTTTCAGGCACCAACCAGATAAATACAAGCGACATCTATTTTAAAACAGAAAATAAATCTGTTTTAGTAACAGGTAAAGATTCATCAAGCATTCAGTACCGTGCATACCTCAGTGCTGATAAATACATTGAACAGTCCTATACCATTCGCCCGGGTTCATACATGATTGGTTACAACTTAAACCTAAAAGGTCTGGATAGTATCATCACTCAGAACAATCAGTTTATAACGCTGCTTTGGAAACAGCGTTTGTTAAACGGCGAGCACACCATCACCGACAATAAAAATTATTCTACTGTTTATTTCAAGTATCCAAATGAAAATGCAAGCAGTCTTTCACTTACTGCCGAATCAACCGAAAAATTTCCTGCTGCATTGGAATGGATTTCTTTCAAACAACACTTCTTTAATTCAGCCATTATTGCTCCTAAAATTTTTGAACAGGGAAACACAAAAGTCACACTCGATACCGGTAAAGTGTATGTAAAAACCATGACCGCCGAATTGGTTATGCCATACATCCACAACAAAGAAAATTCGTATGCCATGAATTTTTATTTCGGGCCTAACCATTATCAAAGTCTTCGCAAATTCGGAATAGGATTGGAACAGATTGTGCCGCTTGGCTGGGGAATCTTTTCATGGTTTGCCACACCTATCAACAAATATTTTATTCTTCCGTTATTCAACTTGTTAAATGATTTTATCGGTAACTACGGAATCATTATTCTGATAATGACACTGCTCATTCGCGGAATCACCCTACCACTTACTTACAAGTCAATGGTATCGGCCGCAAAAATGAAAGTGTTGAAACCTGAGATTGATGAGTTAAAAGAAAAATACAAAGACGACCAGGGAAAATTCGGACAAGAACAAATGAAATTGTTTGGTAAAGCCGGAGTAAATCCATTGGGCGGCTGCTTGCCTCTGCTTATTCAAATTCCTATTCTTACCGCCATGTACAGCTTGTTCCCCAATGCAATTGAGTTGCGCATGCAACCATTTCTTTGGGCAAAAGATTTATCGTCTTATGATAGTGTCTTCAATTTTCCGAATCATTTTTCATTGCCGTTTTATGGCGACCATGTCAGTCTCTTCACTCTACTCATGACCGCAACACAAATCATCATGGCCATATACACCAGCCAGATGAACAATGTAACCGGCCAAATGAAATGGATGCAATACATTTTTCCTGTCATGCTGCTCGGAATATTTAATAATCTGCCTGCTGCCCTAACTTACTATTATTTTCTGTTCAATCTTTTCTCCATCATTATGCAATGGGGAGTTCAGAAATACATGATTGACGAAAAAGCCATTCACGCACAAATTCAGGAAAACAAAAAGAAGACTCCGAAAAAATCGGGGTTTATGGCGCGACTTGAAGACATGCAGAAAAAACAAAAAGCTGCACAGAGAGACAGAATGAAAAAATAATTTTCGTTTTAGTTTTTCCTTTTCTGTTTACATTGTTCGAAGAATATTTCTTCGATGCATCAGAACAAGCAACGGATATTTCTTAAACTCATTCTTCCATTTGCAGGTGGTATGCTTGTCGCTTATATCAGCGGAATAAATTTTCCTGTTTGTCTGTTGATTCCTTCGTTGTTTTTATTGGCGATAGTTTATTTTCTCATTCATAAAAAATATTTGTACACTATTCGTTATGCTTGGGCATATGGTTTAAGTGTGAATGTGTTTTTGTTTGTTGCGGGCTTCGCACTATTTTCTGATGCGTATGATTTGCATCACGCGAATCATTTTATCAATTATAAAAGGGAAAATTACCTCATTGTAAAAATTAATCAGCCTCCGGTTTTCAAAGAAAAATTTGTTCGTTGCGTGGTGCAGGCCGAGCAAGCCGGTAATCAAAATCAGTTTCATAAAGCATCAGGAAATGCGGTCGCTTATTTCAGCATCACCAATCAGTCAATGAAATTTCATTATGGTGATTTGGTTTTGGTGAAAAACAAACCATCAGGATTGGATGCGCCGGATATTCCATATCAATATGATTACAAAGGTTATCTCGATAAAATGAATATTCATTTCAGTATTTTTCTTCGAGAGAAAGAATTCATTCCACTGAATGAAAATGATGGATACACATTATTAAGAATTGCCTATACCCTGCGCGACAGGTGTGTGAAATGTATTAAAAAATATGTTAACTCACCAAAAGAAGCCGCAGTTGTTTCCGCGCTCACAGTTGGATATCGTGATGAGGTAACGCAGGATATTGTTCAATCATTTTCGTCAGCCGGTGTCATTCATATACTTGCTGTTTCCGGAATGCATGTTGGTTTGCTTTACATGCTGTTAGAATTCCTATTGAAATTCCTCAATAGAAATGCAACCACAAAAATTATAAAAGTCATAATAATTGTTTGCCTAATCTGGTTGTTCGCGATGATTACAGGTTTGGGTGGCTCAATAGTCAGAGCTGCTGCAATGATTAGTTTATTAATTGTAGGGAGAAACCTGAAACGGCGAATGGATATTATTGATTCGCTTTGTTCATCTGCATTTTTAATTCTGTTGATTTCTCCATTCACATTTATTGATGCAGGGTTTCAGTTATCATTTTCGGCGCTAGTTGGAATCGCATTATGGGAACGAAATTTCAGTCAGATGATTGAGTGGCGAAATCCTTTGTTGCAATTAGTATGGCGAATGTGCAGTGTGAGTATGGCTGCGCAATTGGGAGTTTTACCTCTCACACTTTTCTATTTCAATCAGTTTCCATTGCTATTTCTTGTAGCTAATGTGATAGGTGTTCCACTCTCCACCGGAATACTTTATGGGGGATTAATTTTATTTATTCTCTCTCCTTTTGTTGTGGTTGCACAATACGCAGGTGAACTGTTAAAATCAGCCACTCAACTATTAGATGAATACATTAACTGGGTGCAATCATTTTCATTCTCAACCATAAATATTCCTTCATTCGGGATTATAAGTTTAATTCTCACAGCACTTGCTTTGATTTTCTTTTCTGATTTTATTGAAAGAAAAATTCCACGAAAAATTATTTACAGTTTATCAGCAATGATGATTGTAATTTTAATAAATACTTATGACAACATAAATTACCTCTCAAAAAAGCAAATGCTGTTTCTTCACTTTGGAAAAGGCGATGTATATATTTTCAGAGAAAAGGATAATGCGATAATGATTGCTGATGATACTTTAATAAACGATGCCTACTTCAGTCAATATACCAGCAGTTTTTTAAAACACACTCCTGTTTCCAATTTACAAATCATTCCCATTAAAAGCATCAACGATACATCGTCACTAAGCTGGGAAAAATTTCACAGCTATGGAAAATTTATTTCATTCATTGGAATGAAAGGAGTTTTAATCAATACTGATTTCCCATTTGCAACAAAAAAATTATTCGTTGATTTTGTAATCGGGAAATTTTCATTAACAAAAGCTTCTGAAATAAAAAAGAATTTCTTCCCAGAAAAATGGATTGCCGACAGCGATGTAAAAAACTTTAATTTCAAATCATTAAAAAATGAATGTGCTTCTTTAAGTTTACCACTTCACTACTTACCAATTGATGGTCCGTGGATTAAAGAATTTTAATAATGGATAATCTAGTTTTATATCATACAGAAAACCGAATTGCTTACTTCACGCTTAACCGACCTGATAAACGGAATGCATTGAATCCTGAAATGATCAGTGCGTTGAAAAATGCATTAACAAAAGCAAAGAATGATGATGAAGCAAAAGTGATTGTAATTAAAAGCAGCGGAACAGTTTTCAGTGCAGGTGCTGACTTGGAACATTTACAAATACTGCAAAAAAATTCATACGAAGAAAATTTAGCTGATAGTATTCTCCTGAAAGAATTATTTGAACAGATATACACACACCCGAAAATTATTATTGCGCAGGTTGAAGGAGCTGCTATTGCTGGAGGTTGCGGATTAGCCACTGTTTGCGATTTCACTTTTTCAATACCGGAAGCAAAGTTTGGATATACTGAAGTGAAGATTGGTTTTGTTCCAGCAATCGTTCTAATTTTCTTGTTACGGAAAATCGGTGAGGCAAAAGCAAAAGAACTTTTACTCACCGGGAAATTGATTGATGTATCACAAGCTGTTCAATTTGGATTGGTGAATTCAGTTTTTTCAAAAGAAGAAATTGATTTAAAGGTTAAAGAATTTGCAACAACACTTTGCAACGAAACTTCAGCTCAATCTCTTTCAACAACAAAAGAAATGATTGGCAAAGTGCAGGAACTTTCATTGGAGAAAGCATTGAGTTATGCCGCAGAGATGAATGCAAAAGCTCGCGGAACAGAAGATTGCAAAAAAGGAATAGCCGCATTTTTAAATAAAGAAAATTTGAAGTGGTAAACTCAACAATTAATTTTACATACACATTAAATCAAAAAACATGAACCGGATTAAAACAATTCTTGCTGCACTTCTTTTTGTAACAGCACAATCATCCTTCGCACAAAAGGTTTTTACTGAAGGAAGTATAACATATAAAGTAAGTGTGAGTGGTGTAACTGACCCACAAGCGCAGGCAATGATGCAGAATATGATGCTCAGCATCTATATTAAGAACGACAAATTCGCTTCGGTAATGGATATGGGAATGATTAAAACAAGAACCGTAAGATTGGACGATAATAAATTTGTGATGCTGATGGATATGATGGGGCAAAAGATGAAAATGACAATGGATAAAAAACAATATGACAGCAAAAAATTAAATCCGGATAGTTATTCCGTTATAGTAACTGAAGATACGAAAGTGATTGCCGGATACAATTGTAAAAAAGCCATTATAAAAACTAAGGACGGAAAATCTTTTTATGCGTATTTCACAAGCGATCTTAAGCGCGCAACTACCTCAACTTATGATGGACCTTACTCAAAAATTGATGGTGTGTTGATGGAATATACCATGGAACAAAAAGGAAACACCATGACAATGAGTTGTACTTCAATTGATTTTAAACCTGTGAGTGACGATATGTTTGTGGTTCCAGAATCAGGATACACCGAAATGACGATGGACCAATTATCGAAAATGGGAATGTGATTTTTAGTGAAGAACTAAAAGAGACGAGTGAAAAATTATTGAAGCACAACTTTCGTATTGTAGGATTCTCTTTCAGTAATAACCTCAACCATATAAATTCCTTTTGACTGCTTGGTGAGATCAATTTTTTCAGTTAGCTGACCACTGAATTTTCCAAATTGTTTTTCGCTTACTAGGCGACCACTTGCATCGGTTACACGAATTAAAAAACTGTTTGCATTATCTCCGGTGAAATGAATGTTAACTAAACCTTCTGTTGGGTTTGGAAACACATCAATTTGTGAAGTGAATCGATTTACTGAATTAGATGGGCTAGAAAACTGTTCAGGTTGGGTGATATTAAAGCTTGCAGTAACAGCGCAACCTGATTGATCAGATATTAAAACTGTGTAAGCTCCGCTTTTTAATTCGGTGCGGTCTTCGGCAGTTGAACCATCATTCCATAAATAAGAATATGGTGGGTTTCCACCTTCAACGCGCATGTCAATTGTACCATCGTGGCCTCCGAATGAAGTTACATTGGTATACTTACTTTTCATTTGTGCATTTGCACCAATTGCTAAAGAGAAGAGTGTAGCGGTAAAGACTAATTTTTTCATAATGCTTGTTTTTCTGTTGCCGAAGATATTTTACAAACCCTTTTATAAAAAATCTATTGTCGATTAATAAAGTTATTTTGTCGGAGTTTATTGCTTAATGCGTATTGTTCCCATTCCAAATGGAGGGAAAACCCAATCCGATAATTTTTTTTGTTCTGATTTTTCAATGGGTGCTGTGTTGTAACTGTTACGCGAAAATCGTGTCCATCCATAACTGTCTTGAAGATTTCCTTTTAAGTAATCAATTGTAGCATTACTGCCTGAGTAATTAATTTGTTTAAACATCAAAGAATCAATTTTAAATTCTTTAGCGCTGTAATTCATCCATGCTAATAGAATTTCGTTTGTAGATGTATCGCGATAAGCAAATACATCAAGCTTTAAATCGGTATTCACTGAACTGGTATGTAAAAAATAGTTCCCGGAATACAATTGATTAATATTTTTAAACGCATACCATGGAGTTCGTTTAATAATCAATGACTGTGATTTTTCTTTTTCAGCTTTTAAATCAATGACTCCAAAATGATTGTAAACACCTCCGGTTGCTAGGCTTTGAAATATGGCCATCTCTACCGGATTCTTATTAAGTCTATTAAATTGATTGATAAAATTTATATAAGAACCTATATACATTGCTTGGTAAAGTGTATTTAAAAAATAACTATTTGTACTTCTGATGGCAAGGTTCCATTCTGTAATCCAGATTTTTGATTTTGGAAATTCCTCTTTAAAATAATCGAGCGACTGCACCATTACTCCACTTTTTGAAAAAGTTTTTTTCTCTTCAATAATTGCTCGTTGAAAAACAGAATCAACAGATTGATTTGGAATGATCTGAATTGGTGTATAGGAATGAATTACTACGGCATCAAAAAAATGTGATTTTGACAATGCATCGTTCCATGCTCTGAAATAAACAAACTCACCCGCTGCCGTTCCATCCAAATCGCTCAGCCTTGGATTGGGAGCTGCACAGGCTCCAATTTTTATGTTCGGGAAATATTTTTTTATGGCAATAACAAAGGTTTCAGCTTTCGAAATATAACTTCCAGGATAAGGAAAAACAGCACGGTAAATATTCATATACATTTCATCACCCAACTCTACTCCTGCCACTTCAATGTTATTGTCGTTAAAATAATTTAGCTGGTCCAATAACTCTTCCGGAGTACCAGTTAAAATATTTGCGGTAATTAAAACCTTCGTATTTAGTTTTTGTGCAAGCCCTAAAAAGTCCTGCTGATAGGAATGATTCAACCTTGCTTGTGTTGCAAATATTCCCTGTGATTCCAATTGTTGCGCGTATTGAAGATAAATCCCTGCAATTTCATTTTTCTTTAAACCATATCCGTTTCCCGATGAATGATAAAAGTTGGATAGCATACCACCGGGCCATCTTAATACTACAGGGTTTATTTTTTTTATTTGATTGACAAATGATGTATCAGCAACATTTTTTATTTCAGCGAAAATATTTTCAGTTGAAAAGCCATATAGATAAGGATTTACAGCATAATTCGTTTCAGCACTGTCAATAGTGATTTTTACAAGTATGGTTTTAAAAATTTTACTGGAATCAGTTTGTGAAAAACACACACTTGATTTCAATATTAAAAGGAAAAAAAAACAAGAAAATAATTTATTCAATATCAATTTCAGATTGCGTTTCATTTTTAAGATGCTTATTAATTTCAATACTGGCATTCAATTCAAAACCTATTAACAAAATAAGTGAATTATAATAGAGCCACAACATGATTACTATTAATGTTCCAATAGAACCATATAATTTATTGTAGTTACTAAAATTATTGATGAAAAAGGAAAATCCCAACGATGTAAGAATACTTAAAAAGGAAGCAACGGTTGAACCTGCAGAAAAAAACCGGAACCGGCGGTGCATGGCGGGCGCATAATAATAAATCATACTTATGCTGAAATAAAAAAGCAGAACAATAATTAACCATTTTATTGATGCCAAAAAGAAATACGCAATTGCACCTTCAACTCCCAGCCAATTCATGATGAATTGAATTACAAATTCTCCGGCAACAATCAATACAACTGAAAGAATTAATAACAGAAAAAGAAAAATGGTGATTTTAAAACTCACCAATGTTTTCATCCAGAAATTGCGTTGCCGGAATGAAGGATAAACTTTATCAAACGAATTTATAAGTCCGATAACTCCGGTGCTGCTGTAATAAAGTGCGAGAATAATTCCTATGGATAACACACCTGTTCGTTGGTGATTTATAATATCATATATCGTAGTATAAATTGCCTGGTAAGCATTGTGTGGCAAAAACTGTTGCAAACTTGTCATCAGTGTATCTCTGTATGCCTGAATTGGAATGTATGGTATAATGCTGAAGATTATCATCATTGCCGGAAACAGCGAGAGCATAAAACTATAAGCCACCGCCCCTGCCCTTACATTAATGGCATCGCGTTGAAATTCTTTAAACAGAAAACTGAATACATCATAAATACTCTGACCATCAAAACCCGGAAGACTCCAATGCTTTGTTCGCTCTATAAATTTATCTCTGTATGTTTTTATCAGGGCTATCAAGACTTCAATACTAATGGAAAAATAATTTCATTTAATGAATCCCCCGTTTATTTAAATACTGCTGATACAATCTTGCATTTTTCTGATGCTCTGAATAAGTACTTGCAAAATCATGATAGTTCGGTTTATTCACGCTCGCGCAAAAATATAAATAATCAGTTTGTGCCGGTTGCAATACTGATTCAATACTTGCAACAGATGGTGTACAAATTGGTCCGGGAGGTAATCCTTGTTTGCGGTAAGTATTGTAAGGCGAATTTTTTGTTTCGTCAATGTAAAAACCTGTCACCCGTTTTATGGTGAAATCGCCCATCGCATATTTTATGGTCGGGTCGGCTTGTAACAACATTCCTTTATTCAGGCGATTGAGATAGACTGAAGCAATTGTAGGCTTCTCATCATTGCGATTTGTTTCTTCTTCCAATATTGATGCGAGTGTACATACATCGTTTACCGAAATTCCTAAATGTGCTGCTTCTTGTTTTCTGTTTTCGTTCCAGAATAAATCATATTCTTTTTTCATCCGCACCATAAATTTTTCGGGTGAAGTGTTCCAGTAAAATTCATAAGTGTTCGGAATGAAACAACACAATACGGTTGATGGTGTGAAACCAAATTTTGCAAGTATTGCTTCATCATTTAACAATTCGATAAAAACTTTTTCATCAATTTCCAGTTTGGTGGAAATGAATAGCGCAAACTCTTCCGGTGTTCTGAATTTGTTGATGACAATTTTCACCGGATTTTGTTTTCCGCTCCGCAATAGTTTCACCAATGCAAAATTGCTCATGCCCGGTCTTACCTCGTAGCGTCCGGGAATAATATGTTCAGGCAAACTCATTTGCTCGGCAACCCATCTGAAAGTTTCGGTGTTCAATACAAATTTATTTTCCATAATGATTGAAACGAGCTGACTGAAAGTGGTGCCTGTTGGAATATATAGAAACCGTTTGTCTTCATTGCCAATAACATTGGGCGAATATATTTTCTGATACAACGATACTCCCATTCCAACCAATGAAAAGAAAGCAAGCACAGCAAACGAAATCAGTATTTTTTTTAAGGAAGAATTTTTCTTCTTCTTAATCATGCAGCAATGTTATTGGATATATGGCAGTTGAAGAAAGAATTACAAATCATTTTATCATCATTAGATATCATCGTATATGATGAATAGTTGAAACACTTGTTTATTAGATTCATTAAAAATTTCTTCAGTGAAAATCATAAAAATCATAACAATCTGCGTTCCATTCCTTCAACAAAAAACCCCATCCATTTTCATGAACAGGGTTTCTATTATTATTTAAAAAAATGTTATACTTCAGTAGTTGCAACAGCAACAGGAATGATGTTGATGAACTGACGCTCCTTGGCTTTCATTTTAAATTCAACCTTACCTGATTCAACTGCGAAAATGGTAAAATCTTTTCCCATCATCGTGCCTTTACCCGGCCAGAACTGAGTGCCACGCTGGCGAACAATAATGTTGCCCGGCTCTGCACTTTGACCGCCGTATATTTTTACTCCCCTCCGTTGACCGTGACTATCCCGGCCATTCTGGGTACTTCCTTCACCTTTTTTATGTGCCATGTTAAGTTCTTAATTATTTAATGGTTTCAATTTTAATCTTGGTCAAATCCTGACGGTGACCATTCAGTTTGCGGTATCCTTTGCGCTTGTTCTTTTTAAACACCAGCACTTTATCGCCGCGCATGTGCTCAATAATGGTTGCTGAAACTTTAGTGCTTAAATACGGTGTGCCGATATTTATTTTGGCTGCATCGCCGGTAAGCATCACTTTTTCAAATTCTAATTTAGCGCCTGGTTCTCCTTCTAAACGGTGAACGAAAATCTCGTTTCCGTTTTCCACTTTAAACTGCTGACCGGCTATATCTACTATTGCGTACATGGTAACTCCTTTTTTGGGACGGCAAATATAACGGCATCACGCTATATTCCAAACCGAAGATTAAAGGTTGCCAACATGAAATTTTGGTAGCGTTGAAATTAAGATTTTACTCCTTCACCACCTTCCGTGTTATTTTTCCATTGCTACTAATTACAGTACAGAAATAAATACCTGCCTGTAATTCAGCAACAGTAATAGTTAACTGATCAGCATTTGAATTAGGTTTATATGAAATTATTTCTCTGCCAAGCATATCAGTTATTTTCAGTTTTACATCTCTACCATGCCACTTAATTGTTAGTTCTTCGTTTGCAGGGTTGGGGTAAATTTTTATATCTTCTTTTTCTTCTTTTATTAAATTCTCCTTTATTCCACTTATAATTGTATCAGGATCAAGAAAAGCTATTGCCCTTGCATAAGTTGTAGAATTTAAATTGTCAACAATTGAAAAATCTCCCCCAACAAATAAATCATTATTCATACTTTCGAAGCAATTTATAGGTCCTCCGGGACACAAGCTATCATAATATGCAATATGATAAGTAGTATCATTATAGATGATTATACTATGACCATAAGGGGCACCATTACTCTCGAGAGAACCGCCAATAAATAATTTGTCGTTAAAAAGGGTCATAGTTTGAATTATCCAAAAATCCTGACCCGTATTTTCACACTGACCATTATTAAGAACGAGAAAACCATTTCCAGGGCATCCATGTGAGGTATCAAATAACCCTCCTAAATAAATCTTATCATGATAAGATTTTATCGCATTATAAAAAACTCCAAAATCACCAATATTAGCAGTAAGGTTTGAATCTATATCTTCCCAAATGGTGCCGTTCCAGGCGGCTGCACCCTTCATTTGCCACGGGCTGGTTATTTCAAAATCTCCGGCTACATAAAGTTTGTCGTTATATACTTCCATGTCACTTATGCCATATCCCCAACCATTGCCTAAACTCATGTTATCAGTAATTGAAATCCAATTAACTCCATCATATTTTGAGATCATTCCGGTGAAATCTCCACATGCGTACAAGGTATCACGATAAAATAGCATATCAGTTATTCCTCCATCAAATTGATTAATATATTGTGATGTGAAATTATTCAAGTCTAATTGGTAAATTGAATAAATTCCTACTCCTATTCTAAGTGAATAATACAAAAAATTATCCTTAATTATCATTTTGCTAATTAAGTCTGTAAAGCCAGTAGTCCCCCCGTCATGAATAAATCTACTCCATTTTACTCCATCCCATATTGCAGCATTACCTACTTGTTGTAAGGTGTCCATCGCATCAAATTGTCCACCAACAAATATTCGATTATTGATAGTATCGGCTGCAATAGTTTTTACATATCCTAAAGTCCCGGCTCCCATCGGTAACCACGCTTGTGCATAATCAAATTTAACAGCGGTTGTAAGTAAAAAAACAAAAAGTAGTTTTTTCATCCTCTATTTATTTAAAATGAATGGTAAATTTTTAATATCATTTTTCATAATGCATACGAATGTAGCACTTGAATGATATTATCATTATGATATTTGTAGCTGTTAATTTTTAACTGTGTTATCAAAAGTCGGCGTTTTTAAATCCAACAGAAATAATTATTCAAAAATTAAAAGAGCCTGATATCCGGGGTAGCAGTCGGATACAGGCTCTTCAATTCATTCAGCACAAATCAATTCTTAACTATTCAATATTTTTTCAATTTTCATTGATAATTTTTAATTTAATAAAGCTATCTCACCACAGTTACATCACCTTTCTTGTTTGCTTTTGTTCCATCGTCGTAAGTAATATCGGCAACATAAACAAACACACCGAGGTTAACAGGTTGCCCTTTAAATGTTGCATCCCAGCCTGCTGATGCTTCATCACCCTGATAAACCATCTCTCCTATCCGGTCAAAAATTGTAAGTGTGAAATGCTGTATTCCTGTTCCGAAAATATTGAACACATCATTCATTCCATCTCCATTCGGAGTAAAAGCATTCGGAATAAATACTGTTCCATCTTCCACAATCATAATCGGATAAAGCGTTAGTGTATCAGCGCAATCATAATCGGCAGATGCAATAAGCGTAACATTAAACTCTCCTGCGTTAAGATAAGTATGTGAAGTGTTCATATAAGTATCAGTTGCTCCATCGCCAAACAACCATTTGTAATTTGTAGCATTGGTGGAGTGATTGAGGAAAGTAAATGTTGCATCATTAATTGTAGTTACCACTCCAAGCGCAGGATTCACAGTAAAATCAGCAACAGGTGTTGGATGAACTTTTATTGTAGCGAGATTGCTCAATGTGTCAGAGCAACCTGCTGCACTTGTTACAACAAATGATACCGGATAAGTTCCTTGTGAAGTGTAAGTATGAACAGGACTAACATTGGTTGAAGAATTAGTATCGCCGAATGACCAATTGAATGTTGCTGCTCCTGTTGTATGATTATCAAAAGTTACTGTCAATGGTTCACAACCTTCATCAGGCAATACATCCACAATAATATCAGGCAGTGTTCCAACAGTTATGATAATGCTTGCAGTATCAGTGCATCCGGTTGGAACTGAACCAACAACAATGTAAGTCATGTTTGAATCAGGTTGTGCAATAACACTTATACCATTGGTTGCACTCAATCCTGTTGATGGATACCATGCATAAGCACTTGCTCCGCTTGCTGTGAGTATAGTATTTTGACCTGAACAAATACTTGTTGATGATGCCGAAACAGTGACAGCAGGTGCAGCAATTATTGAAATAATAGTTGTTGCCTGAGCTGAACAACCGGTTGCTAAATCAATTACGGTAACTGTGTATGTAATAGTGTTGTTTGGCGTTGCAACTACTTGTGTACCCGAATTACTATTCAACCCTGTTGATGGCGACCAAGAATAAGTTCCTGCTCCGCTTGCATTCATCACTACTGTTCCACCCGCGCAAATGCTATTGTTGTTTGAAGAAACATTTACACTTGGTAATGCATTTACATTTACTAAAACATTTGCTGATGAACTGCAACCTCCTGCATTTGTTGAAACAACATTGTAAACTGTTGTTGCAATTGGATTTGCCGAAACAGAATTCCCGGTTGTTGACGACAACCCGGTTGTAGGACTCCAGGTATAATTTGTTCCACTTCCCGATGCAGTAATCACTATAGAATTACCAAGACAAATTGCTGTATCAATTGTATTTAAATTAATTGTAGTTGCTGAAATTAAATTAACAACTGTTGTTGCCTGTGCACTGCATCCGTTACTAATTCCTGTAACAGTATAAGTAGTTGTATTGTTTGGGGATGCGGTTACAGTTGCCGAAGTTACTGATGATAAACTTGCAGATGGCGACCATGAATAAGAAGTTGCGCCACTTGCGGTTATTGAAGTTGAACCACCAGCACATATAAACGATGTAGTAGGTACTACTGAAATTATCGGGCTTGCAGAAACAGTTATCACAATGGTTGAAGATGCGCTGCAACCACCGGCAGTACTTCCGGTTACTGAATAAGTAGTTGTAACAGTAGGATTCGCAACCACATTATTCCCTGTTGTAACATTTAATCCTGCTGAAGGTGACCATGCATAAGTTGTTGCACCGCTTGCAGAAATTGTTGTTGCATTTCCAACACAAATTGCATTTGAAATTGAATTCAGATTTATTGAAGGTGACGAAGTTAAAATCAAAGAAGTGGTAGTAAACAACGAACATCCACTCTGATCAGAAACTGTTACCGCATAATTACCAGCAGCAAGATTGGTAAGAGTAGATGTAGTTGCCCCGTTTATCCAATTGAATGTATATGGAGGTATTCCACCACTTACTTGTAAATCTATTGCGCCATTGTTTTGTCCGCAGCTTGGATTGGCTGTGCTTACATTTAATGACGGACCACTTAAGTTATCAATCAGCACACTCATAATTGCCACACAGTTATTGGCATCGGTTACCGTTACCACATAATTTCCGGTCATCAGATTTGTAATGTCCTGAGTGGTAGCAAAATTATTCCATTGATAAGAGTATGGACTTGCACCACCACTAACTGTTAAATTAATGGATCCATTAAAGTTACCGCAACTTGCATCAACATGTGTTTCACTTAATACAGGACTGTTTGTATTTGAAATTGTTATTGAAGCAGAAGCTGAACATGCAAATGCATCTGTAACTGTTACAATATAATTTCCAGCTGACATATTAATCGGATCTTCAGCAGTAGCACCTGAATTCCAAATAAAGCTGTATGGAGCAACTCCACTTGTAACGGTTAGGTCAATTGAACCATTGCTGTTTCCGCACGATGCATTTGCGTGTGATTCAATAAATGTTGTTGCAGTAGAATTTTCTATATAAACATGCAATGTTGCAATACAGTTATTTGCATCAGCAACGGTTACAAAATAATCTCCCGCTGAAAGATTATTTAAATTCTGAGTTGTAAATCCATTGGTCCATAAATAATTGTAAGGAGAAGTTCCGCCACCTACAGTCAAACTAATGGAACCATTACTGTTTCCGCATGAGGTATTTGCATGACTATCAATTACAGAAGGACCATTTGTATTTAACACATTTACAGTCGTTGTTGCTGAGCATCCGATTGCATCGTTGACGGTAACCGAATAGTTTCCGGCTACAATACTGTTTAAATTTTGAGTTGTATGCCCATTTGACCATAGATAAGATAATGATGAAACAGAATTGGTAATTAAAAGATTTGCTCCACCTGAATTCGGATTTGAACATGAAGTATTTATTGCCGACGCACTAACAGATAATAAACATGGCGGAGCCGAGACACAAATTATTGCTACAGGAAGTGTTGCCTGGCAACCAACCGCATCTACAACTTCAATGATATAAATGCCAGCAGTAATTCCGGATAAATCTTCTGTGGTTGCATTACTATCCCACTCGTAATCATAAGGAGTTACACCACCTGAAACTGTTACATCAATACTTCCATTACTTTGACCACAAACGGGAGCAACATGCGTTTCACCAATAGTAAGAGTTGAAATCTGGTTACTAATGTTCACACTCAAAATCGACTTACAGGTATTGGCATCTGTTACAGTTACCAAGTAATTTCCTGAAGAAAGATTTTGCTGATCTTCGGTTGTAATACCATTGCTCCAGATGTATGTGTAAATTGGAGCGCCTCCACCAACTGTTAAATTAACCGACCCATTATTTCCGTTACAACTTGCATCAATATGTGTTTCAGAAACTGCAGGAATGTTATTTCCACCAATTGAAATATTTAATGACGCAACACAATTGTTAGCATCAGAAACTGTAACACTATAAATTCCTTGTGGAATATTATTTATATCTTCGGTTACTGCTGCGTTACTCCAAATGAAATTCATTGGAGGAACACCACCGGCTACTGTTAAATCAACAGCGCCATTCGGGTTTCCACAAGATGAATTCAAATGATTTTCGGTAAGAACAGGTCCATTGATATTATTAATATTTACACTTAAAATTGATTGGCAAGAATTATTATCAGTTACAGTTACTAAGTAATTGTTAGCAGAAAGCATCGAAATATTTGCTGTGGTTGCACCATTGCTCCAGGTATAATTGTATGGAGAAATTCCACCGCTTACATTCAAATTAATGCTTGCATTTGCCATTCCGCACGCCGCATCGATATGAGTTTCTGAAGCTGTAGGACTTCCCACATTTAAAATTGTTGTGATTACTGAATCGCATCCATTCACACTTGTTAAAGTTGAAGTATAAGTTCCAGCTGTATTCACTGATGTTCCATTTGGCAAAACATAATTTCCGCCTGAACAGATTTGAGTATTGACTGTTGATGTCAGGATTGAATTCACAGAGAGGTTAGTTGTGATAACAGAATCACATCCACTTACTGAAGTTAATGTTGTCGTGTAAGTTGCGGCTGCATTCACCGAAGTTCCATTCGGTAAAACATAATTTCCACCAGAACAGATTTGTGCATTCACAGTTGAAGTCAAAATTGAATTCACCGAAAGATTTGTTGTAATAACAGAATCACATCCACTTACTGAAGTTAATGTCGTCGTGTAAGTTGCGGCTGCATTCACCGAAGTTCCATTCGGTAAAACATAATTTCCACCTGAACAGATTTGTGCATTCACTATTGAAGTTAAAATTGAATTCACTGAAAGATTGGTGGTGATAACTGAATCACATCCGCTCACACTTGTTAAAGTTGAAGTGTAAGTTCCTGTTGCACTTACTGATGTACCATTTGGCAAAACATAATTTCCACCAGAACAGATTTGTGCATTGACTGTTGATGTCAGGATTGAATTTACAGAGAGGTTAGTTGTGATAACAGAATCACATCCGCTTACTGAAGTTAATGTTGTGATGTATTGTCCTGCTGAGCTGGTCGAAGCACCGCTTGGTAAAACATAATTTCCACCTGAACAGATTTGTGCATTCACAGTTGAAGTCAGAATTGAATTCACAGAAAGATTAGTTGTGATAACAGAATCACATCCACTCACACTTGTTAATGTTGTGATGTATTGTCCTGCTGAGCTTGTCGAAGCACCGCTTGGTAAAACATAATTTCCACCCGAACAGATTTGTGCGTTCACAGCTGAAGTTAGAATTGAATTCACTGAAAGATTAGTGGTGATTACAGAATCACATCCGCTTACTGAAGTTAAAGTTGAAGTGTAAGTTCCGGCTGTATTCACTGATGTTCCATTAGGTAAAACATAATTTCCACCCGAACAGATTTGTGTATTTACGATTGTGGCTGTTTGCGCTGCTGGATTAATCAATGTTGTATTATTCGAAACCACACACCCAAAACCATCTGTTACTGTTATAGAATAATTTCCTGCACCAACATTATTAAGATTTTGCGATGTCATTCCATTGCTCCACATAAAACTTAAATTCGGAACACCGCCAAAAACATCAACCGTAACAGAACCATTTGAAGCTCCATTACACATTGGTGAAATTGCGGTAAGCGAAACTGTTTGTCCATTCAATCCATTTACATTTATAGTTGTTGTAACACTGCATCCGTTCGCATCCACAACTGTTACATTATAATTTCCGGAAGAAATAGTATTTAAATCTTCAGTAGTGCTTCCATTCGACCAATTAATTTGATAAGGAGTTGCTCCACCAGAAATTGTTAAATCAATACTTGCAATTGAATGAGCACAATAATCATCCTGATGAGTTTCGGTTAACACGGGACCATTTGAATTATTGATTGTAACATTTAGTGATGAAGTACAACCATTTGCATCGAATGCAGTTACAGTATAAATACCTGCAATAAGATTAGCCACATCCTCAGTTGTTTCACCATTAGACCATTGGAAATGATAAGGAAGATTTCCTCCGCTTGGCACCAGGTCAATATTGCCAGTAGCATTGCCGCAAGAAGCATCAACATGTGTTTCAGCAAGGTAAGGCAACAAAATATTTGGAATATTTACTGATAACAATCCCATACAATTATGAGAGTCAGTAACTGTCAAATTATAAACTCCACCATTTACATAAAGCAAGTCTTCAATTGTCGCACCATTCGACCAGTGATATTGGTATGGCATTGAACCACCTGTTACAGATACATATAGTTGTGCGGCAAAGTTTCCGCAAACCGATGGTGCTACAGAGTCAATCACAAAAATTGGAACAGGTGACGGAATATAAATTGAAGTATCTATAGAACATCCTGATGCTGAAGTCACTGTCAAATAATAATTTCCTGTTGAAACTCCGAATATGAATGGCAAATTTGAACCGGTTGACCAATGATAGGTGTAAGGAGCTGATGAACCATTTCCATTCGCAATTACAGAACCATTTGTCAAAACAGTACAGGTCGGATAATTAATTGTGAGGTTCACTCCTATTACTCCACCAGTATTATTCAAAATAGTTGTAAGTGTTGAAGAACATCCTGAGTTATCTGATACTGTTACAGAATAATTCCCTGATGAAATATTTTGCAAATCCTGATTGGTGTTTCCATTTGACCAGTTATAATTAAAAGGTGCAATTCCGCCAACTACACTCAAATTAATATTTCCATTCTGTGTACCACAAGTTGAATTAGTATTTATTGTTGCAAGTGTAAATCCTCCAACTGAAATGTTGGTTGTGATCACTGAATCACATCCGCTAACACTTGTTAATGTTGTGATGTATTGTCCTGCGGCGTTCACTGAAGTACCATTTGGTAAAACATAATTTCCACCTGAACAGATTTGTACATTAACAGTTGAAGTCAAAACTGAATTCACAATCAAATTAGTTGTGATCACTGAATCACATCCGTTCACACTTGTTAATGTTGAAGTATAAGTTCCGGCTGCGTTTACTGAAGTACCATTTGGTAAAGTGTATGAAGCACCATTGCAGATTGCTGCATTTACAGTTGCTGCGAACACTGAGTTAACTGAAAGGTTGGTTGTAATCACTGAATCACATCCGCTGATACTTGTTAAAGTTGAAGTATAGGTTCCGGCAGCTGATACACTTGTTCCGCTTGGTAAAGTATAAGTCGCGCCATTGCAGATTGCTGTATTCACAGTTGCTGCGAACACTGAGTTAACTGAAAGGTTGGTTGTAATAACTGAATCACATCCGCTGATACTGGTTAAGGTCGATGTATATGTTCCGGCTGCGTTTACACTAGTTCCGTTTGGTAATGTGTATGAAGCACCGTTGCAAATCGCTGCATTCACAGTCGAAGCATAAATAGGATTCACAGTAAGGTTGGTGGTGATCACTGAATCACATCCGCTGATACTTGTTAAAGTTGAAGTATAGGTTCCGGCAGCTGATACACTTGTTCCGCTTGGTAAAGTATAAGTCGCGCCATTGCAGATTGCTGCATTCACAGTCGAAGCATAAACCGGATTCACAGTCAGGTTGGTTGTGATCACTGAATCACATCCGCTCACGCTTGTTAATGTTGAAGTATATGTTCCGGCTGCTGATACTGAAGTACCATTCGGTAAAGTGTATGAAGCACCATTGCAGATCGCTGCATTAACAGTCGAAGCATAAACAGGATTCACTATCAGGTTGGTTGTGATCACTGAATCACATCCGCTTACTGAAGTTAATGTTGATGTATAAGTTCCGGCTGCTGTTACACTTGTTCCATTAGGTAAAGTGTAAGAAGCACCGTTGCAAATAGCTGCATTTACTGTTGAAGCACAAACAGGGTTCACAATCAAATTAGTTGTGATCACTGAATCACATCCGTTCACACTTGTTAATGTTGAAGTATAAGTTCCGGCTGCGTTTACTGAAGTACCATTTGGTAAAGTGTATGAAGCACCATTGCAGATTGCTGCATTTACAGTTGCTGCGAATACTGAGTTAACTGAAAGGTTGGTTGTAATCACTGAATCACATCCGCTGATACTTGTTAAAGTTGATGTATATGTTCCGGCAGCTGATACACTTGTTCCGCTTGGTAAAGTATAAGTCGCGCCATTGCAGATTGCTGTATTCACAGTTGCTGCGAACACTGAGTTAACTGAAAGGTTGGTTGTAATCACTGAATCACATCCGCTGATACTGATTAAGGTCGAAGTATAGGTTCCTGCTGCTGATACTGAAGTACCATTCGGTAAAGTGTATGAAGCACCATTGCAGATTGCTGCATTCACAGTCGATGTATAAACAGGATTTACAGTCAGGTTGGTTGTGATCACTGAATCACATCCGCTGATACTTGTTAAAGTTGAAGTGTAAGTTCCGGCTGCTGATACTGATGTACCATTTGGTAAAGCGTATGATGCTCCATTGCAGATCGCTACATTAACAGTCGAAGCATAAACAGGATTCACTATCAGGTTGGTTGTAATCACTGAATCACATCCGCTCACTGAAGTTAATGTTGAAGTATAGGTTCCTGCTGCTGATACTGAAGTGCCGTTTGGCAAACTGTATGAAGCACCATTGCAGATTGCTGCATTTACAGTTGCTGCGAACACTGAGTTAACTGAAAGGTTGGTTGTGATCACTGAATCACATCCGCTGATACTTGTTAAGGTCGAAGTATAGGTTCCTGCTGCTGATACTGAAGTACCATTCGGTAAAGTGTATGAAGCACCATTGCAGATTGCTGTATTCACAGTCGATGTATAAACAGGATTTACAGTCAGGTTGGTTGTAATAACTGAATCACATCCGCTGATACTTGTTAAAGTTG
>BJGQ01000002.1:0-77371 GCA_014190575.1 Bacteroidota bacterium | reverse complement strand
GTACCATTCGGTAAAGTGTATGAAGCACCATTGCAGATTGCTGTATTCACAGTCGATGTATAAACAGGATTTACAGTCAGGTTGGTTGTAATAACTGAATCACATCCGCTGATACTTGTTAAAGTTGAAGTGTAAGTTCCGGCTGCTGATACTGAAGTACCATTCGGTAAAGTGTATGAAGCACCATTGCAGATCGCTGCATTAACAGTTGCTGCGAACACTGAGTTAACTGAAAGGTTGGTTGTGATCACTGAATCACATCCGCTGTTACTTGTTAAAGTCGAAGTATAGGTTCCGGCTGCTGATACTGAAGTACCATTTGGTAAAGTGTAAGAAGCACCGTTGCAAATCGCTGCATTTACTGTTGAAGCATAAACAGGGTTCACAATCAAATTAGTTGTGATCACTGAATCACATCCGCTTACTGAAGTTAATGTTGATGTATAAGTTCCGGCTGCGTTTACACTAGTTCCGTTTGGTAAAGTGTAAGAAGCACCGTTGCAAATAGCTGCATTTACTGTTGAAGCACAAACAGGGTTCACAATCAAATTAGTTGTGATCACTGAATCACATCCGCTCACTGAAGTTAATGTTGAAGTATAGGTTCCTGCTGCTGATACTGAAGTACCATTCGGTAAAGTGTATGATGCTCCGATGCAGATTGCTGCATTCACAGTCGAAGTATAAACAGGATTTACAGTCAGGTTGGTTGTGATCACTGAATCACATCCGCTCACGCTGGTTAATGTTGAAGTGTATGTTCCCGCTACTGATACTGAAGTACCATTTGGTAAAGTGTATGAAGCACCATTGCAGATTGCTGCATTCACAGTCGATGTATAAACAGGATTTACAGTCAGGTTGGTTGTGATCACTGAATCACATACGCTGATACTGGTTAAGGTCGATGTATATGTTCCGGCTGCGTTTACACTAGTTCCATTCGGTAAAGCGTATGATGCTCCGTTGCAGATGGCTGCATTTACGACTGAAGAAACAGGAACACTTGAATTAATTATAATAACTTGTAAAGAAACCGAACATGAATTCGCATCCAGAACTGTTATAAAATAATTACCAGGAGAAAGATTGTTTATACTATTTGTTGTTTCTGAATTACTCCAGATATAAATAAATGGTGAAGTTCCGCCAGTTGCAGTAGCTGAAATATTCCCATTCGCAAAACTACAAGTTGCATCAGTATGATTTTCAGAAACTGAAAGTGTTGTTGGTTGACTAACTGTAGTTGATGAAGTCGCAGTACAACCATTTGCATCAGTTACAATTACTGAGTAAGTACTTGCTGTTAATGAGTTAATGTTCGCAGTAGTTGCGCCATTGCTCCACGCATAAGTGAATGGTGAAGTTCCACCTGTTACACTTGAGGTTGCTGTTCCGTTTGCCGCTGCATTACACAGTGCATTCGTTGATGATGTTGAAACCGAAAGTGTTGTTGGTTGACTAACTGTAGTTGATGAAGTCGCAGTACAACCATTTGCATCAGTTACAGTCAATGAATAAGTCGCTGCGGTTAAACCAGTGCGATTTGCAGTTGTTGCTCCTGAATTCCATAAATAGGTGTACGGACTTGTTCCGCCACTTACTGAAGAACTTGCGGTTCCGTTACTTCCTCCAAAACAAGAAACATTAGTTGATGATGCAGATACTAAAAGTACTGTTAGTTGTGAAACTGTTGTTGACGCAGTTGCAGTACATCCGTTTGCATCAGTAACAGTCAATGAATATGCTGCAGCTGTTAATGATAAGATGTTTGAAGTCGTCGCATTATTCGACCAGTGATAAGTAAAAGGACTTGTTCCACCACTTATTGATGCTGTTGCGGTTCCGTTACTTCCACCAAAACATGAAACATTGGTGGATGATGCAGAAGCAGAAATAGTAGTTGCATTTGAAATTATTGCAATTGCAGTTTTTGTACAACCATTTGCATCTGTTACTGTGAGCGAATATGTACCTGCAGAAAGCGCTGTCCGATTAGAAGTTGTTGTACCATTATTCCATAAATAGCTGAATGGTGATGTTCCGCCTGTTACAGTTGAATTGACGCTTCCGTTTGAAACACCATTACATGAAGTATTAACTGATGCTAACGATAAACTAAGCAAAGAAGGTTGAGTAATTGTAAAAGTGGAAATAGTTGAACAAACACCCGCTGTAACGGTCACTGTGTAACTTCCAGGAGTGAGCGCTGAAAGATCTTCTGTTGTTGCTCCGCTGCTCCATATAAATGAATAAGGAATTTGCCCCCCGGAAATTGATAGATTTATTGATCCATTATTATTTCCATTACAATTGATATTGGTGGAAACTGATGAGCTCAAGTTTAAAGCAGGAATGACTGTAACAGTTGTTGAAGCTGTATCCGTTTGGTTGTTACAAGGATTGGTAACTGTAACTCGATAGTTGGTAGTTGCTAATGGGGAAACTGTAATTGAATTTGTTGTTGCGCCAGTACTCCATAAATATTGATAAGGTAAGTTCTGATTACCAGTTGCACTTATTGTAATGGAACCACTTTGACCCTGACAAATAGTTTGGCCCGGAGAAACAATGGCATTGAAATTAGAGTTGTCAGCAATAATTAATGTTGCCTGCGGAATGTTATTGCAATTACAGTATGTCAACAATCTAACACGAACCCACTCACTTGTTTCAATATTTGCATCCAATAAAGTATTAATTGGAAGTGTAACAGTTGTTAGACCCGGAGGAATAGTCACCATATTGGTTATGGTTTGATAGTCAGCTCCATTATTAGCTGTTCCAAGAATCTGATAATAGATATTGTAAGGTAGCGAATCAATACCATCCAAATTAGTAAAAGTGAAATAACCATTACACCCTTCATATATTGTCGAACCATTTTGACCTGTTGCACTTACTGTGATGTTATGCCCTGCACTAAAACTCTGCGCTTTTAAAAAAACGCCTGAGTCATACAATCCATCGCCCACATCTGCCACAGCAATTTTAATGTGATAAGTTTCGCATGGCACGCAATGAATAACGCAATTCATCGGAACCGTGTAACCATCATACTGACAGGCAGTTCCACCTGTATTATTTACATAGTATTGAGGATAAATGGTGGTACAACTCCCTGTGGTGTTGATGTTGTCAATAGCTATTGGAGTTGTAGTTCCGGGAATTAATGCCACATTGGTATTTGCGGCGTAACCGGTTCCTGTAACAAAAAAACCGAAGGCATCATTGTATCCCTGGCAAATCCATTCCGGATATTCTTCGGAAGCAAAAACAAATTGAAAAGTCACAGAATCATTTTTAGGAACGAAATCAAATTCAATGCTTGAAGCATCTTGTGTGTTTACACCAACTGCAGATGTCAATTGCACATCGCCAGGTTGTGAATGGTCAATAGTTGCGTTTGCTTGGTTGTTTGGACCTGGCACATTAAATATACTTCCGGAAGTAAGTACTACACCCGTTGGAATTCCAATCGAATTTCCATTTGAAAAATAGCCCATCATGTCATTCATGCCATGGAACTGAATATTAGTGGCTGTTAAACAATCACCCATAAACACACTTGAAATCAATTGACTTTGTGTGTAGGTAGTATTATCAACTTTTATAGTAGAAGCAATGCACGAAATTGTTGCACTAAAACCAGTATTGTTGGTTGTAGCATCGGAAACAAATTTAAAAGTAAGGCAAGTGCTACTTGATGTTAAACTCGGCGGATAGGTAAGTGAGCCGGTATAAGTTCCCATCAATGGAGCCGTGATACTATTACCATCATACACATATAAAACATCGTTGGCTGAAGTTTTAAACAAAGTGAATTTCGCATTCACTTGCGTGCCATTGCTGCTGCAAATGGTGTAGGTGTAATTGGCATTGTTTGGATAATTTGCATTTCCACCAGAGTCAAGGAAAGTCCCAGAACAGGTGGAAACTGACCCGTTGGTCATTGTGTAAGTCTGCGCGCTCGTTGATTTAACTTCTGTTAAAACAATTAGCAGTAATACTGAGCGCAAAACGACTTTGTAGAGGAAAGTCTTAAGCATTGTGGTGTTTTGAGATTGACATAAAGGCTTATTTCTGTGGTTTTATGCCTTTTATCGCACACCATTACTTATTCATTTTAAAATTGTTTCAAGTAAATATTAGAGGAATGAAATATTTAAATTCAAATCTTAAGCAACTATTTTAAGAGATCAAAACAATAATTAATCAATATCCCAACTCATTCAATTAATTAGTTTGAACTTTCTTCCTTTAATCATCATTATTCTCTCTTTAATTTGCAACTTGAATTAGCTATATAAAATAAAATCCCTGCAAAGGTTCATTCATGAAAATACTTTCCTCTTATTTAAAGAACTACTATCCATTAGTTATTCTTGCTTTAGTACTTGCTGCTATTAACCAGACATTCAGCATGATGGATCCCTATATCTTAGGGAAAATTATTGATAATTACGCATTGAAATTCGCAACCTTCACAAATGAACAATTTTTTAAAGGAGTTGGGTTATTGCTTTTAGCAAGTATGGGTGTGGCAATGGTTTCGCGCATCGCAAAAAACTTTCAGGATTATACAGTCAATGTAATTGTGCAGCGGCTCGGTGCAAAAATGTACACCGATGGAATTAAACATTCACTCGAATTGCCTTACGAAGAATTCGAAGATCAACGCAGCGGCGAAACACTCGGCATATTGCAAAAAGTAAGAACCGATGTAGAGCGATTGTTAAATTCATTTATCAATGTTCTTTTCACTTCAGTAATTGGTATCATCTTCGTTACAATTTATGCTTTCTCTGTTAGCTGGATTGTAGCTCCGGCTTATTTTTCCATGATTCCGATTATTGCCATTATCAGTTCGGTACTGAGTAAAAAAATCAAGAAAATTCAAAAAGTAATTGTTGGTGAAACAACAGCACTCGCTGGATCGACAACTGAATCGTTGCGCAATATTGAATTGGTAAAAAGTTTAGGATTATCACAGCAGGAAATTGGTCGTCTGAATAACACCACTATAAAAATTCTTGGGTTGGAATTAAAAAAGGTGCGTTACATCCGCAGCATTTCATTTGTGCAAGGCACCATCGTAAACTTTTTGCGCACCACTATTCTCGGTTTGATGATGTACCTGATTTTCAAACAGGAAATTCAACCCGGACAATTTGTATCACTATTTATTTATTCGTTTTTCATTTTTGGTCCGTTGCAGGAATTAGGAAACATCATCAATGTTTACCGAGAAGCAGAAGTATCGCTTGGCAACTTCAAAAAAATAATGGATAAGCAACCGGAACCTAAACCCGATCATCCGGTCATGATTGAGCGCATCAATTCGCTGTCGTTCGATCATGTAAGCTTTAAGCACTCTACTGCTTCGAACAATGCACTAAACGATATTTCTTTCCAAGTAAATTTGGGTGATACGCTTGCTTTTGTTGGCCCGAGTGGTAGCGGAAAAACAACTTTGGTAAAATTATTAGTTGGATTATATCGCCCGCGAATCGGAACTATTTATTATAACAAAACCGAAGGAAGCAAAATTAATTTCGATGATCTGCGCAGCCAGATTGGATTTGTTACCCAGGATTCGCAACTGTTCAGTGGCACCATTCGCGAGAATTTACTTTTCGTAAACCCAATGGCAACTGATAACGAATGCATAGATGTATTAGAAAAAGCAGCAAGCCATTCATTACTGAAGCGGGCTGACAAAGGTTTAGATACAGTAATTGGTGAAGGTGGAATGAAAATATCCGGTGGAGAAAAACAACGGTTAAGTATTGCACGAGCCTTGCTGCGCAAACCAACACTCATGGTTTTTGACGAAGCAACTTCCTCACTCGATTCATTAACTGAAGAAGAAATCACTTCCACCATTCGAGGCATTTCTGATAAACGACAACACATTACTATATTAATTGCTCATCGCCTCAGTACCATCATGCATGCTGATAATATTTTCGTGCTCGAAGCTGGAAAAATTATTGAATCAGGAAAACACGCAGAGTTGCTCGAACAAAAAGGTTTGTACTATGCCATGTGGCGCCAACAGATTGGCGAACGCAAAAGAATTGTGCAATTGGTTGGGTAAATTTTATTTCGCTTCTTCCTCATATTGTTCGTCCAGCGATTTTGCTTTTTCAAGGTCGTTATAAATTTCATTGTCATTAAAAAAATAAAACGAAGGCAATGCTATTTGCCATTGCTCCTTTTCGTATTGGTATTTACGAACTGGTAAATCAGCAGTCACATAAAAACTATCGTACAAGGCCGGTGAAATAAAATGTGAAACACTGTCGCAATAAAATTCAAAAGCATCGGTGATTGAAAATGTTTTTTCTCCGGTAACTGACTTATCAAATTCATAACTGTATTCGTGCAGCAGCTTTTTCAAAAACCATTTTCCATTTTCCTTTTCATATTCAACCAATATATGAGCATCAGTAAATTTGCAACTGAATTTTTTTGACGGTAAAAAATTATTGTACAGAGGATAATTGTATTCAGGGTAACGCGCACTGAACACTTCAATTTTTTTTATGGCAAAAAAAGTTCTGTCAATAATTAATTATCCGGTTGCCCAACTCTCGCCATGCCAATCGAGTTCATTATAATTTTCTATTCCATGCTTATCGCACGAATAATCATTGCACGAAAAGTTGATTTGGTAATCGTCATAAGTTTTTGTGGTATCAAAACTGAAATGATAGAAGTACAATCCCTTCAGGTTTAAAATACTTCCGAGTTGATTGTAAACCGGATTCTGATTCAGTAAATCAATGAACTCATCAGTTTCTGAAGTTTGTTCAATATAATTAATCGGTGTCCGACGCATATGTAAAACAGCAAAAGCATTTTCATCGGTAATTACATTTTCAGAATTTGTCAATCGAAATAAAACAACCAACTGTGCTTCAATCAGGTTTCGGAAAATGCCATTTACTTTTTGATACTGCCGATAATATGAATAAGCCACAAAACCTGAATCAGTATAATTTTCAGGAATGGATTTGATAGCCTTTTCTACAACTTGCTTAGCAGATAATCCTTCAATAACAATTTCGTTCAGCTCTGAAGATGAAAGATCGATAAAAATTTTCTGTTGATTGTCTCCATTAATTTTGTGTTCAACTATTCCATGAAACTCAATAACATTTATTTCAAAATGTACGGATTGAAATTTTGAAAGATATGAAAAACTGAATTCACCTTTTGAATCTGTGGTTTGATATTTTCCGGATTCAACTGATTTAATTATGGCAAAAGGTATTACTGCAGAATCAGAACTGTTTATTAAAACTCCATTGAAAATAGTTTGTGAGAAAAGTGTAGAATGAAAATTCAGAATAAAAAAAAGCAAGAATAAAAAACTCTTAATCTCCTTTTTCAAATTCAAAAATAATTACAGTGAAAATTATCCCGGAAAATTATTTTGAAGTAAAAGCAGATACATCATAAACATAAATGCTTTTGCAAACATTACAGTTACCTGCAAGGTATTTATCATCAGGAGAAAAAACAAGTTGCGCTCTCCACTCAGTTTGATTTTCGCCAGGGGTAATATATTTCGCTAACTCCTCACCTGTTAAAAGATTGAAAAGTTTAACATAAGATTTTCGTGAGTCAGATTCGATTTCATAGCTAACAGCAATGTATTTCCCGTTGTTGCTCATTGCCACTGTGAAAACATTTGCTCCTTTTGCAAAACTTCTAACAAACGAAAAATCTTCGGTGTTATAAACTGCTCCATCAAGCACGATAAATTTTCCGTCGTTGCTAAAAGCCATACTGATTTTTCGACTATCAAAAGATTTAAGAATTGCTCCGGTCAAAGTATTCCAAACAATTGTCAGTGGTTCATCGGCATTTGAAACTGCCATTATACCTTCTTTATTTATAATCACATTTAGCACATTGGCTTTATGACCTTTCAAAACAACAGGTTTGGCATCCGGAATATTTAATGTGATGGCTTTTCCTTTAATAGTTGAAGTAATATTTTTCGCATTGCTTTTATCAAAAGCATTTGTATACGAACTATAGTCTGAAGTATTTTCAGCAACAGTAAAATCAGATGTGTTAAAAACCAACAAATTACTTAAACTGTTAAATTCAATTTTTCCTGATGAATTATATCCGGCGGTATATGAGTCTCCAGTTACAACAAAAAGCTTTCCGTCCTTAGTAAAAGCGATATTACTTATAGCCGGACCATTCATTGTAAACGCCGGAGTTTGTGCTTGAAGTTGAAAGGAGCAAATTGTGATGCAAACAATAATTAAAATATTTTTCATTGAGTTTATTTTTCGCAAGGATAGAATAATAATTTGAATATACTTCAGAGGAAAAACAGGATGATAAATCAAAGATAAAAATAACTGAAACTAAAACCTCAATCTCATTTCCAGTTTTAATTCGGTTTTATGATTTGAATTTATTTCATCCAAACCACTGCTGATAATAGTTTGATTTATATAAGATGTTTGAGCCAACCGAGCCCAGATATCAATGTTTTTATTCATTGTATAACGAAGCAATAAATACCATCTCATTCCTTTTCCTTGAAAAGATGGAATGCTGTAACTATAAAGCACATCGCTTTCAAATGCATAAATTCTAGTATCGTAATCATCAGTATCGAAATTGCAATACCGCAAAGTAACAGCCAGTGGAACTCCCGATTTTTTGAAATTAATATCCTGCAAAAGCAAAATTCCTTTTGAGTAATCTGCTGTTCCGTTTTTAAAACGAACGGCTTCTACCCTGCTCTGAAATGAAATCAATTGATTGACTTTGTAATTAAAATTGAAACGAATATTTTGTTTTCGTTGCCAGATTAAATAATCAAGATGTGTTTCGGTGCCGCCATGATTCACTTGCTTGCTTTTATCGCGGAAGCGCACATATATGGATATGTATCGTGTGGGTTTGTAAGTTAACTGCCAAAAAAAATCAGTTCCATACGATGGTGCATCCACCTGAAAGTCGAGCCATTTCTTATTGAAGAAATCTGAGTACGCATCAAGCGTTAAAATTTTTGAAGGACGAACTGTGAGTCCTGCATACAATCCGTTTTCATTATTCGCTGTACTGCTTTCGGCAAATGCCTGTGCGAATGGCGCAATATATTCTTTGTTATAATTCCGATACACCAATGAAAAATCTGCTTTGGGCGTTAAACTCATTTGCAATCCCTGTAACAATGCTTTGCCTCCGTTGTTTGAAATGGCAACTTCGCCGAACAACTGCATGTTATTTAATCGCCAGTTATAATTGATTGAAGCATTGCTCATGTTCACACTGTTCAAACTAAATTGATTGTATGGATACGCTCGTTGTAACACATCTTTTACATCGAAAATGTTTTGCACTGCACTTACTTCTGCACTGAAATTCTGTTTGTGAAAATTGAGGTTGCCCCCGAAGGTTGTTTGCTTGGTTGCTCCCTTGTGTGTGAGCTCAGAATAAGTGCGGTGATAACCGTCGCCACCGAACGATGTGATAATTATTAAATCAGAAACTGTATCGACAAACGCAATGTTCGCATCCAGTTTTTTATAACTGAAGAAAGGCGAGAAGGCTAAATGTTTGATTCCAACTGTGAGTGCAATTCCTCTGAAAAAATTAACTTCGTTCGAAGAAGTGTACGGCTTAATGGTTCTTCCGCCTTTTTGCACTGTCATAACCATCGGACTTTTTCCTACACCAAAACCTCCCCACATTATTAATCCTTGTCCGAAGTTTAAAGTGTAATCACCAATGGCAATTGCTTTCAGAAATTTATTTCCCTTTATATAAAAATGTGCCGAATAAAAATCAAATCCATTTGGCTGTGTAGTATTGAATAATTGTTCGCCTGCATCTTTCTTGGCAGTAATTCCATAACTGATTTTTGTTCCGTAGTTGTAACGAAAGCGCGCATAAATTTTTTGTGCACTTCCGAGATAACGATTCGTGTCGTTGGTTGCTGTATCAATTACTGAAAATCCTTTTACAGTTTCTAAATTTTGTTGTACTCGAATTAAAAACATGTAATCGCCTTGCAGAAAAAGTTCCTTGCCTGAAGCATTTACTGCATTTAAATCGCCCGACACTTTTACATATGGAAGCAGCTGAGAAATAGTTGTTAAATCAAAATACGGAATGGCTTGCAATTCAAATACACTAATAAATGTTCTGAAAGTTTTACGGTAAGAAAGCAACGACTGTAATTGCAAATCAGACAGCACACCAATTTCCACCAACTGATTTAATTCATCTTCACTTGCACGATCTAAATTTATTGGATGCAATAAAATGGTATTGGCGAGTTCATCCACATCTTCATAACTCTCACCTGTAGCATCGGTGTTTTGTGATAGTTGCTCCAATGCATTTTGTTGTTGCTCATTGTCTTTATTCACCTGAGCAAAAGTTTTTTGTTGAAGTAAAAACATCATCAAAAAAACAATACCAGAAATGACAGAAGTAAAATATCCTCCAGCTTCCAGCCTCCGGCTTCCAGCCAAATTACTTTTTTCCAAACACATACTTCATGGAAAGTGAAGGTGAGTAACCTAACTGCGCATGATAAGCTGATGCAATATCTACTGTAAATTTTTTCAAAATAAATCCTGCACCAAATGCATATTCAAATGGCTGAGTACTTAATCCGCCACGGATAAAAATTTTATTTCCAGGTTTGTATTCTATTCCTCCATGAAATCGTGATGGCGTATTCAGTTCCTTACTTTCTTCAGCAATCAATAACACTCTATCACTTAATTGATAATTCATTCCCAATGAAAATTCGGTTGGAATTTTTTCATCTTCATAATATCCTCCACTCACCATAAATGGATTGAACACATTCATTCCGAACGACAATTCTTTAATCACCTTTATACAAACACCAATATCAGCAGTGAGTGAATTATGATTTCCATATTCGGCAATGGAGGTTTGCAGGTAATCAGCTTTCACAGCCAATGCAATGCTGTTGTTTATTTTTTGAGTGTATGAAAGTCCCGCAAATTTCCGATTGAATTTATTGAAGCCTGAATAATTTATATTCAATCCGAACACTCCAAATTTTGCTGGCAAAGCAAATCCAGCTCCTGCTCCGGATAATTCTTTTAATAGAAAACGATTGGCTGATGAGAGTGCAAATGTTGGTTTCTCAATCCATGCTAAAGATGCAGCATTATTAAAAACTCCATAGGCATCTCCAATCAATTGTTTGGAACCACCCAATGCAATTGAACGAGCATCGGCAGTTGGCAGGTATGATTGCGCTGTTGCAATAAGTGTAAAAAAAGTAAAATGAAGAGTACTAAATACTTTTAAATAATTTGATTTCATTACCGAAAGTTGTTCAACTTAATTGATGTATATGAATTTCAAATAACAAATAACAAATCATTAATAATTTTTTTACAGCCCGTTCAACTCAGCCGAAACCTTTTGAATTACCTGAGTCAAATGATCTTTTTTATCAGCGAAATTCAATTTGTCAACATCAATTATTAACAACTTTCCCGCTTTGTAATTAGTAATCCATGCTTCATAATATTCATTAAGTCGGCGGAGGTAATCGAGTCGAAGGTTTTCTTCATACTCTCTTCCTCGTTTTTGAATTTGCCCAACTAAAGTTGAAATGGACCCACGCAGATAAATTAATAAATCAGGTGGATCAATCAGTTTGTTAATGGTTTTAAAAAGGTTGGTGTAGTTATCAAAATCGCGCTTGCTCATTAAGCTCATGGAGTGAAGGTTGGGAGCAAAAATCTGTGCATCTTCATAAATGGTTCTGTCTTGTATCACTACTTTATCTCCGCGTTGAATATCTATGAGTTGATTGAAGCGACTGTTTAAAAAGAAAACCTGCAACGGGAAACTCCAACGAGGCATGTCTTCATAAAAGTCCATCAGGTATGGATTGTTCTCAACATCTTCATACTGCGCTTCCCAACCAAAATGATTAGCAAGCAATTTTGTAAGGGTAGATTTTCCTGCACCAATATTTCCGGCAATTGCAATGTGCTTGTACTTGACTTTTACAGGTGCAGATGATTTACCTTTTGCTTTTACCTGAGCAGGCTTTGCTTTTGGTTTTGAAACCGTTTTTGTTTTAACCACAACCTTTGCTTTTGTTTTTACCACAGCTTTTGCTTTTGGCTTTGCAACAGGTTTCGATTTTGCTTTTGACTTTGTAACTGCTTTTGGTTTAGAAGCAGCTTTCGATTTTGCTTTTTGGGCAGGTTTTGCTTTTGGATTTGCTTTGGATTTTTTCGTTGCCATGGTTTGGTTGAAATATCAAGGGGTCAAAGTAAAAAATTAATTAAAGAGAAAAATTAAATTTTAAAATAAGTTAGGAACAAATTTATTTATGAAACGAAACTTGTTATTTGAATCAAATAAAATTAAAATTTGTCATGAATAATTTCTTTTTATTTCTTCTCTAAAACAATGAACAATTCACGACCACTTCTTTTTTCAATGGAATTATAACAGGCTTCAAAAACATTGAAATTAAAATATGGCGAGAAATAATTTCTATACTCATCTGCACTTCCTCCGAATGGAGGTTCATTGTCATTCATTTTATCATTGAATAAAACGCCCACTAATTTCCCTCCTTGTTTAAGTAATTCACTCATCTTTTCTGCATACAATTTTCGTAATGATGGATAGAGCGCGCAGAAAAATGTTTGCTCTAAAATCAAATCATAATTTCCTTTATGTTCAAAGAAATCTCCGCATATCAACTGCTCTAACGGAAAATCAGGAATGCGGTTTTGAATATTCTGTAAAGGTTCTTCTGCAATATCCAAAACCGTACAATTTTTAAATCCATTCTTAAATAAATATTCTGCTTCATGACTATTGCCAGCGCCCGGAATCAGAATGCTGATTGATTGATCTTTTATCTGGTCAATGTAATTTTTTAATGGAGTTGTAATAGTTCCGAAATCCCAACCCGTTTCGTTTTCATTGTAACGGGCGCTCCAGAAATTTTTATCGGGGTTAATTGCATTCATAAATTCATAAATATTCTAAAATCAAAATTCAAAATTCTCAAATACGAAGCATTCATTAGTTCAATTAAAAACAAAAAATCCAAAACGAACTAATTCAAAATGTCTTTTTTAAACTCAGAGGTAAAATGGAATTTTACACGCGGATGATTTTGCATTAATGTGTCGAGCATGTATCGGGTTTCAGCCATGTAAACAAAATGGTCATCCTTATCCAAACAAATTTGCTGACCACGCAGGCGAACGAACTCCTGCAACTCCAATTTATCATCAGCAGTAACCCAGCAAGCTTTGTGCAATTGCAATGGCCGCCATGAACACGAAGCGCCATATTCATTTTGTAACCGATACTGAATTACTTCGAACTGCAGTTCTCCTACTGTTCCAACAATTTTCCTGTTGCCGGGTTGTTGTGTAAATAATTGGGCCACACCTTCATCAGTCAACTGGCGAATCCCCTTGTCTAACTGTTTTGTTTTCATCGGATCAGTATTCACCAACTCTTTAAAAATTTCCGGGGAGAAACTTGGAATTCCCTTATAGTGTAAGTGTTCGCCTTCAGTTAATGTATCTCCGATTTTAAAATTACCGGAATCATACAAACCAATTACATCACCCGGAAATGCTTCATCAATAATATTTTTTGCAGAAGCCATAAATGATGCAGGACTGCTGAAGCGCAATTCTTTTAGTAAGCGAGTATGAGTATAAAATTTATTGCGCTCAAATTTTCCAGAACAAACTCTTACAAATGCAATTCTATCACGATGGCGAGGGTCGAGGTTCGCATGAATTTTAAATACAAAACCTGTGAATGGTTTTTCATCGGGCTTCACTTCACGCAAATCAGTTCCGCGTGGAATGGGTGGAGGAGCAATAGAAGTAAAAGCATTTAACAATTCGCGCACACCAAAATTATTTACTGCACTTCCGAAAAACACCGGAGCCAGTTTTCCTGCGAGATATGCTTTGTGGTCGAATGAATCGTACACACCTTCAATCAAACTCACATCTTCACGCAGTTGATTAGTGTAAGGCGCAATGTAACTATCAAGTGATTCATCGTTCAATGAACTGATGCTTACAATATCGTCAGTCAACTTTGTTTGACTGGGGTTAAATATGTTCAAAGACTTTTCATACAAATTATAAACTCCTTTAAATGATTGACCAATACTTATTGGCCAACTCAACGGGCGAACTTTAATATTCAGTTTCAATTCCAATTCATCCAACAAGTCAAAAGGATTTTGACCTTCGCGATCCATTTTGTTTATAAAAATAATTACCGGCGCATCGCGCATGCGGCATACTTCCATCAGCTTTTCAGTTTGTGCCTCCACCCCTTTCACACAATCAATTACAAGAATCACACTATCCACTGCAGTAAGTGTTCGGTAAGTATCTTCAGCAAAATCTTTGTGACCAGGAGTGTCTAGCAAGTTAATGATTTTGTCGTTGTATTCAAAAGTCATAACCGATGTGGCAACCGAAATTCCACGCTGCCTTTCAATATCCATGAAGTCAGATGTTGCTGCCTTCTTAATTTTATTACTCTTTACAGCACCTGCAGTTTGTATGGCTCCACCGAATAATAAAAATTTTTCTGTAAGCGTGGTTTTACCTGCATCGGGGTGACTGATAATGGCAAATGTTCTTCGCTTGGCTATCTCTTCTTCTAATGTCATTTTATTTTTTGGTGGCGCAAATGTAATTCAACTCACTTCTTAATTGATGTATTAAGAAAGTGATTTTAAGGATGTGTAAATTCATTTGCAATGTGTCATTACATTTACGCTCAACAAGAATTCAACTAACAATTGCTGCGTATTTATTTTTCTTTAGCCTCACGATTACCATTAGGAATTTTATACCTGAAGTCGAGTGTTATTGCTTTTATGTTGCAACATATTTTTCGTTACAGAAGACAAGTTATTACCGAGAATCTGAAAAACAGTTTTCCAGAAAAATCAAAAGATGAATTGGAAATTATCCGTCGGGATTATTACAAGCACATGAGCGATTTAATGGTGGAGAGCATTAAAGGTTTTCGGATTTCGAAACAAGATTTAAAAAAGAGAATCCGTATTGTTAATCTTCCGGACTTCAATCGTTATGCTGATGAACGCAGAAGTGTAATTGTTTTGCTTGGCCACACCAGCAACTGGGAATGGAATGGATTGATGATGGGCTTGACTGCAAATTATGATGCGCAGGTAGTGTATCGTCCGTTGCATAATCAGCAGATGGATAAAATGATTTTTGATTTGCGTTCCCGTTTTGGATGCAAACCCATCAGCGAAAAAAATATTGCGAGGAATTTAATTGCAAACAAACTGGAGCAAACAGCCACTGCATTCATTGCTGACCAGACCCCCTCGAACCAGCAAGCGTATCGAACAACCTTTTTAAATCAGGAAACTTATTTTTTTAATGGTGCAGAAAAATTGGCGCGCAAACTCAATCTTCCTGTGTTGTATGCAAGCACACGAAAATTAAAGCGCGGTTATTATTTATATCGTTTCGAAATTATTTCAGAGGAACCATCATCTGCACCCAAAAATTTTATCATGCAATCGTTCGCGGAAAAATTAGAACGGGATATTAAAAATCAACCGTCGAATTGGTTATGGAGTCATCGCCGTTGGAAAAAGCAATTGTTAATGAAAAATTAGCAATTGATAATTGATAATTAACAATTGGCAACAAGATAAAAATACTGGCTGGATAAAATCTGCATACTGCCTATTGAAAACTGCCTACTGGCTTCACTCCCATTTCCCTTGCAGCTTCAAAGTTTTTTCAATTACATCACGAACACAACCTTTGCCACCATTAAGAGGAGAAACATATTCGCAGAGAGCTATAATTTCATTGCACGCATCAGCCGGACAACATTTTATTCCGGCAAGTTTCATTACTTCAATATCCAACATATCATCACCTAAATAAATAACTTCTTCAGGTTTTAGTTTTTTTTGCTGAAGCCAGTGAAGGAATGCATCCTTTTTATCGATTATTCCTGCAAAAATTGTTTGCACGCCAAGTTTATGTAATCGAATTTTTACTCCTTCAGAATTTCCTCCGGAAATAACACACAACTCTATTCCTTTTTTTGCGGCTAACTGTATTGCATATCCATCTCGAATATTCATGGAACGCACTTCAGTTCCATCTTCATTTATAATTAATGAACCATCAGTTAACACGCCATCAACATCCAGAGCAATTGCTTTAACTGTTTTAAGCTTTGATAGGAAGGGATGATTGGCCATTTATTTTTTTGATTTTATCTGGTCGGTAATAATGGTGTACAAATTTTTCAATTCCTTTTTATTCGAAAGAAATTTTAAATGTTTTTGAATGGTTTTATCGTCTTCTCTTTTCGCAGGTCCGGTTTGACTTTTTGATGGTGCATGTTCTTTTACCTTCCGTACAGTTTCTTCAATCAGTGGTAAAAGAATTTTATAGGAAATATTTTCTTTCTTCAGAATTTCTTCGGCCACTGAAAATAAATAGTTGGAAAAATTATTTGCAAAAACAGCAGCCACATGCACCGCCAATCGCTGCTCTTGATTTACTTCAATCACTTCATTTGAAAGTGATGCGGCAATATCATTTAATACTGAACTGGTTTCTTTATTTACTCCTTCAATCAATATCGGTATGTTTTTAAAATCAACTTCCACTTCTCTTGAAAAAGATTGAAGCGGATAAAACACGCCAAAGTTTTCAGTACAGTTTTTTAAAACTTTCATCTCCACACTTGCAGAACAATGCGCAACAATTTTTCCTTTTAACGAAAGTTGTTTCGCAACTTCTTTCAACGCATCATCTTTTACAGGCAGAAAATACACATCGGCATCAGTTCTCAGTAATTCCAAATCATCAATGAAATCAATTTTATTTTTTGAAATTCTTGTTTTGGTTTTATCTCTTGTAAAAACCTGAGTGATTTTATGACCCGTCTCCGATAAATGATTTACTAAATGAAAACCAAGATTACCATATCCGATAATTGAAATCTTGTACATGTTGATTTTTTTTATTCGCGTAACGGGTTTTGAATTCATAAAAAAACAAAATCGAAATTTATTTATAGCGTATTAAAAACTGCCAACTGCCTAGTTATTACTGCCTACTGATTTCTTCTTTTGAAATACACGAAACAAACTCACCAAAAATCCTGCAACTGTCATTACAACTCCCAACCAAACTAAATTGATAAATGGAAACACCAATGCTTTCATTACAATGTATTCCTGTTCGGGTTTTACTTCTGCAATATCAATCTGAACTTTGTTTTGGTCAGGAATAACTTTTGTCAAACGAAAAATTAATCCCAAATCATTTACTTTATCATTGATTGACATTGCTTGTCCGCCTTGAATTAAGTAAAGAGGTTCGGCATAATAATCTTTTCCGGTCATTGGGAAAACATGCAGTTTCGCCCCCACACACAAATCGCCTTTTACCAGTTTTATTTTATCACTCTTCTCTACTTTTTCTACATTCTCTAATACAACATAACTTTTACTTGTGAAAATGGTATCGCCTTTTGCAATCTTATGTTCAGTAAATTTTTGTTCATCAGTAGTTTCCTCATCATTACTTTTTTCAGGAACAGTGGTCACATGCGTATATACATCATGATCCCAATAGTGGCGTGTGTCAGGGCTAGAGATCAAACCCATTTTCGGATTTATTTGCGCATTCGGATAAAGGATAAATTTTTCTTTCACCTCATTGGTTGAAGTATCCATTCGCTCAAATAATACTTTATAATAATGATTCGGTTCCGATGTTGAATCGCCAATGAAGGTGGCAAAATATTCACCCATCTGTTCACGACTATCTTTCGGCATATACTGATTGGTGTGTAAATCCAAATCGTTGAATCTTTTTCCGTAATCAATGCCACGATAATTTAAACTGATGGTGTGCTTGTTGGCTGATGAAATTAAAACCCCCATTAAAAAAATTCCAAAACCTAAGTGAGCCAGTGCAGGTCCGTATAGTCTGTGCTTTCCTTTCAACACTGTAAACATGTAGTACAGATTTGCAATGATTGAAAACACAGCAGCAAATAATAAAGCAACATGAGTTGGATAAGTCAAAGCGCCTTGCCAAGCAATCAGCACAGTAAAAATTACAGTTATGACTGAAATGATAATCATGCGGCGATAAAATTGTTTCATATCGCTCTTGCGGAATTTTAAATACAGCGCAAATGATGAAAGTAATAAAACCAAAACGGCAACAGGCAATTGGTAAGAATTGTATGTTCCGATTGGTTCAGTTGGCGGAGCGATATTAATTTTTGATTGCGAAATCCATTTAACAAGCGGTGCATAAACCGGAATCGAAGTATAAAGAGTGATTTGAAATGCGGAGATAAAAAGTATTCCCGCTCCAACAAAAATCCAGAATTCGCGTGAAGCCATTGCTTCTTCCTTTTCGGGTGCAGGGATTTTTTTCCAATTAATTGCCAATAGAATTATTGCAGGAATGGTTAAACCTAAAAGATAAAACACCAAGTGACCACTCATTCCTAAATCGGTGAATGCATGCACACTGCTGTTTCCTAAAATTCCACTTCGTGTTAAGAATGTTGAATAGAGGACCAAAATAAAAGAGAGCAGAAAAAATAAAAATGTGGAGCGCAATGAATGACCTGATTTTTTATAAGCAAGCATGGTGTGAATGCCGCCAACTAAAATTAACCATGGAACGAGCGATGCATTTTCTACAGGGTCCCACGCCCAGTAACCTCCGAATGTTAAAGACTCGTAAGCCCATGCACCACCCATCATAATTCCGGTGCCGAGTACTGCGCCAGAAAATAGTGTCCATGGCAAAACAGAAACAATCCAACCTGTAAAATCTTTTTTCCATAAAGCAGCTATCGCATAAGCGAACGGAACCAATGTGCTTGCGAAACCTAAAAATAAAATCGGTGGATGAATCACCATCCAGTAATTCTGCAAGAGCGGATTCAAACCATTTCCATCTTTAATAAAACTTAAATAATCAGCCCGTTGAAAAATCGGAGCGCCAATCATCACATCGCGTAACAAACTGAACGGAGTGCTACCTACTCTGTAATCCCAGAAATATATTCCGAGCAACATGGAAGCAATGAATGCCTGCACCACCATGAAAATGCACAACACAGGAGCTTCCCATTTTTTACCTGCACGAAAAATCAACAACGAACCGAGCACCATATTCCACCACATCCACAATAAAAAACTTCCTTCCTGACCTTCCCAGAAACACGCTAACAAATATTTCATTGGTAACTGCATACTGCTATGTTCCCAAGCATAATGATATTCGAAACGATGTTCGTGAATGATGTAGTACAGTGTAACAACTATTCCTGCAACAGCAATTGCCTGAACAACAAATAACATTCGTGCAATTCGTTTCCAGGAATTTTGAATGATTTCATCTTTCGATTGTGTCGAAATAAAATAAGACACCACTGATAAAAATGAAGAAACAAAAACGGTAATAACAAATAACTGACCCCATATTCCCGGCCACCTCAATTCATTTTCAAATATCATTTATGCGATTGTTATTTTTTTATATGCTGTATTAAAGTCTTCCGCGCAGGGGAGGATTCAGGTCGGGCTTTTATGATTTCTCCGGAGTTGCATCTACTTCCTGAGTGCCATTCACATCCAGCTTATCGTTCTTATACTTACTCGGGCACTTCATTAAAATATGTTTTGCATCAAAAAAATCTCCGTTCATTCTTCCGGTGAGAACAATGGATTCAGAGCGCTCAAAATCCTGCGGTTTGCTGCCATGAAAAACTACTTTGCATTCATCGCCGTTTTTATCTTTCAGGTAAAAAGAAAAATAGTTCGCGTCTTTGGCGGCATCGTATTCCAATTCATACGATTTATCTAAAGTACCCACTATTTGAAAATCTTTACCGGTTTTTTGTTTGGCCGACGAAAAAGTTTCGTAGCTGCTGTAATCGCTCGCCATGGATATGATAATGCCAATGGCAACCGCAATTATTCCCAAACCGATGATGTGTGCTTTTTTCATTTAACTGAAATCATTTTTATCGCCGTCAAAGCTATGCGAAAGAAACCATATTTGAATTGAAGTTTTATTAACGAGGAGAAGAATTTTATCATGCTATAAATAATAACAATCCAAATACAGTATAACTTTTTTCAATATTGTTTCACTTTCTAATTGCATTCAACACTTACCTTTGCCAAATCATAATATTAAACATGGCACAATTAACTAAGGAACAAAAGATAAAAGATTTCGACATTAACGCACCGGCTGCTGCTGAAGCTAATTTATTCGGCTTACCATTTACCGAACAAGAATCTAATATAGTCATTCTTCCTGTACCGTGGGAAGTTACAGTCTCTTATCGGGGAGGAACAGCAAAAGCACCCGAAGCAATTAAGCAGGCAAGTTTGCAGGTTGATTTATTTGACGCTGATGTAAACGATGCATGGAAAAACGGAATCTGTCTTTTACCAATCAATAAAAAATGGAAACAAACCAGCAAGCAGTTGCGCAAGAAAGCTGAGCGTGTGATTGAATTGTTAAGCAACGGAACTTCTGAAAAAAATAAAGAAGTAAAAAAATTAACGAAGGAAGTTAACGAAGCCGGAACCAAATTAAAGAGCTGGATAAAAACTGAAATGCTCGCACAGATTACCAATGGAAAACTACCTGCGCTGCTTGGTGGTGACCACAGTACACCGCTTGGTTTCATGGAAGCATTGGCCGAAAAAAATCCGTCGTTTGGAATTTTGCAGATTGATGCGCATTGTGATTTGCGTGAAGCGTATGAAGGTTTTACTTACTCACATGCATCTATAATGTACAATGCGTTACAGATAAAACAGGTGAGCAAACTGGTGCAGGTTGGCATCCGCGATTTTTGTCAGCAGGAAATGGATGTTGCAAAAAAAGAAGGCGACAGAGTGAAAATATTTTTCGACCGCGATATGAAGCGCAGCATGTTCGAAGGTTTCAGTTGGAAAGATATATGCGATGCAATTATTAATGCCTTACCTGAAAAAGTATATGTGAGCTTTGATATTGATGGATTGGAAGCATCGTTGTGTCCGAATACCGGAACTCCTGTTGCGGGTGGTTTGCAATACGAGCAAGCAGTTTACTTGTTATGGAAATTAGCAACCTCCGGAAAAACTATAATCGGCTTTGATTTGAATGAAGTGGCTCCCGGTAAGGATGAGTGGGATGCAAATGTTGGTGCACGGTTGTTATACAAGCTTTGCAACTTGATGGCTTTGAGTCAAACACAAAAGAAGAATACAAAATCCACCAATGAAAAAAAGTGGGAAGTAGAAAAAGAGCAGGCTGATTAAAATAACTCTTTGTAAATATTTTAACAGAATTATTTGCACAAGAAAAATCTGGCAACCTATATTTGGAAAAAACCTGAAACGATTATGACAAAGACTCAAGAGTTAGAACTGATAGAAGATTATAATATTGATGTAGATGGTTCGAGTGTGATTGTTCATAATGATGACTGGCACACTTTCGAAGAAGTTATTCGACAGTTAAAACGAGCCATTCATTGTAGTACTCAGCGCGCCGAAGCAATTGCCATTGAAATTCATACTCATGGAAAAGCAAAAGTTTATTCCGGCACCATGGAAGATTGTCTTTTTATAAGCGCTGTACTTGAAGAAATTGATTTGATGACTTCGGTGGAAGCATGAGCCAGTAGGCCATTTATCAATATGTAATTTGCAAATAGAAATAAGCAAGCAATATTCTAAATCTCCACATAGCTAATTGCTAAAAGCTGACAGCTATTTGACCGCTCTTACCATTCTATCGTTTCCATTTAAATCTTTTTTCAATTTTGTATTCTTGAAATTATTTTCATTTAAAAGTTTTACTACCTCCTTTCCATATTGTTGATTCACTTCAAAGAATATTTGCCCTCCTTCTTTGAGAAATTTATTTGCAAACGCAATAATCTTTCTGTAAAAAATCATTGCATCATCACCAATTGCAAACAATGCTTCATGCGGTTCAAATTGAATTACATTTTTATCAAGTGAAGATTTTTCTGCTTCAGTTATATATGGAGGATTGCTGACGATGATATCAAACTGAATATTGAATGGATTTTCTGATTGAAGTATATCTGATTTTTTGAAATGAATTTGTTGCTGCAGATTCTCGGAATTTCTTTTTGCAATATCCAAAGCACCTAAACTACTATCTGTTGCAAAAACATCCGCTTCTGATAAAATTTTTTTTATTGAAATTGCAATGCATCCGCTTCCGGTTCCAATATCCAATATGTTTTGTTTTTTATTGGAAGTTGATTCAATAATCCATTGAACGAGTTCTTCAGTTTCCGGTCGCGGAATTAATACCGATGAATTAACCTCAAATTCGTTTCCATAAAAAAAGGCTTTGCCTGTTACATATTGAACCGGTTCATGATTTTTTAGTCGTTGAATAATTTGAGTTAATCTTTCACTTTTCTCAAATGAAAAATCTTTATCTGCGTCAATCACAATGCTAGATGGTTTTAAATCAAACACATCCTCAAAAACAATTCGTGCAATCATTTCCGCTTCATCTCTTTCATAAGAATCACAAAAAGAATCGAGTAAGTTTTGAAAAGCTGAATTAATGGTCATTGAATAATTTAAGACGCAAATAAAAAATTTCTTTCGGTTAAATACATTTTCAATTTGCATTTTTACATTTGAACAAACACTTTAACAATGAACCAATTAATCGTTTTTCTTTCAATATTTTTTATTTCAATGAATGCAATTGCGCAAACAGAAACACCAACTCAAACTACCAATCCGCCCTTAAAGGATAGAATCGTTGGTAAGTGGATTTATAAAGGAACTGAAGAATTTGCGGTACTTACTCCTGCAGATTCTACTCAGAAAAATGATTATGTTGAAATTACTGTTGATGGAAATTATAAGATGGTTGTAAATGGAAAAGAAGAAACCGGTGCCTACAAATTGGTAGAAGTTTACAAACAAATTTATTTTTCAGCCAACGAAACCAAGAAAACAAAAATGTTTACCATCAAATCTTCGTTGAACGGAAAATTAGTTTTGGATTTTCAAACTCCTGATTTAATACATACCAAGTATCAGTATGAAAAACCAAAGCAGTAATTTCTTTATTGAAAATTCATTATTATCAAAATCCTTTTTAGTTAACAGCAGAAGTTGAATATTTGCCTTTAATAAAAAATATGAATGACAAAAAATAAAAGGATAGGTGTATTTACTTCCGGAGGCGATTCTCCTGGTATGAATGCAGCCATACGAGCAGTAGTTCGAACCGCCATTTTTAACAATTACGAAGTAATTGGAATTAGAAGAGGATTTGAAGGAATGATAGATGGTGATATGATTGAAATGAATTCGCAGTCGGTCAGTAATATTATTCAGCGAGGCGGCACTGTTTTAAAAACTGCGAGAAGTAAACGGTTTACATCTGAAGAAGGAATGCAACTTGCTGCTGAAAATTTAAAGAAGCATAACATTGAAGGATTAGTGGCCCTCGGAGGGGATGGAACATTTCGTGGTTGTTTTGAATTCAGAATGCGACATAATATTTCGAGCATCGGAGTTCCCTGCACCATTGACAATGATTTATTCGGAACTGATTTTACTATTGGATACGATACAGCAATCAATACTGCGATGGAAGCGATTGATAAAATCCGCGACACGGCCGATTCTCACAACCGATTATTTTTTATTGAAGTGATGGGGCGTGATGCCGGATTCATAGCACTGCGAAGTGGAATTGGCGGAGGTGCCGAAGCCATTCTCGTTCCTGAAACGAAAACGGATATTCCGCACCTGATTTCTATTCTGGAAAAAGGTTGGAACAGAAATAAATCGAGTTGCATTGTGGTGGTTGCCGAAGGCGATGAATCAGGTGGCGCTTATGATATTGCTAAACAGGTGAAAGAACATTTTGATTATTACGACACGCGCGTTTCCATTCTCGGTCACATGCAGCGCGGTGGAAATCCGACTTGCATGGATAGAGTGCTCGCGAGCAGATTAGGAGTTGCAGCTGTGGAAGCCTTGGTTGCTGAAAATGAAAATGTTATGGTCGGAGTTATTCATCGGGATATTGAATACACGCCATTTGAAAAAGCTACCAAGCACAATCTGGATATCAATTTAAATCTTTTACGAATTCAGGAAATTCTTGCAACATAAATTATGAGTTATACCATTATAAGAAATGCGCAGATTGTTAATGAAGGAGAAATTAAAACGCAGGACCTTTTAATTAATGGCGAGCGGATTGAAAAGATTGACGAAAACATTTCCATCAAATCATTGCATCGTGAAATTGATGCGGAAGGAAATTATTTAATCCCGGGTTTGATTGACGACCAGGTTCATTTCCGTGAACCGGGAATGACACAAAAAGCAAACATTTATACTGAAGCAAAAGCTGCAGTGGCAGGTGGTGTAACTTCATTTATGGAAATGCCGAACACCATTCCTCCGGCAACCACTCATGAATTGTTAGAGCAGAAATATGAAATTGCAAGTACTCACTCACTGGCGAATTATTCTTTTTACCTCGGAACTTCCAATTCCAATTTAGAGGAAATAAAAAAAACTGACCCATCAAAAGTTTGCGGAATAAAAATATTCATGGGTTCATCAACCGGAGATTTAGTGGTTGATAATCCCAATTCATTGGAAAATATTTTCAAGCACTCTCCTACTCTGATTGCCACACATTGCGAAGATGATTTGCGAATAAAAGAAAACACCATTCCGCTTCGCATGCATTATGGTGATGCTATTCCAATGCGCTTTCATCCAATCATTCGCGATGAGAAAGCTTGTTATGATTCTTCGAAATATGCAGTTGAGTTGGCAAAAAAACACAACAGCCGTTTACACATTTTTCATCTTTCTACTCTGGACGAAATTGCGCTTTTGGAAAACACAACTCCTTTGGCAGAAAAAAGAATAACTGCGGAAGTTTGTATTCATCATTTGTGGTTTGATAATAATGATTATGCAACGCTTGGTACATTGATAAAATGCAATCCTGCAATAAAGGGCCCGCAGCATAAACCAAAATTATTGCAGGCATTGAAAGATGGGTTCATTGATGTGTTGGCTACCGACCATGCGCCACACACTATGCAGGAAAAAATGACACGCACTCCTGATGGGAGCATTAATTATTTTAAAGCGCCGAGTGGATTACCGCTTGTTCAGCATTCATTAAATATGTTGTTGGAGTTTTGGCGCAACAAACAATTGCGATTGATTGATATTGCTGAGAAAGCCGCACACAACCCTGCTATTTGTTTTGGTGTGAAAGAAAGAGGATTTATTCGTGAAGGTTATTTTGCCGATTTGGTTTTAGTAAATCCAGAAGAAGAATGGGAAGTACATACTGATAATATTTATTATAAATGCGGATGGTCGCCATTGGAAGGTTTTAAGTTCAAAAGCAGAATCACTCACACATTTGTGAATGGCCACCTTGTTTACCATCAAGGACTTTTCAATGAAAATAATTTCGGGAAAAGATTGGAATTTAATCGGTAAAGAAGTGGCTTTGCATTTCTATAAAAACCGAAGTTGTTTTGAAAGACAAATTGCAAATTTTATTGATTCCAATTCTCTAATCCCCAAAATGAAATCATTGCTTTAAGTGGCAGCATTATTTTTACAATTGGCTGTTTGTTTATTGGTCAAAAGTCAATTTTATAAAACATATGTTATTAATCGATTATTTAATTTGAATCAGGCTGTTTAAATAAATGCTAAATGCGACAATGATTTGTTAAACACCTCTTTTACTTATTGCCCCTAAAAAATTAGATTTACATCGCATTTTTATATATAGCCGACCTAAATTATAATTCACTTTTTTCTTAAAAACTAAAGCCGGTTTCAGATTGAATCAATGTTTTATTTTCTTTGGTAATATTCTCTTTTTCACAATTATATTATCTGCTCATTACTTATATATTTGCACCTCTTTTTTAAAACCAAAACTTCAATAAAAATTTAATATGCGCGGAAAAGGATTAGTACAGTTTTTTGCAATCGCACTGATACTTGTTTGTATTTATCAACTGTCATTTAACATTGTAACCAGCCGCGTGGAAGGACGCGCCGATAATTATGCCGAAGCCAAAGTGATGGTGGGCAAATCACTTGATTCTGTACCATCTGATCAAAAAGATTCAGTGAACAATGTAATTCGCCAGTATCGTCAGGCTTACTTAGACTCCATTGGAAACGAAAGTGTTTTTAACCTTGGCGTGGTTTCGTTCACATACCTGAAGTGTAAAGAACAACAGTTAAACCTTGGCTTGGATTTACAGGGAGGAATGAATGTGGTGTTGCAGGTATCAATGAAAGATTTAATTATTTCTTTATCGGGAAATAATACTGATCCTGCTTTTTTAAAGTCGTTGCAAAAGGCTGATGAAAAAGTTAGAACCGAAGCACAAAAAGATTATGTAACTCTTTTTGGTGAAGCATTCAACGAAGTTTCACCTGGCGGAAAATTATCTTCCATCTTCAGCACAAAAGAAAATGCTGACCGCATAAAATACAATTCGACCAATGAAGAGGTTTTAGCTGTTATAAAAAAAGAGGCTGACAATGCATTCAATCGCACTTACAATATTCTTCGTGCGCGTATTGATAAATTCGGTGTATCGCAACCAAACATTACACCTCAACCAGCAACCGGAAGAATTACTGTTGAATTGCCAGGAGTAGATAATCCATCCCGTGTTCGTAAACTTTTGCAGGCTGCCGCTAAACTCGAATTCTGGGAAACTTATAAAGCCGCTGAAATTTATTCTTTTCTTGATCAGGTAAATAAAACGCTTGCAGCCCGTCAAACTGTTAAGGATACTTTAAATGCAAATAAAGATTCGCTGATAAATAATTCTGCTGATGATAATTTATTATCATCAACTGATTCAACTTCTAAAGACAGTAGCGGAAATAATAAAGCATTAACTTCATTAGATTCTGCAAAAAGTTCAGCTGACTCATCCGCAATTGCAAAAAATCAAGCTGCAGAAAATCCGCTCTTCGCAGTTTTATATATTCCAAATTACAAAGACGAATCAGGTAAACAAATGGTATCTCCTGGTCCTGTTTGTGGTTTGGCTTTGGGAAAGGATACATCGAAAGTAAATCAATACCTTTCACTTGATTACATTCAAGCTATAATGCCCCGAGATGTAAAATTTCTTTGGGGTTCAAAATCAGAAGAAGGCACACAATCAACCTACTCACTTTATGCAATTAAAAAACAAGTAGGTGACGAAAATCCTCCATTGGATGGTTCTGCTGTTATAAGTGCACGCCAGGATTACGATCAGAACAATCGCCCTGAAGTTGCAATGAACATGAATGATGAAGGGGCTAGAATCTGGAAATTGCTAACCGGTAAAAATGTTAATCGTTCCATAGCAATTGTACTTGATAATTATGTTCAATCAGCTCCAAATGTTATAAATGAAATTGGTGGTGGAAGATCTTCCATATCCGGTGGATTTACCATTGAAGAAGCAAAAGATTTAGCAAACATTTTACAAGCGGGTAAGCTTCCAGCTCCAGCTGTAATTATTGCTGAGGATGTTGTAGGGCCTTCACTTGGTAAAGAATCCATCAATAGCGGATTGAATTCAATGATCATTGCATTCATAGCAGTGCTTGCTTTCATGGTAGTTTATTACAGCACATCTGGTATTATTGCAAACATTGCACTTTTGTTAAACCTCTTCTTTATTGTCGGTGTGCTTGCCTCACTTGGTGCTACATTAACTCTATCAGGAATTGCAGGTATGGTATTAACAATGGGTATGGCAGTGGATGCGAATGTGTTAATACACGAGCGTATAAAGGAAGAATTAGCTAAAGGGAAAACACTTATAAAAGCTATTCAGGATGGTCATACAAAATCCTATTCTGCTGTATTTGATACACACTTAACCACTTTAATAACCGGAATTATCCTCGCTTACTTTGGATTGGGACCTGTGTTGGGTTATGCAACTACTTTAAACATTGGAGTAATTTTCACATTGTTCACTGCTGTTTTCTGCGCACACTTAATTTTCGAATTCTGGATTAAGCGTACTAAGACTATGGCTTTTCACACAAAATTAAGTCGGGGTAATTTCTCTAACATGAATATTCAGTTTGTGAACAAACGAAAGTATGCTTATATGTTCTCCGGTGGATTAGCATTTTTAGGGTTGATTTCAATTTTTACTCGCGGCTTTGATTATGGCGTTGATTTTACCGGTGGAAGAAGTTATGTAGTTCGTTTTGAACAAAATGTTAGCACAAGTGATGTTAGGTTGGAAATGGAAAAGAACACTCACTTTACACCAATTGTTAAAACTTATGGAAGTGATAATCAGGTGAAGATTACCACCAAGTATATGATGGAAGCAACAGATAGTGTTGCTGAAGTTGCATTGTATGGCAGCCTGAAAAAATTTATAAAGGAAGGAGTTTCGCAAGAGCAGTTCATGAAAAAATATGTGCAGAGCACTTCCATTATCGGAGCTACAATTTCAAACGATATAAAAAACAGTTCTTACAAAGCGGTATTTGTTGCACTTATTGCCATTGGTTTATACATATTGGTTCGTTTCCGTAAGTGGCAGTATTCAATGGGAGTAATTGTGGCACTTGCTCATGATGTACTCATGGTAATGGGTATCTTCTCTCTTTTTAAAGGTATTATGCCTTTCTCGTTAGAGATTGATGAAACATTTATTGCAGCCGCTCTTACCGTTATTGGTTACTCGGTAAATGACACGGTAATTGTGTTTGACCGTATTCGTGAAAACCTTCGCGAACATGCGGCTGAAGACATGAAGAAAACAATTAACGATGCTATTAATCAAACTCTGAACAGAACAATGATTACTTCAGTTACTGTATTTCTTGTAATTCTTATCCTCTTTATTTTTGGAGGTGATGCCATCAGAGGTTTTTCATTTGCAATGCTAATTGGTGTAGTATTCGGAACTTATTCTTCCATATTTGTTGCAACACCTTTGGTAATTGACTTTACAAAAGATAGCGAGAAATTAAAATTTAATGAGCCTGATGCACGCAAGAAAGCTCATGAAGCAATGGCAAAAGCAAAATAGTTTTTAAAATTATTTTTTTATAAAAAAGAGGTTGTCTGAAATTAGATAACCTCTTTTTTATTTTAACCTGTCAGAAAAAAATCGAACTGATGTTAGCCATGAACAATACTAAAATGTGGCACTTTAAATAATCAAAATCAAATTCTTCGAATCAATTGACTTTGGATTGAAATTAAAAATTCAAATTTTTTTTAGCTACATATTTTGTTTTGAGTTTCGCAAACAAGGAAAATAAAAAAGAAAACAAGAAATCTTTTAATTCTTTTTAAAAGTTTTAATATCCAGAAAATTATTTAGGCACTCAGCTATAAAGCTGCAAAATTTGGCCTGCAAATTATTTTCAACTATTCTTTACTCTTCAAAAACTATTATACAAATTGCCTTATAATATTCGCTTTTGAGTTTCTCTTTTAATTGTATCTAATAAATCACTAAATGAATCTCGACCAAGTATTTCTTGATTTATATTTTCTCGCCGATCGCGCATAGCGTTGTTTAAATCGTATAGCATTTGCCTTGTTATATCCTGAAATAATTCACTTGAGCCACTGTAAATGACTTGAGGTTCTTCAACAGTTTTATCTTTATACCATTTTTTTGTTCTTAACAAATTCAACCACCTCAAACTTTAAATCAACATCAGAAAATTTTATATGGAATTTTCTTCCTTCTGATACTACTTCAGTAAACTTGGTTACAACTGTTTTGCTGCTCATCGGACTGAATTTTATTAGTTTCGACATATTTAAAGTTTTACTTTTTTAATTTAATCATAGTAAAACATTATCCTTTTAATTTTCAACCTTAAATTAATTTACAAATATTTAAACGCATGACTTATTAATAAAATGATTATTGTCAAATCCTTAAATTATTGTTTATCAAATATATATTGATAATTGCATAGTGTAAATATTGAAATTACTTTTTTTACGAATGGCATTCAAAATTCAATTTCATCATCAAGCATAAGAAAATATGCCCAATGAAAAAATAGAATAAAGACATAATATCTTAGCCCGTGAAGATTTCAAATCTCACAAATCCTACATTACTATTTTTTGTCTTAGGTGTTTTTGCCGTAATGGTAAAAAGCGACCTTGAAATTCCTGCATCATCCAGCAAATTCATTTCGTTATACTTACTTTTCTCCATTGGTTTTAAAGGCGGACAAGAGTTATCGCACAGCGGTTTTACCACCGAAATAGTTTATTCACTTTTATTCGGACTTGCCATTGCGTCCATTATTCCTCTTTACACATTTTTTATTTTGAAAAGAAAAATGAGCATCAGCGATGCAAGTGCGGTTGCCGCATCTTATGGTTCCGTTAGTGCTGTAACATTTGTTGCAGCGATTTCATTTTTAGAAGCCCAAAAAATAGCTTTTGGCGGACACATGGTTGCTGTTATGGCATTGATGGAATCGCCTGCAATTATTATGGGAGTTATATTGCTGATGAAATATGATTCAGAAAACAACACCAAAGGAAAATTAACAGAAACCATAAAACATTCTTTCACTAATGGAAGTGTTTTGATGATTTTAGGAAGTTTAATCATTGGTTTAATTGCCGACACCAAACAATCAGAAGGAATCAAACCATTCACCACAGATATTTTTAAAGGATTTCTTGCCATCTTTCTTTTAGAAATGGGAATGGTAACAGCCAGAAGATTTTCAGCCTTTAAAAAATATGGTTGGTTTGCTACTGCATTCGCAATCATTATCCCAATGATAAATGGTTGCATAGTAGCAGCTCTTAGCGGTTTGTTCGTTCACGATATCGGCAACCGATTCATCTTTGCAATCCTAGCGGCAAGTGCATCTTACATTGCAGTACCTGCCGCCATGCGTTTAGCCGCACCAAAAGCCGACCCTGGTTTATATATTCCAATGGCATTAGGAATTACCTTCCCGTTCAATATTACCATAGGTATGCCGTTGTATTATTTAATTGTCAATTCTATTTAGAAAGAAACTGTGATACCATAAAATTAAAATGGAGCAACTAGTTACATCAGATTTTAAACTTGGAATTATTGCCGGAGGTCAATTGGGAAAAATGCTGGTTCTTGCGGCAAGTAACTGGGATGTTAAAACATACATATTAGATGCTGATGAGCATTGCCCCGCTTCAACATGCTGCGCAGGCTTTGTCAAAGGCAATCAGCTGAATTATGATGATGTAATTCGTTTTGGAAGTTTGGTTGATATGATAACTTTTGAAATTGAGAATGTAAATATTGAAGCGTTAAAGAAATTAAAATCTTCAGGAAAAAAAAATCTTTCCTGACCCTGACACGCTTGAAATTATTCAGGACAAAGGATTACAAAAAGAGTTTTACCAAAGCAATAAAATACCATCTCCAAAATTTTCTTTGTTTAAAACCATAGATGAAATCATTGAAGCTTCTGAAGCCGGCACATTAACATTTCCGTTTGTTCAGAAATTAAGAACGGGTGGCTACGATGGAAAAGGAGTCGCAGTAATTCATTCACGAAATGATTTTAAATATTTGCTTAAAGGCGCTTCAATAATAGAAGACCTTATTGAAATACAAACAGAAATATCTGTAATCGTTGCACGAAGCAAAAAAGGAGAAATAAAATGTTTTCCTGTGGTGGAAATGGAATTCAACGAAGAAGTTAATCTTGTTGAGAAGTTAATTTGTCCTTCGTCATTGGATGAAAAAATAATTCAGCAGGCAAATAATATTGCAACACAAATAATTTCTTCATTTAATCTTTGCGGACTTTTAGCTGTAGAAATGTTCGTAGATAAAAACAATATGGTTTGGCTAAATGAAATAGCACCGCGACCTCATAACAGCGGTCATCATACTATTGAAAGTGTAATTACATCTCAATACGAGCAATTACTAAGAGCAATATTTAATTTTCCACTTGGAAGCACGCAATTAAAAATGCCTGCAGTTATGATCAATCTGCTTGGGGAACCAGGCTATGAAGGCCATGTGAAATATGAAGGGCTGACTGAAGTAATGGCCATTGAAGGCGTGAAAATCCATTTGTACGGGAAAAAGAAAACAATGCCCTTTAGAAAAATGGGGCATGTAACAGTACTTGCAACTTCAATTGAAGAAGCAAAAAAGAACGCCAGTATTGTAAAACAGAAACTAAAAGTCAAGTCATGGTAAAACCTCTTGTTAGTATCATCATGGGATCTGATTCAGATATGCCTGTTATGAAACAGGCAGCAGAAATTTTAAAGGAATTCAAAGTGCCTTTTGAAATTACCATTGTATCAGCTCACCGAACCCCAAAAAGATTATTCGAGTTTGCAGAAGAAGCGCATAAAAGAGGAGTTGAAGTTATTATTGCGGGTGCAGGAGGAGCTGCTCATTTACCGGGAATGGCAGCTGCAATTTCACCATTGCCTGTTATAGGAGTTCCCATTAAATCATCCAACTCCATTGATGGATGGGATTCCATTTTGTCAATTCTTCAGATGCCTGGCGGTGTGCCTGTAGCAACTGTTGCATTGAATGGAGCTAAAAATGCCGGCTTGCTTGCCGTACAGATACTTTCAGTAAAAGATATTCAATTGCGTAAAAAAATGCTTGGCTACAAAAGCACAATGAATTCGGAAGTAATGAACAAGGTTAACAAATTGAAGAATAAAGTTTGAGAATTCTAATTGATGTTAATTAATTACTAACCAATAGCAGAATATGGAAGGGTATAGAGTTTTTTTAATAATTCGAAAACCATACATGAACTATTTTTGATTTTTTTTAGCTTAAACTTTTAATGATTTCACTGAATGGCATTAAACTTGCCTTAAAATATTAATGATGAAAAAAATTATAATGCTTGTTTTGCTTGTTGCCGGTTCAATGGCAGTTAAAGCTCAGGAGTTAGTTTGGACAAACAATCTTGATAAAGCCATTGAAATTTCAAATCAAACCAAGAAACCATTATTGCTGTTTTTTACTGGTAGCGATTGGTGTGGTTGGTGCCATCGTTTACAAGATGAAGTATTTAAGAAACCGGAATTTGCAGCTTGGGCAAAAAGTAATGTTGTATTAGTTGAGGTTGATTTTCCAAGAAAAACACAATTAGCACCCGAAATTCAAACACAAAATTTTCAACTGCAGCAATCATTTGGTGTGCAAGGTTATCCTACCGTTTGGTTTGTAAATGCTAATAAGAAGGATGGAAAAGTTTCTTACGACCGATTAGGAAGCACCGGATATTTAGCAGGAGGTCCAACTGTATGGTTAGAAACTGCGAATGGAATAATTAAAAAGAAATAATCTCTATTCTACTGTAGTTGCACTCATTTGCCTAAAATAAATTATTGCTGTCATAAGTATTTTTTTACCGATTTAAATTATTGGTCTGACTTCCTAGATTTAAAGTCACGATATGGAAATAGAAAAAAAAATTATTATTTATTTTAACTCGCAGTTTAAAGAAATATTTCAGTGTATTTGGATATTACTAGGTCTTTTAAAATTTTGTCCTTTCAAATAAATCTCCTCAAACCCTTATTTATTTTATACTGATAAATAACCAAAATCAGTTACTTAATATGGCAATTATATACATAGTGATTTCAGTTGCTGCCTTAATTGATTTAGTAATTAAATTCGAAACAATAACATGTAAAAAATTTTCTTTGATCTTAATTTAACAAACATAAATAAGAAGAGACCATCCTTTTGAGATGGTCTCTTAAAAGTATTTGGAATTAAAAATCTACTTAGCTACAATTACTTTTTGTTTTGTAACACCATATTTATTCTGACCTACTATCACAAAAATTCCGTTGCTTAAATTATTAATCACTTTAGTGAAATTATTTTCTGGAGTCAGTTTAAATGACATCACTAAATGTGAAGCCTCATCCATCACATAGTACTCACCTTCCTTCTCTCCCTTCACAGTAAAACTTCCGGTGTTTGGATTTGGAAATACCGACAACATAATTGTTTTCGGAATTGAGCTGCTCACCGCACCATCTTCTTCAGGATTAAATGCTGAAGCGCCGTGTGCACCAATCACCAAAGTGTAATCTTCCACTTCGCCATAAGTTGATGTTCCGCAAGGTGTGGTGTTAACTCCTGTATTTGAATCAGTCAATCTGATTCTCATTCTTACAGAACCTGAAACTGCAGAAGCAGGAGGGGTAATAGTTGTTGTGAAAGGGCCTGAACCTACAGGAGAGGTATAAACAGTTTCTCCTGCATCAGTAAATACTCCATTGTTATTCCAGTCACAGAAGACAACAAAAATATTAGTGCTGTAACTGCTTCCACTTCTAAGAGTAATTGAAGTAGCAACACCAACCGTTACATTGGTTGATAATGAAGTATAGTTTGAATAAGTTGTAGCACCTGTAGTATTTGCTATGCTTCCCATTGTAACTTTTCTGATGTACTGATGGGTGGTGTTTGTAGAACCGGCAGTGCAATAGGTAATTGCCCCTGTAACAGTCATGGTAATTGAATTGCTTGTTGCTGTTGTTGGGCTAGCGCAAGTTGCATTTGAAGTCATTACACACGAAACAACATTTCCATTAACCAATGAAGTGGTTGTGTAGGTAGCTGAGTTGGTTCCAACATTTGTTGTTCCGATTTTCCATTGATACGAAGGAGTGGTGCCGCCATTAGTAGGTGTTGCTGTGAATGTCACAGAAGCTCCTACGGGTGTTGGATTAGTACCAGAAGTTATTGCGATAGAAACAGAAGGAGTAACTGAAGCAGAAATGTTGATTGTAATATCATTGCTTGCTGCAGTAACAGGGCTTGCACATGAAAGACTTGAAGTCATGATGCAATTCACAATTTGTCCGTCAGCCAATGCACTTGTAGTATAAGTTGAAGTAGTTGTTCCTGTGCTTACACCATTCACGCGCCAGTCATAAGAAGGAGTTGCGCCGCCATTGGTTGGTGTAGCGGTAAATGTTTTCGAAGCACTTGCACATGATGGATTGCTTCCCGATGTTATAGCAATTGAAACTACAGGAGTCACTGCAGAATTAATGGTCATTGTAATTGCATTTGATGTAGCAGGATTTCCTGTTACACCGCTTAGATTTGAAGTCATGATGCAAGTAACTACCTGCCCGTTTGTTAATGATGAAGTAGTAAATGTTGGCGAGTTGGTTCCATCGTTCACACCATTCACCTGCCACTGATAAGCAGGGGTTGTTCCACCGTTTGTAGGTGTAGCAGTAAAAGTTACTGATGAACCAGCGCATGTCGGATTAGTGCCAGCTGTTTGTGAAATAGAAACACCTGCAACCAAAGAACATCCCGGAATCTGATAAGAAAAAATCCGGGTGCGCGATGCGCTTGAACCCGTAGGTCCGCCCATGTATTCGCTCGTGCTCCAGAATGTTACACCATCAGGATCGAGCGTGGTTTGAGAATAATCGCCAACGCGATTAATTCCTGTTTGTGAACCCGTGCCTGCAATTACCAATGTTTCTGTAACAGGTAATGTACCAAGCGGATCACAGCTTCTTCTTCCAGTGTAATAAATACCCGGATAGATACTTGTTGCATTTGATTTAATGTAGCTGATTCCAATTGAGCCATTGTTATCCATTGCCATTGTTCCCATCCATCGTGTGTCAGCATCCGGAACATAAGTACCTTGCTGGTACATGCTCCAAACACCTGTTGATTGATTCTGCCGCAATTCGCACCATTTAAAACTGCGCTGAGTAGAACTGATTGCAACTGCCCAGTTTAAAACCATAGTATTATATCCGCTCCACGATTTCCATTGTGCACGATACATACATACACCACCAATTCCATCTAACTTTTGAGTAGTGCCTGGTTGCGGACAATCATTCCAGCTTGAATTATAAGATGCATCAAATGCAGTAGTTGCAATATTTGTAGCTAAAGTGATTGATCCTGTTGGTGTTGCTCCCCAAGTGACAGCCATGTTGTAAATGTTTACCGCATCAGAATAACCAGTTCCCCATCCGTTATCAGAATAAGAAACAATCGGACAAGGAGAGCCTACTGTTGGTAATGTGCCATCGGCAGCATCGCCTGGCAGCGGAACAAAAAATCCTGCCTTTGGTGGAGAATAGTTTACATAAATTGATCGTGCCCCAGGTGTACCAGCGAGCATTGCATCTCTTTCAAAACAAAAAACTTTTTGTGTGCTTTGATTCGATGTCATGTAATAACCATCTGCCCAAACTCCGAACTTCAGATAATCAGGAAACAATGGTGAAACATAAGTGTATGTATAATATGATCCGGTCGGGTCGTTGGTGGTGGAGATTGCGATATAAATTTTCTTATCCTGACTTGTTCCGAATTGAGCAAGAAACCAACGGTCAGCGGCTTTATCATACATAACAATAGGGTCTCCTGAATTTCCTACGGCAGGACTCCATAAATTTCCCAATGTAGCAGTGAGCACAACCGCCATTGTTGATTTGGTGTAAACTTTAAATGTGGTTGAGTTAATCATTTGAATGTAATGATTAGGTCCAACGGCTCCTGACGGATCAAACGGACGGAAGCCAGAGGCAGTTTGGCCTGCAACATTTGCTTTGGTTCCATCGCTTGTAACATCACCCATTGTTTTCTGAATAGTTCCAATGTCGTTACCATACTGTGTACCATCGTTTACCGTAAAAGGAAACTTTGCAGCAACACGATTGTCGCGGTCACGCGATTCTGTCTCGCTGTAAATTTTGTTTTCATCTACCGGATTCTCCGCGAATATTTCACGCAGGGGTCTGGTAACATGAAATTCAGAAGCAGTAATAACTCCGGTTGTATTGTTCTGTGCGAACAATTGACTGAACGAAGCCAACATTAAAATAGAGAGAAAAATTTTCTTCATGATTAAATGAGGTTGTTAAGTTTTTTAAACAGTTTAATTTCAGATAGTAATATTAGAAAAGATATATGTCAATTCAATATTTTAATTGATAACTTGTTAACTTTTAAACTATCGGCAAGATTTAATTTAATGACCATTACGGCGTTAATATTCTAAATTACTCTTGACTATTTAATCAAGGTTACTTTCAAATGATGCTTTTGGATTACACTGCTAATAATAGGAATTTTTGAAAACTGTTTGAATTGAAAAGCTAATTAGATTATCAAATACAATTTCGGTAAAAAGATTAAAAATTCAGATTAAAAAAAAGTATATTTTGTATTTTAATTGGCACCACAAATTCTTTTTGATATTTGTGACAGAAAATTTTTTATTTCAATGAATAAACTTTGCTTAATATTTTGTATACTTATTACATTTAAAATTCAAGCGAAGGAAATTATTTTAACTGCTGACAGCTTATCAGCAGTACTTACAAAAGACTGGAAATTTTCTCCTGATGATAATTATGAAATGGCTAGGTCAAATTACAATGACAGTAGTTGGTCAACACAGAGCCCAATCATTGGAATTGACGAAAGTCATTTCGGATTTTTCAAAGGATTTGGATGGTTTCGTTATCGTTTTTTAATTGATTCAAGTTTAGTAAATATTCCACTTGCAATTTCAATGGAACAGCCCGGTGCATCAGAAATTTATCTGGATGGAAAATTGATTATTAAATATGGAATAATAAATGGAATAGACAGCTCTGTTTATTTCAATCCGATTAAAACGCCGCAAATTATTTATTTGACAAATATCGGTGAACATGTTCTTGCAGTTCGATATGCGAACTACAATCTTGGAGAAAATTATAATTCAGGTTTTCGATTGGTAATTGGCAAAGCAGAAAACCTGATCGCACAAAAAGAAACAAATGCAGTAGCAATTACTTTCATAACGGTTTCGCTGGGATTTATTTTTCTTACTCTAAGCCTCCTGCACCTGTTCTTTTTTCTCTATTACAGAAGTATTATATCAAATTTATTTTTCAGCATTTTTATGTTCAGTGTTTCTTCACTATTCTTCCTTTTGTTTATTGGTTCATTGGTGCACAATCCTTTAATGGTTCTAAAACTCCGGACAATTACATTCTTATTTATATGCTTAACATGTATTTCGTTCACCTATTTTATTCATTACTTATTTTCAAAAAAAACAAAATTCTGGCTTCGGCTTATTTTTCTTTTTAATGTGTTTATGCTTATATCGCTCTATTGGATTAAAAATATTTTTCCGGTTGTAATCACATCACTAATCATTGGTGTTTGTTTTTATGGTTTATTCAGTATTGCATTTGCTATTTATCAAAAAGTAAAAGGTGCCTGGATTATCGGTGCTGGAATTTTGTTTTTCATTTTGTTTTTACTTACAGTAATTTCTTTTGCAATTATCAATGGTGATTTTGAATTGAACGACAGTACCTTGTTAGGAAAAATACTATTACTCGCTTGCATACTTGCTGTTGTAAGTATCCCGCTTTCCATGTCCATCTATCAGGCCTGGGGATTTTCAGAATTAAATAAGGATTTAACTAAGCAACTTATCCAGGTAAAATATTTATCTGCAATAACATTAAAACAAGAGCAAGAGAAAAAAGCAATTTTAGAAAATCAGAAGTCAGTATTAGAAATAAAAGTAGAAGAGCGAACGACCGAATTAAAAATTGAAAAGAAAAAATCGGATGATTTACTGCTCAATATTCTTCCATCAGAAGTTGCAGATGAACTGAAAGCAAAAGGCAGTGCCGATGCAAAACAGTTTGATGATGTAACTGTCATGTTTACTGACTTCAAAGGGTTCACACAAATTTCAGAGAAGCTCTCTCCTACTGAATTAGTAAATGAAATTCACACCTGCTTCAAAGCATTTGACAACATTATCAGTAAACACAACATCGAAAAAATAAAAACAATTGGTGATAGTTACATGTGTGCAGGTGGATTGCCCGTGATGAATAAAACAAATGCAACCGATATAGTTTGTGCAGCTATGGAAATTCAAAGCTTCATGCAACAACATTCAGCAAAAAGAAAAAGTGAAGGCAAAGAAATTTTCGAAATCAGAATCGGCATTCACACTGGACCTGTAGTTGCTGGGATTGTTGGAGTAAAAAAATTCGCTTACGATATCTGGGGTGATACAGTAAACATTGCATCAAGAATGGAATCATCAGGTGAAACAGGCAAGGTAAACATCAGCGGTAGCACTTTTGAATTAGTAAAAGATAAATTCACTTGCACACATCGCGGAAAAATACAAGCGAAGAATAAAGGCGAGATTGATATGTACTTTGTTGAAAGCAGATTAGTTTTGAACAGTCAAAAAAACTAAAATTAATAAATCAACATGCAAACAATACTTGGATCCGGTGGAGCAATAGGCAAACCATTAGCACAAGAATTAAAAAATTACACTAATCAGATTCGCCTAGTAAGCCGAAATCCAAAAAAAGTAAATGATGCTGATGAGCTTTTCCCTATTGATGTTTTTGACCTTTCACAAATCAATAATGCAATTGCCGGTAGTGAAGTAGTTTATGTTGTTATTGGATTTGAATACAAGCTAAGTGTATGGCAAAAAATTTGGCCACCATTTATGCAGGCAGTGGTAGCCGCATGTAAATTGCATAATGCTAAACTTGTTTTTTTTGATAATGTTTACATGTATTCCAAATCTGCAATACCAAATATGACTGAGACTTCTCCTATTGAGGCGCCAAGTAAAAAAGGAGAAATCAGAAAGCAAATTCACGATATAATAATGACCGAAGTGGAGAAAAAAAATCTAACAGCACTAATAGCCAGATCTGCTGATTTTTATGGTCCAGATAATAAAAGCAGTGCTCTGAATTTGATGGTAGTTGATAATCTAATGAAAGGAAAAAAAGCACAGGCTTTTGGCAACCCTGACAAAATTCATACTTATACTTATACCCCTGATGCTGCAAAGGCAACTGCTATTCTTGGAAATACTATGGATGCATATAATCAAGTATGGCATGTTCCAACAACTAAAGAGCATTTAACTAATCTTCAATGGATTCAGTTAATTGCAAATGAAATTAAGGTGGAAGCCAAGATTCAAAAAATTCCTGTATGGATGATAAATATTCTTGGATTGTTTATGCCAATAATGAGAGAGTTTCCTGAAATGATTTACCAGTATGAACAAGACTATATTTTCGATAGCTCAAAATTCGAGAACCGATTTGGCATTTCAGCAACATCACCTAAGGAAGGTATTAAATTTTTAATTGAAAATTTGAAGAAACAAATGCCCAACCAATAAATTATATGAGTGCGAAGCCAATTATGAAATTAAAAAATATCACTATTTCAATGGTTTAAAGGATTTGATAAATTATACAAATAGAAAAAACTATTGTGCAAATTTTAAACAAGGTGGATTAAGGCGGATCAATAGCGGTGTCTTTTTTTTTGAAATTTTTATTTCAACACTTCAATTCAAAATAAAGAAACAATATCATACCTTAAAATTGTAATTTTTTGATCAGCAAAATTTACTATTCAAGGAAGAACATAATGCTGTAATAATTTTATTTTATAAAAAATATTTATCCTTTCTAATTTCATTTTTCAACATTTTTTTATGAAAAAAACTTCGCATCAATATCTGATTTAGTAAGAAAAATAATAGTTAATACACCAACAATTCAGTTCATAGATTTACATTTGTCGAATATTATTTTTAGATACTAAATTAAAATCCGTCTTGAAGTAATTTTTTGATTTTTTATAAAATAAACAAATTCAATATTTACAAGATACCTGCCTTAATGAATTATAAATTAGAGAAAAAATTAAAAGGCAATTTGTTTCGCACTAAAAGCATAATTATTATATGCTTGTTTTTATCTTCTCAGTTAATTGCGCAAACTCCAGGAGGTATATCAACAGGTTTACAATTGTGGTTAAAAGCCAATGCAGGTGTAACAACAGCAGGTGTAAATGTTACAGGTTGGCAAGATCAAAGTATTGCTCTTACTCCGGTTACTGTAAACGGCAGTCCTGATTTAACAAACCCCGGTTACAATTACAACCCATACATTAATTTCACAATGAGTAATGGATTAGGGGGTGATTTTTTACATATACCTGATCTTTATTTTCAATCCTTTTTTTGGGTGGCCCAGTTGCAAGATCTTTCACGCCCAAGTACGCACATGGCTACTTATGATGCAGTAACATTAGGCCAGCCATGCAATGGTTGTCCGATACATGGAGGCTCCAACGGCGGTATAATAGCCGAGTACCATGAATTTGGTTATGGTAATTCTACTTTTCAGACACCTGGGATGTGGCGCAAAAATGGAACTTCAGCAGGCATCACCTGCAATTCTCCCCATACCGGAAATTATGATATTGTAACTGCTTTGGGTGGAAGCGCAGTTATTACAAATGTATTGATGGGAGGGCAAAATAGTAACCTACCTAATTTTGATGGTCGCCCCAGAGATTGGCTTGGTCCTGTTGGAGAGATAATAGCATATTCCGGTGCATTAACTGCCGCAGAAGCAAACATTGTTGAATCTTATCTTGCAGTAAAGTATGGAATAACATTGGGTGGCAATGGTTCCAGTACTGTTTTTTACACTGCTCCTAATAGTACAAACATTTGGGCGGTTAACTCCGGATATCATAACGATGTTGCAGGTATTGGAAACGACAACTTTGTAGAAGCATTGGATCAACCAAAATCACATTCAATCAATATTCCGGCTGATGCAGTAATTATGGCAAACAATAATTTTGCTGCACCGCTTTCATTAACTGATGGGCAATATTTATTATGGGGTCATAACAACGGATCGCTTTCTTATACTTGTCAGAACTACACACATGCTAATCCTTCAACAACACTGAATGCTATTTGGGGAAGAACATGGAGAACACAGAAAACCGGTGCGCTTGCAGGAAATGTAATTATCAATTTTGATATGTCAATCTTTCAAGGTCCTTCAGGTTTGGGTTCAGCAAACAATGCAGATGTGAGATTATTAATTGATGATAATACTGCTTTTGGTGATGGCTCTTCAGGTGAACACACCTATACAGCAAATGCAGGATTTAGTGCGACAGGCGGTCAGTTATATTTTACAGTTCCGTATACCGATATTCAAAGTGGAGCAGGGTATTTTACTTTGGGGTTTATTGCTCCCCCACCTACTGTAACAATTACTGCAACTGCAACAAATATTTGTGCAGGTTCTTCTGTTACACTTGATGCGGGAAATACAGGAAGCACTTTTCTTTGGTCAACAAATGCAATTACTCAAACAATTACTGTAAATACAGCCGGCACTTATTCTGTGAGTGTTACCAATGTATGTGGTACTCAAACAGATGATATTATAATAACCCTTGCAAATTCCCCTGTATATGCGCTTGGAAACGATACTACTTACTGTAGTAATTTCAATTTGATATTGGATGCTGAAAATTCTGGTTCAACATATTTATGGAGTGATGCTTCAGCTTTGCAAACGCTGAATGTGAATACAGCCGGAACATACTGGGTAATCATTTCAAACAGTTGCGGAACCATAACTGATACTATAACCTTAGTGCAATCTTCACCTCCCATTTCAACACTTGGAAATGATACGGTATATTGTGGAAACTTTACAGCCACTTTAGATGCCGGAACAATCACAACAAGTTACTTATGGTCCGATGGATCAACTGACCAAACGATTTCTGTAAATCAGGTAGGCAACTACTGGGTTCAATTAAATAACAATTGTGGAACGGTATCTGACACCATACACATTATTCAGGCTCCGCCTCCAATTGTAAACCTAGGAAACGATACTTCTTTCTGTGGAAGCTTCTCTGCAAGTTTTGATGTTACATGTTTAGCTTGTACTTATTTGTGGTCAAATAACGCCATTACTCCCCAGTTGAACATCACTACTTCAGGAATACTCATTGTATTGGTAAGTAATTTATGTGGTGTTGCTTCCGATACTGTATTAATAAATCTTGACCCATTTCCATCTATAACACTTCCGCGAGATACTGAATTATGTGCACCTGAAGGTTATTTAATTCCTGCCTATTCTAACATTGAAAACATCTTATGGTCAACTGGCGATACTTCTCAATCTATCAATATTCCATATGCAGGTAATTACTGGGCTTATGTAGGCAATTCATGTGGTTATGATGTCGATACAATAAAAATATCTGAATGTTCCGGTGAATACATCATGCCAAATGCCTTTTCGCCTAATGGTGATGGAATAAATGATTTTCTGTTTCCGATTAGAATAGGTAATGCTCAATTGGTACAATACGATGTCTACAATCGTTGGGGACAAATGGTTTTTACTTATGCTGATGGCGATATAAATTGGGATGGAACCTACTACGAAACTAAATGCAGCGTTGGTGTATATATCTATGTTATTCGATATAAAGACAACATTACAGGAAATATACTTTTGCTAAAAGGAAATGCAACCTTGATAAGGTAATACAGATTTTTTGAAATGTTTTTAGTAAGTACTTTTTGTTGATTGATTATTTCAAACAGGAATCTGACAAAGTAAGATTAGATTATAAATGAAATCAGATAAAATGCTATTTATTCCGTTAACTTTACATCATAATAATTCATAAGTGAAACTTAAGATTTGCGCTATTGTTTTCTTTTTGTTTATCGAAAAAGTTTCATTTTGTCAGAATGTAACCATTATCGAAAGTCAGAGCTATAATGCCGGCCATGTAATGGATATTAACTGGCAAACAGTTGCAACAGGTATGGGATTCACTGCCACCATTAACCCGCAAACAACTTTAGACAACAATGCATTTTATGCAACTACTGATATTCTAATTATTTCTTCAGGTATAATTACACTTTCCGCACTTGCTATGACAAATATTACAGGATACATTGCACAAGGTGGCCGGGCATATATTGAAGGAGAATATGATTGCTCAGCATACAATACCAATGCGCTTTTCGAAAATCTGATAGCGCAGTTTGGAGGCGGACCGTTTAATTATCTTGGAACTATTCCAGGAACTTTAGTTCCAATGAATGTTCTTGGAAGTTTATCTACAACCAATAATGCAGTTTCATCATTAAGTTATTATTGGTATGGTTGCAGAGGGCTTCCTGGTGCATGTAGTATAGTAGAACCATTTTTGGAATTTGGCGGTGATTATTTTGGATTTATTTATTGTGCGCCTAATACTAATGGCGGCCGGGTAATTCAAACTACAGACCAGGATTGGGTTAATCAAAATACTTCAACTCAGTTAATGGAAAATATTCTAACAAATCTTGCATCCAATAATTATAACTGTTCATCGCCAATAACTGTTGGAGTAAACCTTGGTCCCGATATAACAATATGTAACGGTCAACCAACAATACTTGATGCTGGCAATGTCGGCTCAAGCTTTTTATGGAATACAGGAGCAACATCACAAACAATAAGTATTAATACAAGTGGTACATTTTGGGTAACCGTTACAAATGGAACTTGTCTTGGAACCGATACAATTACTATCTCCATTCAAAACACACTCGCAGTCAACTTAGGCAACGACACGATCATATGTTCCGGCCAATCTTTGTTACTGGATGCAGGAAATCCGGGACAAACTTATTTGTGGAATACAAATGCCACCACCCAGACAATCGTAGCTGGGGCTTCAGGAATTTACTGGGTAACAGTAGGAAACGGAAACTGCACAGTAACCGATAGCATCGCAATAACCATAAGCACCTCAGGCTCAGTGAACCTTGGTAACGATACCACTGTATGTAACGGACAATCAGTAACACTTGATGCCGGCAATGCCGGAAGCACCTACCTATGGTCGACCAATGCAACCACGCAAAGCATTAGCGTAAATGCAGCCGGCAATTATTCTGTTGTGGTAACCAATGCTTGTTCAATCCAAAACGATAATATCACTATTTCCATCGCATCATCACCTGTTCCTGCATTAGGAAACGATACCACCTACTGCAGCAATTTTAATTTGCAATTGAATGCAGCAAACAGCGGTGCCACCTACTTGTGGAACAATAACACCAACCAGCAAACGCTGAATGTAAATGCAGCAGGAACCTACTGGGTAATTATTTCCAATAACTGCGGAAGCATAACAGATTCCATTGTCTTCAATCAATATGCATCACCACAGGTTTCGTTGGGTAATGACACACTGTATTGTTCAGCCTTCATTCAGTTGCTCGATGCCACCAATGCAGGAGCAAGCTACAGCTGGTCAAACACAAGCAATGCGGCAAGCATTAATGCAAGCACAGCCGGAACTTACTGGGTGAATGTTACAAACAACTGCGGAACAGCAACCGATACTATAAACATCGCACAATCATCACCACCGGTTTCCGCATTAGGGAATGATACACTTTACTGCAGCAATTTTGCAAGACTACTGGATGGCGGAACAAGCACAACAAGCTACCTGTGGTCTGATGGAACAACAGATCAAACCATTACAGTAAATCAGGCAGGCACCTACTGGGTTCAATTGAATAACAACTGCGGAGCAATTACAGATACCATTCACATTATACAGGCATCAGCTCCAGCTGTAAACCTTGGAAATGACACCTCATTCTGCGGAAGCTTTACAACCAGCTTTGATGCAACATGCATTGCCTGTAACTACCTGTGGTCAAATAATGCAGTAACCCCACAGGTAACCATCAATACAGCCGGACCGCTGATAGTTCTGGTAAGTAACTTATGCGGAGTAGCTACCGATACCGTATCAATCACAATGCACCCGTTTCCATATGTAACACTGCCTGGTGATACAGAACTATGCGCTCCGGAGGGATATTTTATTGTGGCCTATTCCAACATAAATAATTTCTTATGGTCAACAGGCGACACCACGCAATCCATAAATATTCCGAAAGCAGGCACCTACTGGGTAGATGTCAGCAATCCATGCGGATACGATGTTGATACAATAAAAATAACAGAATGTCCGGGCGAATACATAATGCCGAATGCATTTTCACCCAATGGTGATGGAGTGAACGACTTTCTGTTCCCGATAAGAATAGGCAATGCGATGTTGGTTCAGTATGATATTTACAACCGGTGGGGAGAAAAAGTATTTACCTATGCCGACGGAGATATGAACTGGGATGGAAAATACTACGAAACCCCATGCAGCATAGGAGTATATGCTTATGTCATTCGCTACAAAGACAATATCACCGGAAAAATATTTATGCTGAAAGGCAATGCAACTTTACTTAGATAAATTTTTTTCGTATTAAAATTCTACTCAGATTTTTAAGAAAATTACCATAAAATATTGAGCCTATAATTGAATGAGATTACACATCCAAAGTATAAAATATAAAATCAGTATTTTACAATTTTTTTACTTTGAATTAATAAATTATTTTCATCAACAAGTTCAACATTATATATTCCTCTTGGGAGATTTTCAACATTTATATTTATAGAATTGAAGCCTTCCATTATAGTCCGATTCTCTTCAAACATCAATTGACCTGCCGAATTAATTAGTTTAATAGTAATTTCTTTTTCAGAATTTGTTTCAACTTCAAAATTGAAATTATCATCAGTAGGATTTGGATATAAATCAGAAATTACAAAAGGCGGAGCTGCAAAAAACAATGATTTAATTTCTGAATAAGTATAATTGCCATTTACATCTACTTGCCTCAATCGAAAATAAATTATACCTGAGTGGACATTTTGCTTAGAAGTGAATTGATAATTAGTAGCAGAATTTGATGTACCCTTTCCTGATACTTCGCCTATTTTTTTAAATTCCACAGTCATATCATCGTTAATAAAACCACGCTCAATGTCAAAATGATCATTATTCAATTCTGTAGCTGTAGTCCAATTAAGAACTGCATTCTGATTTTCCTTACTTAATTCAAATAATGATACTGAAATTGGTAAAGACTCGCCTCCAAATCCAATTCCAAAATCTGAAAACGAACTTAATCCTGATCTTTTAGCTGTAATAGTTCCTCCGGAAACACTTTGTGTTGAATTGGAATGTTGACCAATTGATTGCCATGGAGCCGAATTATTTTCTCGCTTAACTATGCCGTATTGCAATGCGGAAGTTGGGCCATTAAAGGCTCCTCCCATACAACATGTAATACAATAGTCACCACTTATTGGTTGCGAATTTGGCGTAACGGTCCAGTAACCATAGTCAAGTAAATCCAGCACATTAGAATTATTAATTGTTAAACCTGCTGGAATAACCCCTGGGTTTGATTGATTAAATACTGCTTTGATATTATTAATACCAACTGTTCCATTTAAATCAACTTTTACTAATTCATAATTTGACGAACTACCTACGGGAAAATTATAAAGGCCAGATCCTGAAACGAACCTATTTAAAATTCCATTAACATAAGAATTTATGTTATACCCTGTTATAGCAGTTGTTGAAGTATTAAATATTCTTAGTTCATAAATATCAGTAGAAATAATTCCATTGACAAATGTTAAAAGTCCGTTTACATTCGCATGTTTAGTAAGTGTTACTACACCAGATGTGTTAATTGTAAGATTGGTTAGTTTAGTAAATGCACTTGTTAGTTCGAAAGAAGTTGTATTAGGTTGTGTATAAATTAAATTATAATTCGACGGAATAGCTGGTGATGCCGAAAGAGACCCATTCGCGCGGGAAATTGTTGCGTTATTTAATATTTTCAATATGAATCCGTTTATGTTCAATTGTCCATTATTAAGAAAAAGAGTAGAATCAATAAATACTGATTTTTTTAATTTTACACCCACAGAATTATCAATTGTTAATTTGTGAAATGTCATTGCAATATTTATATTTTGTGTAACACTTCCATTCAAATAAACATTTGAATTTGCTCTTACATTTAATGTACCCCCAACCCTGATTATATCACCCTTTATTTTTGTATTTCCATTTAGCCAAATTGTTTTAGGAGTAGTATTTCCTCCAGTATGAAGAAGTGTAAAACTGCCACTTGTACCGAAGGCTGTATCGATATCCACATCAATATTTTGTCCAACGCAATCCCAACTAAAATTTCCAAAAAGTTGACCAGTGCCTAATGGTGGAGAGTTTGTAACACCAGTTATAAGGCAATTAGAACCTGCCTCCCAGTTGGCATTGACTATCGGGTAAAGCGAGTTTCCATTTCTTATATATCTATAGTTACTACCCGCATCAAAAGTTAAAGATCCTTCAGCAGTATTATTAAAAGAGCCATAGTCAAAAATTGATCCTCCAATATGTATTAAAGCTCCAATACGAATTGTAACATTTGCTATTGCGCTTGTAGTACCAATGGTTAATTGGCATGTTGGCGGCAAGTACAATCCATCCAATTCAGTATTTATTGTAATTTGATTTGTTAAATTTATACCATCAAATACCCAGATGCGGGCAGCCAAATTTAACGATGTATAATTTCCAGCTTCATCACGCATATAAACCAGGTAGGTATATTTTCCTGCTGTAATTGAAGTATCAATATAGTTTGAAACAACTGTATCATTATAAACCACTTTATATCCTGAAATAAACATTGGTCCAATTAAACTACTAACGGATGAATAATTTGTTTTATTTAATATTATGGGATTATCAGAAAATATCCCTAGCTTTCTAATTATTAATAATCCTGCAATTCCAGATTCAGAATCAGTTCCAGGAATTATTCCAAGATTAATTGAGTTTGATGTGCAAGTAGCACTAAGTGTAGTAGGTTTTGAGGGTGAAACAGCATCAGGCAAGTTAAAAGCTGAAGTAAAAAATTGCACATCATCAAGGTAAATATTTACAATGCCTGCAATGCTATTAGCCGCGTACAATAATGGATAGTAAGTATGACCAACAATACCTGTTATTGAATAAGTAAGTTCTGTAAAACCACCGGTACTTGCTGTTGATGTTCCACTTTGTAATATTTCTGTTCCAAGATTAACATCATAAATTCCTAACTTAATTTGAGAGGTCGCATCATCTGCTTTTACATAAATTGTAAATGTTACATTATTTTCAACATTATTATTTACAGTTTTTGTCAAAAAGGTGTTAGATATTTTACGATAAGCAGTTGAATTTGTATTAAGGCGAATCGATTTTAAGCCTGAGCGCAAATTACTTAAAGCATTGTTTACCAACCATCCTGTTCCTGAAGCTGTCCATTCTGTAAAACCTGATTCAAATCCTGTATTTACTGATATTGCCGAAACTTCATTTGAAAAAAATAAAGCAAATAACACAATAATTTTAAAGATAAGTTGCTTGAATTTCTTTAAATTGAATTTAGTTAACATAAGGTGTTTTTTCAAAATCCTACTACTTTAAAAATTCAAAAAGGTTTCCATTATAAATATTTTAAAACCTGTTTAAAATAGATCTTCTTTTTTTTGCTTAGTACAAAATGCAAATATTTACATCACATATAATCCAATTAAGCTTTCTTATTCATAGAATATAATGTGGAATGAATTTGAAATTTGTAAAGGCCTGTTTGTCAAGATTTACCGTGATTTTTTTTCATTTCCACACTTGATTACAATGAAGATTAAGAATTCGGAGAAATTCAAGATTGATAAAATATCGAAATCATTTCATAGATACATTATTGGCGAACACGGCTTAAGGCAAAAAGCAACTGTGATAAATTCTATAATTAAACACCTTTCGGAATTGCGGCAATCAATCGTTTGGTATACTCACTTTTCGGATTATAATAAATTTCATCTGATAAACCCATCTCTTCAATTTTTCCTTTGTTCATCACAATCATTCGATCGCTCATAAATTTTACGACCGATAAATCGTGAGAAATAAAAATGTAAGTAAAGCCAAAATCTTTTTGCAAATCTTTTAACAGATTTAAAACCTGTGCTTGAACCGATACATCAAGGGCTGAAACAGATTCATCACAAATAATAAACCCCGGTTCGAGTGCGAGAGCACGGGCAATGCATACGCGTTGCCGTTGCCCACCAGAAAATTCATGAGGATAGCGATTGAAATGTTCAGGTTTCATTTGAACTTTTTTAAGCAGCTCCATCACTTTTGCTTTCCGCTTTTCATTTGTTCCATGAAGATTGTGTACCTCCATGGGCTCCATAATTGCATCACCAATTGACATTCGTGGATTAAGTGAAGAGTATGGATCCTGAAAAATAATTTGCATATTTTTTCTCAAAGGACGCAGTTGCTTTTCATCGAGTTTCGATAAATCATTTCCTTCAAATAAAATTTTACCTGCCGTTGGCCGAATTAACTGAAGTATTGTTCTGCCCAATGTTGTTTTTCCACAACCACTCTCTCCTACCAATCCCAATGTTTCACCCGGAAAAACATTGAACGAAATATCATCCACTGCTTTCACAAATTCCTTGGCTCGCGAAAAAATTCCTTTCTGCACAGGATACCATTTGCAAACTCCGTTAAGCGATAATAACGGAGCTGATTTTTGTTTTTCTTCTGCGGCACTTTTCCATTCATCTTGGTCCACTACCTTGTATGCTTCGGGTTGAATTATTTTTTCCTTCCAACCACCTGAGGCATCTTCTTCCATAAAATCTGCAATCACCGGCAAACGATATATTCGTTTATCCAAAGGGGGGCGACATGCAAGCAATCCTTTTGTATATGGATGCTGAGGAGAATGGAAAATATCATGCACCGTTGCTGTTTCTACAATTTTTCCTTTGTACATGACCGCAACACGATCGGCTATTTCTGCAATAACCCCTAAGTCATGCGTAATAAAAATGGTGCTCATGTTTTGTTCCTTTTGCAAATTGCGCAGCAGTTCGAGTATGGTTGCTTGCACAGTTACATCCAACGCAGTGGTTGGTTCATCAGCAATAAGAATTGCCGGATTGCAACTCATGGCCATCGCAATCATCACCCGTTGTTTTTGTCCACCGCTTAATTGATGCGGATAACTGTTAAACATTCTTTCAGATTGGGGCAACAATACCCTATTGAACAAATTAATTACTTGATGTTTTGCTTCAGCCCGAGAAATTTTTTTATGCAACCGTATGGCCTCCATCACCTGCATACCACATGTATATACAGGATTGAGAGAAGTCATTGGCTCTTGAAATATCATAGCAATCTCATTTCCCCTGATGTGTTGTAATTGCTTTTCACTTAATTGCATGAGATTGCATTCTTCTTGTCTTTTATTCCGGTATAATAATTCCCCCTGTTTAATATATCCCGGCTGCTGTATCAATCTCATTATGGAAAGTGAGGTGACAGATTTTCCAGAACCCGACTCACCAACAATTCCAAGTGTTTCTCCTTTGTTAAGATGAAAAGAAATATTTTTCACTGCGGAAATTACGCCATCATCAGAAGCAAAACATACTTCTAGATTATTCACTTCAAGAATTCTTTCAGATTGCATTGCGATAAAATTAATCAGTGGCAGTAATTATAATTTGAAAACGAAAAAAAGTTTTAAATGAAAATAAAACGCAGTGTACAATTTTGAAAAAAATCTTTTTTGTTTAATAAAATAAAATTTTTGCTAGACAAATAATTTTTCACTTTGGCATTCTCACATAAAATATAAATCCGTTTTTCCGACCAATCTCTTTCACTTCTTTATATTGTGTAATATCATACTTCACATCGGTACGGTTTACAATGTATGCAGGTAATGTTATTTTTCCATACAATAAACTATCCAGTGGAAGCTGTGAATGTTCTTTTGGCTTATCGAAATAAAACAATTGGGCATAACTCTTAAATCCATAAACATCAACTACCACATCTTTATTTTTCAATGATTGATAAAATTCTATCGATGCACTCTGTGAATATTTTTCGATGCGCGGAACAATTATCAATTGAACAAGTTGAACTACTAAAATACTTGTAGCAAACAATGTGATAAATCTATTTTGTATACGCTTTATAAAAATAAAAGAATAAAGCATGGTAAACAACAAAATCAAACCTGGAAGGTAAGTAAACCACTGCCAATTAACAGAAGCATAAATGGCGGCTTTTCCAAAATCATCTTTTATAAAATCTAAAATTAAGTTCGTGTGGCTTCCAAAATATGGAACAAGAATCAGTATGATTGAAATAAGTAATCCAATCACTAAACAAATAGCATTCATCACTTTTTTTCCATTCCAATCCAATGCGAAGTGATAAAGGGTACGAGCTGCAATAAATGTGAGCGGGAAATAACACAACGATGAGTAGTGAACTATTTTTGTTTTTACCAATGAAAAAAGCACAAGCACTACAAAAAACAAAACCCACATATAATTTTTTAATTCGCGTTGAGATTCCAGTTCACCTCCGTGATCTTTCTTTCTCATGAACAAAAGTGCTGATGCCGGGAAACATCCAACTAATAAAATAATCCAGTGATACCAGAATGGTTGACCGTGGCCTGCTTCGCCAGTAGTGAGCAAGCGCCATTGATATTGAACAAAAAGCCGGATCTGTTCACTTCCATCTTTGACCCAGATAAAAAGAAACCATGAACACGATACAATGATTAGAAGTAAAAGCATCCATAATAATTCGATGTTCAATATATTTCTTCGTCCCAATCGTGTGTTACGCGTGAAAATCCAGCAGAGTGAAAATATAATTATTGCAACTGGTCCTTTAGTAAGTACTGCTAATCCAAGAAACAAAGCAGTAAGTGTAGCATGTTTCCACCCTGGTTTAGTAATTAATTTTTGTTGTTCGAATCTAAAATTATTATAGATGGAAAGAAAAATAAAAAGGTTGAACCAGGGGTCAATAATACCTGACTTGAAATAAAATTGTGGTAAAATACTTCCTGCATAACACCACACCCACCACCATGCAAAGCGCTCATTAAATTCTTTTTTACCAATGGAATACAATACATTCAGTGTAACAATTCCAACCACCGCATTTGGAAATCGAGCTGCAAAATCATTCACTCCAAAAATCTTCATGCTGCACACTTGCATCCAAATAAAGAGCGGTGGCTTTTCCCAAAAAGGTAAAAAATTAATTTGCACCTGTAAATAATCTTGTGTGCGAATCATCTCTCGTGCGCATTCTGCAAAATTTATTTCATCCCAATCAAACAAATGCACATGCCCCAAAAATGGCAAGTACAAAAGCACCGCTATCAATGTGATTATATAATAGGAAGGGTCAAATCTTTTTACCATTTCCTTGAAGGCGAATGAGTGGAGTTGTATTTGTGAAAGGAAAATAAAATTGAAAAATGCAAAGCACAGTCATGCTGATTAACACTCCAAACAATGAACCTGTCCAAACATCTTCTTTAAAATGAGCCATTAAATAAATTCGAGACAAGCCAACCAATGCAGCAAGTACGAAAAAGAATAATTGCAGCATTCTGTTCTTCATGAAAAAAGCTGCGAGCATGAACATGGCAAAAGCAGTTAATGTGTGGCCCGAAGGATAACTGCCGAATAATAATTTTGTGGCTCCCTGAGGCAAATAAATATTTACTGAATCGCCAAAAAAAGAAAGCGGTCGTTTTTCTCCCCTGAAAAAATACTGTTTCATTAAAACAGTAATCAATAAACAAATAAGTGAAGCTGTTAATGAAATAAAAAACTTTCGACGATCAATAAATAGATACAACAAAACAAATAATCCGAATGCCACACCATTGCCTAAATCCGTAATAGTTGAAAAAAAATAATCAAAGAACATTTTATGATGTTCATTCCACTTTAATTCCAAAACTCCTTTTGGAAAAATGAACCATAAGATTATTCCTGCTGCCAACCACAACAACCAACTATATAAAAACAATCGAACAGGATCAACAACTTTTTTAATCATCTTGATTTTCTTCGATTAAAAATTGCTGCCGTCTTTTTTAAAATTCCATACCATGCATCAAGATTAAATAACTTGCTGTCATGGGTTGCTTTCCGCACTAAGAAAATTCCAATTGGCAAAAGTATAAGTGATGATAACCACATGCCCGTAAATACTGAAGTCACTTTTTCTTTTGCAAATTTTTCGCCCGATACCGTTACCATATAAAAGAAAACAAAGAACACTACTGCTATTACAAATGGTAAACCCAAACCGCCTTTGCGAATAATTGCTCCAAGAGGTGCGCCAATTAAAAACAAAAGCAAGCAGGCAAAAGCAAGTGTGATTTTTCTCCACCATTCAATCTGATAACGAAGTGTCATTTCGGTTTTTGAATTCTGTGAACCTGAAATAAATGAAGAATATCCTTTTATATTTCGAATACTTATTACAGCTGAATTTATAATTGATGATTTTTCGTCCAATGTCTTTTTATCATAAGCCAAACTAGAATCAACTGCTGAAAGAAAGCTGTTATTTTTTTTAAAAACACTATCGAGATTATGTTTTAAAAATGATAAGTACGGTTTAACAAATGAAACCAGCTGCGCTTCATTATTTTTTTTCTCAATTTCGAAAGTATCAATCGCTTTTGCTAATTGCCCCTGATTCATCATTTCGTAATTGTCTTTAAATAAGTTTACATCAGTTCGTGTCATTTTAAAATCAGAGAGGTCAAATATTTTTTTCCAGTAATCGAAACTTACTCTCGCCTGCTCCTGTGCTAAATCTTTTTTTTGATTATCTGTGATTTCTTGATATTGTTTTCCGTTGAACAATTCAAGAATCATAAACCGCTTGTCGTCGGTTAAAACCATCTTTCCCTTTTTTGCAATCAATACATTTGTATTCCCTTTTCCATCTGTATGGTCATAAATCATTACATCAAAAATGGTTTGATTGTCGGCTAATTTTTTACCTATTCGCATACTGTATCCATCAATGCCACTATAAAAAACACCAGGCTTTATATTTAATGCCGGCTTTTGTTCACTAACATCATAGAGCAATGCGCGAAATTGCAAATACGATGCAGGTTGCATGTAATTACTGAATAGATATGATGAGATACCAATTACAATACTTACAATAAATAATGGCGCACCAATTCTTACAAGCGAAATTCCTGAAGCCTTTAACGCTGTCAATTCAAATTGTTCACCCAAACCACCCATGGTCATTATTGAAGAAAGTAAAATTGCGAGTGGCAATGCAAGCGGAACAAAACTGCTGGATGCATAAAACAACAACTCTCCCACCAGGTACCATTCCAACCCTTTCCCTATTAAATCATCAGCATACTTCCATAAAAACTGCATGACCAATACAAAAAGCGTTATAAAAAAAGTCACGATAAACGGACCTATGAAACTGGAGAGAACGAGTTTGTCTATTTTTTTCAATCTATATTGCTTGCGATGCAAACAAAAGTAATTCTTTCAGAAGAAGAGAAAATAACTATTGGTAACACCAATTTTTTTTCTGTCAAACGGGAAATTATTTCAAAAATTACAAACCTGCTTGGCGAAATTGGAAATAATAAAATGCTGAATAAATCTTGGAAAAATATTTTAATTAATGAACAAGAGAAAACATTCGAGCCAAAAATTTCAAAGGGCGAAAATTACCTAGGTCTCCCCTACCTGATTTTAGATTTTCCAAAAAAATTTGAAGATGAAAATCAATTTGCCGTTCGAAGTTTTTTCTGGTGGGGAAATTATCTCGCCACCTTTCTATTAATTTCAGGTAAGGATTTAGAAAAATTTCTTCCGGTTATTTTATCCAACTATTCAATGTTGATTGATAAAGAAATATTTGTTTCATTGAACCACGACCGATGGATTCATTCTATAGACTCAGATTATTTTTCTTTAATAAAAAATATTTCGTCGGATGAATTTGAAACCATGATTAAAAAAAGCGGATATTTAAAATTGGCAACTATTCTTCCACTGGAAAAAATTGAAAATGCAGGGGACTATTTTATTAAGCAACATTTATTTTTTCAGAAAATAGCAACATAAAAAAAACCACATCCTTAATCAGGATGTGGTTTTTAAATTTTATTTTCTTTACGCTCCTAACTGCTGAATCATATTTTTTATCTGACTGTCCCATAAGAACTGCGCGTCCTTCATATCATTCGGGAGAGCGAAATCGGTAATGATTAAAACTGTGTCGCCTGTAATTTCAGTGTGTGTTACTTTGAATTCAAAGTATTCATCCTTGGGTCCGTCAACCCACTGATACCGTACTAACTCATGTTCAATTTCATCGAGCACGATTGCTGCTTGCGAATTTCCATCCCATGTGAAAGTGTATAAATCATCTCGACTGCGGTCAACCTCATCAGCAAACCATTGCGCCATATTTGATGTAGCGGTTACAAAATCATATAAAATGACCGGAGAACTTTTTATCACAAACTCCATTGTATATAATTTTTTACCTGACGAAGATATTTTTGTGGCAAGCGGAACTGCTGGTGGGCCGGCAACTTTATATTCCTTCTTCTTGGTTAAAGTTTTCTTAATCGGCTTAGGCGCAGCAGGTTTCTTTTCTTCTTTTTGAACTGCTGGTTTCTTCGGTTCAGCTTTTTTTACATCCGACTTCTTCGCTTCAACTTTTTTTATCTCCTGTTTCTTTGAAGCAACTTTATTAATAACTGCTTTTTTAACCTCTGTTTTTTTTGCTTCAGGCTTTTTAGTTGCTTCTTTTTTTGCTAAGGCTTTTTTAACCGCCACTTTTTTTGCTTCGGGTTTTTTAGCAGCAACCTTCTTCACAGGTGCTTTCTTGGTTGTTTTCATGGGCGTAATGTAAAAACATTGGCTAAATAAAAAAATATTATTGCATTTTCTTCTTTTTGTAGTTAAAAATCAAATCAAACTACCCATGTAAAAAACTAATTTTTCTCATCTTCTCATTATCAACCTCAAAAGTTACTTTTGGCGCGCCCTAAAAGAAAAAAGTTATAAATGACAATAGGAATTTTACGCGAACCATCGGAAGACCGAAGAGTGGTCATGCTTCCCGAAATAGTTGGTCAGTTAGTTAAAATGAATGTGCAGGTGAAAGTGGAATCGGGTGCCGGAAACGGAGCCATGATTAATGATGATGAATACAAGACCGCCGGAGCATCCATCACCACCAAAGAAGATGTGCTCTCTTCAAGCAATCTGGTTACAAGAATAAATGCAGTCAGCTATGATGATATTGCCTGCATGCCGGAAGGAACTGTGTTGCTAAATGTGTTTCAACCTTTGTTCAATAAAGAAATTGTGATGGCGCTGCTGAATAAAAATTTAACGAGTTTCAGCATGGATATGATTCCGCGCACTACACGGGCACAGGCTATGGATATTCTTTCATCACAAGCAACAGCTGCCGGTTATAAAGCAGTATTAGTTGCAGCCACTAATCTTCCTAAGTTCTTTCCAATGTTTATGACTGCAGCTGGAAGTATTGTTCCTGCAAAAGTTTTAATCATTGGCGCTGGTGTTGCAGGATTGCAAGCAATAGCAACTGCAAAAAGATTAGGTGGCGTTGTTGAAGTTTTTGATACACGCGCAGCAGTGAAAGAAGAAGTAAAATCGTTGGGTGCAAAATTTATTGAAGTGGAAGGCGCTGCCGATTCATCGGCTGCCGGAGGATATGCAGTTGAACAATCAAAAGAATTTTTAGACCGTCAAAAACAAAAAATTCATGAGAGTGCATCGAAGAGCGATGTGATCATTACTACCGCACAAATTCCCGGAAGAAAAGCTCCGGTGTTAATTACCACACAAACGGTTGAATGCATGAAAGCCGGAAGTGTGATTGTTGATTTAGCAGCATCAACCGGTGGCAATTGCGAACTGACCAAGAACAACGAAACCATCATTCACAAGGGAGTAAGTATAATCGGAAACTCTTATCTGCCATCTACCATTCCTGCTGATGCAAGTAAAATGTTTGGCAAGAATGTGTTGAACTTTTTAAAACTCATTATTAATAAAGAAGGAAACCTTAACTTGAATTTTGAAGATGATATTGTGAAGGGAAGTTGCATAACCCACAATAAAGAAATCATTCATCCGAAAGTGAAAGAAGCTTAGTTGACTGTTGGCAGTATTAACTAGGCAGTTTACTGATGCTCCGAATAAACCACTGAAATAATTAACTCTTGAACAAATAAAATGGAACAACTCATAAATTTTTTAAGCAGCAACATGGGAATGATTTACATTCTCATTCTCTCTGTCTTCCTCGGCATTGAAGTGATATCGCATGTACCATCAGTATTGCATACTCCACTTATGTCGGGTGCAAATGCAATTCATGGTGTGGTTATTATCGGTGCCATCATTGTAATGGGACAAGCAGAACCTGATAATTACCTTGCACTCACACTCGGTTTTCTCGCTGTCATTCTCGGAACATTAAATGTGGTCGGCGGATTTGTAGTGACCGATAGAATGCTTGAATTATTTAAGAAGAAGAAAAAATAGATGCGAGCTTTTAGCTTTTAGCATTTAGCTATTAGCCATCAGCAAATAATAATTTCTAAAAACCTAAATGCTAATAGCTAAAAGCTAACCGCTAAAAGAAAAATGGAAAATCAAATCTTACAGATAATTTACTTAATAGGCTCTATCACTTTTATTATTGGATTGAAACGACTAAGTCATCCTGATACTGCACGCCGTGGAAATTTAATTGCTGCTTTCGGAATGACCATCGCCATTGCAGGAACAATTTTTCTTTATAGAAATGACAATGGCGAATCATTTTCTTCCTCCAATATTATTTTAATTTTTGTTGCGCTGTTGATTGGAACAATACTCGGTGTACTCGGTGCAAAAAAAGTGAAGATGACCGCCATGCCACAAATGGTTTCACTCTTCAACGGAATGGGTGGGGCTTGTGCCGCAATTATTTCAGTGATTGAATACCAGCATCATTTTGCAGTTGGAGAATATGGTTACATGGGAACTGTGCTTGCAGGTTTATTAATCGGAAGTATATCATTTAGTGGAAGTATGATTGCTTTCGGAAAACTAAATGGCAACATCAACGACAAAACAATCCCCGGTCAATCCATCATCAACTTAATTCTGATGGCCGCATTGATTGGAACAGGTGCATACCTCACCACTTTGCAAGAACCTAACATGATGCTACTAGGAGTTCTTACAGTAGGATGTTTAATTTATGGTGTGTTCTTCGTAATGCCAATTGGTGGTGCTGATATGCCTGTGGTAATTTCTTTGTTAAATTCTTTTACAGGAGTAGCTGCAGCATTAGGCGGGTTTATTTACAACAATCAGGTAATGTTAACCGGAGGAATTTTAGTTGGTTCAGCAGGAACAATTTTGACTATCTTAATGTGCAAAGCAATGAACCGTTCATTACTGAATGTAATAATCGGTTCGTTTGGTGGAGGTGCATCAGGAGCTGCTGCTGTTGGCAATTCAGCAATGGGAACCATCAAAGAAATTTCTGTTTCTGATGCAGCGGTGTTGTTGAGCTATTCAAAAAAGGTAATGATAGTTCCGGGTTATGGATTAGCAGTTGCGCAAGCACAACATGCCTGTCATGAGTTGGAAACTTTACTGGAAGAAAAAGGAGTGGAAGTAAAATATGCAATTCATCCTGTTGCTGGCCGCATGCCGGGACACATGAATGTATTATTAGCTGAAGCTGATGTTCCATACCCGAAATTATTGGAAATGGAAGATGCAAATAACGAATTCAATTCAACTGATGCAGTAATTGTTATTGGTGCAAATGATGTGGTGAATCCAGCAGCGAAAAAAAATCCGCAGAGTCCGATTTACGGAATGCCGATTCTTGAAGTTGAAAATGCACAAAATGTAATTGTAATGAAACGCGGTATGGCTGCCGGCTACGCAGGAATCGAAAATGAATTATTCTATGAACCAAAAACACGAATGCTGTTCGGAGATGCAAAAGCAACATTGCAAAAATTAATTAGTGAGGTAAAGGCAAATTAATACATGTCAGAACTTAAGGAATCATTCAACGCTGATGGCACAAAAGGAAGCCCGTTATTACCAGACCATATAAAAAATTTCCTGATAGACATTGACGGAACCATTTGCGAAGATGTTCCGAATGAAGAGCCGGAAAGAATGCGTACTGCCAAAATGATTCCTGAAGCTTTGGAGTTTATCAATAAGTGGTACAACGAAGGACACTTCATTTGTTTTTTCACTTCAAGACTAGAAACTCATCGCGCATATACAGAAGAGTGGTTAAAGCAACACGGTTTCAAGTATCACAGCATTGTTTTCGGAAAACCAAGAGGAGGAAATTATCACTGGATAGATGATCGTAATGTGAAAGCCACGAAATTTCTCGGCAAGTTTTCTGATTTTATTGAAGTGGAAAAAACCATTCAGATATTTAAACCTTAGCATTATTAATTGTGATGAATAGCAAATATTTTTTAAGGATTATCAAATTTTTAAAATAAAAAAGTTAGCATCTTAGATTTATAAATTAAATAATTATTTTACTATTGTCATGAAATAAAAATTCATTAATCAATTTTAATCTTATTAAAAAAATTTTCCTTTTATTTTTTACTGCTTTTATTTTTTGCACCCTAATTATTAAAGCACAGACTAATTGTATTTTGAATGGTGATTTTAGTCAGGGATGGACCTATTGGTATAATAATATCGCGGGTGGTGCTCAATTAGGAATTGGAACATGTGGAGCGCCAAGTTCACCCTATTATGTTTGGTTTGGAGATGCCGCTGAACAAACGGGAGTTGACAATATGAGTTACGATATCTATCAAGATATTTTTATTCCATATTCCAATGTTTCAGATGTTACACTTACTTACAAAACATCAATTAATACATTAGATGGAACCACTTATGATTATGATCATTTTAGCTTGGACTTGGAAGATCAAGCTGGAAATTATTTAACGGACTTGGGATATTTTTCTAATATGAATGCTGATAATGGAATTCCTGGTTGCCAGACATGGAATGGTTGGGGACAACCAATCTCAAGTCAATATTGGGGCTCCAATTTAAGATTACATTTAAAAAGTTATACCGATCCAAGCAACCCAACTATTTTTCGGATTGATGATGTTGCGATCAATGTAAAATTATGATTGCAGTTATGGTTTAAGCACAAATACTTATTATACTCCCGATGGCTCTGCAAATTCTTATAATGCATCCTATATGTATACCGGATTACAACAAACCGGATGTAGTTGGAATGCTTCTGTGACCGCAGGAAATTCTTGGCTAACTTGTAATTCTTCTGGGGTTGGTGATGGTAATATTGATATTTCTGTAACTGAAAATCCGACAACAAGTCCAAGAAGTGGAACTATTGATGTTGCTGGTCAAGCATTATATGTTTCGCAAACTGGATCCAATTGCACTTACTCACTTTCATCATCTGTTTTTGATTGCCCTTCTGCAGCGGGTAATACATTTACTAATGTAGCTTTAGTAAATACTTTTATTGGTTGTAGTTGGATGGCATCTGTTACGAGCGGCAGTGGATGGATTACTACTTCATCAAACGGTACCGCAAGCGGTGCAATTACAATATATGTAACTCCAAATACCAGCTATAGCCCTAGAGTTGCTACAATAGATGTAAATGGCGAAACGCTAACAGTGAATCAACCGGGAGCAGCTTGGCCACAGGGAATTAATGAACTGGGCAATTCACAATTTTCTGTTTCTCCAAATCCTACCAATGGCGAACTAAGTATTCAGTTAAATGGAAACACTAAAAGCGCATCGTTTTCAATTTATAATCTCTTAGGACAAAATGTACTGACAGGAAACTTGACTAACCAAACAACAATTGTTAATCTTGAAAACTTAACCGATGGGGTTTACTACCTTTCATTAGATGGAAATATCAAGCACCCAGTTAAGATTATTAAGGATTAATTCCAAAAAAGAAAATTAATATAGCTTTTGAAAAACAGGCTGTCTCTAAAAGACAGCCTGTTTTTTTATTTTTTTTAACAACAATTTATTTTGAAATTCTTAAAATTTATTGACGGTTATTTAAAGAAATTGCGAAATATTGATTCAATCTTTTTGATGTCCCTGATTCTTTTTACAAATGAATTTTGAGCTCACTTTTATTCATCAATCTTACCAGAAATCAATTTTATTTCTTCTAGGTAATTGCTTGTGTTTATCAGCACAATCTAAAGCCCATTATATTAGAAGCCTTTACTACACTACACTGTTTGTCAGTACCAGGAATACTATACTTTTTTTGTTTTCGCTTGCATAAAAACTTGTCCTTCTTCTACTTCGTCAGAGACAGTAATCAAAACCAACATTGACTCAGTTAATTTGCATGTTGGGCTTAATGTTTCTTTTGAAATCTTGGTCTTTGTAAACTTTTTTCAGATCGAAACAGCAACAATGAAAAAGCCACCTAGTTTTCACCAAATGGCTTGATACTTTTTAATAAAAATGTTATTCTTTAAAATCTCGGGCAGAATGTTTTTGAATTTTGATGCTTAAATGCTCCTGTATATTGAATTGCTAATTCAGGCCCTCCTCGGCTTGCACTTGCAGGTACAAGACCACTAACATTAATATCGTAACTCATTCCAAAAGTAAATCCACCTACATCTAATTTGGTACATAAAATTAATGCATCACTAAATACAAATACATCTTGGTTTCCAACAATTCTATAAAAAGGCCCGATGTAAAAATTAGTACCCCCAAGAATTTGTCCCTTTCTTTCTTCTAAAATAAATTTAAACAAAGTACCTAGTTCTAATTCTGTGTGAGGCCCTTGTTTCATTGCCAAAAAATATGGAGTCATATCAGCTTTGCCGCTTATTGGAAATTCCAAGCCTGCATGACCAATAATTTTTGTATACAACTTATCTAAATCGTTATCAATAAAAGCTAGGTTTGGTCTATTGACATGCCATAAAGACAACCCCAAAAATTGATTATGTCTTTTCCCTTGTATATGATACCATAAAAAACCAAGTGAAGCATCAGCATAGGAATATTTATTTGTAGTTATTGATTCTCCAGACAGAATATCGGGACTATAACCCGCATCACCATACTGACTTCCAAAAGTAAGATTTGCAGGATTTATAGATTTTTGGGTGTAAGCAACATTTAAGCCTGTGCTTATGTAATAATCCATATTTCTGGAAAGTGCAAAATTATATGAAACAGATCCTGAAAAAATATTTGTTGTTAGTTGTGAGGTTCCAGCTTGATCACTAAGAACATGAAAACCTGCTCCAATGCGATTAAAATCTCCAGACTTTCCTGAAAATTCAATAGCCCCGGCAAGTGTTTCGTAAGGATTTGCGATCACGCTCGACCATTGATTTCTATAGTTTCCAGTAAATCTATAGTTTCCATTGAACACACCCGTTAAGGCTGGATTCAAAGTTAAAGGTGACATATAAAACTGCGTAAGATGGAGGTCTTGTGCATCTACCAAATTACTAATCAAAATAATGATTACAACCAGAATTTTTTTCATTTTCATTTTTATAGATTTTTTTCTACGCAAGAATTTTTATTCTGTTCTACTATTTTATCTTACTAATGTAACATTTCCTTTTTTGTATAAATGATTACCATTTAACATTGTAGCACTAGCTTCCCAAATATACGCTCCTATTTCACAATCTTCTCCATTTAGTTTTCCGTTCCAAGAACCATTAGGATCAGAAGATTCAAATACTAATTTTCCCCAACGATTATAAATTTTATAATTTAAAGTAACAACTCCTTTCTTATACAATTCCTTAAAATAATCATTATCTCCATCATTATTTGGCGAAAATCCGGTTGGAAAAACAATATCATTCCAAGAAACAATTACAATCGTTTTAAAAGTATCGAGTTCACTGCAAAATTGATTGCTAGCAACTAATGTTACTGTATAATGACCAACATTTAAATAAGTATGAACCGGGTTTACATCAGTACTTGTTAAACCATCACCAAAGTACCACAAATAAGTATCTGCAAATTGACTAGTATTGGTGAAGCTAAAAGTTGCTACTGAAAGGTCATATTCTTGACCTGAAATTGCTGTAGTGGTAAAACTCGGTATTACATGATCAATAACATGAATAAAACTTGGTTTAACCATAGTGTCTTTGCAACCCCAGGATGTTGAAGCAGTTAAAGTAACATCAAAATCGCCACTGTTAGTATAGGTATAATTTGGAATACTGTCTGAAGAACCACCACCATCACCAAAATCCCAAACATAAGTTGAGTTTGCACCTGTGCCTGTTGATGTATTCGCAAAAGCAATATCAAGTGGAGCACAACCTTCAGAAGGATTGCTTGAAAAATCTGCATTTGGATTTGGGTGAACAATAACTGACAATGTTGTATTAGAAGTGCAACCTGTTAAATCAGTAATTTGCAAATTAACAGGAAAAACGCCTGCATTATTCCAATACAAAACATAAGGGCCAAAGCCATTTCCACTTATAATATTTCCACTACCGAATGTCCATGTATTTAATAATCCAGTTGTTGAACCAGGGTAATTTGCTGTTACATGTTGTAATGGGCAAATATCGACTGGAGCAATAGTAAAAATTGATGAAGGGATCGGTCGTGCAAAAACAAAAACAGAATCATTTTGAATACAAGATCCACTTGTTACATTTAAATAATAAGTCGTTGGAATTGTAGGATTTGTTGTAGGGTTTGTAACTGTTGAGTTAAATGGTGAACCATTACTACTCCAATCTACATTATATCCAGCTCCGCCCCCTCCGGATATTCCTGCAAACAATTGAATCTGATCACCAGCGCAAACTGTGTCATGATTTGATACAGGATTTAAAATCAAAGCGGGTAAAACAAATACAATAATAGTATCCCTGTTTTTACAATTTGAACTTAAATCGCTTTCTACATAATAAGTGGTTGTTACAATTGGAATTGCGGTAGGATTATAAATTGATGTATCATTTAATCCAACTGATGGTGTCCATGAAAAAACAGCACCTCCGGTAACAAGAAGATCTGCAGATGTATCGGGCCAGCACAACGAAATGTCTGGACCTGCATATGTTGATTGCGGTACATTTATCACAAATGAATATGATGATTGGCCAAAAACAGGACATGCATCATCACTCATAGTTACGGTAATAACATAATTACCGGTATCGGCTCCTGAAGGAGTCCACACTAAATGGATTTTTGCAGAATCAATTGTGTAAGTTGTTAAAGTAGAAACACCTCCATTTAACACGGTGGCAATATTTGAAAACAATGTAATTGTATTGCCATCCGGATCAGACCCATAAACATCAAATGACATAGTACTTCCCGGGCAAACTTCGATAGTATTTGGTCCTGTAATTACCCCACCTTGTAAATTTTCGAAATTATTTAAAGCCTGTGTTGGCGCAAGGTTGTTACATGGCAGAACTACTACCTCAATGTCACGAATTACAGATCCGATTAAAGTATCGTTTCTGTATTCATCAATTCTAATTGCTAAACATGTTATCTCTTGATTTAAAGGAGTTAGGGTTAACTGGCCGGTTGCAGGATCAAATAGTACAGAGCCAGTAGTAGTTGTTAAAGGATAATTTGCAGTCCATGGGACTGTATATTGAAAAGGAGTATACCCCGGAGTTCCTAAATCAGATAATGGAGTAACCATTGTGTATACAAGAGAGTCCCCATCCGGGTCATAGCCCCCATGATTGTAATTCATTAATTGCCCTTGACATATATAAGGAACTGGTAATGCACTAAAAGCTGGTGAATCATCAGTAATTGCAATTGACCGATTCCAGGTAACCTCAACTCTTAAACCAACGCTTCCGGCGGTATTTACATTTGTTATAGCATTATTCCTACAACAATCTTCCCAATAAAAAAGAAAGTCAGAGCAATTTTGGGTTAAAACAATTCTTCCTTTATAAATCCATTGTTGCACACCTGGCAAAGTTCCACCAGGATTGCAAGTGCTTTGACTAATTTGTGATGGGCACAATGGTGAAACTTCTGTTTCTACTCCAACCTGATTAACATCAAATGAAGTGAACAAACCACAACTTGGCGCTTCAACATTAATTGGATACGAACTTAAAGGTGTAGTTCCGGAACAATCACGATAAATTTTAAGTGTAAACTCAACAGTGTCATTTGTTAAACATTTATATGATAAATCTGCACCCATATAGTGAGTAGCATTCGCTTTAAATTCAACCATCAACATTGAACTTAAACAAAAGAAAAGAAATACTAATTTATTAATCATGGTTTACATTTTTTTAGAAGTGTTCAAATATAAAATCTGAATTCAAAGTCGCAACGCTTTTCTAAACATCAATATTAATATTTCTTTCATCTTCAAATCTCAATTCTTTTATAAAAATTTTATTATTTCTTAATATCCCAGCTTTTAATTTGTCTAAAATATCACTTTTTTTAAATAACGCATATATGCACGAACCACTTCCACTCATTAAAGAAAACACAGCACCTTGTTCATAAAAATAACGCTTCCATTTTTCAATTACACTATGAATTGGAAAAACCACATTTTCAAAGTCATTAACCAGCATATTTTTCCAATCTTCAGGCTTTGATTGGAGAAATTTTGTTTTTGAAAACAATGTAGTCGTAATATTATTTTTTGATCTTGATTTTGCCAATTGTTCAAACGCCAATGCAGTGTCAATATGCACTTCAGGAAATACGATTGCTATTTCATAGTCCTTCAACAAAAAATTAATTGGCGAAATTTTTTCGCCCCTACCCTCAATAAATATTGGTTTGTTATAAATAAAAAAAGCACAATCACTCCCAATTTGGATAGCGAATTGAGCCAATTCATTTTCTGAAAAACCAAGATTAAATTTTTCGTTTAACAACTTTAATGTGTATGCTCCATCAGAAGACCCACCACCAAGTCCTGCACCCATCGGAATATTTTTCAACAAATGAATATGCACTGGAGAAAATTTTCTTACGCCCCTGAGTATTTGTAATGCTTTGAAACAACTGTTCTTTTCTAACTCACCAATTACTTTTTTTCCATAAATAAACAATTCATCCTTTTCTGATTCAATAATTTCCAATGCATCACATAATTGAACAGGAATAAAAACACTTTGAAGGTTGTGAAAACCATCTTCTCGTTTATCAAGAATATTAAGACCGAGATTTATTTTGCAATTGGGGAATACAACCATGTTACATCAATCGAGTACGCTTTAATAAATATGGAGTAAGTATTTGCTGGAATCCTTGATTAATATCTGCTTCAATTAAATCAATTCGGTTTTGACCACAACGGAGTTTTATTTCCTTTTCCATTTGATGCATCCTTTCAGTATAGTTTTTTTTCAATTCTGTTGGTTGCAGTTTTATTTTCTCTCCTGTTTCCAAATCAACAAATTGGTATGGACGGTTTTCAAATTCAAATTCTATTTCTTTTTTTCTATCAACAACATAAAAAAGTATTACTTCATGTTTATTGTAGCGAAGATGCTGCAATGACGCAAATATTTTTTCCATTCGTTCATCATCTCCTATAGCATCATCAAGCATATCTGTAAATAAAATAACCAATGAACGGCGATGAATTGTTTCAGCAATTAAATGAATTGCTTCAGCCGCTGATGTTTTCTTTTGTTGATTTTCATTTTCTCGTTCCAGTAATCTTTCAAGGTGAGAAATTAATAAACGGTGATGCTGAGTGGTTGAACGAACCTGTGAATTCAATTCAATTTCATTGGAAAACAAATGAAGCGCAAATGCATCTCGTTGCTTCTTTAATAATTCCATTAATGCTGCTGCGGCAACTGCGCTGAACTGAATCTTTGAAACTATTTTTCGCTGTGCTCTTTCACTTTCATCGGGATAAAACATGGATGAAGAAACATCCATTACTATGTGACATCGAAGATTTGTTTCTTCCTCATATCGTTTCACAAACATTTTATCGGAGCGTGCAAATACTTTCCAATCCATGTTGCGGGTCGATTCGCCTTGATTATATAACCGGTGTTCTGCAAACTCAACCGAGAAACCATGAAACGGACTTTTATGTAATCCGATAATAAATCCTTCGACTACCTGCTTGGCAAGCAGTTCCAGATTTCCGGTTTGTGCAAGAAGTGCCGGGTCAATTAATTTTTCAAAAGGCATGGAGTAAAACTAAAAAGCTCTTTCAGAAATGAAAGAGCTTTATGAACGATTTTGTTTTGTATTTCTTTTACATGTGTAGTTTTAATTTTCCTTCTAATACTGATTTTGGAACAACACCAACTTGCTTGTCCACTAATTTTCCACCCTTGAAAAATAAAATTGTTGGAATACTACGGACGCCAAACTCAGTGGAAACTTCAGGATTATTATCGACATTTAATTTTCCTATTACTGCAGTATCAGCATATTCTTTTGAAAGTTCTTCTACAATCGGACCAATCATCCGGCAAGGTCCGCACCATTCAGCCCAAAAGTCAACTATTGCAACTTTTTCGCTATCCATAATTGTTGTCTTAAAATTCGCGTCTGTTATTTCTAATGCCATGTTCTTAAATTTTTATTTTTTGTGTTGAATTATTTTCTTATGCAAATGTGAACAATGACTTCAAATAAAAGTTAAGAAAGTTTCAACACATTGAAATTAATGTTGAATTCAGAAATGCTAATTCAACTATCAATTAAAATAATATGAAATTTAAGAGGAAGCAGATTGATTTTCAGTAACTGATTGTTTAGGTTCTTCCTGCCAGTTGCAAAAATGTTTACTCCACATATTCTTAATTTTCTCACGCTCATCTGGAGTCATGTGCGATAATTTTTCGTCCCATTTATTTTTCCAGAAATAATTATGCCGCGGATGACCTCCCCAATGCCGTCCCCATCCACCTCGGAAACCAAATAATATTTTGCTCAATACAATTAATCCTGCGGCTTGCCAGAAAGTAAGAACTGTCCAACCTGTTACTGAAGGAATTATCATGTTCCACAACCACATTACTACAAATGAAAACAAAGTAGCAAACACGAGGAATAAAACTATTCCCTTTATTATTTTTTTTACCCAGAACATTTTCATGATTATAAATTTAATTAATTAAAAAACTCGTTAAAGTATTGTTGCAATCTGTTTCGCAAGTGAACTACTGCATATCGTTTTCGTGAAAGCAAAGTATTTTGATTGGCACCTGTTGCTTTTTCAATTTGCTTAAAACTCAACCCTTCTAATTCGTGCATGACAAAAACTTCTCGTTGTTCTTCGGGTAATTCAGCCAAGGCATCGTGCAGCATGTCCCAGAAAATTTGACGGTTTAATAAATCATCGGGCATTCCTCCTTTATCTGAAAATAAATAATCAGGAATAACCATATCGCCTTCTTCATTTTCGATGGCGAAATTTTCGAGTGGAATTGTTTTCTTTTTCCTATACCAATCAATCACCTTATTCCCAGCAACGCGATAAAGCCAAGCTGATACCTGTTCAATTGGTTCGTTCAAACTGGTAATTATCATTTGCTGAAATACATCCTGAACCAGGTCTTCAGCATCTTCATCAGTGGCAACACGCTTGCGCACAAAGCCAAATAATTTCCGGCTGTATTCTTTAACCGCATCAGTTATTTGTTGTTGTCGCGAAGCGCCCATGTTTTTCGAAATAACCATTTTCGTTTTCGTTGTGAAATGAAAGACGGAGTTTGGTTTGAAATATTTTATTGATTTTAAATTTTATTAAAAGTAATTATTTCTTCGGCAGTTTTCCATTGCGCTTCCGATTCTTTCCGATACCAGGTTAATTGTCGCTTTGCATAATTGCGAGTGTGCTGTTTTATTTTTTCAATGGCAGTTTCAAGAGAAAGTTTTCCATCGAAGTGTTCAAACAATTCTTTGTACCCAACTGTATTCAACGCATTCAAATTACGAAATTCGAAAAGTGATGTTGCTTCTTCCAGCAATCCGGCTTTCATCATATCATCTACCCGATTATTAATCCGGTTATACAATTCCTGTTTCTCAACATCCAATACAAAGTAGTTGACATTATAATTATTTTGCGTCTTTGTTCCTTTTCTGAAAGAAGAAAATGGCTGACCGCTTGAAATACAAATTTCCAAAGCGCGCATTAATCGATACGGATTTTGCAAATCAACTTCGTTGTAATAATCAATATCTGATTCCTTTAAATGTTCCTGCAATCCAATAATTCCTTTTTCTTCATAAATGTTTTTCACTTTTTCTTTTACTTCAACACTCACTTCAGGAATATCATCAAAACCATTCAGCACAGCGCGAATAAATAATCCGCTTCCACCAACCATCACAACTATTTTATGTTTTGAAAATAAATTATTAAGCAACAGCAATGCATCATCACGAAATTTTCCGGCGCTGTAATCATCATGAATAGAAAGTGAATCAATAAAATGATGATTCACTTTGTGCAATTGCGAAGCAGTAGGTTTTGCTGTACCGATATTCATCTCGCGATAAAACTGCCGTGCATCAGCAGAAATAATTTCGGTTTGAAATTGTAATGCCAATTGAATAGCTAAATCAGTTTTACCTGAAGCAGTAGCCCCTGCAATTACAATTAATGTGTGCTCTTTATTTTTTATTCCGGAAATAATTTCCGAGTTCTCCATTATTCTTTAAAATCTTCAGCGCCTTCTTCCATATTAAACTCTCCACCAAATTCATCAGGCATATCATCGGCTAATTCTCCTTCTACCTCCTCGCCTTCTTCCCCTTCTTGGCCCATTCCTTCAATGTCATCTTCTTCCTTATCAACTCCATAAACCAATTCATCATCTTCCACTACTTTTTTAGAAAGGTGCGCCATTAAATCTTCTTTCTTAACAGGTGATGGTCCAACAGATTTTAAAACCTTTGGATAAGTTTCTCCAGCTTTTGCAACTGTATTAATACTTATTAATTCAATCAGCAAACTGAATGATTGTTTTGGTGTTTCAAATTCATAAAGAAATCGCTGATGTGGATCATCAATAAAATGAATAATCATTGGCATCAAAACATTTTTCCCTTTTTTAATTGCCTTAGGATTCAAATCCATTTCATCTTGTTTATGCCAGTTGTCGTTACTGCGAAACATGCGACACGAACTTTTTTCTGGCAATGCAAAAGCACTCGAGATTATTGCATTCAATTCCTTCATGGTTTGTGAAGGTTGAATTTCAATGTCACGATAAATATTTTCATCTTCTTCAAAAGCCACTCTGAATTTGTAAACCGACATGATAATTTTTTTTGATGGCGGTAAATATAGAAGCGATAAAAACAGAAATATAATTTACATGTTAAATAATTATTCACCTTATTAAATAAAATTGCCTTCACTTGATTATCAAGTGAAGGCAAAATTTATTTGAATTTTTATTGAACTATTTCGAACCTAAATATTCGGCAATGCTTTCGTGAGTTTCTGATAATGCCTTTTTTCCGGGTTTCCAATCAATAGGGCAAACTTCACCATACTCTTCAGTGAATTGCAATGCATCCAGCATGCGAAGGGTTTCATCCACGCTTCTACCGAGTGGCGTATCATTTACTACCTGGTGACGAACATTACCCTTCAGATCAATAAGAAACAAACCACGATAGGCTTCCGCTTTTCCTTCAAAAGTTTCTTCGCCCTCATCGTTCATAGAATAATATCCAGCAAGCACATCGTAATTTTTGGCAATGGTTTTTGCAAGGTCTGAAACAATCGGATAGCTCACTCCTTTTATTCCACCTTTATTTTGTTCGGTTTGCAACCATGCCCAATGTGATTGATGGGAATCAACAGAACAGGCAACAAGTGCGCAATTGCGTTGTTCAAATTCAGCAATTCGATTTTGAAACGCAATGAGTTCGGTTGGGCATACAAATGTGAAATCCAATGGGTAAAAAAAGAAGATGACATATTTTTTTCCAATGAATTGCTCGAGCGAAAAATTGTCAATTATTTCGCCACCGTTTACAACCGCTTTTGCCTTGAAGAGCGGTGCTTTTTTTCCAACTAAGACCATTTTAGATTTTTGATTTTGTTATTAATGAGAAGTGCAACAATCACTTTTGAATTTTGTTCATTAACAGTTCAATAATATCTGTCAAACTTTTTTTCAAATCTTTTCGGTCAACAATGAAATCAAGAAAACCATGTTCCAATACAAACTCGGAACGCTGAAATCCTTTTGGTAAATCTTTTCCAATTGTTTCTTTTATCACTCGCGGACCGGCAAATCCAATCAATGCGTTTGGCTCAGCAATATTCATATCGCCGAGCATGGCGTATGATGCAGTTACACCACCAGTTGTTGGATCAGTCATTAATGAAATGTATGGCAATTTTGCTGCGGCTAACCGGGTAAGTTTCGCTGATGTTTTTGCCATCTGCATTAAACTGAATGCTGATTCCATCATTCGCGCTCCACCTGATTTGCTGATAATTAATAATGGATATTTTTTCTCTACACAGTAATCAATCGCCTTCGATATCCGTTCTCCAACCACGCTACCCATTGAGCCTCCAATGAAATTAAAATTCATGCAACAGGTTACAAGTTTGTGTCCGTTTACTTTACCGGAACCAACTGTTAACGCCTCACTCACATTTACTTTTTTTATCGTATCAGCTAATCGGTCTTTGTAAGATTTCAAATCATTGAATCCTAAAAAATCACGAGGTTCTAAATCTTCAAATAATTTTTTTACAGTTCCTTCATCATAAATGATATCAAAGTATTCAACTGAGTTTATTCGTGCGTGATAATTACAATTAGGGCATACATATTTATTATCAGTGAGATCACTGGTCGGAATGGTTTTTTTGCACGATGTACATTGCCACCAAACACCATCTGGTACTTCTAACTTCTCTTCGGTTGAAGTCAGTATTCCCTGCTTATCTCTTTTAAACCATGCCATGTGTTAGCTTTTAATTTTTAGCTGTTAGTAATTAGGGTTTAGCGGTTAGCAATTAGCTTTTTGCTAGGAATTAAAATTTAACCTTAGTGCTAAATGCTAATAGCTAATTGCTCCCTTACGCTAAATCAATTTTCTTTTCCAAGTAAACATCCTGAATGGCGTTCAGTAATTCAATACCATCCTTCATTGGTTTTTGAAATGCTTTTCGACCGCTGATTAATCCGGTTCCTCCTGCACGCTTATTTACTACCGCTGTATGAACTGCTTCAGCCAAATCACTAGCACCCTTTGATTCTCCCCCTGAATTAATTAATCCAATGCGACCCATGTAACAATTCGCAACCTGGTAACGACACAAATCAATTGGATGATCAGTAGTTAAATCGCGGTAAACTTTTGCATGTGTTTTACCAAAATTCAAAGCAGTATAACCTCCGTTGTTAGTTGGTAATTTTTGTTTTATAACATCAGCTTTGATGGTAACTCCCAAATGATTTGCCTGACCGGTTAAATCAGCACTTGCATGATAATCCACTCCGTCTTTTTTAAATCCTGAATTACGCAGATAACACCAAAGAACAGTTGCCATTCCTAAATCATGCGCGTATTCAAATGCCTGAGCTACTTCCTGAATTTGTCTTGTTGATTCGGGAGAACCATAATAAATAGTTGCCCCAATTGCTGTTGCTCCTAAGTTCCATGCTTCTTCCACTGTGCCAAACATGATTTGATCGTACTGATTCGGATAAGTTAAAAATTCATTGTGGTTGACCTTTACAATGAAAGGGATTTTGTGCGCGTACTTGCGCGATACCGAAGCGAGCACACCGAAAGTTGTTGCCACTGCATTGCATCCTCCATCAATCGCCAACTTCACAATATTTTCAGGATCGAAGTAAGCAGGGTTTGGTGCGAACGATGCACCGGCGCTGTGTTCAATTCCCTGATCTACCGGGAGAATGGATACATAACCTGTATCTGCTAAACGACCGTGACCATATATCGCCTGCAAACTGCGCAGCACTTGAGGGTTGCGATCGGTTTGCTGCCAGATGCGATCAATCACATCAGGCCCCGGTGTATGCAACATTTTTTTATCAATAGTGCCACACACATGGTCTAATAAACTCGAAGCGTTTTCGCCGAGGAGACTGGTAATCTTATCAATGTTTGCCATAAGCGTTTTTTTCTATGAGGGGGACAAATGTAATAGTGAAAATTTAATTCGTGCAGCAAGTAAAATCATTGCTATTTCTTTAGAAATTTTATACTAGACTTCTTTGGAAAATAACAGCAAGAAAAAATTTCGTGTCTGTTCCCCTCTCCTTTTCGGAGAGGGGTTAGGGGTGAGGTTTTAAGGAAGATTAATTTTACGAAGTAGTCTACTGAATGCGCGAACTAAAATTATTAATAATCAGATGCAAAAAATGGCTGAGTATTTTTTCTCTTTGCGGCAATGAAGGCGGCCACACTCAGCGATATTAAAAAAGAACTTTCTAATCACAGCAATAAGCAATTGCTTGAATTGTGTTTGAGGTTAGGTCGGTTTAAAAAAGAAAACAAGGAACTGCTCACCTATCTTTTGTTTGAAGAGCAGAACGAAGAAGATTACATACGAGATATAAAATCAGAAATTGATTTGCAGTTTGAAGAAATAAATTCAGCCAATCTGTATTGGGCGAAAAAGACTTTACGAAAAATATTGCGCAACATTAACAAACACATCCGCTACTCAGGAATACCTCAAACCGCCGTTGAGTTATTGATTTATTATTGCACGAAACTGAACAATTCCGGAATTAAGTATCAGGAGAGCACAGCTCTTTCAAATTTATATACGGCGCAGCTAAAAAAGATAAACAAGTTTATTTCAAGCATGCACGAAGACCTGCAATATGATTTTAAAAAGCAGGTGGAGGAATTGGAATGATTTAATTATTAGTTCAATACCCATTTGATTTTAAGTCCATATAAAATTCTAAATTTGTATTTCATGAACACCAAAAAAAATAAGGAAGAAGAAAATAAGGTTAATGAACCTATTGCTGACTATTCGTTTCAGAAACCTGAATCAAACAGCACCATTCAATTTTTTTCATCATTAGATGAAATGGGTGACCAACAATTGAAAAAAATGGCCGCTATGTCGCATCATGAATTATTGAATCAATTGAATGTTCTGCGTAAAATTACTTACAAAGAATTTTTGGATTCCGATGGTAAGTGGTTGCCAATCAAAAAAGTTTTCAGTATGACAAAACTTAAAGTGAATGAGCGAGGCCGACCAGTTTGAAGAAATTATAGTTGCACTTACTCAATATAATGTTGAGTTTATGGTTGCTGGCGGATATGCAGTAAACTTTCATGGCTTCAACAGAACTACCGGTGATATTGACCTTTGGGTGAAACCTATTGAAAGTAATAAACAAAAAGTATTTGATGCAATTCGGTCATTAAATTTTTCGGCTGATAGCATTTCACAAATACTGATTTTGAATTTTGAAAAACCATTTGCCTTTAAATTAGGAAATGAGCCAGTTGATATTGATATTTTTAATTTTATTACCGGAGTGAAGTATGCTGATGCAGAAAAAAACATGATTCGGTTTGCTTATTCAGAAACACTAACAGTAAATTATATTCATCTGACAGATTTAGTTGTAAATAAAATGCTGACCGGTCGCCCGAAAGACAAATTAGATGTTATTGAATTGCAAAATATTATGCGATTCAAAAAGCTATAGAAGAAATCAACTTTATTGCTTCACCAGTTTTTTTACTGCAGTCATTTTATCAAAGAGCAGTTCAACAAAATAAATTCCGGCAGGAAGTAATTGACAATTGATAATGGATAATTGAGAATTGGTTTGCTCTTCATAAACAATTTGCCCGAGTGTATTGATGATTTCTATCCGGCAATTGTTGCAGGGTTGCGAAAGTGATATGGTTATATTCTCATCAGTCGGGTTGGGATAGATGGTGAAACTTTTCATTTGTGAAAATTCAGCATTCACACTAGTATTAATGCACTGTGATGTAATAGTGCAATTCCCTTCAGTGATAATAGCTGCATAATTTCCGATAGAGGATGGCACAAAAACATTTCCATTTGCTCCTGGAATAATTTGTTGTGTCGCGCAATTAAACCATTGAACAGTTCCTGATGTAAGAGCAATCAGTGAATCACCTGAATTAATTATTGATGTATTAATCTGAATAACATTTAAAGTTAATCCAACTATAGAATCACTACCATTTTGTGCAGTTAATGTTATAAAATAATTGCCCGCAATGGAATAATTATTTCCGTTATAACTAAATATTTCATTCGGACAAATGGTTGCAAAAATTTGATGAATAATCAGTCCTGATTGTAATCTAACTAACGCGAAATCATTATTTATTCCATTAAAACTTGTACCTGATACAATAATTTTTCCATCGGGATCAATTCCTACAGCACTTGCTTTATCGTCACCTTGGCCAATTGGAAAATTTAAAATTCCATCAGAAGAAAAACTACTATCTAACTTTCCATTTGAATTATATCTGACAATTACAAAATCATTATCTATTCCATTATTTGTATAACCTGCCCCTACAATTTTACCATCTGGTTGTAATACGATTGATTTTAAAACATCATCAACACTGCCTATAGATGTAATTACTTTTCCATTAACTCCAAATGTGTTATCCAAAGTTCCGTCACTGTTATACCTTGCTAATCCGAAATCATGATTGGTATAAGTTCCTGTTATTCCACCAACAATTATTTTGCCATCAGGTTGAATTATTACAGAATTAATTTCATCATCATCAGAAGGAAAATCTGTTGCCAAAACTCCATCTGAACTAAAACTATTATCCAAAGTTCCATTTGTGTTATAACGAGCTAATGCAAAATCATATACTCCTGTACTGCCAGCTAAAATAATTTTGCCATCTGATTGCTGTGCTAATGAATTTCCAAAATCAAAACCTGTTAAGTTTGAGGTGGTGATACCGTTATTTCCAAAAGCACTATCAATATTACCATTAGCTTCATAACGAACAAGTGCGAAGTCTTTATAAAATCCAGTTATATAAGCATACCCAGCAGCAATTATTTTACCATCAGGTTGCGTTAACACAGAACTTGCCCAATTATTGCTCCAGGCATTGCTCACATTTGCATGCAGAAATCCTTGCGAATGAAATTCATTGTCTAAAATCCCATGAGTATCAAACCGTGCTAATGAAAAATTATATTTATAATTAAAAGTTCCATCATCGTATTTAGATTTCCCTGCAACTATAATTTTTCCATCGGGTTGTACTGAAGATGCCAATACTTGGTCATCATTATATGAAATTCCAATTTCAACATTACCATCTAAACTAAAACTCGAGTCAGGTGAATCATTTATATTATAGTTTGCAAC
>BJGQ01000001.1 GCA_014190575.1 Bacteroidota bacterium | reverse complement strand
GTATCAAATTTTCCACTCACAAAATCAGGATGATTGATTACCCACTTACCAAACGAAAGGGTAGTAGCGACTCCTGAAATTTTATATTCATCAATGGCGCGCGTTAATCTTTCAATCGCTTCCGTTCTGTCTTTACCGTAAGCAATCAATTTCGCAATCATCGGGTCGTAGTAAATCGGAATCTCCTGACCTTCTTCCATTCCATCATCAACACGCACACCGGCGCCTTGTGGCCGAACATATCGTTCCAACTTTCCAATGTCGGGTAAAAAATTATTCATCGGGTCTTCAGCGCACACGCGCAACTCAATTGCATGTCCGTGAATTTCCAAATCGCTTTGTGTGAACGAAAGTTTTTCGCCTCGCGCAATTTTTATCTGCTCCTTCACTAAATCAATTCCTGAAATTAATTCTGTTACAGGATGCTCCACCTGCAAGCGCGTGTTCATTTCCAGGAAATAATAATTCAGATTTTCATCCACTAAAAATTCTACTGTGCCCGCATTATAATAGCCACATGCTTTTGCTGCATCCACTGCGCTCTTGCCCATGCGTTCGCGCAACTCAGGAGTGAGAATTGAACTCGGTGCTTCTTCCACCAATTTCTGATGACGGCGCTGCACCGAACATTCGCGCTCAAAAAGATAAACCACATTTCCATGCTGGTCGCCGAGCACTTGTATTTCAATGTGTCGAGGAGCAGCAACATATTTTTCTATAAACACTGCACCATCACCAAACGAACTCACTGCTTCGCCAATCGCCATTTTCATTTGCTCTTCCAGTTCCGATTCTTTATTCACCATGCGCATTCCTTTTCCGCCACCACCTGCACTTGCTTTTATCAGAATCGGAAAACCAATTTTTTTTGCAATCGCAATTGCTTCCTTCACATCACTGATTGCACCTTCTGTTCCCGGCACCATCGGGATATTATACTTCTTCGCCGTTTCTTTTGCAGCTAATTTGCTTCCCATCATGCGCATAGAATCAGCAGACGGACCAATAAAAATCAATCCTGCATTTTTTACTTCATCAGCAAAAGCTGCATTCTCACTCAGGAAACCATAACCGGGATGAATGGCTTGAGCACCGGTTTGTTTTGCTGCCGAAATAATTTTTTCTCCTCTTAAATAAGATTGATTAGAAGGTGATGCACCAATATGAACTGCTTCATCGGCATATCGAACATGCATGGCAGTTCTGTCGGCATCAGAATAAACTGCAACTGTTTTTATTCCCATTTCTTTTGCACTACGCATAATGCGCAAAGCAATTTCACCACGGTTCGCAATCAGAATTTTATTAATCTTCATTGTAGTGGCGAATGTAATTGAATAGGTTAAAAAAATAAATGTATTCGATATCATGTTAATAGGCTCAAGTCAAAAATCGAAATAGTTATTTCTAAATCATTTATTAATTGTGTTGAAGAAAATTTATAGTTGAAAATAAACAAATCAGATTTTATTGAGTTTTAATTGAACCTCTTTAATAATGTACAGTAAAATATAAATAAGACTACCATAAAAGGTGTAACCTTTTATAAATTATTATAGTATAAGGTTGACAAATAACCAAAAACACACAACATGTCACCACAAGAACATTTAGAGTTTTTAATTTCACATTACGAAGTAAAGTACCCTAATCTGGATTCGCCTATGAAATGGCTTACCACTAAAACTGCTGAAGAGTTAATTGATGCTTTTAAGTTAGCAAAAAAACAACCATTGGCTAAGGAGCATTTTGTAATGGGCAAACGAAAAATTAAAAAACTAATGAAAATGGGGATGCTCGAAGCCGCTTAATCAAATTTAAATTATATGCTTAATTTCAGTACTTTAGTTTCAGGAACTCACATCATTTTAAAGATGAAAAATGATGAAGAAGGAACGGATAACCCTGCAAAAACTTTTGACTTCTATTTGAAAAAGAAGAATCGTCGGCCGAGGTCAAAAACTTTAAAAAAATTTAAAAAATCTGCCGCCAATTAGGAATTAAAATTCCAAAATTATTTGCAAAAAAAAGGAGGAGCCAAAATGGGTTCCTTTTTTTTTGCCCATTGTAAAATGTTTTCAACATAAGGTAACTATTAATAGGTAGTATTAGTATAAAGACTTAGAAATCTCAAAAATGGGTAGCACTACTTTTTGCAGAGGATTAATAATCTTCATATTTTCAACAATATTCACGGCTTATAGCTTGAAGGCGCAACCAATTGCCAACTTCAACATTAATTTGCCGGTTCCTAATTGTAATCCTGCTGTTTATAGTTTTTCAGATTCATCAACCGGAGTGCCTCCGCTTAGCTATCAGTGGAATTTTGGTGTTTACTCTGGAGTAAATTCTATCTTTCAAAATCCGAGTACTACTTATTTAAATTGTGGAACATATACTGTTGAGTTAATTGTAATTGATGGAAACGGTGACGCTGATACTGCTACACAGTCTGTCACCGTTTGGTGTTCGCCAACCGCAATTTTTAATACTGCCGATGTTTCTGGTTGTCTTCCATTTCCTGCAACATTTAATAGTTCAGGTTCTATTGCCGGAAGCGGAACTCTAATAAATTACGATTGGGATTTTGGTGATGGGTATTCCGGAACCGGTGCATCACCGAATCATACATATGTAGACGCAGGTTGCAAGCAAGTAACTTTAATTGTTACCAACTCTTATGATTGTGTTGCCGATACAACCATGACCGATTTGCTTTGTGTTTACACACCACCGCAAGCCGACTTCACTTCAACTATTCCAACTTCTTGTTCAGCTCCATTCAGTGTTATTTATACTGATGCGAGCACAAGCGGATTAGCTCCTTATACTTATGAATGGATTTTTGAAGGTGGTGATCCAGCAACTGATACTTCAGCCAATCCAACAGTTACTTATAATTCTTCCGGAAATTTTTCAACCACATTAATAATAACTGATGCTAATGGTTGCACTGATACTATCGTTTACAATGATTATGTAGTTGTAGCCAATAATACTGCTGACATGACTTTGAGTGCAATACAAGGTTGTCCTCCATTAACTATTTCATTATCTGGTATTGCTTCGAGTACCCCAATTGGCTATGGCTGGACCATTTCACCTTCAGGCACTATTTCAAATTCAACTTTACAAAATGCTTCTGCTTCAATAACTGATACCGGAACATTTTCAATTTGTTTGGATGTTGATTTTGGAAATGGATGTATTGCATCAAAATGTACAACTGTTATAACACATCCAACACCAATTGCTTTTTATTCAATAGATGGTTTGTTGAATACCTGCTTGCGTCCGAATCCAATTTCGTTTTTAGATTCTTCTGTTGGTTCAAATCTTTCTTATGCATGGAGTTTTCCAGGTGGTAGCCCCGCGAGTGCAAATACTTCAACACCTGATACAATTAATTATGTGGCTTGCGGAACTTACTCGGCAAGTTTAACTGTGACGGATGATTTTGGTTGTACTGATAGTTACAGCACTCCGAATTTTATGACTACGACTTGTCCGGTTGCAAATTTTGTAGCTGACCCTACAAGTGGTTGTGTTCCATTGAATGTGAATTTTAATTCAACATCAAGCACCAACAATCCTGTTTCATGGGTTTGGGATTTTGGAGATCCATCAAGCGGAGTTTCAAATACTTCAACATCGCAAAATCCATCACACACTTATAATAACCCCGGTTGTTATACCATTTCTTTAATCACAACAAATGCTGAAGGTTGTAAGGATACTGTTGTAATGCCAAATGAAGTTTGTGCAGGCACATTACCGGTTGCTGCTTTCACTGCCACCCCAACAGTTAATTGTGCAAACCAACCGATTTATTTTACGAACCAATCAACCGGAACATTTAATTACACAACTTATACATGGGATTTTTATAATGTACCACCATATGATAATAATTCAAATGCAACAAACCCTTCGCATGTATACAATGACACTGGTTGGTTTGATATCACATTAATAGTTTCTAATTACGGATGTAATGATACTTTGACAATAGATCAAATGGTGCACTTGCTTCCACCGGTTGCACATGCAACACTTACACGAACATGCGCTCAACCATATGTAATAACTTTAAATGGAACCTCTTCACTCGGCGCTGATCATTATACATGGGTAATTCCAAACGGTAATCCACCTGTAGCTTTTACTCCAATAGTTTCTGTTACCTATACTGCAACCGGAAATTTTACTGCAACACTTTTTGTTACGAACGATAACACCGGTTGTACAGACCAAATGAATGTGAGCATTCCTATTCGTGATGTAGAAGCAAACTTTGCCGGAACACCTTTATCAGGTTGTGCACCTTTAACTTCCTGCATGACCAATACTTCTGCTGATGCAGTTAGTTATGCGTGGTTAGTTACAAATTCATCAGGAACTACAATAGCAACTAGCACAAGCACAAATCCATGTTTCAATTTAACAACTCCTGGAATTTATAGTGTTCGATTAATTGCAACTGATATGTTTGGTTGTAAAGACACATTGCTTCGACCTGCATACATTACTGTTTATGCTCCAGTTGTTGATTTTTCAGGTTTACCAATAAGCGGATGTTCACCATTAACAGTTGACTTTACTGATTTATCTACTGCCCCAACATCAACTCCTGTTTCGTGGAGTTGGAATTTTGGTGATCCGACAAGCGGAGTAAATAATACTTCAACTTCGCAAAATCCTTCTCATAACTATAATCAGGCAGGGTGGTACACTGTAACTCTTTCAGTAACCGATGATCATGGTTGCACAAAAGCAAAAACCATTTCAAATTACATTCATGTAATTCATCCTGAAGCATCTTTTATATTAACTGATACAACCGTTTGTCAGGGAACAACAGCATGTTTTATAAATACTTCTACCGGAACAGGTTTAACATATGATTGGGATTTTGGAAACGGAAATACTTCAACCTCTTCCAATCCATGTTATACATATACTGTGAATGGATTTTATGATATCACTTTAATTGCAACTGATATGTATGGTTGTATTGATACAGTTTCAATCAATGATTATGTAAATGTGACCAAGCCAACAGCAAATTTAATTGCCGATACTTTGGGCTCATCATGTCCACCATTGTTAGTTCATTTTTCAAACTTGAGTGTTGATGTTGATGCAAGTTCAACTTATTACTGGCAGTTTGGTGATGGCCAAGTTTCATCGGCAGCAAATCCAACACACATTTATAACATTGCAGGAACATTTGATGTGACCTTATATGTAACCAATCAAAATGGTTGTAAAGACACAATTGTATTTGCAGATTACATTACAATAGGAGGGCCCGAAGGATTCATAAACTTATTGCCTACAAGCGGATGTGTTCCACACTATACATGTTTTGAAGCAACTTCACCAACAACTATTTCTTTCACATGGAATTTTGGTGATGGTGCGGTACAAGTTGGAGGCGATTCAATTTGTCATACTTACACTTCAACAGGAACTTTTTATTCTGAATTAATTTTGAATGATGGAGTTGGTTGTGTGTATGCGATTCCGGTTGGAGCTGTTGTTGTTAATGGAGCAAATTGCGATTTCAATTTAGATAATCCTTTCTTGTGTGATAATGGAACAACTCAATTCACTGATGCTAGTTATGGTACATCACCAGTTTCACAATGGGATTGGAGTTTTGGTGATGTTGCAAGTGGTGCTCAGAATATTTCCACACTTCAAAATCCTTCACACTTTTTTGCGTCACCAGGTACTTATTCAATATCTCTTGATATCACCACGGTTGATGGTTGCACCAATTCGCATTTAGATACAGTAATAGTTCAACCTGCGCCGGTAACATATTTCGCACGGGTTGATTCTTCTGTTTGTGCACCTGTTACCATTCATTTCTTTGACGAAACAGTTTCATCAAGCCCTATTGTAAATTGGTATTGGAATTTTGATGATCCAACAAGTGGAGTTTTAAACACTGATACACTTTCAAACACCTTACACTTCTATCAATTTCCCGGAACATACTATGTAACATTAACTGTGGTTGCTGAGAATGGTTGCAGTGATATTATTTCTTTACCGGTTTATGTTCACGATACTGTAATTGCAAATGCTGGCCCTGACCAGATTATTTGCAGCGGAACAAGTGCACTGTTAACTGCAAGTGGTGGAGCAAATTATTCGTGGTCGCCAACAACAGGTTTAAGTAATCCTAATGTTTCATCTCCAATTGCTTCACCAACTGTTACAACATCGTACACGGTTACTATCAGCAATATTTATGGTTGTTTTGATATTGATTCTGCGATTGTAACTGTCAATCCACTTCCAATAGTTTCATCGTTAACCGGCAATGCCGATACCTGTGCTGATAATCATGCACAGGCAACAGTTATTGCAAGTGGTGGAACTCCCAACTATACTTATTTATGGAACACAAATCCAATTCAAACTTCAGCATCCGTAATTAATTTACATGGTGGAAATACCTATACAGTAATTATTACAGATGCTAATGGTTGCACAGTTTCTTCATCATTACCTATTACAGATTTACCTGGGCCGAATGCAAATGCGAGCGATAATAATTCAACATGTGGATACAGTAATGGAAATGCATGGGTAACAGTCACTGGTGGAAATGGCGGGAATATTTATATCTGGAATACTGGAGCTACAACATCATCAATTTCAAATTTACCAGTAGGAAATTATGAAGTTACTGTTACCGATCAGTTTGGTTGCAGTGACGATGATAACACCAATGTTACAAATATTGCTGGACCAACAGCAACTATTTCAGCAAACAACACAACTTGCGGTAACAGTAATTCATTTGTGAATTTAATTGCAAACGGTGGTACGAATCCAAAAACATATAATTGGAATACAGGTGCAACCACACAGGATTTAACAAACATGGCTGCCGGCTCTTATAGCGTAACAGTTACTGATGCTAACTCTTGCACTGCTATTGCAACAACTACATTTGTAAATATTCCCGGTCCAACAATTTCATTTTCGCAAGTTGATGCTACTTGCCAATTAAACAACGGAAGCATTGATGTTACATTAACAAATGGAACCGCACCATTCAACTACAACTGGAATGGATTTACCTATACCACTCAAGACTTAACAACTATTTACTCAGGAAATTATAACTTAACTGTAACTGATGCCAATGGTTGTACTGAAGATTTAAGTGTTATTATTTCAGATACACCAATTCCATCAGTTGCTTACATAACGGTTCCATCAACATGTGGAAATAGTAACGGAAGTATTGATGTAACTGTAACAGGGGGCATTTCGCCATATACTTATGTGTGGTGGAATGGAGAAACTACTGAAGACCTTATTAATTTTTCGGCTGGAAGTTATGGTTTAACGGTAATTGGAGCGAACGGATGTATCTCAAATACAATTATTTCATTGAATGATATTACAGCACCTGTACTAACAAATGTTCCAAACAATAATACCTGTGGATTAAATAATGGAAGTATTGATTTGTCTTTGGCGGGCGGAACTGTTCCCTTTAGTTATGTATGGAGTGGTGGTGAAACAACACAGGATATTAATAACCTCCCAATCGGAACCTATGCAGTTACTGTTACTGATGGAAATGGTTGTTTGGCTTTTGATAATGCAACACTTATTAATATTCAGGGACCAACTCTTTCATCTTCTGCTGATTCATCAACTTGCGGAAACGCCAATGGTGGTATAGATTTAACTACAACTGGTGGAACTTTACCATTTAATTATTCTTGGACAAATGGTGCAACTTCTCAGGATTTAATTTCAGTAGTTGCTGGAGTTTATTCAGTTACCATCACCGATGCAAATGCATGTACCGCAACTGAAACACAAACCATAAATAATATTAATGGCCCTGCAATTTTTTACACTACAATTAATTCTACTTGCGGAAACAGCAATGGTTCAATAGATATTTCAGTGAGTGGTGGAACAGCACCTTATGCTTTTGATTGGAACACCGGAGCATTTACTTCAGAAGATTTAACAAACATTCCATCCGGAATTTATACAGTTATAGTAACTGACCAACACAATTGCACAATCAATGCAATCATCACTTTAAATAATACTACCGGCCCAACACTTTCAGTAATTGATACAAATACTACCTGCGGAAATGCAAATGGAATTATTGACTTAACAGTTTCAGGTGGAACTTTCCCATTTGTGTTTGATTGGAATTCAGGTTCTTATACTACTGAAGATATAAATAATTTAAGTAACGGTTCATACACAGTTGTTGTAACGGATTCTAATTTATGTACTGCTACAATTACTGAAATAATAATTGATGTCGCAGGGCCAACAGCTTCGGCCGTTGCATCCGATGTTACATGTTCTGCAAATAATGGAACAGTGACTTTATCAATTGCAGGTGGAAATTCTCCATTTACTTTTATATGGAGCAATGGTTCTACAACTCAAAATCTTAACGGACTAACAACAGGAATTTATGATGTAACAATGACCGATGCGAACATGTGTTCAGCAACTGCATCGGCAATTGTGAGTGATGTACCCGGACCATTTTCTGCAATGGCAACTTCAAGTGCAACTTGCGGAAATAATAATGGAAGCATTGACTTAGATGTAATAGCAGGAATTGCTCCTTACAATTATATATGGAGTAATGGTGCTACTACTCAGGACATAAATGGATTGGCAATTGGTTGGTACTATGCCACTATCACCGATCAGAATTTATGTGTGTTGTATGATTCGGCTGAAGTAGTAAACATTAACGGGCCGTCATTGGTCTTTTCTTCTATTGATGAAACCTGCGGCAGTACCAATGGTCAGGTTTATCTTTCAGTAAACAATGGTACTTCACCATATACTTTTAGCTGGAGTAATGGAGCAACAACACAAAATTTAAATTATGTTTTAGCAGGAAGTTATTCAGTAACCGTAAATGATGCGAACGGATGTTCCGATTTTACTTCAACAAGTATTATAAATATTTCCGGTCCAATAACAGTTGCTTTAGGATCATTAAATTCAGTTTGTGGAAATAGTAACGGAAGTGTTTGGGTGCAGGTAACAGGCGGAACAGCTCCATATTCTTATTTATGGAACACTGCACCATCACAGGCAAATGATACTGCATACAATTTAGTTGGTGGAAGTTCTTATTCAGTAACCGTTACCGATTCTAATTCTTGTGTTATCACAGGAACAATTGCATTAATAAATATTGCAAGTCCAACTTCCTCAATTACTAAAATCAATTGCACATGCGGAGAATTCAATGGCGCTGCAGATCTAACCACCTCAGCAGGTACTGCTCCATACTCATTCACCTGGAGCAATGGCGAAACAACCGAAGACATCGATTCTTTACAGCCCGGTGCATACTCAGTAACTATCACTGATGCGAACGGATGTATTTCTATCAGTTCTACCAATGTGCTTGATATTTTCGGACCTTACATTTCTTACACTGCAAACAATACCACTTGCGGAAATTCGAACGGATCAATTGATGTAACAGTTTTAGGCGGAACGGCTCCGTTCTTCTACAACTGGAACTCAGGACAATATGCTACCCAGGACCTGTTAAACCTTGCCGCCGGCAGTTTTACTTTAGAACTCGCTGATGCGGCAGGTTGCCAGGTTGATTCAACAATTATTTTAATTGATGTTCCCGGGCCAATTGTTAATGCCACTTCTAATCCTTCAACATGCGGATACAACAATGGAAATGTGTTATCAACTGTTGTTGGCGGAACTTCACCATTCACCTATTCATGGAGCAATGCTTCAATAGATTCATTTGCAAATAATCTTTTTGCAGGAACTTACACTGTGCAGGTAACCGACTCGAATGGTTGTATAGCAAATGCAAGCACAACTTTAACAAATATTGCAGGGCCAACACTTAGTCTTTCTTATGCGAATGCAACCTGCGGATTAAACAATGGTCTTATTGATTTAACAGTTACCAATGGAACTGCACCATTCACATACGATTGGAACACCGGACTTTACAACACTCAAGATCTGAGTAATCTTGATTCAGGAACTTATTATGTAGTGGTGGTTGACTCTAATACATGTATGGCAATTGCATTGCAAAACATTTCTTCAACTCCTGCACCTATACTCAGTTCAATAATTACAAATGCATCATGTGAAAATGCAAATGGAAACATAGATTTAACTATAATAAGCGGAACTGCACCTTATAATTTCTATTGGAATAATGGAAGTACATCAGAAGATTTGGATTCAATAGTATCCGGAACTTATTATGTAACCGTAACTGATGGAGTTGGATGTGTGCTGATAGATTCATTTACTGTTACAGATTCATCTCAACCCATTCTTGCACTTGCATCAACAAATGCAAATTGCGGAATTAATGATGGAGCAATTAATTTAACTATTACAAATGGAACTTTGCCACTCATCATTAACTGGAGCAACGGTTCAACATCTGAAGACCTTGATAGTTTAGGTGCCGGAAATTATGTGGTGTCTTTAACAGATTCGTTTGGTTGCATAGCTTCTGATTCAGTAATTATTATTCAGAACAACGGACCGGAATTAACTGCAAATGCATCCAACGAAAGTTGTGCAGGAAATGATGGCGCTGTAAACATTGATATTTCAGGCGGAACATTGCCACTTACAATTGCATGGAGCAATGGCGCAACAACTGAAGATATTTCAGGAGTAACCGTGGGAACCTATTTTGTAACAGTTACCGATGCAAATGGTTGCACGGCTGTTGCAACGGCTGATGTTTTACCAACTACACCTCCTTCAATTTCTCATACAAGCACAAATACAAATTGCGGAGCAAGCACAGGCACAATTGATGTTTCAGTATTCGGTGGTTCATTCCCTTTAAATTATTTGTGGAGCAACGGAGCAAATAGTGAAGATTTAGATTCTCTGGTCGCCGGAATTTATTTCATCACAATTATGGATGCTGCAAATTGTGCAGTCATTGATTCAATCACAATTACAGATGCAACGGCACCAACAGTTGCAATTACTTTAATACAACCTTCGTGTTTAATTCTTTCTTTAGTTACAATTTCTGCATCAGGTGGAACCGGTTCATATAGTTATAACTGGAGCAACGGTTTAACTTTTGCCACTGTTCTCGATTTATTTGCTGGTGATTATACAATTACAGTTACTGATAGTGTTGGTTGTTTTACAATAGATTCAATCACCATTGACACCATAGTAACAGTTTCAATAATTGTTGATTCAACAGTTACATCAGGGTGTAATAATTCAGGTGCAATTTATGTTTCTCCTGTTGGTGGAACTTTACCATTTACATATGCATGGAGTAACGGCGCAACCGCGCAAGACATAACAAATATTTCAGCAGGAACTTATGATGTGACTGTTACAGATTCTTTAGGATGTGTTGCAACAACAACAGCAACAATATCAAACAGTACTGCACCAACCATTTCAATGATTTCAGTAAATGCAAATTGTAATCAAGCTGATGGAAGTATTGATTTAACAGTTGCAAGCGGAACTTCACCATTCTCTTATTCATGGAGTAATGGGTCAACAACAGAAGATATTTCTTCAATAGGAATTGGAACTTTTGTTGTGACTGTTACAGATGTGCTCGGATGTTCATTGATAGATTCAATTGTCGTTGGAAATAATAATGGTCCTGCAATTACTTCAATAGTTATACAACCAAACTGTTCTGGAACTTTCGGTTCAATTAGTTTAACAGTAACAGGTGGAAACGGAATTTACTCTTACTCATGGAGCAACGGAGAAACTACTTCTTCAATAATAAATTTAACAGCAGGAAATTATTCTGTAACCGTAACTGACGGAGTAGGTTGTGCCGCAACAGATGTATTCACAATAAATAATTCTTCCACACCGGTTGCATTTGTTGATTCAACATTTGATGCAGGTTGTAATAACACCGGAGCCATTTATGTAAGTGTGAGCGGAGGAATTTCTCCTTACAATTATACATGGAGCAATGGTTCAACAACAGAAGATATCACCAATCTATCAACAGGAACTTACACAGTAAATGTAACTGATTCTTCAGGTTGTACTTCAACTACGAATGCAACAATCAACAACAGTATTCCGCAAACTTTATCACTTACATCAACAAACGAAAGTTGCAACAATGCAAACGGAACAATTGATTTAACTGTTATAGGGGGTGTTTCACCATTCACATACAACTGGAGCAATGGCTCAACAACTGAAGACTTAACAAACATTTCAGCAGGAACTTATGCGGTTAATGTAACCGATTCATTGGGATGTGTTGCAACTACAACAGCAACAATAACAAACAGTACTGCACCAACAATTTCAATGGTTGCAGTAAATGCAAATTGTAATCAAGCTGATGGAAGTGTTAATTTATCAGTTGTAGGTGGAACTTCACCATTCTCAATTACATGGAGTAATGGTTCTACAACTGAAGATATTTCTTCTCTTGCAATCGGGACTTATGTTGTGACTGTTACTGATGTTTTAGGATGTTCAGTAATAGATTCAATAATTGTTTCTTCGAATTCAATTCTTACACTTACTAATTCAGTTACAAATTCAAATTGTGCGCAGTCGAATGGAATAATAAATCTGACAGTTTCAGGTGGAATTTCTCCATATATATTTCTTTGGAACAATGGTTCTACGGTTGAAGATTTATCAGGCCTTGCTGTAGGATTTTATATTGTAACAGTTTCTGATTTTTACGGATGTAATAAAATTGATTCAATGATAGTTTCAGATAATCAAGGTCCTGAGTTATCACTTTCACCAATTGATGCAGGTTGCTTAAATAACAACGGTTCAATAGATGTTACTATTTCCGGAGGAATATCTCCATTTATTTATATATGGAGCAATGGTTTTACTACCGAAGATATCAACGGACTTTCAGCTGGTATCTATGTTGTTACAATTACAGATGCTAATGGTTGTGTTGCTTTTGGAACGGCTGATATTTTATCTGTATCTTCTCCAATCACCTCTTTAATTTCAAGTGGAACAAATTGCAACCAGAGTAACGGGCAAATTAATTTGACTGCAACAAGCGGAATTTCACCTTACACTTACAGCTGGAGTAATGGTGCAACAACGGAAGATATTATAGGAATATCTTCAGGTTTGTATTCTGTAACTGTTGTTGATTTAGTCGGGTGTTTAATTGCAGATTCTGTATTAGTTGTAAATACAATCGGACCATCCATTTCATCAACACTCATTCAATCAACTTGCGGAAATGCAAATGCATCAATAGATATTACTGTTGCCGGTGGAATTTCACCTTATACATTTCTTTGGAATAATGCAAACACTACTGAAGATTTAATAAATATTTCAGCAGGAAATTATTCTGTAACAGTTTACGATGTTTCAGGATGTAATGCCGTTGATTCATTTATTATCACAACATCAAGCACTCCTGTTCTTGTAACTTCCATAACAAACGCTAGTTGCGGTCAGGCAGATGGAACAGTTAACTTAACAATCTCAGGAGGTAATTCACCGTTTTCTATTCTTTGGAACAATGGTTCTGCAAATGAAGATTTGACAACTATTAGTGCAGGTGTTTATTCTGTTATTGTAACTGATATTTCAGGATGTACAATTGCTGATTCTGTATTGGTTGGAAACAACAATGGTCCTTCAGCTACTTATTCTTCAATTAATTCTACATGTGGAAATAATAATGGGGCAATTGATTTAACGGTTGCAGGTGGCATTTCACCTTTCACATTTGTTTGGAGTAATGGTTCAACCACTGAAGATTTAAATTCATTATTACCTGGAAATTATCAAGTGACTATTACTGATGCAAGCGGATGTAATGCTTATGCAACTATTTCAATTCAAACAACACTTGCACCTGCAATAGCTATGACTGCTGTTTCATCAAATTGTAACCTACCTGATGGAAGTATTGATTTAACAGTTAGTGGTGGAACAGGACCTTACACTTATTTGTGGAGCAACAATGAAACAACAGAAGATATTGACAGTTTGTTAGCAGGATATTATACAGTATCAGTAACTGATGCTGTAAATTGTTTAACCATTGATTCGGTTTTTGTAAGTTATACTTCCGGCCCAATTGCAATGGCAAATGTTGTTCAACCTAACTGTTCAGTTTCTACAGGCTCAATTGACTTAACTGTTGTTGGTGGAACTGCTCCATATTCATATAGTTGGAATACAACTGCCACTATTCAGGATTTAACATCTTTATTCGGAGGTGTTTATTCTGTTACAATCACTGATGCAACCGGGTGTCAGACTTTCGGAAGTTTTTCACTTATAAGTATTTCTCAAATTAATTTAAGTGTTACCAATGCGGCTCCAATGTGTCAGGGAGGTTCCGAAATAATTTCGGCATCAGGTGCAGTAACCTATTCATGGGCTCCGAATTTTGGATTATCAACTACAACCGGCGGAATTGTATTGGCTTCACCTACTGTAAGCATGACCTACACGGTTACAGGTTTTGATTCTGTTGGATGTTTTGATACTGCAACTGTTGCAGTAATTATAAATCCACTTCCATCAATTTCATCAACAACTTCAAGTGGATTGATTTGCTATGGAGATTCAGCTTTAATTAATGTAACAGGTGGTTCATCATTATCATGGTCACCGTTGTCAGGATTGAATTTTATTTCGATGCACAGTGCATATGCAAATCCAACTTCATTAACAACATATACAATTACTGAAACAACTTCTTCAGGATGTACAACTTCAACAAGTGTAGTGGTAGATGTGATGCCGCAATATTCAATTTCTGTTTCTTCACCTGATACAAATTTATGTTCCGGTGAAAGCACAACATTGATTGCAACAGGAGCAATATCATATACTTGGTCGCCTGCAACAGGGTTGAATGCTACAACTGGATCCAATGTAACTGCAACTCCAACGCAAACAACGACCTACTTTGTAACAGCAACCAATGCAAATGGATGTCATGTAAAAGATTCAATAATAGTTATTGTTCATCCACCAGTAGTTGTTAATGTAAACCCTTTCAACCCCACAATTTGTTTGGGGTCTTCAATAAATCTTACCGCTACCGGAGCTGTAACCTATACCTGGGCGCCTTCAATTGGATTAAATGTTTCAACAGGTTCTGTTGTTATTGCCACGCCTACTGTTACAACCACTTACACAATTACAGGGGTTGATAGTTTTGGTTGCGTTGGATACAATGCAGTTATTGTTTCTATCGGAACTTCACTTGCGCTTTATCTGAACAACAGTTCTCCTGCAATTTGCAATGGAATGGCAACTACTTTAATTGTAAGTGGTGCATTCAATGCAAATTACAGCTGGACCCCATCTGTTTCATATTTGGATTCGATTGGAATGACAGTGAGTGTAAATCCAAATGTTAATTCAACTTACACTGTTGTGGCAACTGATGCATCTGGCTGCACAGGATCAACAACTGCTGTAGTTACTGTAAATACACCTCCAACAATTTCTTCAACTAACGCAACCGCATGTTTTGGAACTTCAACTGCACTTACAGTTAGTGGTGCAGTAAATTATACTTGGTTTCCTTCAGTTGGATTAAGCAACTCAACAAGTAATACACAAATTGCAGCACCTGTTTCAACAACCACTTATACCATTATCGGAACCGATTTGAATGGATGTGCTGATACTACTCAATCAGTATTCATTGTAAATCCATTGCCGGTTTTATTGGCAACTCCATCTGTCACTTCCATCTGCAATGGAAGTTCAGCAACCATTACAGCTACCGGTGCATTAACTTATTCATGGACTCCAACATCAGGATTAAGTGCTACTACAGGAGCATTTATTACGGCGCAACCTCTAGTGAATACAACTTATACAATTTTTGGAACTGATACAATTGGTTGCACAAATTCAGTTACTGCAATTGTATATGTAGGAGCGCCTGTAACAATTATTAATACGCCTATTTATCCATCACTTTGTTTAGGTGATAGTCTTATTATTACTTTGAGTGGTGCATCAACTTATCAATGGACTCCTTCTACCGGTTTAAATACTTCTACCGGTTCAACAGTGGTTGCTACACCAACTTCATCAACTAATTATTTAGTGATAGGTACAGATGCAAATGGCTGCACTGGCTTTACAACCATTGATATAACCATTAATCCAAACCTTATTATTTATGGTGCAAATGAGTCAGTTTGCATTGGACAAAATGTAACGCTTTATTCAAGCGGAGCCTATTTTTATATGTGGACTCCTGACCCCACATTGAATAGTTATTATGATTCAACAGTAATTGCATCGCCGTTAATTAGCACAACATACACGCTTACTGGAATGAATATGTATGGATGTATGGATACCGCATTGTATTCAGTAACAGTTAATCCATTGCCTATTGTTGCAGTAAATGGATTGCAACCTGATTATTGCACCAATGCATCAATTGATACATTAATAGTAGACCCTATTGGAGGAATTCTTTTTGGTACCGGTGTAGTTGGAAGTACATTTGATCCTGCGATTGCCGGAACAGGCGGTCCATATTATGTAACATATTCTTATACCGATTCTTTTGGTTGTTCGAATTTTGATAATGACACTACTGTGGTTCTCAATGGCGCATTAATTTCTGTTGCTTCAGCAAACGCAACAATTTGTAATGGCATATCAACTGCGCTGACTGCCTCGGGGGGAATTTCATATAGCTGGTCACCAACAATTGGATTGAGCGATTCTACTGGTTCTGTAGTAACAGCAAATCCATTTATTACAACAACTTACTTTGTTAATGGAACAAATGCCAATGGTTGTATTGGTTCAGATTCGGTTGTTGTTTCGGTTTCAACACCAATTCAACTTTCAATTGCAGCTGCAATTGATTCAATATGTGCCGGAACAGCAACAACAATTTCTGTTAGTGGAGCAATTACCTATTCATGGTCACCTTCAGTTCAATCATCAAATATTAATGGTGATTCAGTTACAGTTGCACCGATTGTAACAACTACCTATTCAATTTCAGGAATAGATTCAAACGGATGTTTTGCTGATACAATTGTTGTGATAAATATTATTCCGCAACCAAATGTGGTGGCAAACAATTCTTCAATTTGTTCAGGCGATTCAGCAACATTGATTGGGCAAGGTGCAACAAGTTACAATTGGATTTCACCTTCATCAACAAATGATTCAATAATTGTTCAACCAATTATTACAACTTCATACACTGTTATCGGATATGCAAATACATGTTCTGATACGGCAGTCGCAGTTGTGAGTATGCTTGCACCTCCGATAGTTTCTGTAGTTAACGATACAATTTGTTCTGGTTCATCAGCAACACTTGTTGCAAATGGCGCGGCAAATTATTCATGGTTGCCAATTGGAACATTCGGAAATACATTATCAGTTTCTCCAACGGTAAATACTACTTACACTGTAATCGGAAACAATGGTTCATGTACTGATACAACATTGGCAATAGTATTTGTTAATCCAATTCCACTTGTCAATTTCAGTGGATTAAATAATTCTTATTGCGCAAATTCAATTGCAGATACTTTAATCGGAAATCCGCTTGGTGGAATTTTCAGTGGAGTAGGAGTGAGTGGAAATATTTTTTATCCTAATCTGGCAGTTGGTTCTTCTGCAACAATTACTTATTCATATACGGATCCGAATGGCTGTTTTGCTGATACTGCTATGGATGCAATAATAAACCCTATACCTGTTGTTATAGTAAACAATCCGGCAATATGTTCAGGTGATGCTGCTATATTAATTGTACAAGGCGCAACCACTTACGATTGGATTTCACTTGCATCAACCAATGATTCAGTAACTGTTCAGCCATTAGTTACCACTTCATATTCAGTAATCGGATTTGCAAATACATGCTCTGATACTGCTGTTGCAGTTGTTAGTATGCTTGCACCTCCAACTGTTTTGGTTAATAATGCAAATATTTGTTCAGGTACATCTGCAACATTGATTGCAACTGGTGCAGCGAATTTTACCTGGTATCCAGGGAATATGATTGGAGCAACAGTTTCAGTTTCTCCATTGGTGAATACTACATACACTGTAATAGGAAATAACGGTTCATGCACTGATACAGCATTTGCTGTAGTAACTATTAATCTTTCACCGGTTGCAACATTAAGCGGTTTAAATAATTCGTATTGTACAAACAACCTTGCTGATACACTGGTTGGAATTCCTGCAGGTGGAATTTTTAGTGGAGTAGGAGTGAACGGAAATATTTTTAATCCATCACAAGTTGCAGGGGCAACTACAACAGTAACCTATACTTACACTGATGTAAATGGTTGTTCAGCTATTGATACACAAACTACCACCATGAATGGTAGTACATTTATTACTGTAAATCCTTCCATAAGTACAATATGCAATGCATCAACTGCTACAATTATGGCAAGTGGTGCGAACACATACACATGGGCACCTTCAACAGGATTGAATGTTACAACTGGTGATGTGGTTATTGCATCTCCATCAGTAAATACTACTTACACGGTTTCAGGAATCAGTGCAAGTGGTTGTGCTGGTCAAACAACTTCAGAAGTAATTATTGCTCCAAATCTTTTAATAAATATTGTTGCAACTAACGACAGTATTTGTTTAGGGCAAGCTATAACAATGACTGCAACCGGCGGAACAAATTATTCTTGGTCGCCTTCAACTTTCTTAAATTCTACTTCAGGAAATACAGTTTCGGCGCAACCAACATCAAACATTACTTATACAGTAGTTGCAACAAATGCAACAGGTTGTTCAGGTCAAACTATTATTCCTATTGTTTTACTTCCAAATCCAATTGTAACAGTTTCAACTGATACAATTTGTGCAGGTCAATTTGCTACATTGGTTGCAAGTGGTGCTGCTAATTATCATTGGTCGACCAATGCTTTAGGTAATACTATTTCAGTAAACCCTGCTTCGACAACGGCATATATTGTTATTGGAATGAATGGCGCTTGTGCTGATACTGTCGTTACCATTGTTACTGTAAATCCTTTGCCAATTATCAATGCAATTTCATCAGGTAATTTCATTTGCAATGGTGGCACAATTCAGATTAATGCAAGCGGTGCTTCAACTTATGTTTGGACTCCATCAACAGGATTGAATACCACAACTGGTGCAACTGTTTCTGCTTCATTAACTTCATCAACAACTTATACTGTTAGTGGAATTGATGGAAATGGTTGTGCAAATATTCAATCGGTACCGGTTGATGTAGCATTGCCGGTTATTATCACTACAAATTCTTCTGACACCTCTATTTGTATTGGACAATCTGTTGCATTGAATGTGAATGGTGCAAGTAATTTCTTATGGAGTCCATCAACCGGATTATCATCCACAACAGGAACAACAGTTATAGCAAATCCAATTGTAACAACAACTTACACAGTTATCGGAACTGATATTAATGGATGTACTGCTATTGCAATGATTGTTGTAAATGTTAATCCGATTCCTGTAATAGTGTCTTCTTCAACTTCAGCAACTTTGTGCTCTTCTTCAACAGCAACATTGAGTGCAACAGGTGCTGCAAACTATTTCTGGAGCCCGTCAATTGGATTGAATACCACAACTGGAAATACAATTCAGGCGCAACCGAATTCATCAATCACATATACTGTAACAGGAGTTGATATGCTTGGTTGTTCAGCTTCTTCGTTGGTAAATATTTTAGTGTATCCTGTCCCTTCAATCTCAATCACAAGCACGAATCCGGTGATTTGTTTAGGCGCAAATGCAACATTGAATGCTTTGGGTTCAAGCACCTATTCATGGTCACCATCAACAAATTTGAATTCAACAACAACAGCATCTGTAATCGCGAATCCAACAGTTACTACAACTTATTCAGTCAGTACAATTGACTCGAATGGGTGTACTGCAACTTCTTCATCCGTTGTAACTGTTCAGCCTTTACCTGTAATTATTTCTTCAGCTCTTGACTCAACTTTATGTATTGGTCAATCAACAATACTTTCTGTAATTGGCGGAACAACTTATAACTGGAGTCCTTCAGTAGGATTAAGTGCAACAACCGGAAATTTTGTAACAGCAAATCCAAGTGTAAATACAACTTATCAGATAATAGGATTTGATAATTTTGGTTGTCAGTCTGCCACAACAATACCTGTGCTAATTAATCCGATAGCTTCTGTTGTTATACCATCAGTTCCAGTAATTTGTCCAGGAGATTTTGCAACTCTAGCTGCAACTGGTGCAGTAAATTATTTATGGTCAACAAATGCACTGGGAGATTCTATTGCAGTTAATCCTGTAGTAAATACATCATATTCTGTAATTGGAACGGATGCTAACGGATGCACTGCAAGTGATACAACCTTAGTAACCATTAATCCTGTTCCAACAATTTCTGCCGTTTCAAATCAAAATAATCTTTGTGTTGGACAAACTTCTGTTCTCACAGCAAGTGGCGCAAATTATTATGAATGGTATCCGGCTTATGGATTAAATACAACCACCGGAAATACAGTGAATGCAACTCCGATTGTTTCTACCACTTACACTATTATCGGAAATAATGGTACTGGTTGTACTGATTCAACAACTATTGAAATAGTAGTTTATCAAATACCAATGGCAGCAGCCGGGCCTGATGTTGATTTGTGTGAAGGTGGTTTTGTACAGCTGAATGCAAACGGTGGAACATCATACGAATGGTCTCCGCAAACAGGATTGGATAACCCGTATATCTCTAACCCAATGGCGTCTCCATCATTATCTACAACATACATAGTTAATGTAGGTAATCAAAATGGTTGTTACCGACAAGATACCATCAACATAAATATTCATTTGAAACCGAATGTAAATGCTGGACCATCCCAAACAGTTTGTTATCCGAATTCTACACAATTACATGGCGATGGAGCTTCGTTCTATAACTGGTCGCCTGCAGATTATTTAGATGATACGGCCTTGCAGGTTCCTACCTGCACTCCAATGTTTGATATTACTTACACATTAACTGTGAATGATAGTTTCGGATGTTCTGCTTCTGATACTGTTTCTGTAAAAGTTAAAAGGCCATTTGCAATAACTGCCGACCCTGATATTACACTTTGCAGAAATGACGCAACACAGTTAAATGCTTTCGGAGGAAATAATTATTTATGGACACCTTCTGCCGGATTGGATAATCCGTACATACAAAATCCAACAGCTTCTCCAACTGTAACTACAACATACATTGTAAATTCTACCGATGGAATTTGCTTCTCTTCTTCCGACACGGTGGTGGTAACAGTTAATCAATTGCCAATCGTAAGTGCAGGCGCTGATGTTGATTTATTGTATGGCTCAACTTATCAACTTTATGGTTACACAAATGCAAGCAATGTTCAATGGTCACCTTCTGATTTTCTAAGTTGCACTTCATGTATTGACCCGGTTGTAAATCATTTAAATACGCCAATGACTTATGTGATGACTGCAACCGACTCTTCAGGTTGTCGTGCAGAAGCTGAAGTTCATATCAGTTTAACTTGTAATGAGGACTTGGTATATGTTCCGAATGCTTTCACTCCGAATGGCGACAATAAAAATGATGTTTTTAGAATAAGAACTTATGGATTAAGTGAGGTAAAAGCGTTCAGAGTATTTAACCGCTGGGGAGAAATGGTTTTCGAAACTTACGATGTGAATCAGGGTTGGGATGGAAATTGGAATGGACAAGCATGTGCTCCTGCAGTTTTTGTTTACTACCTTGAAGGAACTTGTGCGAATGGGCAAGAAGTTTTAAAACATGGGAATGTTTCATTGATCAGATAAAGTGAAATAGGAATTTATGTAATGAGCAAATTAATTTTGAAGATCAAATATTCTCCTCAATGTATTTTCTCGCCTCGTTCTGAGTTTTCACTGCGAAATTTTTATATCGGTCATGCACATCAATAATTTCTTCCAACGCATCTGCAACCAATTCCTTATTGTTCCAGTTTTTTAAATCAGTAATAACAATTTCAAGACAACCTTTTTTGTAAGCAATTTGACCAAGTACATGGACTAATGTATTTCGAACTCTTGCAGTTTTATCAAACTGTAATTCTTTAAGCAACGGTAAAATATCTTCAGGATTTTTCCTGCCTCTGAGTTCTATGCCATGACAAATTTCCCGACGGATTTCTTTGTCGTTATGATGAAGATATTTTTTTGCGAAAGCGAGAACCGGTTTTAGATTTTTCTCACCCATCTTTTTTATAGAACCGATCACAGCATTGCGAACGGAGTGATGCGAATCGAATAAACCTTCTTCCATTAATATCTCAACAGTACGGAAGTCAATAATTCCGATTTCACCGGAAGCATTTATAACTGTTTGGCGAATTTTTTCATTATCAGATTTGATAAGTGAATTAAGCATTGAAAGAATTATTTTTTTTAACTTTTTATCTTGTTTATAAATTTTACCAATAGCGAGATATGCAGTTTTCCGTATGTAAGTATCATCATCAGAAAAATATTGACTTACTTTTTTATTGGTTGCTTTTTCAATATCAGATAAAATATCATTACTGATTTTGGTAACTAATTTTTGTCTTTCAGTTTTATTTAATTGGTAAAAAGACATCGGGAAATAATTTTAATAAATTCAATGGTAAATTAATTTTAATCAATGGTTAAGCTTCATTTTGAATGGTGAATACCGATTAGCAAAAGTCATTTATTTTCTTAATAGAAATTCCTTTACTTTGAGCACATTGTTTTTCGACACACATGAAGGTTACACGCATTTTACTATTTCTTTTTTTAAATATTATCTTTTCTAAGGCAGATGCTCAGGTTACTGCTGCTTTTACTTTTAACTATCAAAACCCAAATTGCGCTCCTACTACAGTTTCATTTACAAACCAATCTGTTGGTATTGGTTTAACATATGAATGGAATTTCGGTGTGAACCCGGGAGTGAATTCAACTTTCCAAAGTCCTTCGTTTTCGTATTTAACATGTGGGAATTTTGTTGTTACATTAATTGCTACTAATGGAATTGTCATTGATACATCTACTCAAATAATTAATATTTTTTGTAACCCTGTTGCCTCTTTTACTGCTAATCCATTAACAGGATGCATTCCCTTAACAACACAATTTAACAGTACCACTACTTTAGGTTCAGCTCCAATCAATACTTATTTCTGGGACTTTGGTGATGGTAACACAGGGAATTTTGCTAATACAAATCACCCTTATACAATTTCTGGTTGCAAGAGTGTTACTTTAATAGTAACAGATGCAAATGGGTGCAATGATGACACAACGATGTCGAACTTGATTTGTATTGCTGACCAACCTAATGCTTCATTCACAGCAAGTACAAGTGTTTCCTGTAGTGCGCCATTTACCATTGATTACACAAACACATCTACAGGCATAGGAGTTTTAAATTATCAGTGGATTTTCCCTGGTGGCATACCAGCAACATCGAATATCTTGAATCCATCGGCAACCTATAATTCCCCCGGGATATATGATGTAACTTTAATTGTAACAAACGCAACTGGTTGTGCTGATACAATAGTGCAAACAAATTTTGCAGCTATTGCAAGTAATATCGCTGACTTTACAGTTAACTCAACAAGCGGTTGTGTACCATTTGTTTTAGATGTTCAAGGAATATCTTCGTCACCTCCATTATCGTGGGGTTGGACAACAACACCTAATGCAGTTCCAGCAACATCGAATACACAGAATGCGCAATTTACTTTTAACAGTGCAGGAAGTTATCAGGTGTGCTTACAAATAACTTACCCCGGTGGGTGCATTGCAAATAAGTGTACAACCATTGTGGTTGCAAATTACCCTCATGCTAATTTTACTTTAACAGGAAATGTTTATACCTGTCAACCACCTCAAATAATTGACTTCAACAATACCTCAACCGGTGGTCCGGGGTTGAGTTACAACTGGCAATTTTCAGGGGGAGTTCCTGCATCATGGAGTAACCCAAATCCACCGAATGTTACATATAATAGTTGTGGAATTTATTCGGCTTCTTTAACTGTTACCAATCCTGCTGGTTGTGTTGATACATTTGTTTTTGACAGCGCAGCTATTATTGATTGTCCAACTGCAAGTTTTAATTCTATGCCTCCTTATGGATGTACCCCACTTAATACCAATTTTATTTATACAGGAAATTCAGGTGCTCCAACATCATGGCTTTGGAGTTTTGGTGATCCATCAAGCGGACCGCTAAATACTTCGAATCTTCAAAACCCATCACACATTTATAATAATGTCGGTTGTTATAATGTTCGTTTAATAGTTAGTAATGCATTGGGTTGTGCAGACACTGTTTTTCATGTTAATGAGGTTTGTGTTGGGAATCATCCAACTCCGAATTTTACAGCAAGCCCATCTGTCACTTGCGCTTATCAACCTGTTGCTTTCACCAATTCTTCTACTGGCACTGATTCAACTACATCTTATCAATGGGATTTTATCGGAGTGCCACCTTTTGATATTATGAGCACCTCATCAGACCCACAATATTTGTATCCTGATACAGGGTGGTTTGATGTAACACTTGTGATTTGCAACAATGGATGTTGTGATACATTGACAATTGATTCAATGGTTCATATACTTCCACCCATTGCTAATTTCTTTGTTGTTAGCTCGTGCGCAGACCCGTATAATATTTCCCTTCATGGAGGTAGTTCAATTGCCGCTGATACTTTTTTCTGGAGTGTTCCGGGTGGTATTCCTTCTTCTCTTTCTGATTCTGTAATAACAGTTGCCTATCCATCAAATGGTACTTATCCTGTTGAGTTAGTGGTTCAGAATTTTCAAACCGGATGCTATGATACGCTGGATCAGAATATTATTATCAATAATGTGTCTGCTGATTTTATAGCTGATGACACTGTTGTTTGTATACCTGATCAGGTATGCTTTACAAACCTTTCAGTTAATGCCACAACTTATCAATGGTCAATTTACAATGCTTATGGTACTTTGATTTTGAATAGTAATATTATGAATCCATGTCGGAATTTTAATGCAGCAGGAAAATTCAGTGTTGAACTAATTGCAATTGATGCGAATGGTTGTACAGATACTATGTACAAACCTTACTATATTTATGCATATGGATTGAATTTAAATATTACAGGTATTCCATTGAGTGGTTGTACACCTTTATCAGTTGATTTTGATGCAGCGGCTTCAAGTATTGTTTCAACAGTTGTATCTTTTTGGTGGAATTTTGGTGATACCGCCAGCGGAGTTTTAAATACCTCATCTTTACAAAATCCAAATCATATTTATAATGATGTTGGAAGTTATGATGTAACTCTGGTTGCATTGGAGAATCATGGATGTTATGATACGCTTACGATTCCACAATATGTTAATCCGTATCAACCGAATGTTTCTTTTGTGGCCATTGATTCTACTGTTTGCTTAGGAGAATCAACTTGTTTTTTTAATTCATCTTTTGGCGGAAGTCTTTCTTATCAATGGAATTTTGGTGATAACGCAACTTCAACACAATTGAATCCATGTCATACTTATTTAAGTGTTGGTGATTTTACAGTTACATTAATTGGAAATGATACGGCAGGCTGTGCCGATACGATGATTCGCACACTATACATTCATGTAACTGATCCTCAGGCAAATTTTACTGCTGACAGTACTTATTCAAGTTGCCCTCCACTGCCCGTAAATTTCACAAGCACATCAACAGGCGTAGATGCCAACACAACTTATGATTGGATTTTTGGTGACGGATCAAATAGCAATGTGCAAAATCCATTTCATATCTATAGCTTACCTGGTTTTTATACTGTGACTTTAATAATTCACAATCAGTACGGTTGTGATGATACGCTAGTAATAGATTCATTGATTTCTATAACTGGCCCAACTGCAACAGTTTCTGTTACTCCAACCAGTGGTTGCAATCCTTTGAATGTTTGCTTTGTGGCAAATTCAAATACCACTACCTCATATACATGGGATTTTGGCGATGGGAATGTTGTTCCATTCGCCAACGATAGCATATGTTATGTGTATCTAAGCCCCGGAACATTTTATCCTTCACTTTTATTGGATAATGGAGCAGGTTGTATTTATTCATTTCCGATTGATTCAATAGTTGCAGGGAGCCCAAATGTTTTTTGGAATCCTGATATTCCATACTTGTGTAATTCTGGAACTGTGACCTTTACTGATTCTACTTTTGGTATTTCTCCTATTACTTCATGGTTCTGGACTTTTGGTGACTCAACAAGTGGAATTCTGGATACAAGTATTTTACAAAACCCATTACATTATTATGATACAATTGGAGTTTACATTGTTACGCTTTTTGTGAACACACAAAATGGATGTACAGGAGTTTTATCTGATACAGTTTTTGTTTATCCTCCTCCTACAATTGGAATTACTGCTGATGATTTAACTCCATGCATTAATACTCCTGTCAATTTTAATTACAATTCCAATCAACCAATTACTAACTGGAATTGGAATTTTGGTGATTTAGCGAGCGGAGGAAATAACTCTTCTGTACTATCAAATCCTTCACATAATTTTTCTGCCGTTGGATTATTTACCGTTACTCTCATTGCATCTGGTATTGGTTCATGCGCTGATACATCAACTATAGATGTGATTGTGCTTTCACTGCCAAATCCGAATGTGTCGACCAATACCCCTATTTGCCCTAATGCGAGTGCGCAACTTTCTTCAGCTAATGGAATTACTTATTCCTGGTTGCCGGCAACCTATTTAAACAATGCAAATATTTCCAATCCTATTTCAACTCCTTTATTAAATATTACATACACAGTAACAATTACTGATGCGAATGGTTGCATTAATGAAGACAGTGTTTCTGTTTCAATTTATAATGCTCCTGTAATTACTGCATCATCGCTTTCATCAGATACAACTTGTTCAGGAGTCGCATTACAATTAAGTGCAGGAGGTGGAAATCAATATGTATGGCAACCATCTGCAGTTTTAAATAATAATTTGATTCAAAATCCAACAGCTACAATTTTTAGCAATACAACTTTTACAGTTACTGGAACCGATGCAAATAGTTGTACAGGAACAGCATTTGTTGGAATAATTGTTCTGCCGAATCCAACAGTTAGTGGTGGTTCAAATACTACGATTTGTTTTGGTGATACTACACAGTTAAATGCATCTGGTGGATTAAATTATTCGTGGTCGCCATCAGCTGGGTTGAGTAATACTGTTATTCCAAATCCAATTGCAAATCCAACATCAACATCAACTTACACAGTAACAACCATTGATAGCAATAACTGTATCGGAACTGCAAATGTTATTGTATTAGTAAATCCATTGCCACTTGCAAATGCAGGAGTGAATGATACCATCTGTTTAACTTTTTCGGGACAGCTAAATGCAAGTGGAGGTGTTACTTACAATTGGAATCCACCATCTTATTTAAATAACAGTTTGGTTTCAAATCCAATTTGCACTCCATTGGTTGATATGACTTACACGGTTACTGTAACAGATGCAAACAATTGTTCAGCGCAGGATTCAGTTAAGATAAAAGTTTTACCGCCTCCTGTATTTTTAGCTTGGGGTGATACTACTGTTTGTCAATTGCAAACGATTGAGATATACGCAAGTGGTGGAACATCATATTCATGGTCTCCATCAGCAGGATTAAGCAATCCAACTGAATCAACAACTTTAGCTTCGACTTTTAGCACAACTATTTATTCTGTAATCATTACTGATAATGTGTGCATGGCAAGTGATACACTTCAGGTGATTATAACAATTGTTCCGATACCTTCTGCTTACGCAGGCCCTGATGTAACCTTGGTTTCAGGTGACAGTTACAATATTAATGCTGATGCATCGGGAACTTTTAGTTGGAGTCCGCCTGAAGGTTTGAGTTGTACAGGTTGTGAAGATCCGGTTGCAACTCCATTGCAAAATTCTACTTATACACTTTCAGCAATTAATGAATTTGGATGCAAGGCTGAAGACTCTATGATTATTACAGTAATGTGCAATGATGATGTGTTATACATTCCGAATGTTTTTTCTCCGAATGCAAACGGAAAGAACGATGTGTTCAAAGTTCGTTCATCAGGAATTCGTGAATTAAATTTTTTAAGAGTTTATGATCGTTGGGGTGAACTGGTATTTGAAACTGCTGATCAAAACATTGGCTGGGATGGAACCTTTGGAGGAAAGCAATTGCCCCCGGCTGTGTATGTCTTTTACTTGAAAGCGATTTGTGGCGATGGATTTATTATTGAACGGCAGGGTAATGTAACTTTAGTAAGATGAGATTGATTATTAATGTGTGTTACCTGGAATTGAATTTGATGAATGTTAAATTTTTTTTATTGCAGAAAATTTTAAAATGAAACTATTTAAATTTATATCAACGATTTTATTTTCTGTTCTGATAAATTTTTCGTCGGCTCAGGATATTCATTTCTCACAATTTTACGCAACACCATTACAGGTAAATCCGGCTAAAACTGGTTTCATTACCGGTGATTATAGATTAGCCGGTAATTATAGAAACCAATGGTCAAGTATAACTGTGCCTTATACAACTGCAATTGGAAGTGCTGAGCTTTCATTTGTAGCAGGAAAAAAGAAGAAAGATGTTTTTGGAACCGGTTTTATGTTTATAAATGATAAAGCCGGAGATTCAAGATTTAATACTTCATACATTGGATTAAGTGAAGCTTATAATGTTGCCATTGGTAAATACAACAAAGACTTTTTAGGCTTTGGATTAATGGGTGCTTATTGTTTAAGTAATATTAGTTACGATAATTTAAGATGGGATGAGCAATATGAAGGCGGCACATTCACTGAAGTTTTTCCAATTGGTATTTCAGATTATTACGATCTATCGTTAGGAGCAGAATACAATAAACTCATTGACAAGTCAAATAATTTTACAGCGGGCATGGCGATGTATCATGTTTTTAAGCCAAATCAAACCTTTAATGATGACCCGTCCTCAAGAGTATTCAGAAAATTGGTTGTGAATGTGGGAGCCAATCTTGGAATGGGAAATAAATTTACCGCATATCCGAAATTGTTATTTGAGAAACAAGGACCATTTAACGAATTGGTGATTGGGTATCTACAACGATATAGTTTGAATTACAATTACCTGAACGATTATGGAGTTTATATAGGCGCAATGATGCGTTGGAACGATGCATTTATTTTCGTTACAAAAATTGACCTGAATAAATTTACTATGGGTATTTCGTATGATATTAATTTCAGTCGCTTGGCTTTGGTGAGTCATGCTCGCGGCGGGCCCGAAATTTCAGTTATGTACACTAATAATATTCCAGGTATGCACAAGAAGAAAATTTTCTGTCCGAGGTTTTAGAACCATTGAGTGACTTTTCCTTTCTGAAAGTTGTTCGATCTATATTTGAGCAAAATCTGTTACAGTAATAATGAAAAAAATTTTCCTAATTTGTTTTTCAGTTATCATCAGTCAACCACTATTTGCTCAAGAAGAAATCCGGTGTCGTTCATTTGAACAAATTCAAAAGCTGAAAGCGGAAAATCCTGCATATGAAAATATGTTTGAGCAATCGGAAATTTTTTTGCAGCATTACATCAGTACTCATAAAATCAATTCACGAAGTATCATCACCATTCCGGTAGTTGTGCATTTATTATATAATGTTGATAGCCAAAATCATAAAATAAGTGACTGGCAAATCACTTCACAAATTGATGCCCTAAATGAAGATTACAGATTAATGAATGCCGACAGATATAAAACTCCATCTCTTTTTGATTCCATTGCTGCTGATTGCGAAATAAATTTTTGTTTAGCTAAGCGCGACCCGAATGGAAATGCAACTACAGGTATTAGAAGAGTTGCAACACCTTATACTGTTTTTACAGATTTCAATTCACCAAAACAAACTGCAAATGGTGGTGATGATCCATGGCCATATACTGATTATTTAAACATCTGGGTTTGTCCACTTGTATATCCTGAATTGGGATATTCAACTTTCCCAAGTGCGAGTATTGATGCTGCTTCTGATGGTGTAGTTTGTCATTTCAAAGCTTTTGGTAGAATAAATGTTTTTTCAACTAAATATAAATTGGGTAGAACTATAACTCACGAAACCGGTCACTGGTTAAACTTGATTCATATTTGGGGCGATGCATCAGGGTGTGGTACTGATGATAATGTTGGCGATACTCCTTTACAGGATGCAGAACATTATCAATGTATTCCGTTTCCATTTGTGAGTTGCGTTAACTCTGGTGATATGAGTATGAATTACATGGATTACAGCCGCGATAGTTGCATGAATATTTTTACAGCAGGTCAAAAACAAAGAATGGTGAGCGCAATAAATTTATTTCGCAGTTCAATTTTAAATTCAACAGCATGTAATGCAGTTGGTACTTTTTCTTTTGACATTGGCATTACAAAAATTATTCATCCGGATTACATTGTTTCTGGAGGTAGCATCACTCCGGTGGTAACGCTTCACAATTTTGGTTCTCAAATAATTACTTCCTGTGAAATCAATTATGAAAAAAACTGGAAGAGTAATTTGAATGTATTTAATTGGAGTGGGTCACTTGCTCCCGATGCAAGTTTAGATGTTACTCTCCCTGCAATTGCCGATAGTAATTGGTACAATATCTTTTGTGCATGGACGAAAAATCCAAATGGAAATCAAGATGCGGATACCACAAATGATTTTAAAACGCACAGTTATTATTCTATTTCAGATTCTGTTAATTCTATTCAGGAAATTTCGAATCACAACAATCCTGAAATTGTTTTCCTGACTAATTCATTTCTCACAATTGAGATGAATAATATTGAATTTACTGAAAAAAATATTTTAGTCTATAATTCACTTGGACAGTTAGTTGAAATGGAAATATATAAAGTAGCGGAAAATAAATATCGTTTTAATTTCAGTCAGAATACATCAGGGATTTATTACATCCGTTTTTCGGATAGCAACAATTCCATTGTTAAAAGAGTATTGGTTCAACATGATTTTTAATTGGGTGGTCGCAAGTATATTTGGCAACGCGTCAATCATGAATAAAAAAATAATTTTTGTTTTAGTATTTGGAATTCTTTTCGGGCAAAAATTATTTGCTCAGGAAGAACAACGATGCAACTCTTATGAATACGAGCAATATCTGAAAGCAACTGTTCCTGGATTTGCAGAGATGATGGAGCAATCAGAAATTTATTTTCAGAATTATATTAAGTCGCTTACTATAAATCATTCGAGAAAAATACCTATTATCATTCCTGTAGTTGTTCATTTACTTTATAATCCTGATAGCGTAAATCATCAGTTGAGTGACTGGCAAATCACTTCGCAGATTGATGCACTCAATGAAGATTACAGAAGATTTAATGCAGATAAATTTAAAACACCATCACTATTTGATAGTATTGGGGCTGATTGTGAAATTGAGTTTTGTCTTGCTACACGCGACCCAAATGGAAACACAACAAATGGCATCAGAAGAATTTCAACAACCACTTTGTTTCAAGATTTTTCTTCACCTAAACAAACCGCAACAGGAGGAGATGATGCTTGGCCAAATTCCTCATATTTGAATATTTGGGTTTGTCCTCTTGAATATCCTATGCTTGGGTATGCAACATTTCCTGTAAACATAGATTCAAACGATGGAGTTGTTATTCATTACAAAGCTTTCGGTCGAATAAATTGTTTTTCAAAAAAATACTACGAAGGTCGAACTGCTACTCATGAAATTGGGCATTGGTTAAACCTTGTTCATATTTGGGGCGATTCACCAGGGTGTAGCCCCGATGATAATGTAGATGACACTCCAGTTCAGGCAGAAGAACATTACCACTGCGAAGTTTTTCCGTTTCCGAGTTGTAATAATACAAGTGATATGTTTGAGAATTACATGGATTATACAAATGATAGTTGTATGAATATTTTCACATTTGGTCAAAGAGAAAGAATGTTAGCTACTTTGAATTTAACTGCATATCGCTCAAGTATTTTAACTTCAAATGGTTGCAATTCGGTTTCTGCTTATAATAATGATATTGGTATTATAAAAATTTTAAATCCGGATGAATTCATTTATGGTGATAGCTTAGTTCCGGTTGTTACTATTCATAATTTCGGTTCTCAAACTATTACTTCTGCAGAAATATTTTATGCGAAAAACTGGAAGAGTCATCTCAATACTTTTCATTGGACAGGTTCACTCGCACCAAACGAAAGTGTTGATATAACACTTCCGAAAATAATTGACAGTTCATGGTATAATTTATTTTGTGCATGGACAAAAAATCCAAACGGAAATCAGGATGAAGACACCACTAATGATTTTAAAACCAGAAGTTACATTGTGAGTTTGCAATTTCCTCCAATAACTGATGCGGTAAAAATTTATCCAAACCCTACAGGTAGTTTAATCATACTTGATTTCGGTGAGATTGTAGATTTGAATGGAAAAGTATCTGTTTACAATGTACTTGGTCAAATGGAGCAGGTGAATATGGAAGCACTTTCAGTATCAAAGTTCCAGATTGATTTAAGCAATTTCCCATCAGCACTTTATTTCATTGAATTAAATGTGAACGGAGAAAAGGTTGTAAAAAAAGTTATTGTTCAACACGAACTGTAATCAAACATTTTTGTTTCAACTGTTATGACAAATGAATTAATAGGCAATAAAGATTCTGTTCAGTTTATTTTGAATGACGAAACACTGAGCAATGAATTGAAAAGAATAGGAGAGAAGGTGATTGCATCAGAAAGAATTTCTTCTGAAGAAGGCTTGTATTTATATGAGAATGGAAGTTTAGGATTCCTCGGTTCACTCGCCAATTATGTTCGTAAAAAGAAAAACTCTGATGCTGTTTTCTTCAATCGCAATTTTCACATTGAGCCAACTAATAAATGTGTTTTCGCATGTAACTTTTGCTCGTATTCCCGATTGATTCAACAGGAGAATGAATCATGGGAATTATCACATGAACAAATGATGGACATTGTTCGAAAGTACGATGGCGAACCTGTAACCGAAGTTCACATCGTTGGTGGTGTGCATCCGAAAATGAATCTCGATTTTTTCTGCAACCTGATTCGTGAAATAAAAAAACACCGACCTGATTTGCATGTGAAAGCTTTTACTGCTGTAGAGTTGGAATACATGTTCCGTAAAGCGAAAGTGAGTGTAACAGAAGGATTGCAGAAACTGAAAGATGCCGGAATGAATTCGATGCCCGGTGGTGGCGCTGAAATTTTTGATGAAGAAATTAGAAGTAAAATCTGCAACGATAAAGCATCATCTGAAGAGTGGCTGACGATTCATGAAACGGCACACAAACTTGGAATCCCTTCTAACGCAACCATGCTTTATGGTCACATTGAAAATTATTCAAATCGCATAAATCACATGAATCGATTAAGAGAATTGCAAGACAGAACAAAAGGCTTCAATACTTTCATCCCTCTCAAATTCCGTAACGGTGATAATGACATGAGCGATGTTCCTGAATCTACGATTGTAGAAGACATGAAATGTTATGCGATGTCAAGAGTTTTTCTCGATAACTTCAATCACATAAAGGCATACTGGCCAATGATTGGTAGAGCTAATGCGCAGTTGCTCTTAAATTTTGGTGTTGATGATATTGACGGAACCATTGATGATACAACAAAAATTTACGCAATGGCAGGAGCAGAGGAGCAAAATCCAACCATGAATACTAGAGAATTGGTTGATTTAATTTTGGCCGTAAATCGCAGACCAATAGAAAGAGACACTTTATATAAACCTATTCGTGATTTTATTTTAAATCCTTTTGAAAAGGAAAAAAATGAAAAAGCATATCTGAATTAATTTGTTATAAGTAAGAATACACACCAATTGAAAGAAATATTTTTAATACGCCACGGCGAAACTGATTATAATAAAAAGGGAATTGTTCAGGGGCGTGGGGTTAACCCTTCATTAAATGAAAAAGGAAGGTCACAAGCTGATTCTTTCTTTCAAAAATATCAAAACGAACCATTTGAAATTGTTTACACTTCAACTTTGCAGCGTGCAATTGAATCGGTCCAGTCATTTATTGATTTAAAAATTCCGCATGAAAAATTTTCGGAACTGGATGAAATAGGTTGGGGAGATTTTGAAGGAAGAGAAGTTGATAATTATTTCCACAGCGAGTTTAAAAGAATAATAGGTGAATGGAAATCAGGAAATCTTTATGTTAAAACTTCCAATGGCGAAAGTCCATTAGAGTTGCAGGAAAAACATAATCGATTTATTAAAGTATTGCAATCACGACCTCAAAAAAAAATATTAGTGTGTATGCATGGCAGAGCCATGCGCATATTGCTTTGCACATTGTTAAATAAATCATTATGTGAGATGGATGAATTTCCGCATTACAACTTATCACTTTATCGTGTTCAGTTTGATGGAACAGAATTTAAACTCACTGCATTCAACGATCTGACGCACTTGCATGTCGAAGTATAAAATTGCCTCTGTTTCTTATTTGAACTCGAAACCATTTTTGTATGGTTTAAAAAATTATCCTTTCAATTCTGAAATTGAATATTCAGTTGATACACCTGCAAACATTGCAATTCAATTATTAAATGGCGAAGTTGATTTAGCATTGGTTCCGGTTGCAGTGCTTTCTCAAATGAAAGAATATTATTTGCTCAAGGGGTTTTGTATAGGAGCCAATGGTTCGGTTCAATCGGTTTGCTTGTTTTCTGAATTGCCCATTGAAAAGTGTACAACAGTCTTACTCGATTATCAATCTCGCACTTCTGTAATGCTTACCAAAATTTTAATGCAGAAGCATTGGAAACTGAAACCTGAATTTGTTTCAACAAATGAAGGGTACGAGCAAAATATAAAAGATAAAACAGCTGCATTGGTTATTGGTGACAGAGCGCTTGAGTTAAAAAATAAATTTCCGTTTGTTTATGATTTAAGTGTAGAATGGAAGAAGTTGACAAACCTTCCTTTTGTATTTGCAGCGTGGATTAGTGCAACTAAAATTCCTGACGATATTGAAGTTGAATTAACAAGCGCATTTCAATTCGGGGTTAACTCTATTGGCAAAGTTGTAATTGAAGAACAAGTAAATTATAGTTCAATTGATGTGAAAGATTACCTCACGAATGGAATTGATTTTATTCTTGATGATGAAAAAACAAAGGCAATGAAATTGTTTTTGACTTATATAAATGAAATTGATAGCGCAACTTTTTAATTCATTTGTATTTATGAATAAATATTCTGAAAGATGATTTTGATAGCGCTTGCACTTGCTCCTGGTTTAGCAATTATGATTTTTATTTATTGGAAAGATAAATTTGACCGGGAACCAAAGCGCTTACTGGCTTTAAGTTTTTTGCTTGGTGCAATTAGTATTATTCCGGCAATTGTTTTGGAGGAATTTTTTTCAGGTTATTCTAAATCAATTCCGATATATCTTTTATCAAACGCGGTAAATGCAGTTCTGGTTGTTGGATTAGCAGAAGAAGGTTCAAAATATTTTATGACTCGTTATTTTTTGTATCCGCACAAATCATTCAACGAACCATTTGATGGCATAACTTATAGCGTTATGGTTTCAATGGGCTTTGCGACAGTTGAAAATTTGATATATGTATTGAACAATGGTGGAATGGAAACCGCTTTGTTAAGAATGGTGACCGCCGTTCCTGCCCATGCAACCTTTGGAGTTGTGATGGGTTATTATTTAGGATTGAAAAAATTTGATACTCTAAATCGAAACTTTGGATTAAAAGCAATTGCGTATGCAGCATTATTACATGGTGCGTATGATTTTTTTCTGTTTATCAATTATTATCCCGGCATGGCAATCGGAGCTTTGCTGTCTTTAAGATATGGAATCGTTTTTTCTCAGAAAGCAATTCGTTTGCATCAACAGAGCTCTCCATTTCGAAAAACTGAATAATTAATTGATAATCCTTTTTAACTAAAGGCCACAACTTTTATAAAATATGTAAGTAAAGAGGTGTAATCTGAAAAGACAAAACACCTTTTTTGTGAAAAAAACTATACTAAAAACACTTGGTTTTACTTTCATTTCTTCTATTGTATTTGCACAGGAAGGTGGTGGCACAAAAACTACATATGCCGACACATCTCAAAACACTGAATCACAATTATTAATTTCTGTTGAATCAGCTTTTACAAATTCTTATGTGTGGCGTGGCATAGAATTCAATCACGGTTTAATTCTTCAACCATCAATTAACCTATCATACAAGGGGTTCACATTTAATTGTTGGAACTCAACCAGCATTTTAGAAACAAAAGGGAACTCAGTTTCTCAGGAAATAGATTATTCAATTTCAAAATCAATTGAGGCTGGTAATTTTTATTTTGAACCTGCGCTTTTACTTTATACATATCCAATTAAAAAATCTTTTACAGCTACCGCGGAAGCATCATTGTTTGCAGGATTTTATAAAGGCGACTTTGGAATATTTATAAACCCTTCAACTGATATTTTATTAAATGCAGGGGGGGCGTTTTCTGAAACCGGATTTTCGTATGACCATGAAACTAATAAGTCACATACTGTTGCAAACATTGCTTTCGGAACAGGAAATAAGAAGTTTTCAGACTTTAACATTTTCGAAAATGAAGCAAACAATACAATTTCATTTTATAAATTAATTGATATTAACGGATACACAAAACAGAAATTAAATGAAACGATTTACATAAAACCTTCATTCAACTTCTTTCACATAATTGGATCTGATTTTAAAAATTACTTAAACACTAATCAATTGAATATAGCCATTTCAATTGGTGCCGAATTTTAATACACCATGAAAATCGAGATACGAATTATCTTACTGCTTTCCATTATCCTCACGGGTGGAATATTGACGATTACCTATATGCGGAAATCGGATGAGGATAAAATGTCGCTGCTGCTTAAAAACCGATTAGCCGAAAAAGACAGTATCTACGATAAGATTCTCGATTTGAAATCACATAGTTTATACATGATTGCCAGTTACGAATATTCAATCTGGGATGAAATGGTTGACTATACAAAACTTGCATCTGCCGCAATACTTACCGAATCAGAAACCGAAAAGAAAAAAGAGTTTGAAGAAAACAGCATTGATTTTTTATTGGGACAATATAAATTTTGTGGTGTATGGGTTTATGATATCAACTACAGTTGCTTGTATGCGCACGAAGATTTTGATGAAGATACAACCACTAAAATTCCACTCTCGCGATTTGATTTATCAAAAGCATTTTTAAAACAAAACGAAGGAAAAGGGAATTGCTTCACACACTTTTTTATCAAAACTAAAAATGGTGATTTAATGGAAGTGCGCGGTGCATGCATTCAGGGCACCTTGGATAACGATAGAAAGGACGCTCCTTCGGGATATTTATTTGTGGCAAAACTCTGGGATGATAAATATATGAAAGAACTAGGAGATCTGAATTCGGCTTTTATAAATGTTTCTTTTGATTCGTCTAATTTTCATTCTGATTCTGAAATTAAGTTAGTCCACACAAATGGTACATTGGTTAGTTCTCGTAATTACTCGGGATTTGATGGCTCTGTAATTGCGCATACAATAATTAATTATCCTACTCCATTTTATTCGCAGTTAAATACAAGTAATCTTAACACCAGTGCGGTATTTATTATTTTCTGTATCATTTTATTTTCATTAGTTACAGGAGCATTTATCAGTTGGGTTCGCAATCCGCTGTTTCACATTTCGCAAAGTTTAAATAACAATAGTCCGGTTTCAATTTTGAAACTTTCAAAATTCAAAAATGAATTCGGAAAACTGGCACAACTCATTATTAATTTCTTCAAGCAAAAAGAAGATTTGCATTATGAAATTGAAATGCGACAGCAGAAAGAACAGGCATTGCGTAATAGTGAAAAAAGATTTATTGATGTTACCGAAGCTGCGGGAGAATTTGTATGGGAAACAGACATTAGTTCAAATGTTCTTTACATCTCTTCTAAAATATTAGAAGCTACCGGGTACACAATTGACGAATGCATTGGCTCTTCGTTCATTGAAATTATTGGAGAGGATGATCTAAGTAAAATAAAAGATTTGTTTCATGAGTTTGCGAAAACAACACAGTCATTTAAGAATGTCGAATTTAAATTTGTAAGAAAGGATGGTTCTATTGGATTTATGCGTATTAGCGGAACTCCGATGGTAAATGAACAAAATGAAGTGGTTGGTTTCCGTGGAACCGGACAAGATGTGACGGCACAAAAACAATTTGAAGAAGAGTTGCGTCAGGCGAAGGAATTGGCTGAGAGTGCAAATCTTGCAAAGAGTGAATTTCTCGCAAACATGAGTCACGAGATCCGTACACCTATGAACGGAATTATGGGAATGACCGAACTCACACTCGCCACAAATTGCACCGAAGAACAACGCGAATATTTAGAGCTGGTAAAAACATCAGCAGATAATTTATTAATTGTAATTAACGACATACTTGACTTCAGTAAAATTGAAGCTGGTAAAATGGAACTCGAAGAAATTGATTTCGATTTACGCGACATGATGAGTAAAACAATGAAGCTGCTTGCCTTGCGTAAAAAGAATAAGAGCATCGAAATGATCTTGGACATTGACGAAGAGATTCCGAAAGTAATTGTTGGTGATGCAGGTCGTTTGCGTCAAATCATGATTAACCTTGTAGGCAATGCATTAAAGTTTACTGAGAACGGTGAGATTGGATTGCGTGCAAGGCTGAATAAAACTGAAAACGGAAAATCAGTAATTGATTTCACCATCAGTGATACAGGAATGGGAATTCCAGAAACAAAATTGAAATCTATTTTCGAACCGTTCACACAAGCTGATGGATCTACTACACGCAAGTTTGGCGGAACAGGTTTGGGATTAACCATTACCCGGAAATTAATCGGGTTAATGCAGGGAGATATTTATGTATCAAGTGAATTTGGAAAAGGAAGTGAATTTCATTTCAATGCTGAATTCGGAATTGGACAAAACATCACTCGGTACTTGCCTGCCGACTTTGAAGTATTGCGGAAATTAAAAGTGTTGATAGTTGACGACAACATTACCAACCGAAGAATATTGGAAGGACAACTACGCAATCTTGTTGATCAGATCGTTTGTGCTGATAGTGGTCGAAACGCATTATTTGAATTAAGTAAAGCCTATAATGACGGAAGACCTTACGATTTAATGTTGCTCGATATTCAGATGCCTGGTATGGATGGATGGGATGTAGCTCGTAAAATGAGAGAGAACTCGAACTTCAGTACCACAAAAATATTTGTAATGTCAAGTGTTGCCGATAACATTGATCAAAGTGAGCGTCAGCGTTTAAATGTTACGGCATTCATGGCCAAGCCGGTTACCTATCAGGAATTGCTCGATGAATTGTTCCATCTGTTCGGAAAGTCAATTTGCGAAAATGTAAATAGTGCTTCTCAAACTCAAACAGTAAAAGTTTACCAGCATAGGTCGCTCAATACTTTATTGGCTGAAGATGATTTAATCAATCAGAAACTTGCGATAACTGTATTGGAGAAAAACGGATTTAAAGTAACACTCGCTAATAACGGATTGGAAGTGCTCGATCTGATGCAAAAAGATAAGTTCGATTTGATTTTTATGGATGTGCAGATGCCGGAATTGGATGGCTATGAAACCACTTTAAGAATTCGCGATGCAGAAACTGTTACAGGAGAGCACATACCCATTATTGCCATGACCGCACACGCTATGAAAATGCACCGCGATCGTTGCATTGAAGTAGGCATGGATGATTATGTGAGTAAACCCATTAAAACCGATGAGGTTTTTAAAGTAATGGCGAAGTTGTTCGAAGGGAAAGAAATTGCAATGAAAGAGGCCGAACAACAGGTAACAAAAGACGAGGAGAATTCTTTTCAGTTTTTCAACCTCGATTTTTTCAGCGAACAATGTGTTGGCGATAAAATGTTGATGAGCGAACTTATAAAAATGTTTTTAAAAAGTGTAACACCTCAGCTCGATTCACTCGATAAGGCAATTGCAATACGCGAATCATTCGACCTCAACCGCATCACACACAAAATGCGCGGTAGCATTTCACCATTCGGTGCAAAAGCAACCGGCGATTTATTATTCATACTCGAAGCCATGGGAAAAGAAAATAGCTGGGAAAATATTGATGAAATATATGCTTTAGCAAAAACATCGGTTGAAAAACTGATGAATGAATTGCAATTCTTTCTTGATGAATCAAAACGGAAAGTTGCTTGATTTGATTTTAAAAATATTTCGTATTTAATTATTGAAACTTATAGGTAATTAAATAGTAAATATTAGAATCAATTAATTTCCAGTAAAAAATGAAATTTCTTATTATTCAATTCATTACTGAAAAATTTTCAGGAATTTATAAGTATGTCACATATTTTGATTGGAACCGAATTATACTTTGGTTAAAAAATTTGATTGATATACTTGATGAACTTTTTTAAGTTGTAAGTTCAATTAGTTTAACTAAAACCAATTCAAAATTCTTTATTTCAATTCAATTCATTATTTCAATACATCATAGTTGAATAAAATCCTGTTTTGGTTTTTGTTTAGCATAATTCAATTTTAAAATTGCATATTTAAAAGTGAAAAAATTATGTTTACTATTTATCATGCATTATGAAAAAGTTAGAATATGTAGATTCACTGAGAGGTATTGCGGTGCTGGCAGTTATATTGTTTCATTCAAATCAGATTGGAAGGCATCTATTAGCTCCTGAAATTCTAAATAAAATTTCATCTTCAGGTATTTATGGTGTGCAATTGTTTTTTCTAACCAGTGCCTTTACTCTTTATATTTCCTTTAACACCAGATATAAAAATGAAATTAATCCGGTAAGAAATTTTTTTATTAGACGGTTTTTTAGAATTGCCCCAATGTATTACCTGGCAATTTTTTATTACCTGCTTCAAGATGGATTTGGGCCTCGGTACTGGCTTGGTGATAAAACCGAAATAACTATTTCAAATATTATATCCAACATTACTTTCACTCATGGGTTTAATCCTTATTGGGTAAACAGTCTCGTTCCCGGCGGATGGTCGATTGCCATTGAAATGATTTTTTATGCTTTGCTTCCTATTTTGTTTTTAAGAATAAAAAATATTAACCAGGCATTCAACTTCTTTATTTTAAGTCTGATTATAAAATTGGTAGTGACTTATTTTTTTATAAAGTATCCATTAATTGGCAATGAACAGTTTTGGAATGGATATTTATTTTTCTATTTTCCAAGACAGTTACCAATTTTTAGCTTGGGAATTTTATTGTATTTCGTTGTTATTGAAAAGCAAGAACTCTCAAAAATTTCTGCTAATTCTGTTTTGGCTCTTTGTGTATTAGCCTATTTACAATTAGTAACAAATTCGAGTTTAATTTTTGAGCGCCATGTGATTTTTGGTCTTGTTTTTTTCTTGTTTGCAGTTTCAATAAGCAGGTATAATTCTTTTCTGTTTGTTAATAGGGTAATCACTTTTATAGGTAAAATTAGTTTTAGCATGTATCTCGTGCATTTTGCAGTTTTGCATTGGCTCAATTATTTTAAATTAGATGTTGTTTCAGAAATTGGAACAGTAAATTATTTTTTAAAGTTTTTTATTGTAGTTATAATTTCAATTTTAATTTCTACTTTTTTATATAAAATAGTGGAAGTTCCTTTTCAAAGTTTTGGCAAGAAAATAATTTTGAAATTAGAAAAAAAGCACCAGAATATTTCAAAAAATAAATCAAATGAAATATGAATCAGTTAAAGCTACTTAACTACTAAACGAATTATTAAATTCTTATAAAGAATTGAAATATTTAGTTTGAAATAATTATTTTATAACATCCAACTTCATATAAAGATTATTCCATTGGATTACATTTAGCCCTGTGAAAATTTGCAATAAAAATTATGTCAAATAAAATAGTAGCAGTAGTAGTTTTTATGTTGCTTTCTGTTCAATTTCTCTTCGCTCAGAAGGCAGGAAAAATTTCCGGAACCGTTACAGATAAAGCAGATAAAAGCACCCTCATTGGTGTTACAATTGCATTAAAAGGAACATCCTTTGGAACTGTTACTGATATTGATGGTAATTATTCCATAAATAATATCCCAAATGGCATATATAATATTGAATGCAGTTATCTTGGTTATGAACGCATTTTTATAACCGGTATAAAAATTTCAGGCGGGGAAGAAAAAAAACTTGATGTGCAAATGGGCGTTAGTGCTATAACACTTGATGATAATATAATTGTAATAGGAGAGAAACCATTAGTTGATGTTGAAGATTCAAAGAGCACTCAAAAAATTGGCAAGGATCAAATTGAATCAGCACCGTCTCGACAAATACAAGGCATTATAAATACATCTTCCGGTGTAGTTCAAAATGCTGAAGGTATTCACATTCGTGGAGGTCGCACTTATGAAACCGGATTTTTTATTGACGATGTATCAGCCACAGATCCACTTGCAGGCACCGGGTTCGGAATTGATTTAGGCAGCAATGCCATTGATGATATAGAAGTTAGCACCAGCAGTTCGTCGGTTGAATACGGAAACTCCACTTCAGGCACTGTGAATGCAAAAACAAAAAGTGGTGGAGATAAATTTTCAATAAATGCTTCGCATAAGCGCGACAACTTTGGTTTTAATAAAGATTGGAATTCAACTTTCAATAATTCCATTTACGAATTTGGACTGGGTGGTCCATTAAAATTTAAAAAAGTTGCTGTACCGAAATTGAAATACTATACCTCATTCAAATTTAATTTTACTGATAATTATTTTCATAATCCTGCCGAACAAGTAGTTTCATCAATTTACCCCAATACATTCTGGAGTCCGTTTGAAGATAATCGTTGGGCAGGAATGTTTAAAATCAACTATGATTATTCATCGACTAAAAAGTTATCGTTCACTTATTTAAAAAGCCTAACCATCAATCAGGATTTTAATATGCTTCGTATTACTGGAAATGATGTTGGATTTGCTCCTGGATATCAATTTAATTTCGCCTTGCAACCTGATAATGCAAATTCTTATACGCACGATACCAATCTTGAAACATTGGTTTGGATCCAAACACCAAAACCATCCTTCTCCTATAGAATAACTTTATCTCGATTGTTTGTTCACCTCCGTGCTGATGCCAATGGAAGAGACTGGAGACCACAACAAGTAAACAGCGAATTTGATCCATCTAGCATCGTTACATTTCCAACACAGTATTTTAATCCGGATGATAGTATTGTTTTTGTTTTGCCCGGACCCGGATTATTTAATAATGATGGAATTGCAACTTTATGGCACGATCACTTTGTAGAAGAATATACTTTAAAATCTTCAGCAACTTTTTACTCCAAAAACACTACTAATCGATTTTATGTGGGAGGCGAATTAAAAAGAAGAGAAATGCAATGGATTGATATTACTCGACCTTGGATAGGTGCTCCTATTCAATTGCCAGATGGAAATTACACCCAATCATTTCGCCTTGGAGATTTGAGTGATGCTTGGCATGTAGTACCGGTTCGAGGAGCTTTTTATGTTTCTGATAAATATAAATTCCGCGGGTTAATTGCTGATATTGGATTGAGATATGAATATTGGTTTGCCGGAAAATTTTTGAATGATGCAATAGAAAATGTTAATGCACCAATTGCTGATGCAATACGAGAAGAATATTTAAAGCACACAGTAAGTGTTTTTGGAAGCAGAATGAAAATGCGAATGTTGCCGAAACTCGCTGCTAGTTTTCCAATAAAAGAAAATCAGGTTATGTATTTTAACTATGGGCACAGTATGGTTGAGCCACACCCATCATATATATACACCAGTCTTGATCCCTATTATGCTGATCGGTCAACTCTTGCGCGCGTTGGAAATCCTGATTTGAATCCCGAAGTTGATATCTCCTATGAGTTAGGATTGAAATCGCAAATAGGAAGTAATGATGCTTTAAATGTTTCAGCATACTGGAAAGACAAATACGATTTCATAACTAGCAATACTCTTTATTTAAAAGATGCAACTGGAAGAGAAGTTGCTCGCACCATAAGAATAAACGCTGATTATGCTCGGGTGCGTGGTTTTGAAATCGGATACATTAAGCGTGTAGCTAAATGGTTTAGTGGTCAACTTTCATTTTCATACAGTGCTGCATCAGGCCAAAGTTCATCAGCTTCACAAAGCTTAGCACAAATTTTAGCAACTGGAAATTCAGTAAGCACAAAGGAAACTCCGCTTGCATGGGACTCACCAATTGATGCAAAAGGGTTTGCCATTTTCACTGTAAATAAAAATAAGGGCTTATTCAATTCTAAGATATTTAACCACTTCAGTTTCTATACCGAAGCAATTTTCAGAACAGGAAAAAGATATACACCGTACCTCTTTGAAGGACTCGAAGAATATTCTGGAAGGCCAATTTATAATATTGATGGAAATCCTGAACATCAATTCAATAAAATCTCTGTCCCATCATTTTGGCTGAATGCCACATTGCGCAAATGGATAAAAATTAGAAGAATTGATATTTCATTTACATTGGAAGCAATCAATATTTTAAATATTAAAAATCCGTTGATAATAAATCCGGTTACAGGAAATGCTTACTATAAAGGCGATGCTGTTCCATCTGACTGGAGAGATCCTGAATTTATAGATCCGAGAGATTACCGTTCATTTAATACTCCTCCTGATAATCCGGCACGATTTGATGCTCCATTCCATTTTAGTTTTGGGATTACTATTAAATTCCGTTAATAAAATATTTAGACAATGAACAAATTTGTGTGCTGATTATTTTTTGAAAACCTTGTTTTTTGTTCTTTCTGATTATCTTTGTGCTCAATAAAAAAATAACTGTTTCAAACATCAAAACAATGCTTATGAAATCAACAAAAATTTTCCTTGTCTCGGCACTCTTTACACTTGTGCTTACTCATTGCTTGCCTGTTAAGGCTCAAATGATGCAGGATGCAAAGAAGTACTACAAAGGAACTTCTATTACTCTTAAAGGTGGAATTACAAGTGCTTACACTGACATTAGATCATTTGATTTTGCTCGTGTTTCCGCTGGGGATCCAAAAGTTTCAGAGTGGAAACCTGGATTTGGAATTTCATTAAATCAAATGTGTAGTAGCGTTTTCGGAATCCAAGGAAATTTCCTTTATGGAAAACTAACAGGCATTTCTGATTATCAAAATAAGGTAGATGTAAAGGCTGGAAAATTTTTTGAAGATGCTAATATCTGGAAGAAGGTTGGTTTTTCAGAACCAATTTATTTTGAAACCAATATCATTCATGGAAGTGCTGATTTGTATATTAATCTTTCAAATCTTGCCATGAGTTTAAAAAAGGCAAATCAAAAACCTAAGAGCAGCAGAAAAATCGGAGTTTATACTTCATTTGGAATTGGATTTGTTTCTTTCGATTCAAAAATTAAATCTCTTTACAGTAAGAGACCAACTGGAATGGATTCAACCTTACCATTTGTTCATTTTAATAATTATGATTCAGTTCGTTATGGTAGTTCAAGCGACCATATTGGAGGATATCTTCGTGGATATTCAGGCAAAACTTTGGAGATGGAATTTCCAGTTGCATTAGGTATTAAATATAAACTTTCTCGTTCATTTGATTTAGGTTTAGAAAACACCATGCATTTTGTTGTTACTGATAAACTTGACGGTTATGTTGCCGATCTAAGAAATGCAGTTAAAAAGAATAATGATAAATACATGATGACTAACTTGACTCTTACTTACAAGTTTGTTGGTAAAGATGAAAATAAGGATTATGTAGAATGGATGGACCCAACTGAAACAATGTATGACGAGTATCAGTTGCTTGCTGATAAAATGAGAAAAATGACTACCGATTCTGATAACGATGGTGTTGCTGATATTTTTGACAAAGAACCTAATACAGCTGCAGGAAATAAGGTTGATGGATCAGGTGTAAGTTTAGATGTTGATGGTGATGGTGTTCCTGATGCAAAAGATTCAGATTTGTTCTCGCCTAAAGGTGCAACTGTTGACGCTGATGGAAAACCAAACGATGCAGATGGTGATGGTGTTGCAGATGTAAACGATAAAGAGCCAAATTCTAAACCAGGTGCTTTAGTAAATTATCAGGGTAAAACTATTAAGCAAGACTTTGCAACTGGAAATACTTCAAGCGGCTATATCCCACCAACCATTTATTTTGATTTGAATAAGAGCGAAATTAAAGGAATGTATTATCCTGAGTTGAGCGAGTTGGCAAAATACATGAAGGCAAATGCAACTGTAAAAATTAATGTTGTTGGTAATGCTGATGAAAGAGGTTCTGATGGTTACAACAATGATCTTGGAATGAAGCGTGCAAATGCTGTTAAAGATTACTTAGTAAAATATTATGGTGTTGATGGTGGTAGAATTACTGCTTCTTCACAGGGTGAAAAGAGCCCATTAATGAAATCTGCTTACAATGTTAACCGTCGTGTTGATGTTGAAATAAGCAAGTAAATAAAAACAGTTTTGATGTTGAATGAAGGGCGATTCGTTTTCGAATCGCCCTTCTTCTTTTTATGAATTGATGAAAGGCATTTGTAGTTATTCAGAATATATTTTCGAGAAATAATCCCAAAGAACAATTCCTGCCGACACTGAAATATTAAATGAATGCTTGGTTCCGAATTGCGGAATTTCTATCGCTGAATCCAACTCATTTAAAATTTCATCACTTAAACCGTGAACTTCATTTCCAAATACAAAAGCAATTTTTTCTTTTCCTGAAAATTGAAAATTGGTAAGTGATATACTTTTATCAATTTGTTCAACTCCTATAATTTTAAAACCAACTTTTTTTAATTCTGAAATGGAATCCATTGTTGTTTTAAAGTATTTCCATTCAATTGAATCCTGTGAACCCAAAGATGCTTTTAATAAATCACGATTAGGCGGCACAGCGGTTATTCCGCAGCAATGAATTGCTTTAACAGCAAATGCATCGGCAGTTCTGAAAACACTTCCTCCATTGTGAGCACTTCTGATATTATCCAACACGATTACCACATTTAATTTTTCTTTCTTTCGAAATTCAGCAATGGAAATTCGACCTAATTCTTCATTTAATATTTTTCTCATGAATTTTAAATTCAGTGATTTATTTTGCCTGCATATTTAGTGATTCAAATTGAACAAGGTTAAAGAAATAAAAGAAACGCCTTTGATGGCTCAGTATAATAAGATAAAGGGGAAGTATCCCGATGCAATCTTGTTATTCAGAGTAGGAGATTTTTATGAAACATTTGAACAGGATGCTGTAACTACTTCAAAAGTTTTAGGAATTGTTTTAACACGCAGAGCAAATGGTTCAGCATCTTTTGTTGAATTGGCAGGATTTCCATATCATTCACTTGATAATTATTTGCCGAAATTAGTTAAGGCTGGTTATCGCGTTGCGATATGCGATCAACTGGAGGATCCGAAATTAACTAAGACCATTGTTAAGCGAGGGGTTACTGAAATGATTACTCCGGGTGTAACTGACAATGAAAAACTACTTGATCACAGAGCAAATAATTTTTTGTGTGCCATTCACTTCGATGGGCAGTTTTTTGGTTTAGCATTTTTAGATATCAGCACAGGAGAATTTTATGCAGCGCAAGGAAATGCAGAGTATGCCGATAAAATGTTGCAGAGTTTAAAACCAAGTGAAATTATTTTCAGCAAGTCGTATAAAAAAGATTTTATCACACAGTTCGGTTCGCGATTTTATACTTATTCCATTGACGATTGGATTTTTCAGTTTGATTATACCAATGAATTATTACAACGGCATTTTCAGGTTCAGTCGTTAAAGGGTTTTGGCATTGATGAAATGAAACCGGCAATCATTGCCTGTGGTGCAGCACTTCAATATTTATCTGATACTGAACATCCGAACATTGGTCACATCACATCCATTTCAAGAATTGAAGAGGAGCGATATATGTGGTTAGATCGCTTCACTATTCGCAACCTCGAACTTTTACAATGCCAGCACGAACATGGAAAGTCATTGTTGCAGGTGATGGATCACACGCTGAGCCCAATGGGTTCACGAATGATGCGCAAGTGGGTGGTGCTTCCGTTAAAAGATAAACACCAGATTGAAGAGCGGTTGGAAATGGTGGAATTATTTATCCGTGAAACTGAATTGTTAAAACATTTGCAAACAGGATTAAAGCAAGCTGGCGATTTAGAACGATTGATTGCACGCGTTCCATTGGGGAAAATAAATCCGCGTGAAGTTATTCAGTTACGAAGAGCATTGATTTCAGTTGAAAAACTAATTAATGATTTTCAATCACATGAAGCATTACAGAATGTTTCAGGTCAGTTGAATCCATGCATTTATATCAGAGAAAAAATTGAAAAAACTTTGCATGATGAAGCACCAGCAATAATTCAAAAAGGCGGAGTAATAAAAAATGGTGTCTCCGTTCAGTTAGATGAATATAGAAATCTCGCTTACTCAGGTAAAGAATATTTACTGCAGATTCAGAAAGATGAAATTGAAAAAACCGGAATCACTTCATTGAAAATCGGTTTCAATAATATTCATGGCTATTATTTGGAAGTGACCAACACGCACAAGAGTCGTGTGCCTGCAGATTGGATTCGCAAACAGACATTAGTGAGTGCCGAGCGATATGTAACTCCGGCATTGAAAGAGTATGAAGAAAAAATTCTTGGGGCTGAAGAAAAAATCCTGGAACTCGAACAACAACTTTTTTCTGAATTGGTAAACGAACTGAATGACTATGTACAAGTGATTCAATTGAATGCATCAGTGCTTGCTCGATTAGATTGTTTGCAATCGTTCACTACTATTTCGTTAAAACACAATTATCACAAACCAAAACTAGATGACAGTTTTGTGATTGATATAAAAGATGGAAGACATCCTGTTATTGAACAGCAACTTCCATTGGGAGAACAGTATGTTCCAAATGATATTTTTCTGGATAATGAATCACAGCAAATTATCATTATCACAGGACCAAACATGGCAGGTAAATCAGCATTGATTCGCCAAACTGCTTTAATTGTATTGATGGCGCAGATGGGATGCTTTGTTCCTGCTGCTTCGGCACGAATAGGAATGGTTGATAAAATATTTACGAGGGTAGGGGCTTCCGATAATATTTCTTCAGGCGAATCAACATTTATGGTGGAGATGAGTGAAACCGCCAGCATTCTGAACAACATCAGTGAGCGCAGTTTAATCTTATTGGATGAAATCGGAAGAGGAACAAGCACATTCGATGGAATCAGTATTGCATGGGCAATTGCAGAATACCTGCATACCAATTCAAAGGGAAAACCCAAAACACTTTTCGCCACTCACTATCATGAGCTGAATGAATTGGAAGAAAAATTTCCACGGATACGAAGTTTTAATGTATCAATTCGCGAGAGTGGTAATAAAATTATTTTTCTTAGGAAATTGGTTGAAGGTGGAAGCCAACATTCATTTGGTATTCATGTGGCTAAGATTGCAGGTATACCAACTTCGGTGGTGGAACGAGCCAATGATATTTTAGCTCAAATGGAATCCAAATCAATTGGCAGTGATTTGAAAAAAATTACACGAGAATTAAAGCCAAAAGAAATTCAACTCAGCATTTTTGAAGCTGGAAATCCGCAGTTAAAAAAAATAAAAGAACAAATTGAGCAAATAGAAATTAATACTTTAACCCCTGTAGAAGCATTATTGAAACTACACGAGCTGAAGAAGAGTTTAGACGATTGAAAATTCTTTTTTCTTCATTATGATTTTTAGAGTCAAACTCTATATTTGCGGCTCGATAAAATTTGATTGCAACACAGCGCAGTTTTTTTATCAAATCAGAAAGTAGTTTTTTTGAAATAATAATTTAAGCGGGAGTAGCTCAGTTGGTAGAGCACGACCTTGCCAAGGTCGGGGTCGCGAGTTCGAGTCTCGTCTCCCGCTCATTATTTAAGTTATTTGTTTTATCTGTTTAGTTATTAGAAATGTAGTTTTCTTCTAATGATTTTTATGATTGACAAATAATCTTCTACTGGAATTTTTCACGCAAGTGAAGCGCCCGGGTGGTGGAACTGGTAGACACGCAGGACTTAAAATCCTGTCGCCCGAAACGGCGGTGCGGGTTCGATTCCCGCCCCGGGCACAATTAAAATTATTTCAACAGGAATATCCTGTTCAACAGAAAATCAAAAAATTTATTCAATCAATTACTTTAATGAATAAGAAATTATTGATTGTATAATTGTCAATCAAAATTGTTTTGGACTTTCTAAATAAATTTTTTGAAAAAGATATTTCTTCTACTTGGTTTTATGGCATTAACTTTATGTTCCTGCATGAAAAGTTATACCTGTAAGTGTTTAACTAATTCAAACAGCACTGTTGTTTCTACTACAACAGTTACTGCAAAAAATGCGAATGATGCTTCAAGCAAGTGCATTGTTTTAGAAACAGCAACTACATCCTGTTATATCATTCAATAAAAATTTAACAATAAATTGTTTCTTGAATATAGACTTGGCAGAAAAATTATTCTGAAGCTATTTTTTATTCAACCGGCCTCCTGAAGCAAATACTTTTTTATAAAAGGGATCATCGAGGCTGCTGATGGATACTCCGTGTTTTACACTCGCGTGCACGAACATGTTATTCATAAGATAAACACCAACATGTGATATGTGTCCGCGACGAATTCTAAAAAAAACCAAATCACCTTCTATTAAATCTTCTTTTTGCACACGCTCGGTTTCATTATACATTTCTGCTGAGCCCCTGACAATTTCTTTGTTGTAAACAGTTTTTAAAACCATGCATGAAAATCCGCTGCAATCAATTCCGCTCTTGCCATTACCTGCATATTTATATGGTACATTCCACCATTCATCAATCAGTTTATATAATTTTTCATTGGTGAGTTCAGTTGATTTCACTCCAAGTATATCAGCATACTTTGTAAATAAAGTTGAAGCATAAACATTTTCGTTGTGATTGACTGAAAGTTTTAAATCAACTTTTTGGGTGTCGTTTATCGCTATTGTTTTGGTTGAAAGTTTTTCTACCGGTGAATTATTTCTTGGAGCAATGACAACTTGTGTGGCCTGAACTTTTGAAGCAGTGTTACACGACTGCGAAAACAACAATGTGAATGCAAAAAGAAAAATGAATAGATAATCAGGACAATATTTTTTTAAATGCATTCGCTATGTGTTGAATCTGATCACTTGCAGTGATGTTGTAGTTGGTTTTGTTTTTTAAAGCAAGATTACCTGCCAATCCGTGCAAATATACTCCCATCATCGCGGCTTGTTCCGATGAGTAACCTTGAGATAAAAAAGCGGTAATCATTCCGGTGAGCACATCACCGCTTCCGCCTTTCGCCATTCCCGGATTTCCGGTTGGATTAAAAAAAATATTTCCTTCAGGTGTGCTGATACTGGTGTAAGCACCTTTTAATACAATAATAAATTTATGAGCGATGGAAAGTTCTGTTTGTTTTTTTATCCGCTCAAATGAATTGGGCGATTTTCCAAACAACCTTTCAAATTCTTTCGGGTGCGGAGTTAAAATGCTTCCCTTCGGTACATACTCCAGCCAACCTTTATTCAGCGATAAAATATTTATTGCATCGGCATCAATTACCATTGGTCTGCGGTAACGACTTAATAAATTAATGAATGCCTGTTGAGTTAAACTTTCAATTCCTATTCCCGAACCTATTCCAATGGTTGTATAATTTTCTGTCGCAGGAATTTTAGTAATCATGTTTTCATGATCATCCAATGTAATCATTGCATCAGGCAATCCGGTTTGCAAAATATTATTTCCTATTCGTGGAATGTGTGCAGTCACTAATCCGGCTCCGCTTTTTAAACAAGCAGTGGAACACAACAATGCAGCACCAATTTTTCCGGAGCTTCCCGCAACTATTAATGCATGACCGAATTTTCCTTTGTGATCAAATTTTTTTCGAGGACGAAGAATTTTTCTGATATCTTTTTCCTGAAGAATAAATTGAGAAGAAGCAATTTCAGAAATAAAAAACTTATCCAAACCAATATCCAATGCTTTCCATTCACCCACATATTCATAATTCTCAGCAAACAAAAATCCGAGTTTTGGCAATTCGAAAGTGTAAGTGAAATCCGCTTGTATCGCAGTTCCTGTTGTTGGTCCATCAGCAAACATTCCGGATGGAATATCAACTGCCACAGTAGTTGACTTGTGTTCATTAATGTATTTCACCAAAGCTTCAGCAATACCCGTGAGTGGTCGTGATAAACCACTTCCCCACAATGCATCAATCACCACATCGCGTTCCTGAATAGGAGGGAAGTTGCTGTCAGAAATATAATGCAACGGAACTCGGTTTTTATTTTTAAGTCTTGCTTCATTCAGAATAAAATCTTCGCTGAACGAAAAATCATTTTGTAAAATATAAACCTGAACATCGTATTTTTTTTTGGTAAGTAATCGTGCAATCGCTAATCCATCACCTCCATTATTACCGGGGCCACAAAAAATTTTAACGGAACGAGATTTATTAAATTGTTTGCAATAAGTTTTTGTAAATGCATTTACAGCGCGCTCCATCAATTCAATACTGCTGATGGGTTCGTGTTCAATTGTAAACTGATCGGCTTCGCGAAGTTGAGTGGCGCTTAATATTTTTTTCACAAAATTCTTTTTATAAAACGAAGTTGGTGCGAGTAAGATTTTTTTTGCTGGTTGTAAATTCCATAATGATCCAAAACATCAATGCGAACACGCCCGCTCGCATGTATGATTCTGTTTTTACTCAGCACCATTCCAACATGAATTATTTTTCCATCTTCATTATTAAAAAATGCTAAATCACCGGTATGAGCTTCGTCAACAAAATTTACCAGCATTCCCTGATCGGCTTGTTGGTAAGCATCACGACGAAGTTTTTCTCCAAGCATTTTATAAACCAGTTGTGTGAATCCGCTGCAATCGATTCCCCATATGCTTCTTCCACCCCACAAGTATGGAGCATTCAAATATTTTTTTGCCAGTTCTTCAATTGAAATTTCAGTGTGTTCAATGGCTGATGAGTTCAATGCAGTTCCTTCAAACGAAAATTCTTCGGCACCTAATTTCAGTTTGTTTTTTTTAAGTTGTGGTAGTGAAGAACCCAAAGTAATAACCTGTTTTCCAAATGAAGAATTGACAATTGCTGATATGTCATTGCAATAAAAAAAGTTTTTCTCTTCTTCGTCAATATCGGAAAAAGAAGCAGTGTGTATTGTGTTGGAATCAATCCATCCCATGTAACCATCCCAATGCAATTGCACTTTTGTCCACTTGGGTTGTGCATCTAAAATTTCAAATCCTTCTCCGAATAACAGTTGCGTAACCATTTCAGATTTATCAGAAGGTTCAATTCTGACAGGTACCACTGCAAGCGGGCAAATTCCAAACGACACGATGTATAAAAGTTTGAACAAAAATAACAGATAATGAAAGTTCTGTTTGTTCGTTGTGTAAAGTTTATAAACTAACTTGCGCCAATAATTGATTGCGTAATACAAAAAAACGATTTGTGAAAAAATGTAGCAGGTATTTTTTTTTATGAATTTGAATGAAGTAATTTTAGAATTCAATTAGTAGCGGATGAGAAAACTTTTACAACTCACAATATTTATTTCTTTTTTTTCTGTCAGCAACATACTTGCACAGAGTGCTGATTTTACCAAAGCTTCAACTCCGGCTAATACACCTTATTGCGAAGGGGTAACTGTTATTTTTTCTGATGCTTCTGTTGGCGCAACAAGTTGGAGTTGGGATTTTGGAGCAGGAGCAGTGCCTTCAACTTCTACATCACAAGGGCCTATAATTGTAAATTTTCCAGTTTGTAATCCTGCATTGCAAGTAACATTGGTAATTAATGGAGGAGGTTCGGCGATTTTAACAAAAACAAAACCGGTTCCAATTTACTGTGATCCTCATGCTTGTTTTATAGTAAACATACCTGCAGCTTGTGCAGGAACACAATTTTCTTTTAACAGCAGTTGTTCAACTGTTGGTGCCGGTTCAAGTTCGTTAAGTTATGTATGGGATATGTGCAACGGACAACAATTAAACAGTGCGAATCCAAGCTATACCTATCCCGAAGATTCAGGTTGCTTTTGCGCTACTTTGGTAATTACAAACAATCATGGTTGTAATGATGATACTTCTATTGCCAATGCCGTTTGTATCACACCACCTCCTTCGTTTACAATTAGTGCATTAGGTATTACAACAACTTGTCTCAATAATTTAACGGTTGATTTTTGTGCGCCACCTGTTGTTAACGGTGCTCCTCCTTATACCTATTCATGGACTTTTCAGGGAGGAACACCTGGAACTTCAGCTTTACCATGTCCGAACGGAATAGTTTATGGCCCTGGCTCATGGGATGTAACTTGCGTTGTAACCGACCAAAACGGATGTACCAGTACTGAATTTGTTCCCAACATGATTAATGTTGGAAATAGTTCCACTTCAATAATTTTAAGTGATACGAATTTGTGCGTTGGTGAATGCGTTCATGCCGGTACAGGCCCTTCAACATCTTATACATGGAATATTAGCCCAACAACATGTGTAACACCAAATACAACTCAAAATACAGCAGCAGTTGATTATTGTTTTTCTTGCCCTGGAACTTATTCAATTTCGCTTAGTGCAATTGTTAATGGCTGCGCGGTAGTTGCACCTCCAAGAACAATTCATGTATATGCTAAACCGGTTGCCTGTATAAATCTTACTAGTAATGCTCCTGCATGTTCTTATCCTCAAACAGTAAATGTTCAGTATTGCGGAGCTGCCGGCCCTTGGACATATAATTGGCAGTTCCCTGGTGGTACACCAAGTTCATCTACATTACAAAATCCAGGAAATATAACTTACAATGCCTGTGGGCAATATGGAATATCTCTTACCGTAACAGGTCCAGGTGGTTGCGACTCTTCAGTTTATTTAAACGATACTGTGAAAATTGATTGCCCGCATGCTTGTTATACAATAACAAATTTACCAACTGCCGGAAAATACTGCGCACCATTATCGTTAAATTTTAATGCAGGTTGCAGCACCGGAAGTCCTACTCAATATTTGTGGTGTGTGCAGGAAGTAGGAGCACCTCCTTGCATTGCGAACCAGAACTTAGGTCCAACTCCTACTTTAAATTTCCCAACTGCGGGATGTTATAATGTAAAATTGAAAATTGTAAATGCTTTAGGCTGTAAAGATTCTGTAACAAATTATTTCCCCGGAATTCCTATTTGTGTTGGTGAACACACGAACCCATGTTTTTCTGCAACTCCATTAACTACTTGCGCCCCGGTTCCTGTTGTGTTTACAAATTGTACAATTGATACTTGTGGTAATCCGGCGTGCCCAAATGGAATTTGTTTTAAACCTTGTCAGGCATGGTGTTGGAATTTTGGAGATGGTCCGGGGTGTCAGGATTTTAATCCGTGTCCATCACATTTATATCAGGATACCGGTTGTTTTGATGTGATGTTAATTTCAAAAAATTGTGGATGTAACGATACACTTACCAAAATAAAATATGTGTGCATTTTGCCTCCAATTCCTAAATTAGAATTTACAGTTAATTGCGATAGCCCTAATGTGGTTTATTATGATGGTACCAGTTCTGTTGGCGCTGATGTATATATATGGACTTTTGTAGGGGGAACACCAAGTACTTCTTCAAATGGTTTGGTTACAGTAACTTATCCAATGCCGAATCCTAATGCATCGTATCTGGCTAAGTTAAAAATCTGCAATATTGCTTCAGGGTGTTGTGATTCGGTATCGGTTATAGTTTTTTTACGAAATCTTCAACCTGATGCAACAATAGATACCATTGTTTGTTTTCCAAATACTTCGCATGTCGTCAATCATACAATTGGTGCTTCAAACTATGCGTGGAAAATTTATGATTCATGTAATGGGGGCGCTTACCTGCCTGCCTTGTTCAGTACTTCCCCTGTTTGGTTCCCTTCTGATAGTTCTATACATTTTCCTGGCCCCGGAAAGTATCATGTTAAATTAAAAGTTTTTGCTTTAAATGGATGCGTGGATAGTTTGGAATGGGATGTTGTTGTTCGTGGTGTTAATCCTGGATTTTTCGGGGATGTGTTGAGTGGCTGCGCCCCTTTTGTAGTAACATTTACCGACACCACAAATGCGAACTGTGTTTCTACACCAACATTGTACAGTTTTAATTTTGGAGATGGCCAGGGTTTTACTCCTCCTTCAACCAATCCGGTTGTAACTCATAACTATACAACCAACGGAACCTTTACAGTTACTGAAAAAGTTACTGATCAGTATGGGTGTGTTAGTATTGATTCAACTGTTGCATATGTAAATGCTCAAGTACCAGTTGTTAATTTTTATGTTCCTGATACAACTATTTGTTTAGGATTTGAGGCATGTTTTATTAATAATTCAACCGGACTTCTTTTAACTTATGTATGGGATTTTGGAGATGGTGATTCATCCATTCTAGCTTTCCCATGCCATACTTACCAAAGCGCCGGAACCTATACAGTTTCGTTAACTTGTACTGATAGCAATGGATGTTCCAGTACATTAACTAAGATAAATTATATTATTGTTGGGCAGGTAAGTGTTGATTTTTATGCTACAAGCCTTGGTACAAATTGTCCTGAATTACAAGATACTTTTTTTGTATCACCATTAATTCCTAATGGTTGCGGTAAATATTATTGGAGCTTTGGTGATGGTACACATTCATCAATTGAAAATCCATTTCATATTTACCTTTATTCAGGATCATTTACAGTTGGTCTTATCGCAACCGATACCTGTCTTGGATGTTCTACCATTGTTGTAAAACCAAATTATATAAATATTGGTGGCCCATTTGCAAATCCAAGTGCAACGCCAGATACAACCTGTTTACCGCAGTTAATTAGTTTTGATTTAAACCCAACGAACTCCGTTAGCTTTTTTTGGTCATTTGGAGATGGTAGTCCATTGTATGGTGGAACAGGGCTCATTTATTCTGCTGCAAGTCATACTTACACAATGCCTGATACGGGAGTTTTTTATCCTACTGTAGTTTTAAGTGATGGTATTAATTGCACTTATTCCAGAATAGTTGATACTTTAGTTTTGGTACATCCTCTTGCAAAATTTAACTCAAGTACAAATGATTTATGTTCTAATGGTACTGTTACTTTCACTGATAATTCATGGTCATTCGGAGGAAATGATTTTTCAGGAGTTCCAATCAATCATATTGTAAGTTGGCAATGGGATTTTGGTGGTCAGGGAACTTCCAATCTTCAAAATCCACCACCTGTTTACTTTAATACTTTTGGTGATTTTATTGTTTCATTGGTTATTACATCAGTTGGTGGATGCACTGATACTGCCCGCGATACTATTCATGTAACAGAAGCCCCGACAGCAATTCCTGTTCCGCCAGTTAATGCGTTATGTTTTGGCGATTCAACAAATTTTGTTGCGGATACAAGTGGTTCAAGTACAGTTTGCAATGTGCTTTGGGATTTTGGTGATGGCACAACCTCAACTTTATTTAATCCTGCACATTTATACCTAAATCCAGGTACATATTCCATATCTTTTATTGTATATGGTTGTAATGGTTGCAATGATTCTGCTGCAACTACAGTTACTATATCACCACCACCAATTGCTGATGCAGGAACCAATGTTATAATTTGTAGCGACTCATCAACAATTTTAAATGGAACAGGTGGAACTGGTTTTTTATGGAGTACAGGAGAAACAACTATTTCAATTACTGTGTCTCCAATTGCAAACTCCACATATTATTTAACAGTAACTGATGCTGCAGGATGCACGGGTAAGGATAGCGTTTCTATAACAATTACTCCACCACCAACTGCAACAATTACAGCAGGGGATTCAATTTGTCCGGGTAGTTCTATTACTTTAACTGCAAGTGGTGGATTAACTTATCATTGGAATACTGGTGAAACAACCTCTTCAATTACCGTTACTCCAAATATAGATGACACAACTTTAATATTTACTGTAACCGCCTTTGTTGGTACTTGTGGTGATGATACTTCAGCTACCATTGTCGTTCTTCCATTTCCAACTGTTGATGCAGGAGACTCTGATGAATTTTGTTATGGGCTTTCTACGCAATTGAATGGAACTTCAAATGCGAATATTTATTTATGGAAACCATCAAACTCACTAAATGACAGTACGATTTTTAATCCAATTGCAAGCCCAACGATTACAACAACCTATACATTAACTGTAACCGATGCGAATGGTTGTACAAATAGTGATTCAGTAATCATTACTGTTCATCCATTACCCAATGTTAATGCCGGACCAGACAGGAAAATTTGTTCAGATACATATACCCAGTTAACAGTTACAGGAGCAATTTTTTATAGTTGGTCGCCTTCAAATGGTTTGTTGAATACATCAATTTCAAATCCGATTTGTGGCGGGCCTGGATTTGATACAACTATTTATACTGTAACAGGAACTGATGTTTATGGCTGTGAGGGTATTGATTCAATCACAGTATTTGTTTTATTTCCATTTACTGTAACCTATCCAACTGATACTTGTTTCTGCATTGGTGAAACAGCAGAACTATGTGCAATTTCTTCAACCCAAAGTACTTTTAAATGGAAGCCAATAATTGGGTTGGATTCCTCAACAAATTCATGTGTAACTGCAACACCTTTAACTGCAACAACCTACACAATTTATGTATCAGATTCGTTGGGTTGTTATGCTGATACAGGTGATGTTGAAGTTTGCATTTATCCTTTGCCAGTTGTTGTTGCCGGTCCTGATCAAACTATTTTAGTTGGAACAACAGCACAATTATCTGGTTACAACTCCTTAACTCCTGGAACTGGAAATTTCCAATGGTTGCCTGATTCAACATTAACCTGTTATGTTTGTGAAAATCCAATTGCGAATCCATTACAAACAACTATTTATATTGTTACATTAACTGATTTGAATGGATGTAAAGATGAAGATACAACTAAGGTAAATGTTTATTGTAATGACAATGTGCTATTTGTGCCCAATGCATTTACTCCAAACGGAGATGGAAAGAATGATGAATTTCATTTAAATGGAGTTGGTATTACTGAACTTCACTTTTTAAAAATTTATAATCGATGGGGGCAATTGGTTTTTGAAACGACTGATTTTAATGCAACTTGGGATGGAAAAATTAATGGAAAGAAAAGTGAGCCTGAAGTTTTTGATTATTTTTTAGAAGCAGTATGCAGTACTGGTGAATTGATACGCAAACAAGGAAATATTACTTTAATAAGATGACAAGAAATGTGAAAATTTTAGTGTTGAATTTAATTTTTTTTTTCACCTTCTTAAATGTGAAAGCTCAGGACATTCATTTCTCTCAATTTTATACTACTCCTTTGTTGCAGAACCCGGCGAACGCAGGATTTTTTAATTGTGATTATCGACTAATCGCTAATTATAGAAATCAATGGAGAAGTGTAACTAAGCCATTTACAACTTTTCATGCATCAGGAGATATTCGACGAATAAAAGGAAAAAATAAAAATATTATAGGCCTTGGTTTAGATGCATCGGTTGATAAGGCCGGCGATTCAAAATTTACAACTACACAATTTGGATTTGCCGGAAGTGTTCATCGGACATTAGATAAATTCAGTCATCATTATTTAGGAGGAGGAATTATGCTGGGAATGACATCGGCAAATATTGATTACACCAATCTTTTATTCAGTGATCAATACATTCCTTTTCAATCACAAGTTGCTACACAAGAAAATGTTGCATTAAGTACTTTGACTTATTTTGATTTGTCAGCAGGAGTTGCTTATAATTTTATACCCCCGACTTTTCAAAATAGTTTTACAATGGGATTGGCTGTCTTTCATATTAATAAACCAAAAAAATCTTTTTTGGATGATGATAGCTCCAAAGTTTTCAGAAAGTTAGTATTTAATATGGGTGCTAACTTACATGCAAGTTCAAGGTTTGAATTTTATCCGAAACTGCAATATTCACTTCAAGGGCCAAATCATGAATTAGTAATGGGGAGTTTTGTAAGAATAAATTTGGATAAGATGAAAAACAGTAAGTATGGTGTATATCTTGGCCCATGGCTAAGATGGAATGATGCTTGGGTTATTGTTACTCGTTTTGATGTTGATCAATTTAGCTTCGCTTTCAATTATGATATAACAATATCAGATTTTTCTTCACCAAGCGAATCAAAAGGAGGACCTGAGCTTTCTATAATATATATCGGATGTATCCCTCACTTTAATAAGAAAATAGTTTTTTGTCCGAGGTTTTAATTAAACCGGAAATTAGTTGTTTAATAATTTTTTTTACTATCCAACATTCATGAATTACAAGTTTTATTATCTTCTTCCGCTCAATAAATAAAGTGTGGCCATTCTTATTGCAACCCCATTCTCAACTTGATCGAGAATAATTGAATGAGCACTGTCAGCAACATCACTGGTTATTTCAACACCACGGTTAATAGGGCCCGGGTGCATGATTACAATTTCTTTTTTCAATGAGTCGAGTAAAGGTTTATTGATTCCGAAGTACAATGCATACTCGCGCAGCGATGGAAAATATTTTATGTCTTGTCTTTCTAATTGAATGCGCAACACATTGGCCACATCGCACCATTCCAATGCTTTCTTTAAATTGTATTCCACTTTAACACCAAGTGATTCAATGTATGTTGGCATCAGAGTAGGAGGGCCAACCAGCATTACTTCAGCACCTAATTTTTTCAAACAATAAATATTAGATAATGCTACCCTGCTGTGTCGAATATCTCCAATGATGCAAATCTTTTTTCCTTTTATACTTCCAAGTTTTTCTCTGATGGAATAAGCATCGAGTAAAGCCTGTGTTGGGTGTTCGTGAGTGCCATCGCCTGCGTTAATAATACTTGCATCAATGTGTCGCGATAAAAAAACAGGAGCACCTGGAGCAGGATGCCGCATCACCACCATATCCACTTTCATGGCAAGAATATTATTAACTGTATCAATCAGGGTTTCTCCCTTGCTGACTGATGAAGAACTTGCACTGAAATTTACTATATCAGCACTCAATCTTCGCTCCGCCAATTCAAATGAAATGCGTGTGCGTGTACTGTTCTCAAAAAATAAATTCACCACAGTTGTGTCGCGAAGTGTCGGAACTTTTTTTATCGGACGATTAATAACTTCCTTGAAACTATCAGTGGTTTTAAAAATGAGTTCAATGTCGTCAACGGTTAAATACTTTATTCCAAGTAAATGTTTAACGCTGAGTGCACTCATTCTTTATCAGTTTTAGGTATGATCCAGATTTGGTCGTGTCCTTCTTTTTCTTTCCACTCCACTTTTACTTTCTCGCTGCTGATGCTATCAATACTTTTCCCTACATAATCAGGTTGTATCGGTAAATGCCTTGTAAATCTTCGGTCAACCAACACCAACAGTTCAACTTTTTCTGCTCTACCAAAATCAAGCAATGCATCCATCGCAGCACGAATAGTTCTACCGGAATACAACACATCATCAACGAGCACTACTTTTTTTCCTTCCACCATAAAATCTATTTCGGTTTGTGCAGGGGTGAGTTGTTTTTCTGATGAACGAAAATCATCTCTGTAAAAGGTCGGGTCAATGGTTCCGAATGTGATTTCCTTTTTCAATAATTCTGAAAGTCGAGACTGAATGCGCTTGCCTAAAATTATACCGCGAGGCTGAACACCGATAAGAATGGAGTTTGTGAAATCGCCGTGAACTTCAATTAACTGCCTGCATAATCTTTCAATAGTGAAAGAGAATTTTTCGGGTGTAAGAATAATGCGAGGCTGCATTGGTGCAAATATAAAAGAAGTTGACAGTTGAAAAGAATTACTGATTCAAAAATAATTTTCAGAATCAAAAATCAGATTTTAACTAACTTCTCATAATGAATTTTATTGCCGGCAATTACCTTTAACATATAAACTCCGGCAGTAAGATTTGCCGGTTGAAAGGAGAGTTCGTTAAAACCGATATAAGCATTTGCACATTCTTCATCCACCAACCTTCCTGATAAATCAAACAACTGAATAGAGATTTCTTCTGCGACATTTAATTTCAGGTTAATTTTTATTTCGCCGGAAAAAATTGTTGGATATACAATAATTGAATCGAGTGACAACAAACTTTGTTCATTAAATCCACTCAATAACAAATCAGCATATGCAAAATTCGGAATGCCGTAACCAATGTTGTTATCAGGTCTAAAATACTTTGAAGCGCTTCTTCTAATTGCATTCATAATTTCAAGATTTGATTTATCGGGATGCGCCTCCCACAAACATGCGGTTAATCCTGCAATAAGCGGGCACGAAAATGAAGTTCCGTTTCCTTCGCTTGCTGATCCATAACTGGTATTAATGTACCAGGTTGAAACTCCACGACCAACCACATCAGGTTTTATTCTCCCATCGAAAGTTGGGCCATGACCACTGAACAAAGCATAATTATTTGAACTGTCAATGGCGCCAACCGTCAAAATATTATCAGCATCGGAAGGAGCGGTAATAAAGCGCCAAGATGATTCGCCTCCACTGTTTCCAGCGCTGTTACACACAATCAATCCGCGAGTGGATGCAATGTTTGCTGCTATAGAAGATGGATTTGTTTTTCCATCCATATCTAAAAATGTGTGATCGAAAATGATTGTATTTCCTCCTGAAAAAACAGTATCAAAAGTGCTATAGCCAAGTGAACTTGTTATTACATCAGCCCCAATGCTGTCGGCAAACTCAGCACCTGCTGCCCAGTTAATTTCTTCTATTGGAAATTCGGTGGAAGCATATTCAGTTCTGATTAAAACAAAATCAGCATTCGGAGCAGTGCCAACATAATAGCCCGGCTCATTACCCGCAACAATGGAAAGACAGTAAGCACCATGTGAGTTGTCTTCATAAACAGAATCACCACCTGTTATAAAATCGTGTGTAGCAATAATTCCGTTGCGCTTACGAAGTGAATCAAACGCTGGAATTAAATCAACATGTTGAAAACCTGCATCGAGATATGCGATTAACATTCCTTGTCCTTTAAAACCTTTTTCGTGCAATGCCTGGCCATGCACTTGTTTTATCTGGTCAAAAGCAAAACCATAATAATTATCAATACCACATTCTGTTCTTAGTGAAGAATTAAAATATTGAGGGGAATTATTTTGATGAGGAAGTATTTTTCCGACAGCTTTTATTGATTTAACAAACGAAAATGAATTGATGTGAACAAGTGCTAGTGAATCAGTGGTAAAAATTGTAACTGAGTTTAACCATTTTGAAGAATAGAGAACTATTACTCCGGTATTTTTTACACTGTCGATATAAGCTGGAGTAACAGGTAAATCCAATGAATCAATTAATAGGTGTTGCTTCTCTCTGCGGTCAATTGCTTTTTGTGAAAGATATTCTTGTGGTAGCGAAATGGAAAAAGGATTGTTGTTTTTATCAGTAAACCGAATCTGGTAACGATAAATAGCTGTAGTTTGAGAAACTGAAAACTGAAAAGTAAAAAGTAAAATAGAAAAAACGATAATCGAAATAATTTTCTTCATGCCGAAAGCCGTACGATTTTATTGGCTTTCAAATAAACGACATTGCTATTGAATTATTAACAACACCTGATCAGTGCACCTCTTTCACTGTATAAATTACAATGGTTCCTTTCTCAGGATTGCTCCAAGGTGTACTTACATTTTGTTTTGATATATGTTGTTGTATGCGATAAATCAAGCCATAATTTTTTGCATAAACTTCCTGTTCAAAATCTTTTTCAATCAGATTTTCATTGTCCAGTTCAGTTACGGTAACTGTTGAATCAAATCCAAGCCCGTTTAAAATTTTTCCGATGTGTAATTCTGAATATTTATATTCCCATCCTGAAAATGCTGCTAATCCGTTTGAGGTATCAATGTATTGATTGCCGTTCCATTTTATTCCATCACCAATCGGGAAAATCATTTTTACAAAACGGAGATTCTCTTCTGTTTTTTCAGCATGACTTTTATTTACAGTTGCACTCCACTGATCAGTTTCGTACCAACTGAGAGTATCGTTCATACGGCGAGAACGAATAAGTATGTAAGTAGTTCCTCCGGTACTATCAATAAAAGAGGAGCCAACTTCTTCTTTCAATTGAAAGTGAATGGTGTCACTTGTCATTGTTACATCATTGAAATGAATGCTGTCGACGGTATAAATTAAATATCGACCAACCTGCAGCGGAAAATATTTCTGGCTTTCGTCATTAGCAGAAGTAATCGGATCTTTCTTGCACGAAGAAAGAATGAAAATAAATGCGCTAAGGGTGAGTAAGGTGTTTTTTAAATTCATAACAACCGTTTTAACGAAGTGAAAAATTAATTGTTGTTGGGGGAAACACAGTTGTCAAATGATTTTTAATTATTCACAAAAATAAATTTCTGTACAGTACTGGTGAAAAAAAGTAAAGGATAATTCAGCCCATTGCAGAATATCATTCTTTTGATCAATTTAAATAATATATCTAAATCTCATTGAACAGTTGATTTTGCCTGTTCATGCTTTTGCGAATGGTTTCTGCTGAGTATTACTTGGATTGAAGATGGCAGTTCAGTTAAGTTTATCACACCAAACCAAGATATTGTAATGAATACTACAGGTCAGTTGAAAAAAAATAGCAGCGGTAAAGCTGAAATTTATAAATCAAAAGAAATGGCCGACAAAGATTTAATTCATAACAATGAGCTGTTGCAGTTTTCACAAATTGTATCTCATTACCTGCGTTCTCCCATCGTTAAAATTAAAAGTATAATGAATCACATTAAAAGTGATGAAGTGTTTTTTGGTAATGAAACCACACAAAATCTGCTAGATAATGTTTCGAATGAAGCAGATAAACTGGATGAAATAATTTTTGACCTCAATAAAATTCTGGAGGTGTATTCAAAACAGGAAATAAAAAAATATGTAAACCTGAAAAAAAAATTAATTGAAACCTGCGCATTATTGGAAAATGAAATTAAAGAAAGTAATGCAATTATTCATTCAGAATTCAGCGATACCAGGGGTGTTTTTACAGTGAATGAATATGTGTTGCACCTGATGCAGAAGTTGATTTCTAACGCTATAAAATATCGATCTCCTGATCGTCAGCTGATGTTAAATATTCAATCGTATGAAGAAGGGAATTATTCATGTTTGATGATTCAGGATAATGGGTTAGGAATTGATTTAAAAAAATACCGTACCCGGGTTTTTGGTTTATACAATCGTTTTCATGACCATGTAAAAGGGAAGGGAACCGGTTTGTACCTGGTGAAAGCAGAAACCGAATCGCTTGGCGGAAACATTCAGATTGAAAGTGAAGTGAATGAAGGAACTACTTTCAAAATTTATTTCCCGAAGTATTAATTATTATTTCTCAAAAATAAAAAGCCCCTTTGTTTATGAGCATCTATAAAACCGTTTTGTTAATTGATGATGATGAGATAACCAATTTGCTGAATGAAAAAATCATTCTGAAACATAACATTGCTGATTCGGTTCAGAAATTTACAAATGCAATTAATGCTTTGGATATGCTCAGAACGATTTTATTTTCATCGAGTGAAAATAATTTTCCGGATCTGATATTTTTAGATATCAATATGCCCGAAATGAATGGATGGAAATTTCTGGATGAATTGCTTTCAATTCCAGAAATGCATTTTAATAGATGTAAAGTGATAATGCTTTCTTCCTCTATTGATATTGTGGATATTCAAAAATCAATTTCATATAACATGATTTCAAATTTTATTTCGAAGCCGTTAACTCCTGATAAATTAAAATCACTGCATGATAAAGAGAAAACATATTTTCTTTTTGAAGCATAAAAAAGCCGACTGAATTTCTTCAGTCAGCTTATGAAATAAATTTTTTTTAAAAATTATCCCGCCACTAATTTTTTATAACGGAATCTTTTCGGAGGAGCATCGCCTAACTTCTTGTGCTTGTGTTCTTCGTAATCAGAAAAACTTCCTTCGAAGAATACAACCTTTGAATCACCTTCAAAAGATAAAATGTGTGTAGCCACGCGATCTAAAAACCAACGGTCGTGCGAAATAATTACGGCGCAACCTGCAAAATCATCCAACGCTTCTTCCAGTGCGCGCATGGTATTTATATCCAGATCATTATTCGGTTCATCCAGCAACAACACATTCGCCTCTTGGCGCAGTGATAATGCAAGGTGCAAACGATTGCGCTCTCCACCACTCAGCACTTCAATTTTCTTTTCCTGATCCTGTCCGTTGAAGTTGAACTTGCCCACATAAGCGCGCGAGTTCAGTTTAGTTTTTCCGAACTCAATGTATTCGTTGCCGCCACTCACTTGCTGCCAAACAGTTTTGTTCGGATCAATATCAGCGTGTTGCTGATCAACATAAGAAAGCTTTACAGTTTCACCGATAGCAATAGTTCCGGTGTCTGGTTTTTCACTTCCCAAAATCATGCGGAACAAAGTGGTTTTACCTGCGCCGTTCGGACCAATGATTCCAACAATTCCGTTTTGCGGCAACTTGAACGATAAATTTTCATACAACAATTTATCACCGAAGCTTTTGCTCACATTGTCAAACTCAATCACATTGGCACCTAATCTCGGGCCGGGCGGAATATAAAATTCCAACTTCGCTTCCTTCTCACGAACTTCTTCGCCCGCCATTTTATCGTAGTTCTGTAATCGCGATTTCGATTTTGCCTGTCGCCCTTTTGCACCCATTCTCACCCACTCTAACTCACGCAATAAATTTTTTCGGCGCTTGCTCTCTACCTTTTCTTCCATTGCCAATCGCGCAGCTTTCTGCTCCAACCATAAAGTATAATTTCCTTTCCATGGAATTCCTTCGCCACGATCCAATTCTAAAATCCAACCGGCAACATTATCCAAGAAATAACGATCGTGCGTAATGCAAATCACAGTTCCTTTATAATCATGTAAATGTTGCTCCAACCATAAAACCGATTCAGCATCCAGGTGATTCGTCGGTTCATCCAACAATAAAATATCAGGAGTCTGCAACAGCAAACGACACAAAGCAACTCGCCTTCTTTCACCTCCACTAAGATTCTCAACTGACGAATCTCCATCGGGACATTGCAATGCATCCATTGCGCGTTCCAGTTTCGAATCTATTTCCCAACCATCGCAGGCTTCAATTTTTTCCTGCAAATTTCCCTGGCGCGTGAGTAGTTTATCCATCTCAGTATCGCTCATCGGCTCGCTGAATTTGTTACTCACTTCTTCAAACTCGCGAAGCAAATCCATTACGGGTTTCACACCTTCCTGTACAATTTCTTTTACCGTTTTTGTTTTGTCGAGTTCCGGTTCCTGCGCTAAGTAGCCAACGGAATATTCTTTACTGAACTCTACTTTGCCCACATAATTATTATCGAGACCGGCAATGATTTTTAAGAGTGTTGATTTACCCGAACCGTTTAAACCCACGATTCCGATTTTTGCTCCGTAATAAAACGAGAGGTAAATATCTTTGAGCACCTGCTTGTTTCCGGGGTAAATTTTTCCGACACCAAGCATGGAGAAAATTATTTTCTGATCAGCCATTTGATTTTATTTTTTTAATTCTTCTTCTGTTTTTTGAGAGGCGCAAATGTAAACTTCAAATGATAATTTAATTCAATGGGGAAAACAATTTCAATTATAAGTTTCTGTGCCAGCAGGGTTAATGTATTAGGGCTGCTGCTTTATTTGAAGCAAGGTTCACTTCGTGTAAATCTGCTGGGACAGAAAACTGAAACAATATTCATTAGTCATTTTTCTATCTCATCTTGTTATATAACTTGCCCGCTGAAATATCAAAATCCGTTTCATGAAATTGAAATCGCTCGCTCTCATTCTTAATTTTTCATTTTTAGTTTTTCATTTCTCACAGGCGCAAACCTATCCGGTCATTCATCAATCGCGACCAAGAATTTATATTGACTCGGCACGATTCGCGTGGCTGGGTGCGAACATTACTTCGGGTGATTGTCAAACCACTTACAATTCATTTCACAATGCGGTTTATGGTAATTGGTACAACGATCCGCAACTGTACTTGCTCGGCAGCGATTCAACTTTATGGACCTGGGATTTCAATTCAAACTGGGAGCCGTACCAGATAAAATTTGTTCCATCACTTTTTAAAATCAATGGCGATTTATCAGAGTTGATGCGTTGTCGTTTTTTAATAACGCAATTAAATAATCGTTTCGATACACTTGATTTTGCAAATTACAGTTGGTACACCAACGAAGATTACATACGCGATTTCGGTGATGCAGGAGGTCTGCTGCTCGATTGGTGTTACAATGATATTCCGCAAATAATGCGGCAACACCTGGCGCAGAATTATTACAAAGTTGCACGATACTTCATGAATACTTATATCACTTCTTCGTCAGGAAACAGTTATGTAAGCAGTCACAATGCATGGAATACTTTTTATGCAAATCAATATGCACTCGTGCTTGCGCATGCTGATGGATTAACTGCTTTGCAACAAGATACAGTGCAGCAGTGGTATGAAATTACTTATGATAAATGGATGAATGGTTTCAATCCATGTTACAGTTATTATCGTGATGATGATGGTGGTTGGAACTGGACTGCCGCTTATGCAATGTGGAGTTTGGTTGATCAGTTTCAGTTGTTTGAAAACATGCGCATTGCAACCGGCAATGATTTTTATAATGAATTATCGTGGGTAAAAAATTCTATTAATCAGTACTGGTATTTTATTCAGCCCGATGGATGGACCATAAACTGGGGCGATGGTTTTTCAAATTTGCAGGGCGACAGAGTTACTTACTTACATGCAAGATATTTTAATGATGTTCGAAGTCAGTGGTTGGCGCAGTATTATTCATTGCCGCAAAACATAACCTGGACATGGCCCATTTATCAGAAGCTGATGTACAAAGATTTTAATATGTCCGCTGTTACCAAGCCCGATCTTGCGCACGATTGGTTCAGCGATAAAACAGGATTGAGTGTGAGCAGAACAAGTTGGGACAGCAGCGCAACATTGGTTTGGAATTATGATGCGCCCAATAAAAAATCAGCGCACGACCACCGCAATAACAATTCGTTTTGCATTTATAAAAACGCGCCGCAAATAATTAATTCCGGATATTATGATTCGTATGGAAACAGTCATTATATAAATTATTACATGCGCACCATTGCCAACAACAGCATTTGCGTGTATGATTCAAGTGAACAATACATGAACTGGGGAGTAAATGTGAGCAACGATGGCGGGCAAAATGAATCACCGACATTAATGAACTTCACCAATATTTCGGAACCACAGTTTCAAAAAGGCAAGTGGATTTTGTGGGGAAGCGGAACTGATTATTGTTACAATATTTCTGATGCAGCGCAGAGTTATGATTCAACAAAACTGGATCAGTTCACTCGACGATTATTTTTTTATAAACCTGATAAAGTAATTGTGCTCGACTTTGTTCACCTGAATAATGTGGCAACACATCAGCGCGATGCTAAATGGATTTTACATTTTCAGAATGAACCAAGCATCAGTGGAAATTTAGTAGTCACCACAGTTCCAAATCACATTGAATCGTTTGACGGAAAAGATATTTCACAAACAAACGGTGCAGGAAATGTTTCCATCAGAACATTGCTTCCACTTAACACAACAACCACAAGAATAGGCGGAAGCGGTTATGAATTTTTTGTTGATGGAGTAAATTATACCTGTACTTCAGTGATGGATAGTATTCACACTACTCCCGGAAAATGGAGGATAGAAGTTTCGCCAACAACAGTTACCGACTCACTGATTTTTCTTCACACTATCAGCATTGGCGATACAGCAATTGCATCAGCACCCGGCGGAATTCTTCATCAGAATAACATCAGTATTGCAGTTGACTGGAATACCGAATTGTTTTATTTCAATGCAAATGGTGATACCGGAGTTGTACATCACATTGCTGAAAATATTCCGGGAGGCAGAGTTTTGAAAATTGTGGCTGCCGATTTAAAACCACTCACTCAGTTTGATTTGTTAATTGATAATATTCAAACCGCGATTGCATCATCTGACAGCAGTGGAGTACTTGAAAAAGATATAGCACTTACAAACGGGAATCATTCAGTTGAAATTGTTTTGCATACTTCAACAGTGGCAACCATAAAAAATGTTATTCAACTGATTTCTGTATCACCTAACCCTGCGCACGATTTTATTTTCGTTTCGATGATTGAACGGAAAGAAAAAATTCAAATAAAAATTTCGGATGAAAAAGGAATTCTTGTTTTAGAAAAAAACATTTCTTCCGATATAAAACTTGATGTTAAAAAATTTACTGCCGGAATTTATTTTATGGAAGCGGAATCAAATTCAGGAAAACAGTTAATCCGATTTGTGAAATCATAAATTGAATAAACTGTTTTTTAAAATCAAATAATGGGTACACTTAAAAAATTTTATAAGCGAAATACACACAATGTTATTCTGAAGGGCCTTGCCGGATTTGGGCGCGCCATTAACCGATTGTACGAAAACCGCAATTATGATTCTGACAGCAATGGCGAAGCAACTATTCTGAAAAAATTAGAAACACTTCAACCTAAAATAATTATTGATGGTGGCGCCAATGTTGGAAAATACAGTTTGTTGGCTGCTGAGTTTTGCACTGATGCAAAAATTTATGCCTTTGAACCGGTGGTTACCACTTTTGAATTATTGAAGAAAAAAATTTCCGCTCATCAAAACATAATTCCCATAAACGCCGGATTGTATAATGAACTGGTGAAGAAGGAAATAAAAATATACGATTCACACACTCATTCATCGTTGTATGAAATAAAAGGAATTGATTATTCGGTGCAAAAAACAGAAATGATAGAATTGGTGACTGGTGATTCATTCATGAAAGAAAATAAAATTGAAAAAATTGATTTTCTGAAATTGGATATTGAAGGAGCAGAATTGAATGCAATGCAGGGATTTGAAAAAGCTTTATCAGAAAATAAAATCAGAATGATACAGTTTGAATATGGTTACATCAACATTACCTCAAAAAATTTACTGGTTGATTATTACGATTTCTTTAAAAAATACAATTACATACTTGGAAAAATTTATCCGAAAACTGTTGATTTCAGAAATTATAAATTCAAACACGAAGATTTTATAGGCCCTAATTTTATTGCCGTTCATGAATCAGATTTATCACTTAAAAATTTATTAACTGGCCGTTAGTATTTTTTACTTTCTTTTTTGAACGAATCTTAGCATGAACAAGTAATTTAGTGTTCAATTCGAAAATCAGAAATACACTTTCTGTGAGTTAATTTTGTGCTTCTTCAGAATTTTAAAAATGAATTTTATTTCAATGAATAAAACCGGCAGATTTTTTATTACCATTTTAATTTCATTACTCTTTATTTCAAATGCAAATGCGCAAACAATTACCACCGGCATAATTATCGGAAGCCCGTTTTGTCAATGTGGTGCTATAACTGTTCCGTTTACAAGCACCGGAATTTTTAACGCCGGAAATATTTATACCGCTGAACTATCAGATGCAGCAGGAAGTTTCGCCCTGCCGACTTCTATTGGCAGTTTCCCAAGCACACTGAATATTGGAAGCATAGCTGCAACTATTCCATGCAATACAATTGCAGGAACTCTTTACAGAATCAGAGTTACTAGCGATAACCCTTCAGCGATCGGAACCGATAATGGAATTGATTTACAAATTGACTCTGCCGTAACCGCATCTGTAACTATTTCGGCTCCGCAAAATATTATTTGCGCTAATCAACAACTTGACTTTACAGCAGTTCCGTTCAATGGCGGTTCAACACCAAATTATCAATGGCAGGTTAATGGTGGAAATGTTGGAAGCAATAGCTCAACCTTTAGTACTACAACTTTAGCAAACGGCGATTTGGTTACCTGTATAATGACCTCTAACGCAAATTGTGTTTCTGGTTCGCCAGCCACATCCAATACAGAAATAATAACTGTGAACGCAAGTGTTGTTGCATCGGTCAGCGTATTTGCAAACATCACTACAATCTGTACCGGTGGTCAGGTAGATTTTACAGCCACACCTACGAATGGAGGCACACCGCCGGATTATCAATGGCAGATAAACGGAAGTAATGTTGGAACCAACAGCGATCAGTTCAGCACTACAACATTGAATAATGGCGATGTGGTAACCTGTATCATGACTTCGAATTTGGCATGTGCAACCGGTTCACCGGCTACATCAAATGCAGTATCAATAACTGTAAATCCAATTGCACCTGCATTAGTAAGCATCGTGGCAAACACTCCAACAACAATTTGTTCAGGCGATCAGGTTGATTTTACTGCAACACCCGTAAACGGAGGTAATACTCCATCCTATCAGTGGCAGGTGAACAGTGGTAATGTGGGAGCTAACAGTACAACATTCAGTTCCACTACCTTAAATAACGGCGATGTGGTTACCTGTATCATGACTTCAAGTAATTTATGTTCAACAGGAAATCCGGCCACTTCAAATGCAATTCCTATTATTGTTACACCATCAGTAGTTGCTTCTGATACGATTACCTCAGTTCCAAATCCGGTGGTTATTTGTTCGGGTGATCCTGTAATATTTACATCAACAGCAACCAATGGCGGTTCCAATCCAACTTATCAATGGCAATTGAATGGAGCCAATGTTGGAAGCAATTCAACCATTTATGCATCATCAACTTTAAACAATGGTGATGTGGTTACCTGTATTCTCACTTCAAATGCAAACTGTGTTACCAATTCTCCTGATGTTTCAAATGCCATTACTGTTACAGTTACTACTGGATTGGTGGCATCGGTTACGATTACTGCTGATAGCACAACAATTTGTTTTGGCGATCTGGTGAATTTTATTGCAACTGCGGTTAACGGGGGAGGAGCTTCAACTTTTCAATGGAAAGTGAACGGAGTAAACGCAGGTACTAATTCTTCTGTTTTCAGTTCAACAACATTGAACAATGGCGATGTAGTAACCTGTATCATGACTTCAAGTCTGAGTTGTGTTTCGGGTTCGCCGGCCACCTCAAATGCAATTGCAATGACTGTAACAACCGGTGCTCCGGCATCCGTTTTAATTTCGGCAACATCCACATCCATTTGCTCTGGTGATATAGTGGTGTTTACGGCTACACCAACTAACGGAGGTGCTGCGCCATCATTTCAATGGCAGGTGAATGGAGTAAATATCGGAACCAATTCAGCAACCTTCAGTTCAACTACTCTTGCCGATAATGATGTGGTTACCTGTATTATTACTTCCAATGCAAATTGTGTTTCAAATAATCCTGCTACTTCAAATACAATTACAATAGCCGTAACACCACAAACTGATGCATCAATAACTTTATCTGCTGACAACACATCTATTTGCGAAGGCATGACCGCCACCATCACCGCATCATTTTTAAATGGCGGAACAGCTCCTGTATTTACCTGGTTGGTTAACGGTACAATCATTACTAACACCGGCTCTTCTTATACAAGTGTATTTAATGATGGTGATAATATTACCTGTGTGTTGTTATCAAATGCAAATTGTGTAAACAACAATCCAGCAACTTCAAACACCATTTTCATAACTGTAAATCCAACATTAGTCATTACAGTTGATCCGGATACACTCACCACCTGCTGGACAATGCCGGTTGCTTTAAACGCAAGCGGAGCCGATACCTATTCGTGGTCGCCTGATTTGCATCTGAGTTGTCTGGATTGCCCGAACCCGCTTGCTGATCCATCTGATACAACTCTTTATACAGTAACAGGAACTTCAGGAAGTTGCACCGGCACTGCCACAGTTTTAGTTAATATTAAATGTCCAGATGTTTTTGTTCCATCTGCATTCACACCCAATGGAGATAATGTTAACCAATTTTTCAAAGTTGAATTTCCAATAGGTTTTGTAGTGACAGATTTTACATTGATGGTTTTTGATCGTTGGGGGCAAATGGTGTTTCATACCAATGATCAGAATGAAGGTTGGGATGGAACTTTTAACGGTAAACCATTCAGTACCGGTGTTTTTGTCTGGATGTTCAGAGGGAAAGACAGGGATGGCCGAAGTGTTTCAGTTAACCGTACCAATTCCGGTGATGTAACACTTATCAGATAAATTTTTTTCTGATTGATATGATATTGCATTCTGCATAAATGAATTGAAATTGAAAGGGCAGTTATTAATTCAGCCGTAATTTCTCCAATTGAATCTTCCCGTTAAATTTGCCGCTCTTAAAAGTCGGCGTGGTGAAACTGGTAGACATACTGTGCTCAGAACGCAGCGCCCGCAAGGGCATGAGAGTTCGAATCTCTCCGCCGGCACTATGTTTTATGTTTTTTATTGAAAGTTAATTAGTAAAAAATTCAAGGTTTAATAAGTGATTGATGAAAATAGGTTTTGATGCAAAACGGGCATTTAATAATTTTTCTGGTTTAGGAAATTATAGTCGTGTTGCCATTGAATCACTTGTTCAATACTATCCTGATGAAAATTATTTTTTGTTTTCAGCTGACAGGAATAATAAATTATTCGAACAAATTCAATTTAGAAAAAGTATTGAAACCATTTATTCCTCTTCCTTGCTGAAATCATACTGGAGAAGTTATTCGCAGGTAAATGATTGGAAAAAATTAAAGATTGATTTATTTCATGGTTTAAGTAACGAGTTGCCATTTGGATTAAACAGGGCCAAAACAAAAACCATTGTAACCATTCACGATGTGATTTTTAAAAAGCATCCGGAGTTTTATTCTTTTGTTGACCGGATTATTTATGATATCAAAACAAAACATGCCTGCATTCATTCTGATAAAATTATTTGTGTAAGCGAGCAAACAAAAAAAGAGGTGATGCATTTTTATAAAGTGCCTGATAGCAAGATTAAAGTTATTTACACTTCATTGCCGTCTCATATCACTCGAATGATTTCAGTAGATAAAACCGAAGAGGTAAAAACCCGTTTTCGCCTTCCGGAAAAATTTTTATTATATGTCGGAACCATTGAAAAAAGAAAAAACCTTTTAACAATTATTAAAGCCCTTAATAATTTAAGAGCACAACACCTTCCGCTTGTTGTTGTAGGTAAACCAACAAAGTACTTGAAAGAAATAAAAAATTACCTGCATGATTATGCTCCTCATTTGAAGATAATATTTATTCATGATGCAGGTAACGAAGATCTGAATGTAATTTATTCACTGGCATTTGTATTTATTTATACTTCGCTTATTGAGGGTTTTGGTATTCCATTGATTGAGGCTGCCACACATGGTGTTCCATCAATTACTTCAAGAGATTCGTGCATGGAAGAAGCAGCAGGAAAGGGAGCAATATACATTGATCCAAAGAGTGAAAGTGAAACAGCCAGCGCCATTTCAAGATTAATTAATGAACCGATATTACATAAACAACTGTCTGCTTTGGCTATTGCTCACTCAGCAAAATTTAACAGTAAAAGATTGGCTGATGAATTGATGAATTTATATAAAGAAAATAATGAAAATTAGCAATAATTTTCTGAGGTTTAGTAACCATTAATTTTCCAATGTTATAAATATTCAAACTTTGTTTGTTAGTAAAAAAAATTACGAATCCACTTTCTGAAAATTCGTACTGATATTTACACCGATGAAATCAATCAGTGAATTACAGGAAATATTCAATCGCTATTTAGCAAAACAATCTTTCGAAAAGCAACCGAAAGAATTATATGAACCTTTCAATTACATACTTTCATTGGGAGGCAAGCGTATGAGACCTACAATGGTTTTACTCGGCTGCGAAATGTTCAGTCACGATGCAGAGAAGGCATTACCACAATCAATGGCTGTTGAGTTGTTTCATAATTTCTCTTTGATACACGATGACATTATGGATAATGCCCCGAAGCGTAGAGGACAATCAACAGTTCACGAAAAATATAATAGCAACAGTGCTATACTTTCCGGTGATAGTATGTTGGTGTATGCTTATGAATATTTAATAAAAAATTCAGGTGGTTCAATTGAAAAATTAATACAGTTGTTTAACAAAACTGCAATGGAAGTTTGTGAAGGTCAGCAGTGGGATATGAATTTTGAAAATGAAAATGCAGTAAGTGTTTCTCAGTATTTGAAAATGATAGAACTGAAAACTGCCGTGTTGTTAGGTTGTGCAATGAAGATGGGAGCAATAGTAGGAGAGGCCAACGAAGAAGATGCACAACGATTGTATGAAGTCGGGAAAAAATTAGGAATAGCATTTCAGTTGCAAGATGATATTCTCGATTCGTTTGGTGATGAAAAAAAATTCGGCAAGCAAACCGGTGGTGATATTATTCAAAATAAAAAAACATTGTTGCTGATTGAAGCTATGGAGAAAGCAAATCCTGAACAGCGAAATCAATTAGCAAATTGGTTAGAGAAAAAAACTTTCGACCCTAAAGAAAAAGTAAAAGCAATCATGGATTTATATTATGAATTAAATATTCGTGATGTAGCAGAAACTGAAATGCTCAAGTATTATGAAGATGCGATGCTGACTTTAGATGAAATTGATATTCCGGAAATAAGTAAAACCGGATTGAGAAGTTTTGCAAAATCACTGTTAGATCGAGAGAGTTAAAAAATATTCGCTTTTATAGAAGTTCCACTTTAAAAAGAAAAGTGGAACTTCAATTAACGCAAACAGAAGTTCCACTTTTTTCCAAACTGGAACTTTTAAATCAGCAACATTTATTTCATGGATGGATTATTTAACTACAACAAATAATTCAACATTCTTTTATTCAAATGTTCAATTATTCAAATGTTTATTTTTCATTGGAAGAAAACAAAAATTAAAACCAAACACCATTAGCCAGCCGATGCTTGGTGTGCCCCTTGCAATCTTTTTTAGTTGTGGCACAAGATGAAAAAACGGAACTCAGAAATATTCCGAGTATTAAAACAGAAATAATTTTTTTTATTGAATTTTTGATTTGAGTTTTCATCTATTGTAAACTTATATCTTTCAAACGACCGAGTAGTGGCTTTGTTGTTTCAATTTACCAACGGAGAAAATCAGATTTCCGATTGTCATAAAAATTTTACAATTCAATTTGTAATAAAACATCATGCTTGTTCGTATTACACACATTCAATTTTAAACTTCATAAATTTTCGAAGTCGAATAAAATTTAAGTTCCGTAATCAACATCCTTTAACAAATAATTTAAAAATTTATAAAATGTTTTACTACCTTACTCGGGCAATGGAAGTAAATGGACAATTAATCCGACGGGTTTGGGAGAAAGCTTCTCCAATTCATGGTCAGGATGCTGAGCTGTTTCGACTCGATATGCAGGGTTGCTGGATTCGCAAGAAGGACTTCAACAATGTTGATTCCATCTATGGCTGGACCATCTATCCTGTAAACTCGCCTGCCAACGACTTTAGCGATTTGGGCAAATTAATTCCGGTACACACACACGAAAATCAAATTCCTCTGGCAGGAATTCAGTCACCAACAGAGATGGTGTTCAGAGAAAATTATATCTGAAAAAGCTTATTGCTTTAGCATCTTTCGAACTTCTCTCAGGTTCTGACCTATGATTACCAGACTGTATAATCCCTGCGGGAAATCCTGTAGTTGGATGAGCAATTCCGTTTGCCCTTTTTCCATCGATTCAATTTTCATTTCTCTTCCGGCCATATCATAAATGCGGATGTCATAAGTTTCTTCACCCTGATTGGAGAGTTCCAGATGAATAATATCAGATGTAGGATTTGGAAAAAGACCAAAGTCTAAATTATTTTCATTTTCCATAACTTCCATTCTTGCAGCCGCTGATGTTGTGAAATTATAAGAAGCAGAAAATGCAGAAAGATTAGTTCCGGCTGCATCACATTGTGTTTGAATTTGAATTTCATATTGTGTAGTTGGCATTAATCCGCTAACGGTTGCAGCTGTATTATTTCCATTGGTTGATTGCAAAGTCCAAAGCGTTGAACCAACGGGTCTGGTTCTTAAATTATATTTGTAAGCACCTGTTACACTTCCCCACATGGCAATTGTACTTGTTGAATTTGTATTCATAAAACTTGCTGTAGAAGTTACATTGCAGTTTGAACTTGTATTCGTAAGAATTACACTTTGTGTTTTAATGCAGCCACCTGAAGAAGTTACCGTAATCGTAAATGTTCCAGCTGCAACAGTAGTAAGGTCTTCAGTTGTAGCACCATTACTCCACAGATAAGTATATGGAGTTTGTCCGCCACTTACTGTAATATTTATTGCTCCGTTTGATTGTCCGCTTGTTGGGTTGATGGAAGTATAGGTTAACGAAGGCAACACATTTACTGTTATTATTTTGGTAGAAGTTTTAGTACATCCATTTGCTGCTGTCCCGGTAACTGAATAGGTGATTGTAGAAACAGGATTTGCAATTACAATTGAACCGGTAGTTAAATTCAAACCTGTTGATGGTGACCATGAGTAAGTTGATGCGCCACTTGCTGTTAAACTTACACTCGTACCTGAGCATGTTGTTGAATTACCGCTCACTGAAATTGTTGGCAAAGAATTAACTGTCAAAACAACTGTTTTGTTTGCATTGCATGCCCCCGAAGTTCCTGTGATGGTGTAAGTGATATTTGAAATTGGTGTAGAAGAAACTGTTGCTCCTGTTGTTGTATTCAATGCTGTGGAAGGAGACCAGGTATAATTTGAAGCTCCTGAAACAGTTAATGAAGTTGAACTCCCAGAACAAATTGTAGTTGTTCCACTAACACTTAAAACCAAACTCGATGAAACTGAAACTGTAATTGTTTTTGAATTTGAACAACCATTTGAAGTTCCGGTAACAGTGTAGGTATTTGATAAAACAGGATTCGCATTTACACTCGTACCGGTTGTAATATTTAAACCGGCCGACGGTGACCATGTATAGGTTGTTGCTCCGCTTGCAGTCAGCGTAGTAGATGAACCTGTGCAAATACTTGTGTTTGGAGAAGAAGAAATTACAGGAGTTGTGTTAACTGAAACCGAAATTGTTTTTGTATTCGAACAACCATTTGATGTTCCAGTTATGGTATAAGTTGTAGTCGATGATGGAGTTGCAACCACACTCGTACCCGAAGTTAAATTCAAACTTGCTGATGGCGACCACAAATAAGTTGATGCTCCGCTTGCTGTTAAAGTTGTGGGATTTCCTGAGCAAATTGTGATGTTTGCTGAAGAAGAAATAGTTGGGATTGCATTGACTGAAACTGAAATTGTTTTTGTGTTGGTGCATCCGTTACTCGTGCCGACAATTGTGTAAGTATTATTTGTTGAAGGGTTTGCAATTACACTTGCTCCGGTTGCTGCATTCAATCCAATAGATGGAGACCACGAGTAAGTTGTTGCTCCACCAACTGTTAATGTTGTTGACGAACCTGAACAAACAGATGTGTTTCCTGATGTTGTAATAGTTGGAGTTGCATTAACCGAAACCGAAATTGTTTTTGTATTCGAACAACCATTTGTTGTTCCAGTTATGGTATAAGTTGTAGTTGATGATGGAGTCGCAATTACACTTGAACCAGAAGTTAAATTCAAGCCTGTGGATGGTGACCATGAATATGTTGTAGCACCACTTGTTGTCATTGTAGTTGAAGTTCCTGAACAAATAGTTGTATTGGAAGAAGAAGAAATTGTTGGTGAGGCATTAACAGAAACCGAAACAGTTTTTGTTGAAGTGCATCCATTGCTTCCCGTAATAGTGTAAGTGATGTTGGATGTTGGATTAGCAACTACACTTGATCCTATAGTATCATTTAACGCTGTTGAAGGTGACCAAGTATAAGTTGTTGCTCCACTTGCTGTTAATGATGTTGAAGTTCCTGAACAAATTGTTGCGTTTGCTGATGATGTAATTGTTGGAATTGAATTTACAGTCAATGAAAAATTTTGAATCTTAGTACAACCATTTGCTGTTCCCGAAATTGCATAGGTGATCGAAGCAGTTGGATTTGCAATTACTGTTGAACCTGAAGTTAAATTCAATCCTGTTGCCGGCGACCAGAAATAGGTTGTAGCTCCACTTACAGTTAATGTTGTTGATGAACCAGTACAAATTGTATAGCTTCCGGCGATGTTTAAAGTTGGCAATGCAATTACAGAAACACTTGATGTTGAAGAACTACTGCATCCATTTGTAGTTCCTGTTATTGTGTAAGTAATGTTGGTAGTGGGTGAAGCTGTTGCACTTGCCAATGAAGTTGAACTCAAAGAAGTTGAAGGGGACCAGGAATAAGTTGTAGCTCCACTTGCAGTAATTGTGGTTGAACTTCCTGAACAAATACTACTACTCGATGGAGAAATCACAACAACAGGCAATGCCTTCACTTGAATACTTTGAGATGCTGATTGAGAATTATAAGTATAGGTAATTGTAAAAGTTCCAGCTCCTGTAATTGCCGGATTAAATATTCCGGCACTCACACCTGTTCCTGAATAAGTTCCTCCGTTAGGGGAACCGCCTGTCAATGTAAATGAAGATGCATTCACACAAACAGGATTGAAAGTTGAAAGTGTAACTGTTGTGGTTCCGCTTTTATATATAGTCCATAAAACAGAATTGGTTGGAACCAGTTTTTTTACCAACGAAGTTGTGTCCCAAACATTGAAGGTTAGTGTGTGATTTCCTAAAGTCAAATTATTTCCGATTGCCGTGTATGATAAATTATTTGTTGTTACGACCATACCATCCAATACCCATTGTGATTTAACTGTGTTTGGAATTGTTTGAATAATGGTGGATGAAAAAGTTTGTGAACCTCCACTTGCAATAGTAATTGTTGAAGTATTTACCGGGGAATAACTATTAACCAGATTAGTCATGTTTAGAAATGACACAATCAATTCTTCCTTACAAATACTGCAGAATGGCTGACCAAGGGCTAACATTTTACAATTACACATCGGGCGATACCAAGTCGTTGGACAATAATTCGCACCGAGATATAATCCTACTGAAGTGCAATTTGTACCTGCAGATGTAGGAATCGGCATTCCACCCGGAATCCAGGCTTTCCATTTTATCAATGTTGGATTTGTTTCCATGGTACAATTCGGTTTTTCTATTGTGCTGCATCCACCGGAAGTATATTCATCAGTGAGGTTTGCAATTGAATGACCGAGTTCATGAATTATTATTTCTGCGCTTGCCCCATTTATAGTACAACAAGGATATGTTCCACCTGAACCGCCATAATAAGTGGAATTGGCAACTATAATAGCTTTATTGTATGCCGGAAAATTTGCGAGTAAAACATTTTGTATGGCAGTGGTATTTGTTGCAACTACCAACCGGTGAATACTGCCGTAATCGAATTTGCTTCCGAAATAAGATACAGTACTGGATGATGGAACAGTAGGACTTGCTGATGCACAATCAGGGGCAGTTACTTGGTGCATAATACCTGATGTTGCTGAACTCACCTGTATTGCATAAACATTAAACAGGTTTTTATATTCTTTATATGGAGAGGTGTTAAATAATGCGGTTGAAATTGTATTCACCTGTGTAATAAAATTTGTTTGTTCTGCCGAAGTGAATCCATCAGCCAAAAAAACCAAATCAATGTGATTGCTTGAAGAACCGTTATAGAGAATGGTTGTAACAGGGAATGTTTGTGCAGAAATTTTTCCGGAAACAAAAATCAGCAACAGAAGAATTAGTTTTTTCATTTCCACGAATTGTTTAGATAGGTGAATGAAGAAATCAAAATCTGTTTCCCGTCAGCAGTGACTTGATAAACTTTAAGCGACGAAGCATTTTTCAAAACAGGAAATTTTACCAGAAGAGTTTCTTGGGGTTCTGTTTTTTTGTACCGACCGAGTTCACCTTTTTCATTGGCATATTCATAATTAATGAAACATGGATTATCCTGTTTTACCGAGAAAAGAATTTTTCCTTCAGCATCAGCAATATCAAATTGAATAATTCCTTCATCATTTAATGGATGTGTATCACCAGTTATTTTTTCATTTATAATTTTTGATTGAAGCAATTGAATGCCTTCCATTTTTTCGGAAACAGTATTTGTTAAAACACTGAACTGAATAATTTCAGTTTGCTCTGAATCAATTCTGCTTTGAGCATTCACATCAAAAAAATGTGGAAGAATAAGTAGAAGGAGCACAATTATTTTATTCATAAAAAATATTTTTTGTAAAATGATTTTTTGATTTAAGAATTTAGCTTTCACAATCAACTCAAATTGTTATGCTTATTGATGTAAATTTTAAAAACGAGCAACTGCTTTTATCCACCACTTTATTATCGGCACTATACAAAACAGGGTTGCATTGTTGAATAACAACAATTCTATACAATGAAAAAAAGTAAACCCTGATGCAGATTTAACCGTATAAACTTTTAAACCATCGGTCATGAAAAATCTAAGCGCAAATTGGATTACAGAAGGTTGGATAGATTTTGAGTATAAAAAATATTTACTGCTCGATTATTTGCAGGAGGTAAGTAAGCAGTTCGATAGTAAAAAATTGTATCCGACCTTGTCAGATATTATTTCACATCATCACAATCTGAAACAACTGAAAGAGAATAAGGAAATTGTGGCAAACGCATTTCCAAAACAGATTTCAAAAATTGATTTTGAAAATTTCAAATTGCAATACGAAAAACTGATGATTGAAAATAAGTGCATTGAAGAACTGGAAACTATATTGGAGTTCGCAATTCCTCATTTGCAATCAACCATGAATGATGGTCGCGAATTATATGCCTCAGTCGAAAATGATTTGCAAATTTTTCCAGTTGGATTGGTTCCGGTTAATCCTGAATTCGGTTATTTGTTTTTAGCAAGAACCGGAAGCCGACAAACAAAAGTGTACGAATATCAAATTGCACTTTTTGAAAACAGCACTGAATTATACAGAGGTATTAAAGTGGACTACATCTGCACTTATACCAAAAGCATTGCGAACACTTATGAGAATATGAAGTCAACAATTATAAAAACCGAAAAGAAAATATTTTCTCCCGGCACATTTGTAATTGAAAGCCACGAAAAATTTCCATTGATGGAAACATTTTTACCTGTGGCAAAACGAACATTGGTTCGTTACCTCTATAATTTAGGGAAGTAAAAAATTACTTGGCTGAATCAACCGGCAACGGAGCAGCATTTTGATTTGCTGCAGGTTGTTGTTGTTGCTGATTTAGCGGAGTTGAAGTAGGCGCTAAACCTTTCAATGGATTTTCTGTAGTCGCTGTAGTTGAATTGCGATTGATAAAGAAAATAGTGGCCAGACTAAGTATAGCAATTCCACCTATTAATGACCAAGTTGTTTTTTCTAAAAAGTCGGTTGTGCGTTTTACTCCCATCATTTGGTTTGAGAATCCGCCGAATGACTGACTCAATCCTCCACCTTTTGGATTTTGAATTAATACTGCTAAAATCAATAGTACACAGGCAATGATGATGATGATGATAATGGCTTCTAACATGATTACAATTTGTTTTTCAATTCTTTTATGAGGGCGGCAAAGTAATGTGATTTGTGCGGTAATTTCAAACTCAACTTTTCGTACATCGAAATGGCACTTTGATACTTATTCTGGGCAGTTAAAATTCTCGCCAAAGTCTCTGTCACAATCTCATCTGAATTTATCAAACTCTTCTCGGCACGGTCAATAACCGATGATTGTTTTGGTTCGGCTTTTTTCTCTTTTATGGAATGAACAAAGTTGTCAATCACCCTTAAATCTTCTTCGTTATTAGTGGATAACAAATCGGGAGTGAAATCTATCAGAGCTTCTTCTGTGGCTTCCTGTTCGGCAGAAACTGCTTCAGAAATAATTTGAGCAGAAACAACTTCAATATTTTTTTGCGACTCTGCAATTTCAATTGTGCCCGAAAGTTTTTTCAGCCAATCGAGGAAGGAATGTTCTTCATTTATTTCTGATGAAATACTTACCGACAATTTTTCTTTTACAATAATTTCAGTTGCGTTTTGCGCTTCCAAAACTTTTAATGATTCCAGTTCTGATTCTATGTTTTCTTCGGCGCTACCTTCTTCATCGCTTTCAAATTCTTCATTCTTGTGCGCATATTCCGAGAGCGAAAGCACCTCAACTTCCGCGTCCTTTATTTCTTCTTCAGCCTCGTTGCGTTCAATTTCTTCGTCCAAATATTTTGTTGATTCTAATTCAACTTCGTTCTTATCAATTTCAGGTTCATTCGCTTCTTCATCAATTTCCATTTCAACAAACTCAACCAGATTTCCTGACTGGCTCACCGCTTCAAATTCTTCCGAATAATTTTCTTCCTTATCATATCGTGCGGCATTTTCCACTGCCATAATTCCTTCTTCTTCATGGTCGCCTGCAACAATTACTTCATCGGTATCTGTATCTTCAATCTGAAACCCGGATTCCATTTCAGAAGCTACTATCAGTTCATCAAAAATTTCTTTGCTCTGTTTTTCTTCTTCCACTTTTTCTTTTGCAATAATGGTATCGAGCAAATCTTCTGTTTGTGCTATTGCAATTTCTGTTTCAATAATTGTTTCTGAAATTACAGGATGCTTTAATTCGCCATTGCTTTTTGATTTTGTTTCCTGAATTTCAAAATCAGTACGAAGAATTTTTTCAGGAGATGATGGATAAATTAATTCGAACAATGCAATTCTGTTATTAGCATAAACTGCTGCGGTAGAAAGTATGCTTTCAAATTCAGAATGATTTTGCAATTGCGCCCGTTTCGCTTTCAATAAATGTGCTGAGGCAAACCACGGATGCTGATTTATTAATTCATTCAGTTTCTCTTTCGGTAGTTCCGAAACTGAAGAAGGGTTTTCAATTAAGTTGTACAATTCTTTTTTTTTCACGCTACCAATTTACCAAAGATTTATTAAAAATATCTTCTATTAACTGGTCTGTAATTTCTTCAACCAATTTTGATTCAACACTACTCAAATCCTGCGAACTATTAAAATCGGCATACCGCGAAAAACTTTGTGTCCATGTTTGCTTATCGTCTTTCTTATTGGTGCACTCAATATTAATGGCAATAGTTAAGCGATTCAAGGCAGCAGTTTCATTAGCAGATGCAGCAACCGGATTTGTTTGATAAGAAGTAATTGTTCCAGAAAAATCTATTTCACCATTTTGCTCCACCACTGCAATGGGACTGTTGGTGATGATTTTATTTTTTAGTTTTTCTGTCAGCAATCCACTCAATCCAGGATTTACAACTGAAGCTTGATTGGTAATTAAATGAACAGTTGCAGTTTTTACAGTCGTGTTTACACCTGTGAAAGAATAAATCCCGCAAGAGCCCAGTAGGCAGCTGGCAGTAAACAGTAGGCAGTAAAATTCGCGCAAATAATTTTTCACTTTTAGTTTTTCACATTTAACTAATCAGCAATATTGTATTCTTTAATTTTTCTGTAAAGTGTTCGTTCCGAAATTCCTAAATCGCGTGCTGCATCTTTTCTTCTGCTGCGGTGTTTCTTCAACGCTTTAATAATCATTTCTTTTTCTTTATCCATTAACGACAATGATTCTTCCACTTGAATTTCACGAACATTATTATTTGCATCAATCACAATTGGTTTTGCCATTTCGTGAGTTTGCATTGGAGAAAATCCTTGCTGAACCTGGTAATCTGAAACTCCTTTCATAGATTCTCCTCCTGGAACTGCGGTGTAAACAATTTTTTTCAACTCATTCAAATCGCCCTTCATTTCAAAAAGCATTTTGTAAAGTATTTCCCGTTCCGACATGAAACTCTGATTATCAGAATGACTCAATGGAACGGGTAAATTATTATGGCGAGTATCAGGAATGAACTGACGAAACTCTTCAGCAGTAACGATTTTATTTTTTGAAAGAACGGAAACCTGCTCTGCAATATTTTTTAATTCACGAATATTTCCGGGGAAAGTATAATTCACCAACAACTGTTTTGCATTGTCATCTAATTGAATCGGGTCGGTGTGATATTTCTCAGCGAAGTCAATACAAAATCTGCGGAACAAAGTGGGAATATCTTCCTTCCGGTCACGGAGTGATGGCACTAAAATCGGAACTGTATTCAAACGATAATATAAATCTTCGCGGAATCGTCCGGCTGAAATTTTGTCGAGCAGATTAATATTTGTTGCGGCAATTACACGCACATCAGTTTTCAAAACTTTTGATGAGCCCACTCTGATGTATTCCTGCGATTCCAAAACACGAAGCAATCTTGCTTGAGTTCCGATAGGTAATTCACCTACTTCATCTAAAAAAATTGTTCCGCTGTTTACAGTTTCAAAATATCCTTTCCGTGCTTCGTGTGCACCCGTGAACGAACCTTTTTCGTGACCGAATAATTCTGAATCAATAGTGCCTTCAGGAATTGCTCCGCAGTTAACCGCAATAAATGGATTGTGTTTTCGCTTGCTGAGCTGATGAATGATGTGCGAAAAACTTTCTTTCCCCACTCCGCTTTCTCCATTGATTAAAACTGTTAAATCAGTTGGAGCAACCTGTATGGCAGTTTGCAATGCATGATTCAATGCAGAACTATTGCCTATAATTCCAAACCTGTTTTTTAATGATTGTAATTCCACTTTATTTTTTCCTTTTATTAAAAATCAAATCTCTGTTTGAAATAATTTTTACTTTCTGATTTAAATCACTTCCCCAATTAATGTAGCAGAAGTTGCACTAATCACTTTCACATTTGCATAGTCGCCGGGTTTTAAATTTCCTTTTGGAAAAATTAAAACTTTGTTCTGCGAGTTTCTTCCGAACAATTGTTCTTTCGAGCGTTTGCTGGTTCCTTCCACTAAAACTTCATAAACTTTTCCCGGTTCCGATTTATTATCTTCAGCCTGATGCACATGTTGCAAATCAACAATCTCCTGCAAGCGGCGACTCTTTATTAATTCCGGGACATCATCTTTTAATGTGCGAGCAGCAAGCGTTCCTGGTCGCTCGCTGTATGTAAACATGTAAGCCATTGAGTAGCGCACATATTCCATCATGCTTAAAGTTTCCTGATGTTCTTCTTCGGTTTCAGTACAAAATCCAGAAATAATATCAGCGCTTATCGTGCAATCGGGAAGAATTTTTCTGATTGAATCAACCTTGCTTTTATACCATTCACGATTGTAAGTTCTGTTCATTAATTCCAAAACCCGTGAACTTCCAGACTGAACAGGTAAATGAATGTACTTACAAATGTTGTGATGCTTTTTTATCGTGTACAAAACATCATCCGTTATATCTTTCGGGTGAGAAGTACTGAACCGAACACGCAATAATGGATTCACATTCGCAACCATCTCTAACAGATTTGCAAAAGTCACCACTTCTTCAGAAGTTGCTTCTCCCTCCCCTTGGGGGAGGGTTAGGGTGGGGCTTTTCCATTTATAACTGTCAACATTTTGTCCGAGCAAAGTCACTTCACGATAACCATTGTTAAATAAATCTTCGGCTTCGCGAACAATACTTTCAGCATCACGACTGCGCTCACGACCGCGAGTAAATGGTACCACACAAAATGAACACATGTTATCACATCCGCGCATGATGGAAATAAAAGCAACAATTCCATTGCTGTTTAAACGCACAGGATTTATATCGGCGTAAGTTTCCTCACGGCTCAGTAAAACATTTATCGCCTTGGTCCCGTCTTCGGCGCTTTTAACCAATGCAGGCAATTCACGATAAGCATCAGGGCCAACTACAAGGTCAACCATTTTTTCTTCATCGAGCAATTGAGTTTTCAATCGCTCTGCCATACAACCCATAATGCCTATGAGCGCATCAGGTTTTTTCTTCTTTACTGATTTCAGTTCGCTGATTCGTAATCGGATTTTGTCTTCTGCTTTTTCGCGAATGGAACAAGTGTTAATCAATAAAACATCAGCTTCATTGTGATTTTTGGTAACAGAAAATCCTTCTGTAACCATAATCGAGGCAATGATTTCGCTGTCGCTGAAGTTCATAGCGCAACCATAACTTTCAACATACAAGAATTTGCCGTTTGATTTTTTTGTTTCCGGTTCTGCAATTGAAAGTGCTTCGCCCTGCCGACTTTCGTCGTGGGTTTTATCAATAGTTTCTAAGCCGGGATAAATTTCTGCCATTGTGATTTTTGGGAGCGCTAAAATAAGCAATGAAAGGAGAGAACAATGACCAATAATCAGGTTAGAAAATCAGACAGGTTTAAACGGATGCCTTTCAATAAATTTTGATTCAGTATTTTTTAGAAAAGCTTTTTGTAAAATATTAAATAGCCTGCGGGCAATAGGGTTATAGAAATAAAAATATCCGTTAATTTTACGGGGGGTTGCTCCGAGAATTGATTTAGCTTCTATGGCAGTTCGACCCATTTCCAGACAAGCACATTTATTTAAAATGGCTTGTTCAATTCCATGAAAAAGAATATTAAAGTAGAGTGAATGTTTTTGATTTTCTATTTCTTCAAACCCAACAAAATGAATTTCATATTCTTTCGCTTCTTCATGCAAACGGTGAATGACAAAAGCAATCAACTCCTGATTTTTAAAGTAGCCGAAGATTTTCACCGCATCACCATAAACTTTTTTTAATTCTGAAAAATAGTTTGAATGCACTCTGCCTAAACGAATGGTTTGTTTCTCCACTATGTTCTCAAATAGTGAAAACATTTTTTGCTGATGAAGTTTTATTTGTGATTCATCAAATTCTGAAATAGAAATTCCAAATAGTTTTTTTCTGATGGAACGAAACCGTTGCGCATACTTGTGCTTGAGTGAATGCTCATAATCAGCAATGGAATTCCAGTTTTCTGGAATGAACAATTGCATGGTTTTATCGCCATCGTATTTATTTAATCCGAGTGACGATAGAACTTCAACATCGTATTCCGGAATATCTTTTATCAATAAAGATGATGCGCGAACTTTTTTTGCTAAAATTTTTATGGCTGAATTTAATTGTTGAGCAAGTTCATTGGTTAAATCAGATTTGAAACAATAGCCTGCACCTTCAATGCTGAATAAACTTCCGCAAACAAGTATGCTGAATCTATTGTCGATTAATTTTCTTTCTAACCAATTCAATACAGGATTTTTTGTGAAGAAATTTTTATAATGGCGATGGTCGAAACTCAGTAATTGAAAATAAGCTGCACCAATGTTCTCACCTTTTCCATTGCTGAAAATGATGAAGTAAAAATTCATATCGTCGCCTGTTGTTTTCCGGATAGCGTTCAAATGTGATGAATGTAAATGAGAATGATTCACTACTATCGAATTCCAGGTGAGTTCTATTTCTGAAAATTCTTTTTCAGTATAAATGCGGAATGCTTCGCTGGTGGTTGAAAGCGAAACTGCTCGATTTGAAAAAGTGATTAAGCAACTCAAAGGATAAAATATGATTGTTAAGTCGAACGACTTAAAGATTTATTTTGAGAATAATTTCAGAAAATTTATTCAGCAGTTCATCATTGAAATCCAGGTGAGTGACCAGACGAATTGAATTTCCACCAATTGAAAAACAGAATATATTATTCTCTTTTAGTTTCTCCACTAACAATTCTGATTTGAATTCGGGTTTCAGTTTAAAGATTAAAATGTTGGTGTCAACAGGCATTAACGATTCTATCCATTCGGTTTGATTTAAAATTTCTGCCAATGATTTTGCTCTTTTGTGGTCTTCTTTTAATCGCTGAATATTATTCTGTAATGCATATATTCCGGCAGCAGCTAAAAACCCTGCTTGTCTCATTCCACCCCCAAATACTTTACGATATTTTCTTGCGCTCGCAATGAAATCTTTACTTCCTAACAACAACGAACCAACTGGACAACCCAAACCTTTCGACAAACAAACACTGACGCTATCGAAGAGTGGACCTATTTCTTTTGGGTTTTCATTTATCTCCACCAAACAATTAAAAACTCTGGCTCCGTCTAAATGGATTTTGAGATTGTTATTGTGAGCGGTTTCGCTCAGAGCTTTCATTTCGTTCAATTGATAATAACTACCACCTCCTCGATTGGCTGTATTTTCTATTACTACCAATCTTGTTTTCGGATGATGAATATTATCGGGATTAATATTTTCTGAAATATCAGAAGGTTTAATTCTTCCTCTGTCGCCATTTATTAAGCGCACCGACGAAAGCGAGTGATAAGCAATTCCGCCCGACTCATAAAAATAAACATGATTGCTTTTCTCCACTATCACTTCATCCATTGGTTGCGTGTGGGTCTTTATTGCAATCTGATTGGTCATTGTTCCGGTCGGACAAAAAATAGCAGCTTCTTTTCCAAACATACTTGCAGCCATTGCTTCCAATTCATTAATGCTTGGGTCTTCTCCAAAAACATCGTCGCCAACTTTTGCATTCATCATTGCCTGCATCATATCAGGAGTAGGCTTTGTAACTGTGTCGCTGCGTAAATCTATTATCATAGGTGAAGGGCAAATTTTACTTTATCAATAAAATCAATAAACAATTCAGGTTTTAATAAAACGGGAAATAAAAAACCGAACACAGCGCCATAAAAATGTGCATCATGATTTATTCTGTCGCCTCCGCGCTTTGCCATATACCAAGAGTAACCTAAATAAATTACTCCCATTAAAACACCTGGCATCGGTATAAAAAAAACTAAAACCTGCGACATTGGATTGATTAAAATAAAAGCAAACAATACGGCACTCACCGCACCTGATGCTCCGAGCGAACGATAGGAAGGAGATTCATGATATTTAATATAGGATGAAAAATCAGAAACGATTATGGCTCCGATGTATAAAACTAAAAAATAGTAAATTGATAATCCTTCAAATAAATATTCGAAATACTGAATCAACACTAAACCGAATGAGTACAACACAAACATGTTGAAGAACAAGTGCATGAAATCAGCATGCAAAAAACCGGAAGTAATAAACCGCCACCATTCCTTGTTGTGCTTAACCGCATAGGGATACATGATAAAACGATTCATTAGGTTAACATCTTGCAAAGCAAGAAATGAAAACAGCGAAGTGAAAATGATTATTAAGTAAACTATCATGAGTGCAAAATACTAATGGGAATGGTGAATAAAATAATCGGATGTTAAATTTTAATTGTGATGAAATTTTTTGTGAAACTTTTTAATGCAAATCTTTCATCGCCTCTCAATCCAACAACACAAATTATTTTATCAGCAGTATCCTGTAGCACAAATTGGTTTTCTTTTTCGTGTAAAGGGATTTTTAAGTCAACAAAAAAATTACTCAGTTTTTTCTTTTTCATTTTCATTCCTGTAGGGTAGAAGTAGTCGCCTGATTTCCATTTTCGTAAAATGAGCGGGAAAGAAATTTTATCTGCATCCAGTTCGATTTGACCATGTTTTGTTCTTGATGATGCTTCTTTCAATCTGATTTCAATTTTATTTTCTCCAATCGGAATGGTTTGCGATTTCTTTTTTTCAATCAGGAAAACCTCAGAATCTGAAAGCTCTTTTTCAACAATGAAAAGTTTTTTCCGGTCTTTAATTATCCGGTGAGTAGATGAAAGAAATTCTTTGCCGCTTTCACTTTTTAAAGAATTAAAAATTTGTTCGATTGATTTCTCTTCAAAACCAAATAGCTGCAATAGTTCAAACAAGATAGTTTCTATAGCAATAGAATTTAACAAAGCTGGAATATCAATTAACGCATAGCTTTTTTTCTGTTTCATTAACTTTTTTCTGAAATTAGCAATGCTTAATTCATACAATGCTTCAGCATCAACAAAATGCCTTATGCTGTTTTCGAAAGATGATTTGAAAGATGGATTTATTTCTTCCATCAACGGAATTACTTTATGACGAATCAGGTTTCGCTCGTAAACGGTTTTAATATTTGAACTGTCTTCGCGAAAAGCAATTTTATTTTCCAATGCAAATTTTCTGATTTCATTTTTTCCTGTAAATAATAACGGTCGAATAATTTTCCCTTGCTTCGGCAGTATTCCATGCAATCCTCTGATACCGGTTCCTTTTATTAAATTCATTAAAACCGTTTCAATTGAATCATCACGATGATGAGCGGTAGCAATAAAATGAAATCCATTTTGCTTTCTGATTTTTTCCAACCAATCATAACGAAGATTTCTTGCAGCCATCTGAATAGAAATCTTTTCAGTCCGTGCAACTTCTTTTGTATCAAATTGCTCTGTAAAGCATTCGACTTTTAAAGTTGAAGCCAGTTCTTTTACAAATTTTTCATCGGCATTTGACTCATCACCTCTTAATTGAAAATTGCAATGAGCAATGGCAAATGGTTGGTTCATGAGGGAAAATAAATTAACCAGAACCATTGAATCAACTCCTCCGCTTACACCTGCTAAAACAGGAATCCCCTCAGAAAACAATTGATTTGATTGAATAAAATTTTTAAACTGATTAATCATTAGAACGAAGGTAAAACAGATGTGAGTAAAGTTTTAATTTAGATTTTACAAAAAGTTGATTGGTTCAAATGAAAAAATATCTTTGCAGCTTAAATTCTAAACAAAAACAAATAAATAAAAAATGAAAAAACTAAGCATTTTAACAGCCGGCATCTTAATGGTGTTTTCATTGGCTATCGTAACTTTTTACACATCTTGTACTGACCCTTGTAAAGATGTAACTTGTTTAAACGCCGGAACATGCGTTGATGGTACTTGTAATTGTGCTTCTGGTTATGAAGGAACTGATTGCAGTACTGAAAACAGAGCTAAATTTAAAGGTGCATGGACTGCACAAGATGGTTGCAGCCTTTCAGGTTCTGCTTCTTATGGTGTAAGTGTAACTTCAGGATCTGGTATTTTTGATGTTAAAATCACTAATGTTTGGAATAGCTTCGTAAATGTTGTTAATGCAACTATCAGCGGAACAACCATTACAATTCCAACTCAAGAGCCTGATAATGATGGTTTCAGAGTTAGCGGAACTGGTACTATCAGCACTGATGGACATACTATTACCTGGAGCTATACAGTAACTGATACTGGTTCTGGTCTTTCTGATGTTTGCACATCAACCTGGACAAACTAAGATTTTTAATTAAGCTAAATAAAAAAACCCGTTCAAACTGAACGGGTTTTTTTATTGGAATTTTTTTTGAAGTATTATTTAGGCTTACCCATTTTATCCTTCTTAGCGTCGGTATTCGTTTGCTGTGTTCCCCCCATTTTATCTTTCTTGACATCTGTATTTGTATTGCTTCCACCCATTTTATCTTTTTTAGGATCAACCGGAGGAGGAGGAGGTGTTACAACAGTTGTAGTTTTTGGTTTGCTTCCACCTTTACCACCTTTCTTTGATGCATTCACCATTGAATCTCCCATTGCCATTCCTTTAGCAGTGGCATCCATCATGCAGGCATTATTTAAAGAATCAGTAAGTGCAGTTGCTTTCATGTTTGCAATACTGTCAATTGCAGCCCAGTCTTTTGCAGCTTGTGCACCATCATCGCCCTTCTGGCACGATTGGAACCCAAGTGCAAGTGCAATGGCTCCGGTAAGTATGATTGATTTTTTCATTGTTGTTTCGTTTTTTCAGTTTGTGAATAATTGGTTTACATTTTTACTCCGTTAGCATTACAGATAGAATCGCAAACAGCCTTTGTTTTAGCAGCACCGTTGGTCATGCATGCATTGTTTGCCGCATCAACAAGTCCTTGCTTTTTTGAATTGAAAACCGAATCAGCTTTTGCAGTTATTGCCGCAGCATCCATTGGTTTAGGTGCTTGATTGCAACTTGCAACTGCGAGCGAAATGAGCCCGGCACCACACAGAATGAGAAATGTTTTTTTCATAAATGGTTTTTGAGAATTTTTTTGTGCGCCAAAGTTATAGGATTTAGTTAATCCTTTGCAACAAATATTTAACACAAGTTTTTAACATAACAACAAGCGGTTTGCATCGTTATAAGACTTTGGCTTGTGAATTGAATTAAAGGAATAAGCTTAAATTTGAATCCATGAAATTCTCAAAAAAAGTTTTTCTGTTATTTAACACCTTCGTTTCATTATTTATTAATGTAAATGCGCAATCGGGCGGCAGTGCTTATGTTCCGGTTATTGTGGTGAACAATGATTCATTCCCTATTCTAACATTACCCGAAGTGGTGGTAGTTTCAAAAAGAACATTTGCTTCATCGTTTGAACAGAATAAATTTTTATCGCTGAAAAAAAATATTCTCATTGTATATCCTTATGCGAAAAAAGCAGGAGAAATATTTAATGAAGTGCAACAGGAGTTAGCTGACAAAGACAGCAGGCACGACCGTAAAAAATTTTTGAAAGAAAAAGAAAACGAACTGGACGCGCAATTTCAGGAACCATTGAAAAATCTGACAACCACTCAAGGAGCTTTATTGGTAAAGTTGATTGCCAGAGAAACCGGACAGAATTGTTATGAGTTGATAAAAGAATTTAAAAACCCGATGTCAGCTTTTTTCTGGCAGAGCGCCGGTAGTTTATGGGGATATGATTTAAAAGTTCCGTATGACCCGCAACAGGATAAAGATATTGAACTGATTGTTCGTGGCATTGAGAATAACTTTTAATTACTGAACAGCCTGAGGTAATTCTTTTATCAGATTTTCAAAATTTTGTAACTTCATGCAATTGAAATGACCTTTCGGACATTTATTAAACCCGATTTTAGAGCATGGCCGGCAATTCAAATTTTTAACTTCATGTATAAATGAATTATTTTCATAAAGTGACAAATATTTTGACTTGCTTCCGAAATACGGATACATACCAAACGATGGAACTGTATTTCCCCAATATGAATGTATCTTCTTTTTAAAAGCTGAAGCAATGTGCATCATTGATGTATCGTGAGTAATAACAATTTTCGATTGACGAATTGCTGAGGCTGATTGATTGAGATTGAATTTTCCGCAAGCATTAAAAACTTTAAATGGAAATAATTTTTCCAATTCATTTCCGGTTTGAAAATCTTCTTTTGCCCCGATTACTATAAACGGAACCTGAATTTTCTCACACAATTCTTTCAGTTTTTCAAATGGAAGTTTTTTTGTTGCGTGTTGCGCGCCTATAACGAGTGCTGCATATCCATGCATATGAGTAAGCGGAAAATCATGCAATTGAATTTCATCTTTTTTCGGAATGAAATAATCCAAACCTTCTCCATCGTCCGAGACTTTTATTTTTTTTACTGTATCCAAATACCGTTGAACAAGGTGTTTGTCGGGAAGGATGTTTATTTTCAAATTCACCAGCAACCATTTCCGGATATTTAATTTGTTGAGCGAACGAACCGGTTTTTCCAATTGCCACTTGATATAAAAACTTCGAAGATTATTATGAAGGTCAACAATGAAATCAAAATTCTCTGCTTGTAATTCTTTTATTTTTAAAGAAAGATTGTCGTTCAGCAAATGAATTTTATCAATGTATGGATTTGAGTCCAGTAAAATTGAAAACGATTTCTTTGTCAGGTAATGCAATTCAACATCGGGCAATTGTTTTTTTATGCATCTGATTACCGGACTTGTTAAAACAATATCACCAATAGAACTAAAGCGGATAATCAATATTTTTTTTAATTGCACTTCTATCTTTCAGTAGTTAAAATTGTTTTATCGAATTCAATTTTCAAATATGCTTCAAATCTCGTTATATTGCCAACAGACTTATGAAACTCATCAAAAATAATTTGTGTAAACATATCATTCGATTCACAGCGATTTTATTTCTGCTTTCGTTTTCATTTGTTTCAAAAGCGCAAGACCCTACTTTTTCTCAGTTTTATTTTAACCAATTGTATGTAAATCCGGCTTTCACAGGAATTAATTCTGGATTGCGTGCAGGAATTAATTACAGAGATTTATGGCCACGAATTCCTAGTAAGTTTCCAACTTATTCATTGGCGATTGATGCACAAGATTTAAGTTTAAGCAGTGGCATTGGATTAAATGCGTGGAGCGATACAGAGGGAGAAGGTTACCTGCGCACGCAATGCATCAGCGGACTTTATTCGTATCGGGTAATTCTCTCACCAAAGAATTGGGTTTTTCAGGCGGGTTTTAATACTTCAATTATTAATAAAAAAATTGATTGGTCAAAACTTTTATTCAGCGACCAACTGCATCCATTGTTTGGAATTACCGGACCAACAAATAATCCAATGCCATATCAACAATCCCGAACATTTGTTGATTTTACGGTTGGCGCATTGATAAAAGGGAACCATCGCAACAGATTAAAAAACCTGATTGCCACTTATACTTTCGGTGCATCCCTGCATCATGTTACAGAGCCTGATGAAAGTATTACAGGTCAGGTATCAAGGTTACCACAAAAATTAGTATTGCATGCAGGAGCGGTAATTCCGGTTCGATATGAAGTGAAGAGATATAAAATATTATTAGCGCCTTCAATCATGTGGGAACACCAAACAGCCATGACTGAATTTAATTTTTCTTTCAATGTATTAATGAAACCGTTGTTTGCAGGGCTTGCATATCGGAATCAAACGCCGTTGATTTTTGATATAAAAAGAGCCGATGCCATTATTGTAAATTTTGGATTTGCTGGAGATCAGAATAAAGAATCATTGGTTTATAAAATAGGATATAGTTATGATTTAACCATCAGCGATTTGCGTTCCAATACTCAAGGCACTCATGAATTGGTTTTGATTGTGGAACTGCGGAATTTCAAATTCAACAACAACGCAAACCCTAAGAAGAAACTGGAATGTCCGAATTTCTGATTCGAATATTTCTTAACTGATTATTTTAAAAGAAAATATTTTCTTAAAGAAAAGTCCTCAGATTTTTTCAAACACCAATCGGTAGTGGTCCATAATTTCCTGTTCGAAGCAAACACGGTTCGGGCTCACTCTGAAAACTGCCACCTGGTGACGGAATTCTTTATTGAAAATATATTTAGGAACCAACGACAGGTATAGAAAATATTTTTTCAGATTGAATTGACGGAATTTTTTTCTCCATTGACCAATTGTTTCAATGTAATCCAAACGACCACTGCTTTTTGAAACTAATTTGAATAAGGGTTCAGCATTTCTGATTACCATCTCAGGGCCATAAGGCAACCACGAATTCGGAAATTCTTTTTCCATCAACGCGCAGATGTAAGCGGCAGAATTTTTATCAGCATTAATATCAAACTCTGAATAAGGAATCATGTTTTTGCTGAAGGTCATTGTCTGCATATAATAACGACCACCAACTGGCAACAAGTCATAAATTTTCGTGAAAAAATCTTTGTAAATTTCTTCTTGCTTTCCAGCCTTCCATTCTTCAGCTGAAACAAAATGTTCTAGCCCTCCAATGCAGGTAACAGCATCAAAAGTTCCGAAATCTTTTGGCGTAATGTATCGGCAATCTTTCACCATAACATTTAAACCATTTGCATTGCATGCATCAGCCTGACCTTGTGATAAAGTTAAGCCAAGACTTTTTGCTCCTCGTTCTTTTGTAATGTAATTTGAAAAAGGTCCCCAGCCACATGCCATGTCGAGCACTTTGCTTCCATTTGTAATATTTAAACTGTCGGCAATGAATTTATGTTTTGCTTTTTGCGCAGCTTCCAGCGGCATTGAAAAATTGCCATCGTATTTTGCTCCAGAGTAATCACCGGTTTCGCCCATGCTTAAGCGAAATATTTTATCAATAGTGGTGTAGGTAAAATCTAAATCTTTGTTATCAGCCATTTTATTTTTCGGGGGTTGGCGGCGAATGTAAAATTTAAAACCCGAAAATTGCATTGATGGAAAAAATATGAAAATGGTAACAACTAAAAATTGTGAAAGCAAAAAATTTCACCAAACTTGAACTGTTTAGATTTATTACAATGTTAAATTTATTTATTTTTTATTGAAAAATTCTTCTATAAACAATTATATAAATTACAGAAATTTATAATGAAAGTATCTTGAAATTCAAGTTGAACAGAAAACAAAAACGGAGCAAAAATTTTGCTCCGTTTTTGTTTTAGCAATATCGAAGAAGTTTATCGTTGAATCAAAAGTTGGGATTCTTGTTTTTCATTATTTGAAAAAACATTTACATAGTACAACCCATCACTAATTGTTGATGGAAGAGAAATAGGTAAGTCATAAGTCCCTTTATCCAATGTAATTATTGATTGAAAAACAATCTGACCAAGTGTGTTAACTATTTTAATTTGAGCTTCCACATTGTTTTCATTAAAGGAACCCGAAAGGTTAAATAAATCGGATGTAGGATTTGGGTAAACTAACATTGAAGTATTAGTTGAATTTACAATTGTATTTTCGTCTTCAATTCGCATAGCCGGTGTTGTAAAACTTATTGCCGAAGTCCATCCTGTTACATTTGGCGGATCGCCACATCGGTTACGCAATCTATATTCATAAGAAGTGTTAGGTAGCAAATTTGTAATTGTGAATTGAGTAGTTCCCCAAATAAATGCAGATGACCAAACTGATGAGCTTGTCATTTTATAAATAATTCTGTAACCAATTGAATAACATGGTGCCACCCAAGAAACAGTTGCGCTTGTGCTTGAATTAATGGTTACAGAAGATGATGTAATCATTTTGCATTCATTTGTAAAATCGGTTGTACCAACAAATCCACTATTGTATCCATTTAAGCAACACGCGGCAACTTCAAAATTATATGTAGTTCCTGATGCTAATCCATTAAAAACATAGTTGTTTATATTTCCTGCAATTATTTCTGTATTCCAGGTAGAACTTGATGTCGTCTTGTATCTTACCTTGTAGGTAGCAGCACCGTTAACAACTGTCCAATTCATTTTTATGGAGCACGATGTTTTTGCGCTCATAGAATCTATAGTTGGTTGTGATAATACTTGCTGAATTGTATAGGTCGCAACACTGGTTGCTGTTCCTCCTATAACGGTTACAGAATATGTTCCTGTTTCTAAACCGGAAATATCCTCGGATGTTGCGTTGTTAGACCATATATAAGAGTAGGGCGTAGTTCCTCCGCTTACATTAATATTTATTGCACCTGTTGAACCACACATAGTATTTGTTAATGTATTTAAAGCAATGGTTGGTGGGGTAGGTGGTGGACCGCTAAATGGAGTTGGCGCATAAGCGGCCTGTTTCACATTTTTATTTAAATTGTCCTGAACAAAACACACTACCGCTAACTGATTAATGTTAAAGACATTTGCCAATAACCAACCAACATTTATTACTACTGAATCGCCTGGAAACATTGTTCCCGGTAGCGAAGTGCCTGCTTCAGATGGAAGCATTTTCTTCATCACCATCGGAAAATCTGTTTCACCATTCGATCCCGGGGGCGTAGTGAGGGATATCATTTTTTCAACAACCACAATGTGTGCTTTTAAAGTTCCTGTGTTAAAACTTAATGCTTTAACCGTTGCGGTCGCATAAAGCGAATCATTGTCATTTGAAATATGGTAGTTAATCTTTATGCTATATATTGGAGCAACAGCATACGCCGCATCAATCGAAGTTTGATTGACATCACTCAAAAAAACTCCTGCTCCATCCATCCGAGCTGTAGGTACATTGGTAACTTGATAGTAAATTGTTCGGGACTGATTTTGAACTGTATTTTGTGCGTAAAAAGGATCGTATCCTGGGAAACTTGTATGATTTCTTATTGCAACAACTTTAGTGGCATTTGCTGTCATTAGCGCATTAAAAGCAGGATTAGATAATGCACACGGTCCACATGATGCATTAGTAAATTCTTCAACAAGAACTAATCGTTGGGTTTGCGCGATACTTTCAAATGTAAAAAGACTAAGAAAAACAAAGTAGAGTAAGGTTTTCATTGCGTATTTATTTAGGAGTGCCTGATTATGGCTGCCTATTTACGCAATAATTATTTACATGTTTCGCTTTAAAAATTATGATTTAACTAGTTGTTTTTTTATGTCAATACCAATTCCTTTAATTTCTAAAAGATAAATTCCCGGAGCCAATGAATTTGATGTTTCAATTTTTGCATTACCTAATTCAAATTGAACATTTTTTAAATCTAAAATTTTCCTTCCTAAAATATCAAATAATACGATTGAAAATTCTTGATCTGAATTCATGCTTTCAGGAATTGAAATATTAATTGTTGATTCAAATGGGTTTGGATAAATATTTACTGCAACTTCTTCATTTATATTTTCAATACGGGCGGCGGGTGTTACAAAAGTTTTTACAGCTGAAAAGCTCGTATATACAGCGCCACATAAAGTTCGTACTTTATATTGGTAAATTTTTGAGGCCATTAAACCTGTCAATGTCTTTGAAGTAGATGATGATATAGCCGATGTCCACAAAGTTCCACCTGAAATCATATATTGAATTTCATAGGATGATGCATTACATCCAGCAGTCCAACTTATAAGTGCAGTAGATGCTGTAATATTTGCTGCTGCAGTGTTTGAAGGTATAGTGCAGGAAGAAGTTGTTGCAGTATAACTTGCGCTTGCACCCGCAGTTCCGTTTGCACAAACGCCTGCTGTTGAATAATTATATTGTGTGGAAGCTGAAAGTCCGGTAAAAACATAATTTGTAGTCGATACATTTATCGGGCTCGACCAAATACTCGATGAAGCAGTTTTGTATTTAACCTGAAAATAAGAAGCGCCCGATAATGCTGCCCAATTCAAGGCAGTAGAACATGAAGTAATTCCATTTGTAATAACGCTTGTTGGAGTAGCAAGTGCACCTTGAGTCAAATTATAAGAGGCGGTTGCAGTTTTAATTCCTGAGGTAACAGTAACAGCATATGTACCAACAGCAAGACCTGATATATCTTGAGTGGTTGCACCATTAGACCAGTGATAAGAATAAGCGCCACTTGCGCCCATTACGGAAATGTTAACTGAGCCATTATTTGAACAAACCGGATTTCCCTTTGAAGAAAGAAGAATAATCGGATTAACAGGAACTACAGAAGCAGTTGCGGCATATGCAGCTTGTTTAACATTTTTTGTTGCATTGTCTTGAATAAAAGCAATTACTCCAATCTGACTGATATCATTGAATCCTGAAGTAATAAGCATTCCAGTAGTAAATGTCAATGTTTGATTTGCTACCATAGATGTTGGAAGCGGAACACCCGTTTGCGATGGAAGAAGTTTACGCATCACATTTGTGAAATCTTTTTCTCCATTGCTACCAGGTGCTACATCGTAGTGAACTGCTTTTTCTATAACCGCAATATTTCCTATCAGAGTTCCGTTTATTGCTTGTAAGGCTTTAAATGTCACCGTTATATAAATTGAATCGGCATCAGAAGAGTACTTCCATGCAAGTGCAATGCTCATTGTTGCTGGTACAGCATATTCTGCATCAATAGAAGCCTGATTCACATCTTGTAAAAATGTTCCTGCGCCATCTAATCGTGCAGTTGGAACAGCAGTTACTGAATAGTAAACGGAACGAGCCTGATTTTGAGCAGAATTAGCTGAATAAAAAGGATCATAACCGGGAAAAGAAGCGTGATATTTTATTGGAATAACCTTGGTTGAATTTGCATTCATTAAAGTTTCAAATGCCGGATTCGACAAGGCACATGGAGTACACGATGCATTTGTAACTTCTTCAACCAAAACTAATCGCTGAGTGGTTTGTGAATTTGCATTTAAGGCAATAATGCAAAACAAGGCGACGATTATTTTCTTCATTTGTGCAGTTGTTTTAATTGATTTATTAAAATTTCTTCTGCGTGAAAAAATGAATCCAATACAATTAAAAAAAATCAACCCTATTTATTTCATTGAGAAATTAACATGGATATTATAAAAACGGTAATACTTTTATGAAATTGCAATTTGCATTTCCATTAATAAAAACTAAGTTGTGGATAAGATATTTTGAGTAGCCTTTTATGAAGGGCAAATAAAAAAAACAGGTTACACCAATGGTGCTTTTTCCTGAAGGTTTTTATTTATAATTTCGATAGGTGGATTAAAATATCCATAGTATAAATGTGGAAATTCTTCTTTCAATAATTTCATCATGCGATTGATGCCGATCACCTTTTCGGAAGGGTAATATTTTATTTTTTCCAGGTACCAATCAGGATCAATATTGAAGTTGCGCCACTGAATCATTCGTACATCAGTTTCACGAATAAATTTCCGAAGTGCTTCGTATTCTTCAACCTCATCTGTAATACCGGGAAAAACAAAGTAGTTGAGCGATGCCCATCCGCCATAACTGCGAATCACTTTTATACTTTCTTTCAGCGCACTGAATTTATAATTGTTAGGCAGATAATATGCGTTGTAAATATTTTCACGAACACTGTTCAAACTTACACGAATACTATTTAAGCCTGCCTTACACAATGCATCAACTGCTTTAGGCATACTGCCATTTGTATTCATGTTAATGCTGCCTTTTTTTGTTAGTTTTCTTATTTCTACAATTGCATCGCGGATTGTTTCCCACATGAGCAGTGGTTCGCCTTCGCATCCCTGACCGAAACTTACTATGGCTGATTTTACATTTTGAAGGTGTGGAATGGTGTATTCAGTTATCTCTTCAACCGTGGGCTTAAATGTTAAGCGCTCCTGTGTGCTTGAAATATTTTCAGTTGTGGGTTGAAATGAAATGCACCCGATGCAATTACTGTTGCACGCAGGTGAAGTTGGAATGGGAGCCTCGAACCGGTGCATGAAATGATTGCGAGCGGCAGGGCAACAATAGGTGAGAGCACATGTTTCGCCAATGTGTTTGAGCAAACGATTGTTTGGGAAATCTTTAATCATTGAATGAACATTCCGTTCAATCAGTTGACGATCAAAATCTCTCGGTTCTTGTCGTTTATCATTATCAATGCGGATGGCGGGTACATAAAATTTTCCGTTCCACCAGCCAACTGCGGTGTAAGCAAAAAGCGGGAGGGTAGGCGCATTAGCATTGGTTTCAAAAGCTGATAAATAAAACATGGTATGTGCGGGAGCCATTTGCGCGCCTACTGCAAAACCATCTTTGTAAACTGTTGGCTCGTTGGTTTCTTTATCGAAACCTATGGGGTGCCTGCCTTCAAGAGTGTATAAATCGCTTCCATCGGGCAGTTCTATAAAATCATCAGCGGTCATTGCCACAAAATCGTTGCCGCTACGGCCGCTCATCCACAGGCCGGGCGCATCAAAAATATTTCCCTGCGCATCTGAGTAAACTAAATTCGGAACCTGTGTGAGTGAAGCCATTGATTGTTGTTGCAACGGTGCAAATATACTTGCTGGTTTCTTTTCGTTTTGGTGTGTGTTGATCTATTCGGTTCGTAACCTCGCTAATATAAAGTACTGGTGCATGTGTACGCGCACCGAGGTGGAAAGGATAGAATATATTTTTTTATTTTAAAAATTCACTTGCTGAAAGTTGGTGGTCGTTGTGATATAGTTGTAGGTCGATGACGGAAAGTGAAGTAATTATTTGCTATGGACTTTATTCGATTGCAGAAAGTTTTGATTGCATTGCCTATATACTGTTGACATGGCTCTATTGATTGATGTTGATACCTTAAAGTTGTTGTTCGACTCGGGAAAGTTTGTGGTTGATTGTTTATGGACTGTTGACACTATACAATGGAACGCTTTCCCCTCGCCTGTGTCTCCCGCCGCCAGTGGATTGAGCGGTGTGGGACACGGGTGCTCTTGCGATTTGTGGGTTGTTGTGTATTTCATTTCTTCCTCCAGAGGCGAACAGGCATTTTACTCTTTCACAAACTTACCAACTGCAATATCTCCATTTCTAAATTCTACTCGCAACAAGTACATGCCGCTTGCTAAACTGCTTACATCTATTTCCGGGGTGTTAGTGCTTGCTTGAAATACCATTCTTCCTGTAATATCCATTACCACTATTTTTTCTTCTGATTGCTTACTGCTGATTGTAAGTTTTTCACTTGCAGGATTAGGATAAATTTTTATTTGCCTGTTTTCACCTGACAAATTAGATACTCCCGCAATTACATTAATACAATTTGTGGTATCAGCGCAATTGTTGTTGGAAACGATGGCAGCATAGTTTCCGCTTACTGATGGAACAAATGTATTTCCGGCTGCACCTACTATTATCTGATGGCTATCACAATCGTACCATTGTATTATTCCATTGCCTGTGGCTGTAATCGTATCATTACTTATACTGATTGAAGATGTAACAGAAGTTACATTTAATGTTAAAACCACAATTGAATCTAACCCTGATGCATCTATTAAAGTATCTGTATATACTCCGGCTGAATCCAATAGTACTCCATTAAAATTATAACTCTCTCCGCTGCATATTCCTGCACTTATATTTATTAAACTATCAGGTACTAACCGTGCAAAATTAAATAATGGTGTGTTACCTGAGTATTGCATATAACCTGCGGCATATAATGTGTCGTGAAAATTAATGAGGCTTAAAAAGGTATTCCCACTACTAAATCCTGAATCAACACCAATAGGTGATATTCCATTCCAATAAAATATTTGAGGGAGTGCATCTCCACTGGTAATAACTATGTGACTTCCAAATGATTTAATTTTATAATTAAAATAATAAGGATAAATATTTCCAACCCAAAAAGTATCATTCCAATACGCAAGATAAGTTTTTATATTACATACTGAATCAAAATTGCCAACAATATATAATTTTTCATTAATGACTTCAATGTCACTTATTGTAGCATTCCAATTTTGGCTTGGTGGTTCATGTGCTATACCATATCTACCTGTTCCATTGCACAAACATGCCCAGTTACTACCATCCCATGATGCGATGCCCCACGCATCAATGTTTCCTGCTTTTTGAAAATTACCACCCACAAAGAGTTTGCTATTATAAACCTGCATTTTATGTACAATGGTGCCAGAGCCCCATAAGCCAAGCCCTGCGGCATCCATTGTATGCCAATCATTGCCATCCCATCGGGCAATGCTACCGGTAGTAACCCATAAGCCACCAGGTTTTTTTATTGCAAAAAACTGGCCTGCAACTATTAAGTCTCCATTGTATTCACTTAAACACAAACCTCCGGGGTAGGAGCTGGTTGGGAATATTCCAAGAAGCGTTATATGTTGTGAATCAACATCGTAGCTATAAACTGAGTATTTTGAACTGAAAATTATTTTACCCTGATACATTAATAAATCTGTTGTATTATTGCCAAAAGTTGTATCAATATTATTGGCAGTTATAAAACTTGCACCATTATATCCAATCAAGTTTGACGATTGTATTGTATCGCCTCCTGCAAAAAAACCTTGTAACCATATCAAATCTCTTAAAGTATCTACCACCATGTTTTCGACATCACAATTTTGCCAAAATGTTGAATCGTTACAATAAAGCCCCGGATTAATTGCTCGCCATTGATAACTTTGAGCAGAACAAAAAAAAGTAATCAATGAAAAGTAAATAATAAATGTTATTTTTTTCATAAGTTATTCCTTTATTGATATAACTGATGAATGAAAATTACCGCACTTATTGGTGTTCCACATTTTAATCTTTTAACAAATATAGCTAACCCAAGCCCGTGCGAGGTGTTTTCACCTGCACGATTTTTTGTGCTGACGAGTATTTCATCTCTCATTTTACTCTTTCACAAACCTACCAGTACTCCACCCACTCTGTTGTTCTCGATTTGCAATCGAGTTCAGATAAGTAATCCGGTTTGCAACCGGCATAAAAGCAAAGCCGCTCCGAAAACCAGAACGGCTTTTTTATGGAAATTATTTTCTTCTGATTTTCTTCCTTGAATTTCTGGAAGTATGAAATAATGAATACACCGAAATTTCGGTACGATAAATTTTGTAAACAATAACATAAGGAAACCTGCCAAGCACTGCCTGCCGATAATTTTTTTGAATCATTGAAAAATTTTCGGGGAAATTCTGAATGTGTTTAAGAACTGCATACACATCATTGTATAAATTCTGTTCCGTTTTTTCGCCTCTTTCACTATACCAATTCATTGCTTCAGCAAGGTCAGAAATAAATTCTTCCTTTAAAAAAAATGAAATTACGATTCAGTTTCATTTCGCCACTGCAAGTGCTCTCTTCAGTTCATTTAATTTATATGACTTGCTTTTTCCGCTCAGGTGGTTTTTCTCCCGTTCATCCAGAATAGAAATTTGATCCGGTGTGAGTTGGTAATCCAATTCCTTCCGTTTATCAGAAACAATAGTGAGAACTGCCTGCAAAAAATCTTTATCATCAATTGAATCAACAACCTGATGGATGTTTTTCTTAAGAGAGAATGTGGTCATGGGGAAATTGTTTTTTTGCAAGACAAAATTAATTTTTGAAAAGCAATTGTTTGCATAAACTTCCCCGTCTTTTTTGGTCGCCTGCTCAACATACAATTGTATTTATCTATTGCCTGCAAGGCTACCGCGTGAAAGACAAATCCCGACTTTGAGGTCCGGGATGTTCCCACACGCGTTCCGACAACGGGCTGCAACAAACCAAAGCAGTCTGTATTCCCCCCCCCCTAAAAAAAAGAACAATTGAACAATTGAACAATTGAACATTTGAACAATAGAACAATAGAACAATAGAACAATTGAACAATAGAATAGTGAATATTGTATATTGAATTTATGATTCGCTTACACTTTACTTTCTTTTGTAAAACAAACTAACCTTTGGATATGAGGTGATGAAAGTTATTTTTGCCGACCAAAATTTAAAAAGAAATGAGTCCGTTTTTTTATCTGATACCGTGTTTCGGAATTGTTGCATTGCTGTTTACCGCCTGGAAATCGGCGTGGGTTACAAAACAAGATGCGGGCAACGAACGCATGAAAGAAATTTCGACCTACATAGCCGAAGGCGCTATGGCGTTTTTAAAAGCTGAATGGAAAGTGCTTGGTTACTTTGTAGTAATTGCCGCAATACTGTTGGCTGTTCTTGGTTATTCAAACCCTGATTCAAGCCCGCTGATTGCAGTTGCATTTATTATCGGCGCTGTGTTTTCAGCAACCGCAGGATACATTGGAATGCGCATAGCAACTAAGGCTAATGTTCGTACTGCACATGCTGCACGCACAAGTTTGGCCAAAGCATTGAATGTATCTTTTACCGGAGGTTCGGTAATGGGAATGGGAGTTACAGGAATGGCAGTACTCGGTTTAGGTGGATTATTCATTGGGTTATATTATATGTTCGCTGATGGTAACGGAGCAGAAGGATTGCAACGCGCATTGGAAGTTTTAACAGGCTTTTCATTGGGTGCTGAAAGCATCGCACTCTTTGCCCGTGTGGGTGGAGGAATTTATACAAAGGCCGCTGATGTTGGTGCTGATCTGGTTGGAAAAGTAGAAGCCGGAATACCTGAAGATGATCCGCGCAACCCTGCCACCATTGCTGATAATGTAGGTGATAATGTTGGTGATGTTGCAGGTATGGGGGCCGATTTGTTTGGGTCATTCGTTGCCACCATTCTTGCTACTATGGTTTTGGGAAGAGAAATAACTTCGACAGATGAATTTGGAAAACAAATTCCATTGATTGATCATTTCAATGGCTTATCGCCAATACTTCTTCCAATGATGCTTTGCGGAATGGGAATTATTTTTTCAATGATTTCAACTTTTTTCGTGAAAATAAAAGACACGGCTGAAGCATCTACTTCAGTGGTTCAGGGGGCATTGAATAAAGGAAACTGGGGTGCTATTATTCTCACTGCTATTTCAAGTTATTTTTTAATCAATTGGTTGTTGCCTGATACTTTAAACCTTCGTGGACATGAGTTCAGTAAGATGGGAGTTTTTGGTGCGGTGATTCTTGGTTTAGTGGTTGGAACATTAATGAGTTTGATAACTGAATATTATACTTCAATGGGCAAGCGTCCGGTAAATTCTATCATTCGTCAATCATCAACCGGACATGCTACAAATATTATTGCAGGATTATCAGTGGGAATGGAATCAACCGTTGCACCAATCATTGTTTTAGCAGCCGGAATTTATGGTTCATTTATGTTCGCAGGTTTGTATGGTGTAGCAATAGCTGCCGCCGGAATGATGGCAACTACTGCAATGCAATTAGCAATAGATGCATTCGGTCCAATAGCTGATAATGCAGGAGGAATTGCAGAGATGAGTGAGTTGGAAAAAGAAGTTCGTGAAAAAACAGATACACTCGATGCTGTTGGAAACACAACCGCTGCAACCGGAAAAGGATTTGCAATTGCGAGTGCTGCATTAACATCTCTCGCTTTGTTCGCTGCATTCGTTGGTATCGCCGGCATTAATAAAATTGATATTTACCAGGCAGATGTACTGGCAGGATTGTTTATTGGTGCAATGATTCCGTTTATATTTTCCTCACTTGCAATTTCTGCAGTGGGACAAGCTGCGATGGCAATGGTAGAAGAAGTTCGTCGCCAGTTTCGTGAGATTCCGGGAATTATGGAAGGAACCGGAAAACCTGAATATGATAAGTGCGTTGCAATATCTACAAATGCTTCTTTAAGAAAAATGATGGCACCAGGTGCAATTGCCATTACAGTTCCAATTATTGTTGGATTCACTTTTGGTGCTGAAGTGCTGGGTGGAATGTTAGCCGGTGTTACTGTGTCAGGTGTGTTGATGGGAATGTTTCAATCAAACGCAGGTGGTGCATGGGACAATGCAAAAAAGAGTTTTGAAAAAGGTGCGGTCATAAACGGAGAAACTTTTTATAAAAAATCAGAACCGCATAAAGCTTCTGTTACAGGTGACACTGTTGGCGATCCATTTAAAGATACTTCAGGTCCTTCAATGAATATTTTAATTAAGTTGATGTCGATTGTGAGTTTAGTAATTGCGCCATCAATTGGACATCCATTTATTAATTCGAGTGTGAGCAATGGTGGTGATGATGCCTGCATGAATAAAATGGAATGCTGTGATCATGGTATGATGAAGGGCGAATGTGAAGGTAAAAAAATGAATTGCGAAGGTCATGAAGGAATGAATTGCTGCAAAGATGGTGGAATGATGATGGGAGATTCAATGCATTGCAAGGAAGGTATGGAACAGTGCAAGGGAGAAATGGGTAATTGTACAGGACATGAAAAAATGGATTGCTGCAAGAAGGGAGGAGAAATGAGCGGAGGTGTTTGTTGCAACGAATGCAAAGACAAATGCAAATCTGATTGCTCAAATAACGGAAAGTGCAAAGAAGAAGGTAACAAAGGTTGTTGCAAAGAAGGCGGTAAAAAGGAATGTTGCTCGAAAGAGAAATAACTAATTTAAATTAAAAAATGAGCCGCTCTGAAATAATTTTCAGAGCGGCTTTTTTATTTTCATTCTTAATTAGTTACTACCGATATTATTGGTGATGATATTTTTCTCCTTTCAAAATTGTAAATGCACGATACAGTTGTTCGCAGAAAATAAGTTTTGCAAGCTGGTGGGGAAAGGTCAGTGGCGAAAGGGAAATTAAATCGTTTGCTTTCTTTTTTATTTCATCTGAAAAACCATACGCTCCGCCAATAACAAATACGAGATTCTTTATTCCGGTGTTCATTTTTGATTGCAGGAAATCAGAAAATTTTTTCGAAGTGAATTGTTTCCCTTGCTCATCCATTAAAACAACAATGGAATCTGATGCAAAATATTGTTCCAGCAATTTTGCTTCTGCTTTTAATTGTTCTGTTGAATTTGATTCGGCTTTGGCTTTTATAATTTTTGTTTCGAATGAATTGTATTTTTTAATCCGCTTTTCAAATTCAGTAACACCTTCAACAATGTATTTTTCTTCGGAACGGGTAAAGGAGAGGAGTAAGATTTTCATTTCAATTTATTTCAATACAGTAATTGTATTCTCTTTATCCAACTTCAATTGTTCCTTCAGTTCATCAACGGAAGAAAATTTTTTCTCTTCACGCAATTGTTTTACAAAATGAATTTCCAGTTCTTCATTGTATAAATCTTTATTGAAATCAAGAAGATGTACTTCGAGTTTGTGATGCAAACCATCTACAGTTGGGCGGTTACCAATGTTCATCATGCCTTTCAGTTTTTCATTTTTATAATTTACACGAACTGCATAGACGCCATCTGCAGGAATTAATTTAAGCGAATTATTTATTGAAATATTCGCAGTCGGGAATCCGATTTTATTTCCGAGGTGCTGACCATGGACAACAATTCCGGAAATAGAGTAGGAGTGACCAAGTAAATCTGTTGCTAATTCTATGTCACCTTCATTCAATGCTATACGAACTCGTGTGCTGCTCACAGCAATGTCATCAACCAATTGTTTGTTTAGTTCTTCAACTTTGTAATGAAATTCATTTTCAAATCTTCGAAGCATCTCAATGTTTCCATCCCGATGATGACCGAATGAGTGATTGTAACCAGTAACAATTATTGAAGGATGAAGTTTTTCGATTAAGAAATTTTGCAAATAATCTTTTGCGGATAACAATGAAAATTCTTTGGTGAATGGAACCACAATCAAATGATCAACTCCTTCTTTTTTCAGTAAAGAAATTTTTTCGTTCAGGGTTGTAAGTATGCGCAATGATTTATCATCGGGATAAACAACTAATCGTGGATGGGGATCAAAAGTTATGAGAACACTTTCACCTTGCTTTTCATTAGAGAGAGATTTTATTTTTTGAATCAGGTTGCGATGACCTTCATGCACACCATCAAAAGTTCCAATGGTGATAACCGGATTTTTAAACAGCGGGAGATTATTGATGCTGTGATAAACTTTCATTCTGGTAATTCTCTTTTTCCTTTAACACAAATTCAGTAAACGATTCAATGGTATAAGCATCCTTCACATTAAATTCTCCACTGCGAATTCTCCGTAATGCAATTATATGAGCGCCACTTAAAAGTTTCTGGCCAAAATCATGAGCCAGCGAACGAACATAAAAACCTTTACTGCAAACAATTCTAAAATCAACTTCAGGCAAAGCGATGCGGGTGATTTCAAACACTTTTAATTCTACCCACGATTTTATTCGTTGAAATTCTTCACCTCGCCTTGCCATTTTATAATAACGAACGCCATCTCTTTTTTTTGCTGAATGCAATGGCGGGGTTTGTGCAAACTCTCCAACAAAACTCTTTGCAATTTCATATATCAGTTCATCAGTAATATGTTCGGTTGGAAAAGTTGCATCAACAGGTCGTTCCAAATCATGGGACTCCGTGGTAGCGCCAATAAAAAATGTACCGGTGTATTCCTTTTCGCCTGCGTTTAATTGAAGCATTTCTTTTGTTTTGCTTCCTGTTAAAATAATCATGAGACCGGTTGCAAGCGGATCGAGCGTACCAGCATGACCAACTTTTTTTGGTCGGGCAAGTAAGCTCACTTTTTTTACTAGATCAAATGAACTCCACCGTGATGGTTTATCAATTAATAAAACACTACCTTCTTTTATCTCCTGCAATGTCATAACACTGCAAGATTAATCTTTAGCGCGAGAAGAATAATTAGTACTGCGCCGATGATTATTCTATAAACTCCAAACCAACGGAAACCATGTTTATTCAAAATGCCAATGAATGCTTTGATTGCAATCAAGGCCACAATAAATGCAACTGCATTTCCAATCAATAATAATTTAATGTTAGATGCATCAATCAGTTTATAATTCTTTAATAGTTTATAACAAGTTGCTGCTGCCATTGTAGGAACAGCAAGAAAAAAAGAAAATTCAGCGGCTTGTTTGCGATTTAGTTTTTGTGAAAGTCCGCCAACAATTGTTGCGCCGCTTCGTGATACGCCGGGAATCATGGATATAACCTGGAAGAAACCAATCTTTAATGCAGAGAGGTAACTGATATTTTTTTCTGTTTCTTTTTCATTTGCTACAAAATACTTATCAATGAACAATAAAACTATCCCACCTAATAAAAGAGCAAGCGCTACCGCCTCAACGCTTCCTAATAATTCATCAATGTATTTATCTAACAACACACCGAATATTGCAGCCGGAATAAAAGCCACAATCAGCTTGTAATAAAAATCCAGTGACTGAAAAAACTTTTTCCAGTATAACACAACCACACTAAGAATAGCGCCGAACTGAATATTTACAGTAAACATTTTTACAAAATCATCGGGCTGAATACCAAGAATAGCAGTTCCGATTATCATGTGACCTGTCGATGATATTGGAAGAAACTCAGTTAGCCCTTCAATGATACCGAGAACGATTGCTTGTATTGTTGTCATTAAATGATTTGAAGATTTTGAATTATTAATTAAATACCAGATTGAAAATTATTTTTTCAATCCTGCGGCATCATCTTTCGCTTTATCATCACTGTTGCCATAAGCTTTAATAATTTGTTTTACTAAACGATGGCGAACCACATCGCTTTCATTCAGAAAAATTACACCAATGCCTTCAATGTTTTGTAATATATCCAATGCTTTAAACAAACCACTGCGTTGGTATTTAGGTAAATCAATCTGAGTTAAATCTCCAGTGATAATTGCTTTAGCGCTTGGCCCTATTCGGGTTAGAAGCATTTTTATTTGCGAGTCTGTCGTGTTCTGCGCTTCATCTAAAAGAATGTATGCATTATCAAGTGTTCGGCCGCGCATAAAGGCAAGCGGAGCAATTTCAATTGTTCTATTGGCTATGTAATAATTCAGTTTATCAGGCGGAATCATATCATCTAATGCATCATACAACGGTCGCAGATACGGATCAATCTTTTCTTTTAAATCTCCTGGCAAAAAACCAAGACTTTCACCGGCTTCAACTGCAGGTCGGGTTAAAATAATTTTTTTAATCTGCTTGTTTTTCAAGGCACGAACAGCCAATGCAACAGCAGTATATGTTTTTCCGGTTCCTGCTGGTCCAATTGCGAAGATGATATCATTCTCTTCCGACATGGTCACCATTTTTTTCTGATTGGCTGTGCGCGCTTTCACAGTTAATCCATTGGTTCCATAGACTATAACATCTTCTGCAAATTTGAATGCATCCAGTTCCGATGGGTTCGAATCGCCCAATAAATCTTCAGTGGTTTTATCACTGATGCGACCGTACTTCTCCACAAACTGAATCATCATTTTCACTTTGTCGTCGAGCGAGGTCAGATCTTCGTTGGTTCCTTCTGCTTTTATCAGATTTCCTCGAGAAACAATTTTGAGTTTCGGATAGGCTCGTTTGAGCATTTGCAGTCTTGAATTGTTGATACCTAAAAATTCTACCGGGTCAATAGCGTCGAGCGTAATTGTTAGTTCTGTCAAAGTTTATAGCGGCGTTTAGATTTCAAATATAAGTTCACTAAAAAAAACACTTTTTTATTTTATCCACTTTCAATGGTCATAAGACACAAACACAAATTCAGATTTCATTGTTGTTATTTGTCAACAATTATTTATTCCGCGAAATGAATCTGATTACTCTCACCACCGACCTTGGCCTCAAAGATTACTATGTGGCGGTGTTGAAAGGCGAGTTATTAAAAGCAATTCCGGATGTAAATATTATTGACATCACACATGATGTTGAACCATTTAGTTTTTCACAGGCTGCCTATGTGTTAATAAATTCATATCATCATTTTCCAAATGGAACCATTCACATTGTTGGAGTTGATACGAGCAGGCTCAGAGGGATGAAACATCTTGTGATTCAATATAACGAACACAATTTCATTGGTCCGGATAATGGTTTGTTTGCGTTGGTATTTGAAGGGAAACAACCAGAACGAATTTATTATTTAAGGGATGATGAAGTACAAACAACTTTGCCAGTTGCAGGTTTGTATGTGCGTGCAGCGAAAGCAATTTGCGAAGGAAAAATATTGGAAGAGATTGGTGACCCGGTTTCATCTATTATTAGTGCGGCTTCGTTTCGCCCAATAGTAAATCACAATTACATTAAAGGACAAGTGTTACATATTGATCGTTTTGAAAATGTGATTTTGAATGTTCGCAAGGAAGAATTTGAAAAAATAAGACAAGACAGGAAATTTATTGTGACCTTCAGACGAAATAACGACATTGATAAGTTAGAAGAAAACTACAGTTCAATTCAGGAGGGAAATATTTCATGTATTGTAAATTCAGCAGGCTACATTGAATTATTTATGAAGCATGGAAGCATGGCAGGTTTGTTAGGATTGAAATTGAATGACACAGTACAAATTGAATTCAAGTAAAAAATAGTTTCGGGTTTCGGGTTTGAAGTTTTGAGTTAATAAAAATGTATTTATAAAAATGATAGTTAGAATTGTTAAGATGGAATTTAAACCTGAATGTGTACATGAATTTCGCGCATTGTTCAGCAGAATAAAAGATAGTATTTCAGGGTTTGAAGGATGCATGCATTTGGAATTACTGAATGAAGCCGGTTCAAGTGATGTGGTTTTTACTTACAGCATCTGGCGCGATGAACAAGCATTGAATAAGTATCGCTTCTCAGAATTGTTCCGTTCCACATGGACAGAAATTCGACAATATTTTTCAGCACCTGCTGATGCATGGAGTCTGGAATCGTTAGAGCGCGTAAAATCTTATGAGCAGGTTCGCAGTTATTAAAGGAAAATTTCATCGTGTTTTTATCGATGATGAATTAAAATCGTTGCGGCGGTTTTTACGAAGAGGAAATTATTCTTCCATCATAATTCTCACCGATTCAAATACCGAACGGCTTTGTTTACCGAAGTTAGTTGAGTTATGTAAGTTGAAAGATTATCATTCACTTTCCATTCAATCAGGAGAAGAAAATAAAACGCTTTCGTCTGCCGAAAAATTATGGGAACAAATTTTACCACTTGCAGATCGGAAATCTGTATTAATAAATTTAGGGGGAGGAGTGATAACTGATATTGGCGGTTTCACTGCTTCTGTTTTTAAAAGAGGAATTGATTTTATTCATGTGCCAACTACTTTGCTTGCGATGGTTGATGCATCTATTGGAGGGAAAACAGGAATTGATTTTGCAAATCATAAAAATCAATTGGGAACATTTGCTCAACCGAAAGCTGTTTTTATTTCAACAGGATGGTTAAACTCTTTACCCAAAGAACAAATACTCAGTGCGCATGCAGAAATAGCAAAGCAGGCAATACTTGGTGGATTGAATGAATGGAAAAATTTTGTTTTGAATTTTGATAATGCTGAATTCATTGAAGAACAGATTTCTGGTGCAGTTAAATTCAAATTAAAAATTACTGACAAAGATTTATATGAAGAAGGTCAGCGAAAGCAATTAAACTTGGGGCATACTGTTGGTCATGCTTTGGAAAGTTTTTGTTTGTTGAAAAAGAAACCAATTCCACACGGTATTGCAGTGGCAGCCGGAATGATTTGTGAATTGTATTTGTCAGAGAAAATATTTAAACCAGCTGATAATGTATTTTCTGAACAGCTTGATTTCTTAAAGTGTAATTTTCCAAAAGTTGAATTTAAAGAGAAGGATATTGATGATGTGATTTCATTTATATCATCGGATAAAAAAAATATAAAAGGAAAAATAAAACCGGTGCTGCTTAAAAGAATCGGGAAACCGTATTGGGAAAAAGAAGTGACAATTGACTTGATAAGGGAAAGTTTGAATTATTATCGTCAGTTATAATGTCATTCACATTAAAACATATTGAAGGCCCAATCAGTAAGGAAATCAATCTTCCTTCATCAAAAAGCATCAGCAATCGTGTATTGATTATTCAAGCGTTGTGCGATAAAAAATTTAAGATTGAAAATTTATCGGAAGCTGATGACACAAAAATTTTAACGCAAGCACTTCAGTTAAAAAATAAAAATATTAATGCAGGAGAGGGCGGAACAACGCTTCGTTTTCTTTTGGCTTTCCTTACAACTAGAGAAAGTGAATGCAAACTTTCAGGTAGCAAACGATTAATGCAACGACCAAATGAACCGTTGATTGATGCATTAAAAAAATTGGGTGGAGATATTGAGCGAAAGAAAAATCATTGGCTGATTAATGGAAGAAATTTAGCAGGAGGGATGCTGAATATCAGTGCAAGCATCAGCTCGCAATTTATTTCTGCGTTGTTGTTAGTTGCTCCAACATTTAAAAACGGATTGCAATTATCGTTGAAAGGAAAAGTAGTGAGCAGTCCGTACATTGATATGACCATTGAGTTGATGCGCGAATTTGGAATTGAAGTAACAGAGAATGAAAAAACTATTTCTGTTTCTCCGGGAAAATATCAATCAAAAAACTTTTCGGTCGAACCTGATTGGAGTGCGGCTTCTTATTTTTATGAACTCGCTGAATTAAATCCCGGAAGCAAAATTTTATTGAAAGGATTGAAAGATGATTCACTGCAAGGCGACAGAGTGGTTGCTGAATTGTTTGAAGTGTTCGGTGTGAAAAGTACTTTTAATGAGAAAGGAGTTTTGATTGAAAATATTTTAACCGCAAAGTCGCAAAGGCACAAAGAATATAAGAAACTGATTTTCGATGTTAAAGATTGTCCTGATTTATTTCCTGCATTGGTTGTAACCTGTGCTGCTAAAAAAATTAACGCAACATTCAAAAACACATCGCACCTCAACTCAAAAGAAAGCGAACGGGCAAATGTGTTTGCTCAATTGCTAAAGCAACTGAATTGCAGCGTGAAACAAACGAAGAATTCTTTTTCAATTGATGCAAAGAATTTTGAACTAAAAAATTTAAACTTAAAACTCCCCACTCAAAATGACCACCGTATTGCTATGAGTTTTGCCCCGCTTGCTTCCCTGGTTTCTTCCATATCTTTTGATAATGAAAAAGTGGTGAACAAATCTTTTCCTGATTTCTGGAAGGAGTTTAAAAAGAAAAACACTTGAGTTAATTTCACGAAAAGAAAAATTGTTATGACAGAAGAATCTTCTTTCAAATCACACTTTATTATTTCAGAACTCAATAATAATTGGGATGATTTTAAATCAATTTTATCAGCAATTTCCAAACAAGAATACATGTGGAAACCAGCGCCGGATAAGTGGTGCTTACTTGAAATTGTTTGTCATTTGTATGACGAGGAACGCGAAGATTTCAGAGCGAGATTGAATCATGTTTTAACCACTCCGGATTTACCAATGCCGGGTATTGATCCTGTTGCGTTGGTTATACAAAACGATTACATCAATAAGGATTATCATGAAATGCTGAATCAGTTTTTAGCTGAAAGAAAAAATTCTGTTAAGTGGTTGAACTCACTTTCGTCACCTGATTATAAGCAAGCATACATGCATCCGAAATTCGGCGCATTGAATGGCGAATTGTTTTTAACAAATTGGTTGGCGCATGATTATTTACACATCCGCCAAATAACAAAACTGAAATATGATTACCTTAAATTTCAGACAGGTCAGGATTTGAAGTATGCCGGTGAGTGGTGAAATAAAATGTGAGGATTTTGTGCTCTCTTCCCTTTTCACCCGTGTCTCCCGCCGCAAGTGGATTGAGCAGTATAGGACACGGGTGCTATTGAGTTTAGTGGATTATTGTATATTTTATCTCTCATTTTTTATTCTTTCACCACCTTAACTCCCTGCGAGTTTTTTCTGTTGCCAATATTTATAATATAACTACCTGCTGGCAGAAACTCATTTAGGTTTAACACTTCTTCGTGCTTGCCTGTTGTGCGGGTTTCATTTGTAAAAAACTGCTGCACCAATTTACCTTGCATATCAAATAACTCAATACTTATTTGCTCATCTTGAGTGAGAACATATTGGAGAGTTGCTTGTGATTGTATCGGGTTTGGATAAATTAAAAGTGTGTTACTTGCTTCGGAGAAATCAAGAGTACCGAGAAAAGTATCATTCAAAAACCTGAATACAAAACCATTAGCAGTGACAATTTTCCCAGTGGATTGCAAAGCAACCGCTGTCGGATATATCCCATTTAAAGAATCAACAAACTGACCATTTAATGCAAAAGTAGAATCTATTGAGCCGTTTGAATTATACCTTGCCATTGCAAAATCATATTCACCTGAATTAAAAGCTGAATATCCAACTGCAACTATTTTGTTATCAGCTTGCAACTTAATGTCGGATAAATAATTCCCCGATGAATTAAACAGGTCAAAGTCTGCTATTAGTAACCCGCTGTCACCAAACAAGGTGTCAAAAGAACCATCTACATTCAACTTCATTATTAAGCCATAACTGTCAGATCCTCCAATCCAATAATCACCACCACCTAACAAAATTTTATTGTCTGATAACACAATCACTGAACTGAAAACACCATCACCTTGATTACTCCCAACAAATGGTTCTGATTTTCCTCCAATACCAAATGTATTATCTAATGTTCCATTTGAATTATATCTTGCAAGCGCAAACTTCCAACCTCCAGTAGAAGTATCTCCAGTATATCCGGCAGCAACTATTTTTCCATCTTGCTGCAAAGCTAATGATTGTATAAATGCTCGCGGTCTTGAAAAACCGGTATTTACAACTCCTGCATTACCAAAACTATTATCAATGCTGCCATTTGCGTTATATCTGATCAGCACAAATTCGCTCCAGCTTCCGCCTGAAGCAGGTATGTGGCCATCACCTCCGGCAATTATTTTTCCATCTGGCTGAACAACTAAAACCGGAGATTCGATCCAGCTACCTAATGAAGTTTTTGCAAAACCATTAATTCCAAAGTTTAGGTCTAATTGCCCGTTTGTATTATATCGCGCAATCACAAATTTATCATGATTATTTCCCGAATTGGAAACAACAATTTTACCATCGGATTGCAAAGCAAGTCCTTCACAATCTACCCCAGCATCAAAATCAGCTCCTGCCCCTGTTGCTCTCCCATTAATTCCAAAAGTGCTATCTACTCTCCCATTTGACTTGAATCTGCATAAGCCAAAATCATTTTCGTGCATTGCATCAAAGTCATGAGAAGTTGCAATTAAAATTTTATCATCAGTTTGAACTGCAATGTGCCAAGCCCATAGAAAATTCGTAGTTCTGCCATTGACTCCAAATGTGGAATCAATTAAACCAACTTGTGCATTGCAAAAATAAATTCTTGCTAAACTACTAAGAACAAGGAAAAAAAATTTCATTTTCATTTTAATATAATTTTTCCAGCCTCGGTTCGTGGCTTCACGAACTGAAACTTTAACAGCATTTCCATCAAGTGGTTTGTATTCTGTTTCTGCATTCATTCGTTCAAGTTATTCTTCTGCATTTTATAGTTTAACAAATATACTATCATACTCACAGTGTTTATTGTTTTCACAAAATTGTTCAATTGGTATATCAACACGATTTTATTTTCGCTTTGGTGTTTTAAATTATTTTTGACCGAATTACATTTTCATGAAAACACGAATTCTAATTACCGGAGGTGCTGGATTTGTAGGCAGTTCATTAGCTATTGCTTTTCGTGAAAAATATGCGGAGTATGAAATTATTTGTTTTGATAATTTAAGAAGAAAGGGAAGTGAGTTAAACCTCAATCGGTTTTTAAAAGCAGGAATTCAATTTGTGCACGGCGATATTCGAAACAAAGAAGATTTTCAATCAGTTGGTGTAGTTGATGTTGTGATTGAATGTTCAGCCGAACCATCGGTGCTTGCAGGTATAAATTCAAGTACTGATTATTTATTAAACACCAATTTGATTGGCACAATTAACTGTCTGGAGTTTGCAAAAAACTGTAAAGCAAATTTTATTTTTCTTTCATCCAGTCGTGTATATCCCATTGAACCGATAGAACAATTGCTTTTTACGGAAGAAGAAAACCGGTTTGAATTAACAGATATTCAGGAAATTTCAGGAGTATCATCAAATGGAATTGCAGAAAACTTTCCGATGGATGGGTACCGGTCTTTTTATGGTGCATCAAAACTTTCGTCAGAATTATTAATTACTGAATACAATCATTTTTATGGGTTAAAATCTGTTATTAATCGTTGTGGAGTTTTAACCGGTCCTTGGCAAATGGGAAAAGTTGATCAAGGTGTTGTGGTACTGTGGCTTGCAAAACATTTCTGGAAAAAGAAATTATCATATATCGGTTATGGTGGTGAAGGCAAGCAGGTGCGCGATGTGCTGCATGTAAAAGATTTGTTTCGCTTGGTTGATTGGGAAGTCCACAACCTGGATAAAGTAAACGGAATGACCTTGAACGCAGGCGGTGGGAGAGAAATAAGTTTATCGCTAAAAGAACTGACTGCGTTGTGTCAGGAAATTACAGGAAATAAAATTGAGATTGATTCTGTTCCTGAAAACCGACAAGCCGATATTCGGATTTACTTTACTGATAATACGAAGATTACAAAATTAACAGGGTGGAAACCTGCAATTAGTTCAAAAGAGATACTGGAAGATATTTACTTTTGGCTCCGCGAAAATGAACACGCATTAGAACCCATACTTTCATGAAAATAGCTTTAGTCACCGGATCAGCAGGGTTAATAGGTAGTGAGTCAGTTGAATTTTTATCAACCCGATTCGATAAAATTATTGGAATAGATAATAATCTCCGTCAATATTTTTTTGGTAAGGAAGCATCTACCGAATGGAACGAAAAGAGATTGGAAAATACTTTTGGAAATTACATTCATTACAATTCTGACATTCGAGATACTGCCGCTTTAGAAAAAATATTTAAAGAATATGGGACCGATATTTCTTTAATCATTCATACCGCAGCACAGCCAAGTCACGACTGGGCAGCTAAAGAACCGTTCACTGATTTTACCGTGAATGCAAACGGAACTTTAAACATGCTGGAGATGACACGGCTTCACTGCCCGAAAGCTGTTTTTATTTTCACATCCACCAATAAAGTGTATGGCGATAACCCGAATTTTCTTCCGCTTATTGAAACTGAAACCCGATGGGAGATAGATAAATCGCACCCGTATTTCAAAGAAGGAATTGATGAGCAAATGAGTATTGACCACACGAAGCATTCATTATTTGGCGCATCAAAAGTTGCTGCTGATATATTGGTGCAGGAATATGGAAGATACTTTGAAATGAACACAGGCGTGTTTCGCGGAGGCTGTTTAACCGGACCCAATCACAGTGGAACACAACTGCATGGTTTTCTTGCCTACCTGATGAAGTGCGCAATTACAGGAAGTCATTACACCATTTTTGGATACAAGGGAAAACAAGTGCGCGATAACATTCACAGTTTTGATTTGGTAAATATGTTCTGGCATTATTATCAGAATCCAAAACAAGGTGAAGCTTACAATGCAGGGGGTGGGCGGTTTGCCAATTGCTCCATGATGGAAGCCATAAAAATCTGCGAACAAATTTCAGGTAAGAAAATAAATATTACTTATTCCGATACCAATCGCATAGGCGATCATATCTGGTACATCAGCGATGTTTCAAAATTTAAAAAACATTATCCGGGTTGGGATTGGAAATATAATTTGCAGGATACATTGGTTCAGATTCACGACAGCCTTGCTAAAAGGGAAGTAGTGGTATAATTATTTTAATACTTAAACTGCAGTATTAAGCGAATACTTTTCTCTGATGGTTTCAGCAACATTTTCCATCAACCACAATGGGGTAGAGGTGGCTCCACATATTCCAACTGATTCACAATTCAAAAACCAATCAGCATTTAATTCTTCAGCTGATGATATAAAATAAGTGTTGGGGTTTGCTTCCTTGCACACCTGAAATAAAACCTTTCCATTCGAGCTTTTCTTTCCACCAACAAAAATGATTACATCGTGCTTGGTTGAAAATATTTTTAATTGCGGCTCCCGATTACTCACCTGCCGGCAAATGGTATCGTTGGCTGATACATTGATATTTCCAACTGCTAAAGCACGCTCCTCAATCAGTTGTTTTATTTTATAAAATTTATCGGTGCTCTTTGTTGTTTGCGAAAAAAGAATAATCGGTTTGTGGTAATCAATTTTATCAAGGTCAGCTTCGGTGGTAATGATGATTGCATTTTTATCGGTCTGTCCCATCAATCCATTTACTTCAGCATGCCCGGGAATTCCAAAAATCACAATCTGCGATTTAGCTTCCGGTAATTTATCATAAGCGGTTTTAACACGGTTCTGTAATTTTAAAACAACCGGGCAACTTGCATCCAACAAATTAATATTGTTTTGTAAGGCTGTTAAATATGTTTCAGGTGGTTCGCCATGTGCACGAATCAATACGGTACAGTTGTGCAGGTTCTGTAAATCTTCGTGATTAATAATTTTTAAACCTTTATCGGTTAATCGTTTTACTTCAATGTCATTGTGAACAATATCGCCAAGGCAGTAGAGTTGTTGGTTTTCTTCCAATTCATCTTCTGCCATTTGAATGGCATACACCACTCCAAAACAAAATCCACTGTTGTCGTCAATTTTTACAAACATATTCTTATTTAATAACTAATTAAAATCTGTTTTGTTCAATTCAGCTTTTTCAAATTGTGCTTTATGCAGCTCGCTTATTTTTTCGTTCACCAGATTGAGTGCAAACTCCAATTGTTGTTCTTCACTCAGGTTTGTATTGTCTAATTCTATTGCATCTCCGGCTTTGTAAAGTGGACTTGTAATTCTATGGCTGTCTTCATAATCACGAGATTCAAGATTGTGAACCACTTCTTCCAATGTGGCATCAATTCCCTTTTTATGTAATTCAATAAATCGTCGTTCAGCTCTTATCTTTTCATTTGAGGTAAGAAATATTTTTAATTCAGCATCCGGAAAAACCACCGTACCAATATCTCTACCATCCATTGTTAATCCTTTCCGATTTCCCATTGCTTGTTGCTGTGCCACTAAAAATTCACGAACTTCTTTTATGGAGCTCACAGGACTCACGGCTTCCGAAATTTTCATGGAGCGTATTTTTTTTTCCACCACATTTCCGTTCAACAAAGTTTCAGGCATTTCTGTTTTTTCATTGTATTGAAAACTGATATTTATATTTTTCAGCGCACTTATCATTTGCCCTTTGTTTCGGTAATCAATTCCATTCTCAATAAAATACAAAGTTACTGCGCGATACATAGCACCGGAGTCAACATATATATAGCCAAGTTTATTTGCCAACTGCCTTGCAAGAGTGCTTTTTCCGCAAGAAGCATGACCGTCAATAGCCACAATAATTTTTCTATTCATCAACTGCAAAACAAGTTAAAAGTATTCAGAGCCGAAAGTTTTTTCAGAGTTAAATGAAAGTTTGCATTACTGCTCAACTCGGCTATTTTCGGTGCACCAAAAATCAAAATCCTGATGAAATCAAAGATTCACGAATCCTTTCAGAATAAATTAATGATTAAAAAAATTTTTAAGGTTGTTGTTATTCTGTTAGCAGCAATAAATTCACAAGCACGGGAAATTACAGGTGCTGCTTCAAACAAATTAATAAACGGAACGAGCCGCATCATCACAAACGACAAAACCGGTTTTCCGAATTACATTTTCATGAGTGCAGCTAATGAAATTCCGGTTCAGTATTTTGAAAGATGGATGCGCGCTGCTTTTAAAACTTCAAGAGAATTTGGGTTGAAAGAAATGCAAACATCTGTTGATGAAAAAAAGAATTCGCACATTCATTATCAGGAAACCTGGGGCGGAATACCAGTTGCAAACACCATGTGGATTGCACATCTTCAGAATGGGAATGTAATTTCATGCAGTGGTAGTTTTATTACTCAAATCAATGCGTTGAATGATATTTCAATGGATGAATCAACCGCCTTGAATTTTGCACTTGCACATACCAATGCAAAAACATATCGCTGGCAAAGTCCGGCTTTTTCAAAAATGACAACGGAACAAATTCAAAATTCACAAGAGACTTTTTATCCAAAAGGTGAATTGATGTATACATCAGTTAACGGCAACAATAAAGATTTTCGTTTGTGTTATCGTTTTGATGTATTTGCAATAGCTCCATTAAGCCGCAATTATATTTTTGTTGATGCAAATACCGGAGTAATAATTAATTCAGTAAACAGAATTCTTGATGCTGATGCAACCGGATCAGCTGTTACTGGTTATGTAGGAACGCAAACAATTATCACTGATAGTTTTGCCGGAGGTTATCGCCTGCGTGAAGCAGACAGAGGCGATGGAATTGAAACTTACAACATGGAAACAGGGATGGATTATGCTTTGGCAATTGATTTTACCGATGCAGATAATATCTGGAATAATGTGAATGCAAACCTGGATGAATATGCGACCGATGCTCATTATGGTGCTGAAATGACTTATGATTATTACTGGCTCAATCATAATAGGAATAGTGTGGATGATAATGGAATGAAATTAATTAGCTATGTGCATTATGATGTTGGATACTACAATGCATTCTGGGATGGAACCGAAATGACATATGGCGATGGCAATGGAGGCCCTCTTACTTCATTGGATGTTTGTGGTCATGAAATTTCTCATGGAGTAACTCAAATGACTTGCGGTTTAAATTATCAGGACGAGCCTGGTGGATTGAATGAAGGTTACAGTGATTGTATTGGAACTGCTGTTGAATTTTATGGTGGAGGCGCAACGGCTGATTGGTTAATAGGCGAAGATTTCGGTACCCCTTTTCGCAGCATGTCAGATCCTCATTTATATGGTCAACCTGATACTTACTTGGGCCCTGATTGGGTTGCAGCCGGAGGACCTGATAATGGTGGAGTGCATACAAATAGTGGTGTTTTAAATTATTGGTTTTATTTAATGTCAGTTGGTGGAAGCGGAACAAATGACAATGGCGATGCTTATAATATTACAGGACTTTCACTTGCTGAAGCTTCAGATATTTTGTACAAAGCATGGAGAGATTATATGTTTCCAACTGCACAGTATGCAGATGCCCGTCAATCAACATTAAACGCTGCAACTGATATTTATGGACCTTGTTCACCTGAAGTGCAAATGGTGGCTGATGCCTGGTTTGCTGTTGGAGTAGGTGGGCCATTTGATCCAACTGTGGTTTCGGATTTTAGTGTTGACATAACAACTGCTTGTACAACACCGGCTATATTTCATTTTCAAAACTTAAGTGCAAATGGTGGTTCTTATCTATGGCATTTTGGTGATGGCACAACTTCCACGGCTATTTCTCCTATACACACTTACAATAATTACGGAACCTTTGATGTGAAGTTGGTAACCAACGGTGGAGTTTGTGGTATTGATTCAATTACCTATACAGCATTAATACAAGTTGATTCAAATCTTCAGTGTATTTATAATATGCCTGTTAATGGCAATTCAACATTTACAAGTTGCGATGGTTTGTTGTATGATAACGGCGGCCCTGCCGGAAATTATACTGATAACCATAATGACACCATAACTATTGCACCTACTAATTCAACAGGTTTAACATTAACATTTACATCTTTCTTTTATGAAAATAATTATGACTACCTGTATATATACGATGGCCCAACTACTGCCAGCACTTTAATAGGTCAATATACAAATACAGGTTTGCCTGCGGGGGGAACCATAGTAGCATCTTCAGGTTCATTGACTTTAGTAAGTACTTCAGATGGAGGAGTTACGGCTTCAGGATTTGCTGCGAGTTGGATTTGTGAAACCGCTTTGCCTAATGTTGATTTCTATACCAATGAAACTTTAAGTTGCGATGGTACAATTGACTTCACAGATATTACCACACAAACACCAATTTCATGGGATTGGGATTTTGGCGATGGTGGAACTTCAACTCAACAAAATCCAACTCATACATACACCGCTAATGGTTCATATACCGTAACATTAGTTGCGAATAATGTAATTGGTTTGGGAACTGAGATTAAAACTTTATACATCACTATAAATCTTCCAACTGCTCCTCTTACAACTGATGATTCTAATTGTAACCCAACATCTTTTCTGTTAAATGCAGCTGGACAAGGAGGTGGAGTTTTAAATTGGTACGATGCACCTACCGGAGGGAATCTTATAAATACAGGTTCAACTTTTAACACCGGCTTTTTAAATAACACAACAACTTATTATGTTGAAGAAGAGGTTCCATCGTCACCTGAATTTGTTGGCGCGGTTGATAATAACATTGGTACCACCAGTATTTACACAAGCAATACTGATCGTTACCAGATATTTGATGCTTTAGCTCCGTTCACTTTGATTTCATGTGATGTTTTTGCAGATGGAGATGCTGATCGCACTTTCGAATTATTGGATGGTAACGGAAATATTTTACAGGACACTACAATTTATGTATTGGATGGTGCGCAAACAGTTTCATTAAATTGGGATATTGCAATTGGAACTAATTACGAATTAGGAGTTTTAGCTGTTGCCAATCTTTACCGAAACACAACCGGTGCATCTTATCCATATACTATTCCAGGTGTTATATCTATTACAGGAAACAGCGCTAACAATCCTGATCGTTGGTACTTCCCTTATAACTGGCAAATACAGGTTCCTGGTTGTGTAAGTGCTCGAACTCCTATTACCGCAACAATAGATTTCTCTGCTGCTGCATTTACTTATACAAATACAAATGCAACTTATAGTTTCACTGACCCCACAACAGCCATTTCCTATAACTGGAATTTTGGTGACGGATTAACTGATAACATTCAGAATCCTACGCATACTTATGCATTTGATGGTACTTATACAGTTACATTAATTGTTTGCAACAGCAATTGTTGCGATACCATTACTCAAACATTAGATGTGACTACCGGAATAAATAATTTGATTAATGTTGATGGCTTTACAATATTTCCAAATCCAACAATGAATAATTTCACTGTAAATTATTCGGGTGCCCAGCAAATTGAATCAATTACATTGTTCAATACATTGGGAGAGGTTGAATGGTCTTCGTTTACTTCAAACAAAAATCATTGGGTGATAAATGCTGAAGCGCTGGCAAGTGGAGTTTATTTCTTATCGGTAAAATCACCTTCGGGCATTAGTAATTTTAAACTGGAGAAATTGAATTAATAAAATAGTAAATTCAATTAATTCAAAAGCCATCTCAATAATTTGAGATGGCTTTTGTTTTTTACCAACTTCAATCTTTTATTTTCGCGCCATGAATTTTGATTACCATATTTTTTCCGAAGCAAGTACCTGGGTCAGTTTACTGACACTAACTTTTCTTGAAATTGTTTTAGGTGTCGATAATATTATTTTCATTTCAATTGTTGCAAGCAAGCTGCCGGTTGAAAAACAACGGAAAGCAAGATTAGTTGGATTGGCACTTGCACTTGTTATTCGCATAATTTTGTTGTTGTTTTTATCATTAATTATTGGGTTAACTGCTCCCTTGTTTACACTCCCCATTGAATCATTACTGCAACAGTTGGGAGCTGAACATGCTGCTGATGGTGCGGGTGTAAGCGGAAAAGATTTAATACTGATTCTTGGAGGATTTTTTCTGTTGGCTAAATCAACTTCTGAAATTCATGGTAAGGTAGAAGGAATACACAACGAAAAAGAAGTTAAGGCAAAAAGTGCTTTTTGGCCAGTGATTATGCAAATCATTTTGGTGGATATGGTTTTTTCATTCGATTCTATTTTAACTGCGGTTGGTTTAACTCAATTAATTTTGATTATGATAATTGCAGTAATCATTTCAATCTTAATCATGATGCAGTTCAGTGGGGTTATTAGCAATGTAATAAATAAACATCCTACCCTACAAATGCTTGCTCTTGCATTTTTAATTCTTATTGGATTTACATTGATAATGGAAGGGTTGGATATCCATATCAACAAGGCATTTATTTATGTTGCAGTATTATTCTCATTAAGTGTTGAGCTCATAAATATCAGGTTGCGGAGGAAACATAAATAACATTAAAAAATTGTCAATATTTTGCGAGGCAAAATCAACTCTCAATTGATTATTCTACCTTTGTGAAATAATTATGTCAGAAAATAATAAAGAAGAAGTAAAAGTTCCTTCCGCTATAATGGAAGAAGTGATTAAAGTTTTTATGAAGTCGGTTGAACCGAAATTATCGTTCAAGCAAATCAAGAAAAAATTAAAACACAATTACACCGCCGAACAACTGCATGCAGCAGTTACTATTTTAGTAAGCGAAAACCGATTGAGCAAAAGAGGCACAGTGATTTTTCTTTCGAAAGAAAAAAAGAAAGAAACTGACAGTGCAGATGGCGAAAATGCAACCGCTCCGCAATCGGGAAATGTATTTGAAGGCGTGATTGAATTTACACAGAGCAGAAATGCATGGGTTATCACTCCCGAAAGCAAGAAGGACATAGCCGTTGATTTTCGAAATACCGGAAAAGCTTTTGAAGGCGATATAGTTAAAGTGCGACTGTTTCCGATAAAAAGAAAATCGCGACTGGAAGGAAAAGTTATTGAAGTGGTAAAGCGTGCGCAGGAAAATTATGCGGGCACTATTCATTTTGATGAAGGAAAATATTTAATGGTTCCGGACCTGCCGCAGTTTCCGGTTACATTTTTAATTCCTGCCGATAAATTAGAAGGCGCGAAACCCAAAGATAAGGTGCTTGTGCGAATGACCGAATGGGTGACAGGCGCAAAGCACCCGACAGGAAATGTTTCACTCGTACTTGGCCCTGCAGGAACCAATGATGTGGAAATGCATTCGATATTACTGGAGTATGATTTTAAATTAAATTTTACAAAGGAAGTATTAGCCGAAGCTGCATTGTTGCCCGATAAAATAAGTGAAGAAGAAATTGCAAAGCGCCGTGATTTCAGAAAAATTACTACTGTAACCATTGACCCTGAAGATGCAAAAGATTTTGATGATGCACTTTCGTTTCAGAAATTGCCCAATGGAAATTATGAAGTAGGTGTGCACATTGCCGATGTATCGCATTATGCAATTCCGGGAACCGAGATGGATAAGGAAGCGTATGCAAGAGCAACATCGGTTTACCTTGTTGATAGAACTGTTACAATGTATCCGGAACGGTTATCAAACGAGTTGTGTTCACTTCGGCCCAATGAAGATAAGCTGAGTTTCTCGGCAGTATTTGAAATGACAGAAGGAGCAGAGATTGTAAATGAGTGGTACGGACGAACAGTTATACATTCCGATAAACGATTTACTTACGAAGAAGCACAAAAAGTTTTGGATGGTGAGTTGGATATTTTCAGTCATGAATTGAAAACATTGAATTCGCTTGCATACAAGTTGCGTGATAAAAGGTTTAAAAACGGAAGCATCAATTTTGATTCAACTGAAATTAAATTTCAATTGGATGCAGATAAAAAACCTATCGGAATAATTATTAAGGAACGGAAAGACACGCACTTATTGGTGGAAGATTTTATGTTGCTCGCCAATAAGAAAGTGGCTGAGTTCGTGAGCAAGAAAAAAATAAGTGGCAAACCGGTAAAGTTTGTTTACCGCATTCATGATATTCCGAACGATGAAAAGATAAAAGCATTTGGCGAAACTGCATTGGCATTCGGGCACAAAATGAATCTCAGTACACCGAGTCACATTGCAAAAGCATTTAACAAATTACTGGAGGAAATAAAAGGCAAGCCCGAACAATATATGTTAGAGAGTTTGGGAATCCGCACAATGGCGAAAGCAATTTATTCATCAGAAAATATTGGGCACTATGGTTTAGCATTTCCGCATTACACACATTTTACTTCACCCATTCGCAGGTATCCCGATGTGATGAGTCATCGCATACTTGCGCAAGTGCTTGATGGAAATTATCAGGAGGATAAATTATTGGAGGATAAATGCAAGCACAGTTCGGCAATGGAGCGAAATGCTTCAGAAGCTGAGCGTGCATCGGTAAAATACAAGCAGGTGGAGTTTATGGAAACAAGAGTGGGAAAAGATTTTGATGCGCTCGTTACCGGTGTTACTAATTTCGGATTTTTTGCTGAGATAATTGAAACCAAGTGCGAAGGTTTAATAAAGATTAACAGTATAAAGGGTGATTTTTATTCTTATGATGAGAAACATCATCAATTGATTGGAAAAAAATATGGAATCAAATTCAGGTTGGGCGAAAAAGTTCGTGTGCGATTATTAAAAACAAACATGGAAAAAAAACAAATTGATTTGATGGTTTTAACGGATGATATTTATTAAACTTCAGACCTGCATATAAAGATGCCATCGCTTCAAGCGATGGCATCTTTTTTAGCGCTATCTTCTTTTTTTGCGATTACATTTTGTTAAAATTTATTTTGAAAGTAAAATATTTATTTACCTTCAATCCCAATCAATAATCCAAATTAAAAATTATGGAAAATCAAATCTTAGACGAAAATATTTCTCAATCAGCCGAAATCAGTTTCGATGAACGGGTAAACAATCTGTTAAGTAACGGTTACAATTTTGATCTCGGAAAGTTTCTTTCTATCGGTTCAAAAATCCTAAGCAGAAACCTTGGAGGATATATAGGTTTCATCTTTGTAGTTTTAGGAATCAGTATTGCCTGCAATTTCGTTCCTGTTATTGGCTCCATAGCAAATTCGTTTTTTATAGCGCCTGCTTTGTATGCAGGATTTTTTATTATGTCTTTTCAAATTTCAAAAAATAAAAGCACCGATTTTGGACGATTTTTCGGTGGCTTCAAATTCATTGGTCAACTTGCTTTGCTGAATTTATTGCTGATAATAATTTATGCTGCCATCGCTATTCCTTATATTTTGATTGCATTGGGAACGCAGATAAAAGAAATTATGGACTTAGTATCTAATTACAGAAATGGCGATGAAGATCCGATGATGATTCTTCAGTTTTTTTTAAGTTTCATTGCTAAACTTATTCCATTGTTTTTTATTATGCTGATTGTTCAGATTGGATTTTCATTCAGTCAATACATCCTTGTTTTCGGAAAGAAGGGGGCTATTGAAGCCATCACTTTAAGTTTTAAAATCATCTGGAAAAATTTTGTTTCATTCTTTCTTTTCTTCATTGTACTATTTCTCATTAATATTTTAGGATTAATATGCTTGGGTGTGGGATTACTTTATACAATTCCACTTACTTTTTGTGCCCTGTATGCAGCGTATGATTCCATTGTCGGAACTAATTCTACTGATTTAGAAGAGTAAATGCCAGTAGGCAGAAAGCAGTTGCAGTATGCTGAATTGCTACTATAAAAATTAAAAGCGCTTCGATTTCGGAGCGCTTTTAATTTTTTAATACCTCCATTCCATTACCAATTGTCCATTATCCATTATCAATTACTCCCCATTCACAATCACCTGATCAATACAATCTCTTCCGAAGAAATAAGGAATGTTTGCGAGCGATGAAATTTCCTTGGTGATAATCAGGTTTGCTTTTTTACCGATAGCGATAGATCCAAAACTATTGGAGAGTTCCATTGCCGCGGCGCCGTTTAATGTTGCTGCATTTATTGCTTCTTCGGGAGTCATTCGCATTTGAATGCATGCAAGTGAAATAACAAAACTCATTCGTCCGGAAGGAGAGGAGCCGGGATTAAAATCTGTAGCAAGTGCAAGAGTTAAATTTTCGTCAATCATTTTTCTGGCGGGAGGATATGGCAATCGCAAAAAGAAAGCTGCTGACGGAAGCATGGTAGCAATGGTGTTGGAATTTTTTAAAACAGAAATTTCTTCGTCGCCAATATTTTCTAAATGATCAACGCTGATTGCATTGTTGCGAACTCCTGCCTGTACACCACCGGAAATTGCTAATTGATTTGCGTGAATTTTTGGTTTGAGATTGTACTTCCATCCGGCTTGTAAAATTTTATCAGTTTCATCAGGAGTGTAAAAACCATTTTCACAAAACACATCGCAGTAATCAGCTAATCCTTCATCAGCAATTCGAGGCATCATTTCTTCAATGATTATTCTGATGTATTCATTGCGATTGTTTTTGTATTCAACAGGAACAGCATGCGCACCTAAAAATGTGCTTTTGATTGTGAGTGGTGAAAGTGTTTTCAGTTTTTGTATTACTCGCAACATTTTTAATTCTGCTTCAACAGATAAACCATAACCAGTTTTTATTTCCACTGCTCCTGTTCCCTGTGATTGGATTTCCTGCAATCGTATCAATGCACTATCAACTAATTCTTCTTCAGATGTAACCGACAATTTTTTTGCTGAGTTTAAAATACCTCCGCCTTTCGCTGCTATTTGTTCGTAAGTGCGCCCTGAAATTTTATCAACGAATTCTGATTCTCTTGTTACAGCAAAAACCAAGTGGGTATGTGAATCACAGAATGCAGGTAAAACAAATTTTCCTTTTGCATCTATTTCTTTTGTTGTAGATGAAATATTCTGAGAAGAAATTTCTTCCGTCTTTCCAAATGATTTTATTTGATCTCCGTCAGTTAACAGAAATGCATTTTCAATTACAGGAAGATTATTCAATTCATTTCCCTTCAATAATGATTTTTCTTTCGGATGAATTCCGGCAAGCGCTTTTATATTTTTAATTAATAAACTCATCTTTTGAATTCCGTTTTAGTTTTGCAAAGAAAGAAAATTAAACCTCACCCCAACCCTCTCCGAAGGAGAGGGAGATCAAAGAAGAAAAGATTCAGATGGCAGGAAACAGCATTGGAGAAATATTTAAAGTGACTACTTTCGGTGAATCGCATGGATTGGCTGTAGGAGCAGTGATTGATGGATGCCCTGCAGGATTAGAAATTGACGAAAGTTTTATTCAGCATCAATTGGACAGAAGAAAGCCGGGACAATCTGTAATCACAACGCAGAGAAATGAAAGCGATACCATTCACATTCTTTCCGGAGTATTCGAAGGGAAAACTTTGGGCACTCCGATTTGTTTGCTCATCAATAACACGGATGCAAAGCCACAGGAGTATGAAGCGATGAAAAATATTTTTCGTCCATCACATGCTGATTATACTTATGAAACGAAGTACGGCATTCGCGATTATCGGGGTGGAGGAAGATCATCAGCAAGAGTAACAGCCGCATCAGTTGCAGCAGGAGCCATTGCACAATTGCTATTGAAGCAAACAGGAATGCACATTACTGCTTATGTGCAACAGGTTGGAAAAATAAAACTGAATAAAAAATATTCTGAAATTGATTTGAATAGTGTTGACTCAACATTGGTTCGGTGTCCGGATGAAATTGTTGCGCAACAAATGCAGGAAGAAATTTTAAAAACAAAAGCGGAAGGCGATTCGCTCGGAGGAATTATTCATTGCGTAATTAAAAATGTTCCTGTTGGCTTGGGCGAACCTGTGTTTGATAAATTGCAGGCTGATTTGGCAAAAGCTATTTTCAGTATCAATGCTGTTCATGGTTTTGAATACGGAAGTGGGTTTGCAGGTTCAGCAATGAAGGGTTCGGAACACAACGATGCCTTTGAAATGAAACTCGGTATCCCTTATACCAAATCAAATTTCTCGGGCGGAATTCAAGGGGGTATTAGTAATGGAATGGATATTTATTTCAGTGCCGCTTTCAAACCAACAGCAACAATCAGTAAAGAACAATCAACTATCAACTCTGAAGGAGAAGAAGTTTTACTGGAAGCAAAAGGTCGTCATGATCCATGTGTGCTGCCTCGTGCAGTTCCCATTGTGGAAGCTATGACTGCACTTGTTTTGGCAGATTTTTATTTGAGAAATAAATCAAGTAAAACATGATCAAAAAAAATAGTTGAAAGGGAATAAAATGCACCATATGATTTCTTCCTTCATATTTGTAACTTAGAAAAAATCGCTTTTTTATACAGCAGTATCCCAATTTGAAGGAATTGGATATTTCTTTTTCTAGAACAAATATTGATTATCACACTCAATTTTTTATTTGTTGATTCAAAACATTTGAGGAATAACTATTTGAGCTATTAAAGTATATTTTTGAACCGATTGTAAAATGAAATTTTCACAAACGCAACAATTAACATGTCGAAATTTAAATTGATTTTCAGTACGCTCTTAATTAGTATTTTTTATTTAAGCGTGAATGCTCAGGTTGTCATCAATGAAGGGAGCAACAGAAACTTTTCTACTATAAGTGATGAAGACGGAGAATATCCTGATTGGATTGAATTGTATAATGCAGGAACTGATACAGTTGATTTATATAATTATTCATTAACTGATAACAATGCCATTCCTTCCATGTGGACTTTTCCGCATGTAAATATTTTAGCCGGCGAATACAAAGTTGTTTTTTGCAGCGGAAAAGATCGCAAACCCATTTCAGGGTTTACGAATGTGATTAATACTGGAACCTTCGTTCCTTCTATAGGATGGAATACACACAATTTTACGACGCCATTTTACTGGGATGGTGTTTCGAATATTTTAGTAAATACTTGTTCATGGAGTTCAACCGGATACATCACTAATTCTGTTTTCAATCAAAGTGCAACTTCGTTTCCATCAACTGCACTTGCATATAACGATGGCAGTACGGCATCATGCATGGCCAACTTTGGTACACCTGTTAATCAACGCCCAAACATGAAATTAAATGGAATGACTGTTGGAACAGGCACCGTAAATAATTCCCCAACAGATTATCCTGCACCTTATGGAAACTGGTATTGGAGTTCAAGGCACCAGATGCTTATACTCGGATCAGAACTTATTGCAGCAGGTTTGTCCGCAGGAAATATTTCCTCCCTTGCTTTTGATGTAGTTAGTACAGACCCAGTTAGCTATGATTATATTGATATTAATATGAAAATGGTTTCAACAAACTCTGTTACATCCGCTTTTGAACCTGTTAATCCTAATAATTATCTGCATACAAATTTTAAAATTGATGGAAATGGATTAGAAAGTGTTTATCTCTATTCTCCTTCACAGGTTTTACAAAACAGTTTGTTAGTCAATTGCGCTAACCTCGATAATAGCACTGGTTCTTCTCCTGATGCATCAACCAATGTTGCCCTATTTGGAACATCAACTCCAAATGCTACAAATAATTTATCATTTGCGTATGCAGGATACCTGCTGCCTCCCACATTTTCACTCCCTTCAGGATTTTATGGAGCATCAATTGGAGTGGTAATTACAAATCCAAATGGCGGTTCATCAACTATTCGTTATACCCTTGATGGCAGTGATCCAACGACTTCATCAACGCTTTATACAGGGAGTGCAATAAATATTTCATTCACACAGGTGTTAAGGGCAAGGGCTTTTACAAATGGAGTATTACCAAGTCCTGTAACTGTAGCGTCTTACTTTTTTGGATTTAACCATGTTACACCGGTTTTATCAGTTGTAACTGATAATGTAAATCTCTATGGAGGCTCTGGAATTTTTGATAATTGGGGTTCTGATTGGCAGAAGCCAGCTTATGTTGAATATTTTGATTCTACTCAACAACTTGTGTTTTCGCAAAACAGCGGGATGCAAATTGATGGGGGAGCCGGTGGAAGTCGTTCCAATCCACAACACTCTTTTCGATTAGAATTGGACAACGATGTGCTTGGTTCCGGGCCAGTTAATTATGCCATAATACCTAACCGACCGAACAGAACAAAGTACAGTCAGTTTTACTTGCGAAATGGTAGTAATCAGTATCTCACACTTCCTTATAAAGATGCCTGCCAGGTTCGGTTAATGAGTGAAGAAACGAATAATTATTATTCCGCCTGGCGACCAATTTCAGTTTATATCAATGGAGGTTACTTTGGTTTATATGAGTTGCGCGAAAAATTTGATGATGAATATTTTAAGGATAAAGACAATGCTGATAAAGATTCTTTGGATATTTTATCAATGAGTTATTGGTATCAATTAGTGCTTCGTTCCTTGGTTGGTTCAGTAGATTCCTTCTGGTCTTCTTACAATTCGTTTAACAATTTAAATCCGGCCTCTAATAGTTATTGGGATCAGGCAGACCAATACATTGATCAGACTTATTATAGTGATTATATAATTGGTGAATCATGGATGGGTAATGTTGACTGGCCCGGCAATAACATTAAACTATATCGTTCTGATAAAACAAATTTCAGATGGCGCTTTGCGTTAATTGACCAGGAGCTGGCAATGGGTGGCGGTAACAGCTGGACTGATTGTTATTATGACCATATCAATTACATGTTAACTCAAGACCCTAACAATCCATATATAAATATCTGGCTTCAGGGAATTCAGAATAATCGGTTCAGAGATTATTTCATTAATCGATTTGCTGATGTAATGAATACATCTTATAAAACCGACCGACTGCTTGCAATTGAAAATGATATGTATAATCAAACTGTATTTGAAATGCAGAATGAATTTGCGCGATGGGGGAATGGAAATGTGCCGGCACAAATGACGGATTTTAATAATAACCATTTATTATTTCGCGACCAGCTTTCACAACGAACGGATGTAGTTAGAGATAATATTGAAGATGGTTTTGATTTACCTCGGCAGGTTGATTTAACTTTGAATGTGTTCCCAGTTGGTTCTGGAAAAATTCACATCAGCACCATTACTCCTGAAACTTACCCCTGGGAGGGTGTTTATTTCGATGGGCTGCCTGTAAAAATTGAAGCTATTCCAAACCCCGGATATCACTTTCTTCATTGGGGAAATAACAGCTTGTTATCTGATACTATGAACATTGTTTTTAGTGACACCCTTGCAGCCAACCAGATTTATTTTATGGCTTACTTTGCTGAGAACATTAACTCAGCTCCAACTGTTACAACTCATGCAGTAGATTTTTCGCTGTATCCGAATCCTGCAAAAGATAATTTGTATCTCGTAAATAATAACAGCATTAATTATTCAAATGCAGTTTGCCAGATTATTGATTTAAATGGTCGTATTGTTTTGGAGCAAAACATTTCCTCATTAAATAATCAAACTTCAATTGATATAAAATCAATTTCAGCCTCAGCTTACCTGTTCCGCATTGTTAATGCAGACGGAATCATTAAACAATTCAGGTTTGTTAAAATCAGCGATTAGTTCAGCTTATACATTTTTCCGGGCATAACTTTTATCACTCCTTTTAATTCAAGCCCAAGCACTGCTGCTGCAAACTGACTGCTGCTTAATTTTAATTGAAGCATAAGTTCATCAACATGTATGGTTTCTCGTTGCTGAATCATATCAACTGCTAATTGCTCATTCGCATCCAACTCAGGAAATAATTGCCGCTGTTTTATTGGGGCATTTTTCTTTTCGTCACTTTGCCAGTTCATTACCTGAACAAACTCTTCAGCATTTTCAATAAGTGCAGCTTTGTTTTGCTTGATTAAATAATTGCATCCGGCTGAATACTGATCGCCTATTCTGCCGGGTACTGCAAATACATCTTTGTTATAACTGCTCGCTATTTCCGCAGTGATGAGTGCACCACCTTTCGCTGCTGATTCAACAACAATGGTAGCTTCGCACATACCTGCAACAATACGGTTTCGCTCCGGAAAATTTTCTTTTCTGAATTCATCCAAAGTAGAAAACTCGGTGAGCAGGCAACCTTGTTCAATAATTTTTTCAGCAGTGCTTCGGTGTTGTCCGGGATAAATTGTGTTTAACGGATGACCAAGTACTGCAATGGTTTTCAATCCATATTTCAAAGCTGCACGATGTGCGGCTATGTCAATTCCAAATGCTAATCCACTAACAATAGTTGGATGATACGCAGCAATTTCTTCAATGAATTTTGAAGTCCACTCCTTTCCATAATCAGTTGCGTTGCGTGTTCCAACCAATGAAATAAATCGCCCTTCATTCAGATTCAATTCACCTTTCTGAAAAAGTAAAATGGGCGAATCGCTTACTTGTTTTAAACCGAGCGGATAATTTGCATCGGTAAAAAAAACAGTTTGAATTTTATGTTTCCTTAAAAAAGCAATTTCTTTTTCTTCATTGGAAAAATCAGTGTAATTCACAATTGCATCAGCGAGGATGGGTCCAATGCCGGGCACTTTTAATAACTGCGATTTCTTTTTTGAAAAAATATTTTCAACTCCGCTGCAATAACTCACTAAAGTTTTTGCAATCACATCACCCACTCCCGCAATACGGGAAAGTGCAATCGCATATTTTAATTTTTCATTTGATAGCATAAAAGTTATTTCGTTAAAAATAATTTCATTTCAGAAAGAAGGAAGTGATTGATTCAAAAAACTTTTTTGCAACCTTCAGTTGATTATTTTCGAAGCCACAAGATTTCACTTCATGAAAAAATTAATTTGCTTTTCACTTTTCATTTTTCACTTTTCATTTTTTGTTTCTGCTCAAAATTTCAATCCGAATTCTCCTCCCAACGAATACAGAAGCAAGAGCAATCCGTTGTATTGGAAAAACAGAATGCCGTTTGCGGGGTACTGGCAGCAGGATGTGTATTATAAAATTGATGCAACAATTAATGAAGACTCAGATATAGTTTCAGGAAACGAAACGCTGAAATACTGGAACAACTCGCCCGACACTTTAACTTATGTATATTTTCATTTGTATCAGAATATGACTTTAAAAGGCGGACCACAAGCCAATCTGGTAAGGAACAATAAGGTGAAAGAAAAATTCGGGAAGTATGAAGCACAGGGGCTGGGTTGTAAAATGGAAAGCATAAAATCAAACGGTGTTGACTTAAAAACAGAATGGGATTACACATTGGTGAAAGTTTATTTGCCAAAAACATTACTGCCAAACGACAGCACTTCATTCGAAATAAATTTTAAAACATACTGGGATAACGGAAGCGAGCGCCGGCGGTTTAAAAAATTTAATGCATGGGGATACACGCATTACGATGGTGTGCATTGGTATCCGCGCATTTGTGTGTATGACCGGAAATTTGGTTGGGATACTAATCAGCATTTAGGAAAAGAATTTTATGGCGACTTCGGAACTTGCGAAGTGAATTTAAATTTCGCGAACAACTTTATTGTGGAAGCAACAGGTACTTTGCAAAATGAAAATGAAGTGATGCCTGATTCGCTTCGCCAAAAATTAGATATAAAAAAATTCGCAAAGAAACCGTGGAACTCTGAACCATCAGTTATTATTCCATACATAAAAGGCGAACGGAAAACATGGAAGTATTATGCTGAGAATGTTCATGACTTTGCTTTCACTGCTGACCCTACTTATCGCATTGGTGAAGCAACATGGAACAACATAAGAGTGATTGCCATGTGCGAAGAACCGCACTGCATTGGTTGGCAAAGCGCGGCAATATTTGCTGCTGCTGTTGTAAAAACTTATTCAACTGATTTCGGAATGTATGCGTGGCCTAAGCTGGTGATATGCGATGCGCAGGATGGAATGGAATACAACATGCTGAACTTAGATGGCGGATATGAACCCGACAATTATGATTTAATTGCGCACGAAGCGGGGCACGAATGGTTTTATGGAATGGTGGCGAACAACGAAACTTATCGCGCTGCGTTGGATGAAGGCTTCACCCAATTTTTAGAATCATGGTGCCTGCCGAAACTCACCGGAAAATATATGCCTCGCGGATACATGAAGAAGGGTTACTACAGTCATTTCAAAGATTCTGTTTTGGTGCGTGATGGAGAGGTGTATCAGGGTTATCTGAATGATGCAATTAAGAATGCTGATGAAACAATTAATCAGCACAGCGATATGTTTAACAGCGCGCTTGGTCATGGTGGTGGTTACCGGCATGTGTATTTTAAAACGGCAACAATGCTTTGGAATTTACAATATGTATTGGGCGATTCGTTATTCAACGCGGCCATGAAACATTATTTCGCTCAATGGAAATTCTGTCACCCGTACTTTGAAGATTTCAGGAACAGTGTGATTCAATACACACATGTTGATTTGAATTGGTTTTTTGATGAGTGGATGGAAACCACTAAAAATATTGATTACAAAATTTCTTGTGTTAAAAAAGTTAGCGGCGAAAAAGATAAATACGAAATCACTTTCAAACGAAAAGCAAGAATGCAAATGCCGATTGATTTTTCGGTTGAAACAAAGGATGGTAAAACACAACTCTACACTGTGCCGAATACATGGTTTGCAAAATCATCTGATGTCACTGTGCTTCCGAAATGGTACGGTTGGGATAAATTAAATCCGACTTACACAGCAACAATTACTTCATCATCCAAAATAAAAAATGTAACCATTGACCCGAGCAATCGGTTAGCGGATATTTATATGCCGAACAATAGTTGGAAGTGTTCAACCAAGTGGAAATTTGATTCGCAGATTTTAAATACTGACTGGAAACATTATGTTGTAAAGTGGCGACCTGATGTTTGGTACAATGCAGTGGATGGAATAAAACCCGGGCTGCACTTCGAAGGTGATTACATGAAGTGGCGGCATGTTTTTGATTTGAATGTTTGGTGGAATTCAAAACTTTTACAGCAGAAAACTTTTAATTATAATTTAAGTGAAACACAATTGAATAAAGTATTTCCATTGTCATTCACTTTTGATTACAAGGATAACATTCGGGCCTTTCCAAAATATGTGAACTGGAATTTGAGTCTCCGACATCTTGATGGATTGTCGAGAGGGAAAGTCGGATTGGAAATAGTGGCCGGAGGAAAAGATGTATTCAATATTTATTTTAATGGAATGCTGAGAAGAGCAAGCGCAAAAACGGAGGAAATTGACGCTCGTCCATTTTCTGATAACAGGTATCTCTTGTTTCCGGAAGAATGGTCAACAAGAGATTGGAATAATTCTTTGAACTTCGATTGGAAACACAACTTCAATTACATTGGAGGAAACAGTATTTTGAAAATGAATTTGCGCGCCACGGCTTTAAAAAGCGAATCGAATTATTCATGGCTCAATGCTGAATTAATTAACCACAATAAGTTTTGGAAATTTGATATTGATACTCGTGTGTTCGCGCAATATGCAACAGGAACAATTCCTGAAGAAAGTAAATTGTGGTTGAGCGGAAATAATCCGGAAGGAATGATGGATGATAAATTCACTCGCAGTGTTGGTTATTTTCCTGCTGCGTGGACTCAGTTCGGGTCTTCCATTAATCATTTTCAGGATGGCGGCGGATTAAATCTTCGTGGTTATACAGGTTATCTTGCTCCTGAAATTGTAAATGGTGATATAGTTACAACCTATAAAGGCATGAGTGGTGCTGCAGTGAATATTGAAATCCAGTTTGACCGACTTTGGAATTTCTCTCCAAAATTTTTGCGCAACACTTTAAAATTTGAACCATACTTTTTCGTTGATGCAGGAAATATTAGTGCGATTCGCTCCAATGGTATTCAAAAATTACAACCTATTCGTATTGATGAAGGAATTGGTTATTTGTTCACGATAAAAAGATTTTTCAAGTTTGAAGAAATAAAACAATTTACTATTCGTGTTGATTTTCCAATGTTTGTATCTTCACTACCGTATGAAGAAAAATATTATTATAATTTCAGATGGATGATTGGAATTGGAAAAAGTTTTTAAAAATTTCTTTCGCATAATTTCAAAATCATTTTACTTTTAATCAAACAGTTTTTAAAATGAAATATCTTTTTTCAGTTTCGCTTTTGCTGCTAAATCTTTCGGTTGCTTTGGCTCAAGTTCCTTTGTTGATGCAAACAAATGAGGTGGAAGAAAATTATATTAATACTTCGCCCGCTGCAACAATGAGTAACAGGCAATATGTTTCGGAATGGTATAACTATGGCAGAACCATTAAGAACCAAGGAGGAAATTGTTTGTATTATAAAAATTATTTGTTTCCTGATTCAACTGTAAAAGCTGATTTTTCGGGTAGCATGGCCGGGGTTTGGAAGCATTCGTATGGCGAAGTTTGTGATCCATCATCTCCGTCATTAATAAATAATACTCTTATCGATGCGAATGCATCGTATTCGTTGGATAGCATTTCTCTTCAATACCGTTATTATCGTTTTCAAAATCAGGCGCCTGATACTTTGGTGTTTCAGATTTATAAAAATGATCGGATAGAATTTTCTGCTGACCCTTGGAATGACAACCGCAGTTGGGCTCGTGTAAATTATAATTACCAATTGCGTAAAGGTGATACTGCCAGTTATGAATATACTATATTATTAAATTACAGTGATACTTCAACTGCAACTCAGCGCACAATATATCTTCCGGTTGGAATTAATATTAGTGCAGGACAAAAGGTTGCTGCAACTGTTACTTATTTTCCGGGAAACAATTATTCTATTGGTGATACAATTGACCCGACAATTGTTGCAACGCACAGAATTAATGCCTTTGCTATTTATGATTTCAAGGATAAGGACATTACTGATAATAAATATTTTTATAACAATGGTTTATTGGTTACAAATGAAGTAAGGTATAATTATGATACTTTAGGATGGAGTGGTAAATACATTCCTGGCACAGCTTATTCAAGCGGATATTATCATTTGGATATGGCTTTCAAATTAACTAGCAATGAAGTTGGAATTAACGAATCACAGCCTTCAGCCTTCGACATAAATATTTTTCCGGCGGTTGTGATTGAAGGAGAAAATTCAATAGTTCAAATTCAAAGCACTTTTTCAGGAAATGCTCAAGTGTGTATTGTTGATCTTTCTGGAAAGAAAGTTTTTGAAAAATATTCATCTATTCAATCAGGTACCAATAAAATTTTATTGCGGACAGAAACTATTTCGTCAGGAATGTATCTGGTGAATGTGGAATTGAATGGAATAAAGCAAGCTTTGAAGTTGATTAAGATATAAAATTTTAATTGGAGAAATTCAATAAAGAGGAAATTGCTGTCGGTGAAAACTGATAGCAATTTTTATTTTAGTATAGAATAGAATACGATTTTTTTGAACAGGTAATGTTTTCTTTTTAAACAATTTTTAGTTGTGAGATAAATAATGATAACTTTATGGAAGATTTAACCACATGAAGTTAAGGATAGCATTATTAAGTATTATTTATATTTTGAATGGTGCGCTTGCATTTGCTCATGATGGCGGCGGCCCTGCACAAGAGTTGCATTTTCGTGAAAACAAAAATCAGTGGGACGAGCGTATAAATTTTATTGGGTTTTTAAACGGCGGGTGTATTTATCTGGAGAACAATACCATTACTTTTAAATTGCTGGATGGAAATGATTTGCGTAAGCTGCATCCGAGAAAAGAGCCTGTGGTTACCCTGCACGGTCATATTTATAAAATGCATTTTGAAGGGGCGAACCCGAATCCGGTAATTGTAAAAGAGTCGCCATCGCCGGAGTATTATAATTATTTTATTGGCAACGATCCGTTGAAATGGGCAAGCGAGGTGAAAGCTTTTCAGGCAATTACTTATTTGAATTTATATCCGAACATTGACTTCAAAGTTTATGGAAGCGGGCTGACCATGAAGTATGATTTTATTGTTCACCCTGGTGGAAATGTGAATGACATTAAAATTTCGTATGAAGGAACTGATGCCATGGATGTAAGTAACAGCACCCTGCACATTAAAACATCGGTTGGAGAAATTATTGAAGCATCACCTTTTTCGTATCAGAAAATAAACTGGGATATAGTGCCGGTAAAATGCAGGTATGAATTGCAGAGTAATGTTTTGCAATTTAAACTGCAGGAGAATTTTAATATTGAAAAGGATTTAATAATTGATCCAACGCTTATTTTTTCGACTTACACGGGTTCTACAGCCGATAATTTTGGTTATACCGCAACTTATGATGATGCAGGAAATTTATACATGGGTGGTTATGTTAATACGGTTCAGTTCGGTGGTGTTTATCCAACAACAGCCGGCGCATTTCAATTAACCTTTGGCGGGGGCACCAGCACAAGTGGAATTCAATTTCCGTGCGATATGGGAATATCGAAATTTAACAGCACAGGTTCGTTGTTAATTTACTCTACTTATTTGGGCGGAAATGATAATGAAACTCCGCATAGCTTATTTGTAAATACAAATAATCAGCTTTGTGTTTATGGCAGAACTTATTCTCCGAATTTTCCGGTAACAGCAGGAGCTTATGACCCTACCTATAACGGCGATGCTGATATGTCGGTTACTGTATTTAATCTGGGTGGTACTGCATTAATTGGTTCGACTTACATTGGAGGCAGTGGCCCTGATGGTGTGAATTTTAATCCAACTGAATTTTTATTGGGCAATCTGAAATACAATTATGGTGATGATGCACGAGGGGAAATTATTTGTGATGCATCAAATAATATTTATGTGAGCTCATGTACCTCGTCATCTGATTTTCCTACTTCGGCCGGTGCATTTCAAACTGCATGGGGTGGGGCGCAGGATGGTTGTGTTTTTAAACTGAATCCGAATTGTACGGCATTGAGTTATTCCACTTACCTTGGAGGCAATCAGGATGATGCTTGTTACTCCATTGATATTAAAAACGATAACAGTGTTTTTGTTTGTGGCGGAACACAGAGTGTCAATTTCCCAACTACTGCTGGAGTTTTAAATCCGGCTTATCTGGGTGGTTTGTTTGATGGCTTTTTGTGCCACCTTAATGCAACCGGAACAACAGTGCTTGCGTCAACTTTTTTAGGAACCGCGAATGCCGACCAATCATACAATGTGAAATTGGATGAGTTGGAAGATGTGTTTGTTGTTGGGCTATCAGAAGGAGGGGGTTTTCCGGTATCAGCCGGAGTTTATTCAAATCCAAACAGCGGACAGTTTATTGCAAAACTTGCACCTAATCTTTCATCAATAACTTTTTCAACTGTTTTTGGTAACGGAAACGGGGCCTCGAATATTTCGCCTACAGCTTTTCTGGTTGACACTTGTGGTAACATTTATGTATGTGGTTGGGGAACAAACTCAGCAACATTTGGTCATACTACTGATATGACAAATATGCCATTGACTACAGATGCTTTTCAAAGTACCACTGATGGAACTGATTTTTACATAATTGCTTTAAGCAGTAACGCACAACAACTTTTATACGGAACTTATTTTGGAGGTAACGGTGGCATTGAGCATGTGGATGGTGGAACCAGCCGATTTGATAAACGAGGAATTATATACGAGGCAATTTGTGCGGGTTGTGGTGGTAATGATTTAACACCAACTACAGCAGGAGTATGGAGTACAACCAATAACAGCCCTAATTGCAATGAGCTTGGTTTTAAAATGGAAATCAATTTGTTTGAAGTAACAGCTCAGGCAATTGCTGATCCTGCTGCAACAGGTTGCGCTCCTTTAACGGTGAATTTTGTAAATAACAGTGTTAATGCAACTGTGTATTTCTGGGATTTTGGTGATGCCGCTCAAACAACCTCCACACTTTTTCAACCAACTTTTACTTATACCATTCCAGGCACTTATAGTGTAATGCTTATTGCAGATAATCCTACAAGTTGTTTTGGTCCTGATACAGCATATACTTCAGTTGTTGTTTTAAATACTTTTGTAAATGCCAACTTCAACGCAATTGTTAATGATTTATGTGATTCAGTAATTGTCAATTTTTCAGGAACAAGTTCTGGAGCAGCCACACAATTCAGTTGGACTTTTGGCGATGGGACTATTGGAACGGGGCAAAATATTACGCATGTATATTTCAACGACAGTGAAGCAATTATTACTTATACAATTACTCTTATCATTTACGATTCAACGGCCTGTAATCCAGGGGATACTGTTTCACAAACAATTACTGTATTCCCAAGAGTTGATGCTACAATAGGTAATCCGGATATTAACGGATGTGTACCCTTAGATTGCAATTTCTTTTATACTGGTCATTCACAAACTTCAATAATTTGGGATTTTGGAGATGGTTCTCCAACTTCCAATTTACAAAACCCAACTCATACTTATTTATTTCCAGGGAATTATATTGTAACAGTTGTAGGCTCTAATCCTGTAGCCTGTAATCTTGCTGATACTGCTACAAGTACTGTTTCTGTTTTTGCACCACCCCCAATTCCTGATTTTACTGCTTCACCCACAACTGTTATGCTAGGTTCTCCAATTCAATTCACTAATTTAACAATAGGTGGCTTGGAATACTTCTGGATTTTTGGTGATGGTGAAAATTCAAGTGATTTCAGTCCATTGCATACCTATCAAGATGGCGGTGATTTTCATGTTTGTTTAAGAGTTAATACGAACACTCCTTGTCCGGATTCAATTTGTAAAAAAGTAACAGTGCTCTTGCCTCAAGCTATTGGAGTTCCTAATGCATTTCATCCTTGTCCTCCAAATGCTGCTACTGCATGTGTGAATGGGTTTTTTAATGTAGAAGGGCAGGGGATAATCAGTTTTAACTTGAAAGTTTTTAACCGTTGGGGAGAAAAAGTTTTTGAAACATCGGACAGAAATATCGGATGGGACGGTGTTTACAAAGGAAAACCTCAGGATATGGATGTATATGTTTGGGAGTTAAATGCTATAATGGAGCATGGCGAAAATATAATTACAAGTGGCAATGTAACTTTAGTACGATAAACGAATTTAAGATGAAAAGAAAAATATATTCCATCATCATTTTTCTTCTGCTCAGTAATTTACTGATGGGACAAGATATTCATTTTTCGCAATACTATGCTTCTCCAATAACAGTGAATCCTGCATATACCGGTATGTTTAACGGCACATACAGAGTTGGCGCAAATTACAGGAATCAATGGGCAAGCGTTTCAATACCATATAAAACTTTCGCCGCTTATGCTGATCTTGGTTTAATGCACAAACCATTTAATAAATATTTTGTAGGAGCTGGGTTATCATTAGTAAATGATGTTTCGGGAGATGGAAATTTAGCAGTGACAAAACTGACTGCCAATGGAGCATTTCACATTGCGCTCGATGCGGCAAAAAATTATTATTTATCAATTGGATTGCAGGCTTCCTATATTCAAAAAAAAATTGATTGGGACAAATTGTATTTTCATAGTCAATGGAGAAATGTTGATTTTGATCAGAACAGATCAAATCAGGAGTTCGGATATTTTCCCGGTTTTCATTATTTCGATTTTCAGTTAGGTACATTGTATTCATTTATTGTGAATACAAAAGTTGGAGGATATCTATCTGCTTCTGTTTCACATTTACTGCGACCGAAAGATTCATTTTATGGGTCAACTTATAAACTCGGTGGAAGACCACAATTAAGTGCCGGAGTGAATGTTGATGTTACAAAAGCTTTTACTTTATATCCAAGTTTCTATTATCAAAATCAAAAAAATGCATCAGAATTTTTGACTGGAGTAATGGTGAGTTATAAACTGACACCCGATGAGATTGAAAGTAATAAAATTTATTTTGGAACATACATTCGTTTAAAGGATGCATGGTATCCGGTTATTGGTTATGAGTTTTCTAACATTCGGGTGTTACTCAATTATGATATTAATTATTCTGAACTGCAGCCTGCCAGTTCAGGTCGTGGGGCATTAGAACTTTCCATACAATACATTGGCAATTTTGGTAAGCCACCAAAAGGAATTATTGATATGCCTTGTCCAAGATTTTAGTTAGCCAATTTTAAGGTGTTATTTATTTTCATTTTGCGTTTTTTATTCCAATAAAAATCTTTGAAACTAAATTTATATGGTGTTTAGCTAGAAATATTTGAATAAAAGCATGCTGATATCTTTTTATAATAAAACTTGACACTAAATTTTTAAAAAACATATTTTTCAAATGAAATGATTTTGCAGATTCTATTTAATTTAGATATAGGCTAATTGCATCTTTGCGCAACAGAAGTTTACATTTGCCCGCTTAAAAAAAATAACTCTAAATGGCATTACAATGCGGAATTGTCGGCTTACCGAATGTGGGGAAATCAACTTTATTTAATGCACTCAGCAATGCAAAAGCACAGGCTGCTAATTTTCCATTCTGCACCATTGAACCAAACATCGGTGTCATAACTGTACCCGATGAACGGCTGAATGAATTAGCCAAACTTGTGAACCCTAATAAAATTGTTCCGACAGTTGTGGAGATTGTTGACATAGCTGGTTTGGTAAAAGGTGCAAGCAAGGGCGAAGGATTGGGTAATCAATTCTTAGGAAATATCCGCAACACTGATGCAATTATTCATGTGGTGCGTTGCTTTGATGATGATAATGTTATTCATGTTGATGGATCTGTAAATCCAGTTCGCGATAAGGAGATAATTGATACTGAATTACAATTGAAAGATCTTGAAGCAATTGAAAAGAAAATTGCAAAAGAAAAAAAACAATTAAAGAATGGCGACCGCGAAGGAAAGCGTGGACTTGAGGTGCTTGAGATTTACTTAAAGCATTTGCAAGAAGGTAAGAGTGCACGAAGTGTACCTGTGGCTGACGAAGAAAAGAAGATTGTAACTGATGCATTTCTTCTTACTGACAAACCAGTATTGTATGTGTGCAATGTGGATGAAGCAAGTGTGCTTACCGGAAACAAACACACTCAAGCATTGACCAATGCCGTAAAAGATGAGAATGCTCAGGTAATTATTATTTCGGCAAATATTGAAGCAGAGATTGCAATACTTGAAAGCGCCGATGATCGTAAAGCATTTTTAAGCGACATGGGATTGAACGAGCCCGGTGTAAACAAACTCATTCACTCAGCTTATAAATTATTAAATCTGGCAACCTACTTCACAGCAGGGGTACAGGAAGTTCGCGCGTGGACCATTCACATTGGCGATACCGGACCAAAGGCTGCAGGGGTTATTCACAGTGACTTTGAAAAGGGATTTATTCGTGCTGAAGTAATTGCCTTCGATGATTTTATTAAATATGGTTCCGAATCTGCATGCAGAACTGCTGGAAGATTACGCGTAGAAGGAAAAGAATACATAGTGAAGGATGGTGATGTAATGCATTTCCTGTTCAATGTTTAATTTGTAATTCTGATCTTATTAATTGTGATTTGATTCATAAGGGTATCATTTTGCCCATAATACTTTTCAGTTATTTTTACGCCCCTCATAAAAGCTGTTTTCACTTGCAGCAAATAATAAATTACACATGAAGTTTTTAGTTTGTATAAGTAAAGCTCCCGATACCACAACCAAAATTGCCTTCACCGACAACAATACAAAATTCAATAACGATAAAGTTGTGTTTATCGTAAACCCGTATGATGAATGGTATGCTCTCGTTCGCGCATTGGAATTAAAAGAAAAACTCGGAGGCTCAGTAACTGTTATAAATGTTGGCGCTGCTGATACCGATGCAATCATTCGGAAAGCATTGGCCATAGGTGCGGATGATGCTGTTCGTATAGATGCAGAACCTATTGACGCCATGTTCGTGGCAAAACAGATTGCAGAATATGTGAAAGCGAATGCTTATGACATTGTGTTCTGCGGAAAAGAAACCATTGACTACAACGGTTCTGAAGTTGGGGGAATGATAGCCGGCTTATTGGATTGGGGATATGTTTCTCTTGCATCAAGTTTAGAATTGAATGGAAGCATCGCAACGCTCAATCGTGAAATTGCAGGTGGCCATGAAACAGTGGAAGTGAATATTCCATTTGTGTTAAGTGCAGCAAAAGGAATGGCCGAAGCGCGTATTCCAAACATGCGCGGTATAATGGCAGCACGCACAAAGCCCGTTGCAATTGTTGCCGCAGTTGCAAGTGAAAATTATACTTCCATACTTTCCTATGAATTGCCTAAAGAAAAAACAGGAGTTAAACTCGTGAGTGCCGATAATGTAGGCGAGCTGGTTTCATTACTTCACAACGACGCAAAAGTTATTTAATTAATCATTCAATTAATAAAACAGAAATGCCGGTATTAGTTTTTGCAGAAAGTGCGAATGGAACATTTAAGAAATCAAATTTTGAAGCAGTTAGTTATGGCGCGCGTGTTGCTGCTCTATTAAATACTGAAACATTTGTAATTGATTTCGAAAACCTGAGCGATGATGTTTTAAAATCGTTGGGAGATTATGGGGCAACAAAAGTTTATCGCGTAACAAACGATGCACTCAAAAATTTTGATGCAGGCCTGCATGCGAAAGTTTTAAATGATGTTGCGCAAAAATTAAATGCAACTACTGTTATTTTTTCTTTCAACTATTCAGGTAAAGCAATTGCTCCGGTGCTGGCTGCAAAGATGAATGCGGGATATGTTGCCGGCGCCATAGATATTCCGGTGATGGAAGGAAGCACAATGAAGATTCGTAAAAATGTTTTCAGCGGAAAGGCTATTGCGTTGTATGCCATTCATTCTGATAATAAAATTATTGCACTAACACCAAACACAGTTGCTCCTGAAAAAACTGAAAATAAATGTTCGGTTGAAAATTTAGAAATAGCAATCAAAGCAACCGACAGCAAAGTAAAAGTGAAAGAAGTAGTGAAGGCTTCCGGAAAAATTACATTGAGTGATGCAGATATTGTAGTGTCAGCAGGTCGTGGATTAAAAGGCCCTGAGAACTGGGGAATGGTGGAGGAAATGGCAAACATACTTGGAGCGGCAACTGCTTGCAGTCGCCCTGTGGCTGATATTCACTGGCGTCCGCATGAAGAACATGTTGGGCAAACAGGTTTAACAGTTCGCCCGAATTTGTACATTGCTTTGGGAATAAGCGGAGCAATTCAGCATCTGGCAGGTGTAAATGGAAGTAAGGTTATTGTGGTAATTAACAAAGACCCTGAAGCTCCATTCTTTAAGGCAGCAGATTATGGAATTGTGGGCGATGTGTTTGAAGTTGTTCCTAAATTAAATGAAGCATTTAAAAGGTTTAAAGCAGGAGCTTAATATATTTCGGCAATGAAAAAAATAGAACTGGAAATAGTAGCACTCTCTCACAGCATTACACAATCGCATTCATATGCAGTGGTGTTGGGTGAAGTTGGGGGTATTCGCCGTTTGCCCATTGTGATTGGTGGTTTTGAAGCACAGGCAATTGCAGTTGCATTGGAAAAAATGAATCCAAGCCGACCGCTTACCCATGATTTGATGAAAAGTATGTGCACAGCTTTCGCCATTGATTTGAAAGAGATAGTGATTAATAATTTGGTGGATGGAATATTTTTTTCGCAGTTAGTTTGCCAGCGAGATAACGATATGATAGAAATTGATTCGCGCACTTCAGACGCTATAGCATTGGCAATTCGTTTTGATTGCCCAATTTATACTTATGATTTTATTCTTGACTCTGCTGGTTTAATTATTGAAGAACAAGACCAGGAACAGGAAGGAGAAAAAGAAAAAGCAAAGCCGAAAGAAAAAGGAATTAAGAAAAGCGAACCTAAAATTGCTTCAGGTGTAAGCACCGGTGATTTATCAAAAGCATCATTGCCTGAGTTGAATGATATGCTTCAGAAATATATTGAGAAGGAAGATTATGAAAAAGCAATTGCCGTTCGCGATGAAATAGGCAGACGGAAAAGTCAGTCATAAATATTTTTGTTTTGGATTTCAAAACAATTCTTTCTGAACTAATTATTAAGGCCACACGCAGCAGCGGCAAGGGCGGACAGAATGTAAATAAAGTCAGTTCGCGCATTCAGTTGTTTTATGATGTAGTAAACAGCAATGGAATTTCCGATGAAGAAAAAAAAATGATTCAACACAAACTGAAAAACAAACTAAGTGATGAAGGTGTGTTGTTGCTCGATGTTCAGGAAGACCGAAGCCAATTAGCAAATAAAAAAATTGCGTTAAAGAAATTAGAAGAAGTGCTGACCAATGCGCTGAAGAAAAATAAGAAGAGAATTAAAACTGCTGTATCAGCAGGCGCTAAGAAGAAAAGATTGGCAGGCAAAAAAATACTTGGGGAGAAAAAACAACTGCGTCAAAAAAAATATTCTCCAAGGGAAGAATAGGTCACGGATTTTAGCGGATGAAACAGATAAGCACTGATAAATATGATCTGTTACAATTCGTCAAATCTGTTACAATCAGTGTCCCATTAACAGAAGAAATTTCATGATTCATCTTCCACCATACAACCCAATCATTCAACAAATTGAATCTTCTCTCACCAAAGAGAAGCAAGTAAATTGGAAAGTCCTTCGCCTGGATTTGATTGATGAAATTACGGGAGGAAATAAATTATTCAAACTCAAATACAATCTGCAAGAAGCAAAGAAAACAGGATTGCCTGTTCTCACATTCGGCGGCGCATTCAGTAACCACATTATTGCGACTGCCAAAGCATGTTCACTCAATACTATTTCTTGCATCGGAATTATCAGGGGAGAAAAACCAACTGAACTCAATCATGTATTAAAAGCAGCAGAAGAGTTTGGAATGAAACTGCATTTCGTTTCTCGTGAGGAATACAGAAGGAGAGGAGATGCAGGATATCAAAATGAATTACAGAATAAATTCGGACAACAGTTAATTATTCCTGAAGGAGGAGGAAATAAAATAGGTGTAAAAGGATGTATGGAAATTCTGAAACCGATTGAAGAAGAATTTGATTTCATATTCACTCCCGTTGGCAGCGGTGGAACACTTGCCGGACTTGCCTTAGCTGCTCCTTCAAAAACAAAAGTAATTGGAATTGCAGTTTTAAAAGGAGAAAATTATTTAGAGCAATCAGTTAAAGATTTAATAGGGAAGAAACATGCAACGCATTGGAGCATCAATCACCATTATCATTTCGGCGGCTATGCAAACTGGAATTATGAGTTGATGGAATTCATAAATAAATTCAAATCATTAAATGGTATTCAACTTGAACAAATCTACAGCGGTAAATTATTTTTTGCCGTGAATGATTTGTTAAAGAATAATTTCTTTCCTGCTGAAAGTAAAATAATGTGTTTGCACACAGGAGGATTATTCAGTTCGAAATTATTAACGCAGAATTTATTGAAATAATTTTTTGATTTAATCCAGTTTCTGGGTAAAAATTATTTCGTTCGCATCATCCTTATTCCCCGAATAATAAAAGCGGAAACCTTTGATGTACTTGCGAAGCGCTGAATTTACATCGGTAAGCAAAAGATTATTGATAGTGACATATAGATTTTCGGAGTCTTCCCATGCATCATTCATTTCACTTTGACCGATTGATTTGGCAATAGCTTCGTTGCTTTCGTGTGTGAGATAAAAATTGCTGATGTACTGGTCTTTTGCTTGCTGCAATTCATCAGCAGTGAAACCAAGTTTGCGCGCTTTCTTCAGTTCATCTATAATCGCTTGAATGGTTTTATCAGGTGTAATGGTAGAAAAGGTTAACAAACAAAAATTCTGTCTGTAACCGGCAATGCTGAACCGACAATCGGAAGTAAGGTTTCTTTTTTCTTCCACTTCACTTTGAATTCTTGAATTTAAAACAGCGAGTGCAATGGTGAGCGCGGCTTCGTCGGCAGTGCCTGCATCGGGTGCAGCAGCAATGCCAAGAATGCGGTTTTGGTTATTTTCATTTTCGCCAACGAACTTAAAAGTAGATCCATTGAAATCAACACCACCGAAATTTGTAGCTACATCGTTTCCAACTATTACACCTTTAAATCCTATGCGAATGTGCTGACTGAGATCTTCGGCAGAAAAATTTCCGCAAACCACAACAGTCATGCGACGGCGCACCATCATTGATGCATAATATTTTTTTACTTCATCAGCAGTGAGTTTTCCGATAGTACCTGAAGAACCCATTGGGTCGCGGTCATACTGCTTGCCTACAAACGAATAACTGAGTGCAATACCCTTGAGAATATCAAATGCATTTTGTGATTCAGAAGCACTGGTGACATTATCTTTTGATGTTTGAAATACTTCAGGTGTAAAAGCAGAGCGCGCAATTAAATCGGAGAACAATTGCCAGCAATCATCAAATTGTTTACGCAGACAATTCATGCTGATAACAGAATAATCAGGTGTGAGTTTGTAATTGACGCTGATGCCGAGTAGCTCCATTTTAGTTTGTACTTGATCAGGAGTCATATTTTTTGTGCCGCCGTTTAGCATCCAGTCAATAGCGACTGCTTCGATACCTTCCTTCGCCACAGTGTAACCTGAAGTGCCCCCGCTGATGAACAATTGCACAGATACCATTTCGTTTTCAATAGGTTTGAGAATGGTGCGGATACTGTCGGTTGCAAAGTCTTTGACATTGCTGTTGGTTGGCTTTATTTTAACAGGAGCAGTGACAACCGGAGTGGTAAATGTCGGAACCGTTACAGTGTTTGTTGGTGGTGTAACGGTATTGGTTGTTGGTGTTACAGTAGTTTTCTTTAAAGTGTCTTTAGGAATTGTATTAGTTACAATTGGTTTTACAGGAGTCGTAACTTTCTTGGTGGTATCTTTTGGAGCCGTAGCTGTAACAGTTGGATTTGTTTGTGTCGGAATGTCTTTCATCTGTGTCGGATTGGAAGCATTTGCTTCAGGCACTCCGAAATCTGACATGCTTAAAATTTTATTTGCATTGCCGGTGGGTTGTGTGCCTTTATACTTTGCAAGCACAGTTGTGTTGGCAGTTAAATCATCGGCATAAATTCTTTCCAATAAAAAATGTTCTGGGTCAGCAATTTTTTTACTGATGATTTGATTGACTTTGATGTATGTTTTATTCTCAGTGAGGAAAGCAAGCGAAACAGGATACTTGTTCACCGGTTCTTTTTTAAAAGTTCCTTTTGCACCGAAAATTGTTCCGAGACTATCGGTATAACTAATTACAAATCTCGAAGTATCTGACGAAACCACTAATTGCACTTTTATTTTTGCAGCTGGCTTGTCATTCACAACTGTTACACTACCAAATTGAACACCTGCCACATCAACTAATTTGTAATTGGAAATATAACTGGTGCCGACAGTTACAAAGGTTCGTGAGAAATTAAAATCAGATTTCACGAGTGTGTTAAAATTAGTTTTCACCCCTTTGAAAACTGTTTGTGCATCGGAAGTATTGGAAACAAACAAACTCGTTACCACTATGAAAAATGAAAATAAAATAAGGAATCGGAAATTATTTTTCATGGGATCATCAATTTAAACTGCACTGTCATATTATCGTTTGCTTCTGCATCGGTATTTCCGTGCTTAATATATAGTGAAACTGTCATGGCATCCAAAACTGCCTCTGGCGTTCCTGAATTTTCGAGCGCTTTGTACACAGCAAGAAACCGTGCCTTCGAAGTTTCTTTTCGTTCCATTTCATCCTGATTTGCAATCAACTCAATTTTCAAATCAGGATTTATTTTAAGCAATTGCGCCAACGAGTTTATTATTTCTTTATTCTGTAAATCAAAAATCTGGTCATCACTTTTTGTAAATGTGATTTTGTAATTACTGAGTGGAAGTGTGGAGGTGAGAATTGCCGGAGAATTGAAATTTATTTTTTGCGAATTAGAAATCAGCAAGCCCGCTTCGAAAGGTTTGTGCTGTAAATACAATTGACAGAAATTAATTACATCGTTCATTGATTTGAGTGCATCGAGTGACTCGTCAATATCCAGTGAAGGAACTGAATTTGTTTTCGCCCAACTTGCTGCAACAAAGTGCGAGAGTTGTGTTGCCTTCTCGGTATTGAAAGCATAGTTGGAATAAAGCAGTTGCGAAGCCTGCTTGATTTGCTCGGCACTATAACTGTCGAAATTGGAAAGCGCATTTATTTCAGAGCGCACTTTATCGTAACACTCTCCGAATTTTTCCGGTTTGGGAGAAACAATAAAATCGAACGAAGAACCGAATTTCATTTTGCGATAACGAGCACTCACCTGGTAAGCTAATCCTGCATTCACTAAATTTTTATTGAGGGAAGAAGAAGCGGCATTCACAAGCGCCTCTAACAAATCTCCAATTTGTGCCTGGTAAGGATTTTCACGAAGATCAGGTACTGGATAAGAAATAACGAGTAAGGGATTTTGTGCCAATGGAGTTTCGACAACAAACTGTGACGAGTATGAAGAATGATTGTAATCGGCAACATGATAAACATCGGCAGGCAACTTTATATTTTTCGGCAACTGATTGAATGTTGCAGCTATTTTTTGAAAAATATCTTTGTGATTCACATCACCTGAAATAATGATGCACGAATTATTTGGCGAGTAAAATAATTTTTGGTAATCGGTTAATCTTTCCGGAGAAGATGACTGTGCAATTTTTGAAGTGATAATAGCATCTTTTCTTTCGGTTGCATTTGGAAATAAAAATTTATTCAGCTGCTGATCAAATAAAAAATAGGGGTCACCTTGAATTTGTGATTGCTCAGCAAGCACTACTGACAAAGCAGAATCAACTTCATCATTTTGATACAACGGTTGCTTTAGTGTGCTGAGAAAAAGTTTGAGCGCGTTGTCAATATTTCTTTTGGAACAGGTTAGATAAACAGATGAATGTTCTTCGCTTTGTGTTACACCTGTTACAGCGCCCATCTGTTTGAGTTTCTGATTCATTAAATCCTTGCTCGGAAAATCTTTGTTGCCCGCAAAAAATAAATGCTGTAACAGTGAAGCATATCCTTTCACTTCTTTTGATTCGTAAGCTACTCCATCACGCACCACCCACTCGATAGTGACGAGCGGAACAGTTTCGTTTTCAATGACGATGCAATTAAGTCCGTTGTCGAATTTCTGAGTGAAAATATTCTCGCCGATTTGAGAATAGGAGAGTAGTGGAAATAAAAAAAACAGCAGCAATATTCTGCACTTCATTCGTTGGTTGGTGTTTGCAACAAACCTAAACGAAATAAGGCGATTGTGAAAATCAGAAATACAAACGGAAGTGTTCTTTGTGTCTGTCTTTTCGGAAAAACAAAAGTCCCATCCGGAATAAATCAATGCTTAATGTAACAGATGGATGCATTTTTATTTCAGTCCATGCTTGCTTCATTTCGCTGCTCCAGTAAATATCATCTAACACTACGATTGAATTTTCGTCAAGGAATGGAAGACTGGTGTTGAAATATTCTAATGTTGGTTTCAATCGATGATTTCCATCAAGATATAAAAAATCTACCTGCTTTATTTCATTGAGAGTTGGTAAGAGTTTTTCTTCGAATGTTCCCAAAATCAGATTGATGTTTATTCTGTTCAACTGATTGAAATTTTTTCTGGCTTCATCAGCAATCACTTTACTTCCTTCAATAGTGAAAACATTTTTGTTGGGATTGGATGCTGATAAATACGAAGTGGTTACACCGAATGAAGTTCCGAGTTCCAATATGTTTTCGCATTTATAATGTTCAATAATTCGGAAAAGCAATTGCGCATATTTTTTTGGAGCAGATGAAGTTTTTGCAATGAATGATATAGTTCGTTTATTTTTCTTTTCGTGTTGTGAACCTGCACCAAAATCTTCTACTTCAATGATAGAATCATCCTTGCTCAATAATTTTCTAGTTGATTCTATTTCTTCATAAGAATAAAAACTGCGTGTATCATTCAATACTTCATTCACAAATTCAAATACAAAAGGAGAGTGGACATAGTATTTCGATTTTGCTTTAATCAGGTAAAACAAAAAATCTTTTGTTGCGAATAATTTATTCATAAATCACTTTCAAAATCGTTGTGCAAAATGGGGACAAAACAATTCTGAATAAAAATTATTTTTGTAGGGAATAAAACACCAACTATGAAAAAACACATTTACACATTTGCTTTTCTATTTATTTCAGTCCTGAGTATTCGAGTTTCTGCACAGCAGGAATTTCATTCGGTGAAAGAGATTTCTTCACACGATATTCAAAGACCTGCAACAAGTACAAGATTGTTTTATGATACACTTATTCCATCTTCTCAAGATAGTTTGGGATTTGGATTTTGTGGCGATACACTTAAAATTTTTGAATTAAATTTCCCTGCTCATGGATTTATAGGTGGAAATAATTCGAATGGGGACAAGGAGATTATGCAAAAATTTGGTGTAAGCGGTAGTGGAGGAGTTTATACTATTCTAGCGTTATTCGGAAAAAAAACAAATACAACAAACTGCAATGTAATTGCAAAAATGTATTCAGTAGATCCAATTACCCATGGTCCTGATTCATTTATGGCTGTTACAGATCCATTAACTATGGCCGATATTGATACCAATTCGTTTTCAGGACTTTTTACAACATTTCCTTATCCCGGAGTAATTTATACTGCTGATTCTTTTTTTGCAGCAATAGAACTTCCAACTACTACAGGCGACACTATTGCAGTTTATATGACACCACAAAATTGTTTTAGTGGAAAACAACAATCTTATTTTATGAAATCAAACGGAACTTTTCATGCGCTTGGTGAAACCGGAGCATATAGTTTAAATGCTGATTACTGGATATGGCCGGTTTTTATTCCTGATTCTTCAGTTGGAAACAGCGCTATATCACTAAGGGATTTATCATTATACAGAGCATTTCCAAATCCGGCATCAAATAGTGTTACAGTAAATTTTTCCAATAATAGTCCAACAGAATTATGGGTTGATTTTGTTGATGAAATGGGACGAATTGTTCAAACTACTAAATTGGGTTTTCAATTATCTGGAATTCATGCTCTATGTTTAGATGTCAGCAAACTGCCTTCTGCTAATTATTATTATTCAATAGCAACTCCGAACGAAAGATTATTCAGCAGAATTACAGTTGCACATTAGTAAATTACTGATTCTGTCTTTTTGAAATTACATTTGAAGCCCTCACAAAAGAGGGCTTCTTTATTTATGAAAAATCTTTTTTCAATTTTGCTTTTTACTGTTTTTTCTATTTCAATTCATGCCCAAATCAGAAATTATAACTCTATGGATTTGTCGCAAAATCATTATCAAAATCACTTTAAAAATTTCAGAAGTTTAACAGATACATTAATTCCCGGAAGTTTTATTGATTCAAGTTTAGGAGGAACAGGATGTGCAAGTGTGGTTTATTCAGTTGATGTAAATTCACCAATTGATTCAGGTTATGTTGCAGGAACTAATATTTATAAAGATTTGGAAAAAGGGCAACGATTTTATTTATCTGATTATGGATATCAAGGTGTTACAATAAATAAAATAATTGCTCATTTTGGTATTATTCAACCAAGCGGTGCTTCAGGATTTGTATTTGCAAAAATTTATAACCTTAGTCAAAATGGATTTCCAGATTCATTGTTAGGAATTTCGGATACAATTAGTATTTCAGATCTTGTAATAGCAGTTAATGGAATTGCTGAATTTAATTTTGCAACATCTGTAACTGTATCATCTTCTTTTTTAACAACGATTGATTTAAGTAATTGCTTACAAGATACAATTGCCTTGGTGCACACTGAAGAAAATTGTTTTGACACAATTGGCGGTGCATGGGAAAAGTGGAATGATTCAACCTGGCATAGCTTTAATAATTCATGGCAGTTTGAAACTGACCTTGCTTTGTTTCCTGTATTGAGTGATGGAGTTTTATTAAGTACAACTTCAATTGAACAGAGCAATAAGATTAATATTTATCCAAATCCAACAAATAATATTTTATACATTAATTCACTAAATCAATTTAATGAATATTCTGTTTATGATAATTCAGGGAAAATAATTTTGCATAAAAACACCTGTGGAATAAAAAATTTACAAATTGATTTTTCATTTTTAACAAATGGAATTTATTATTTAAAATTTGTTGGAACTGATAATATACAATTTAAAAAATTTGCTGTAGCGAACTAATTTTATCTTGATTGATTTTGTATCAATTTAATCCTGAAATTTTTTTTAAAAAAGGCTGATAAAAAAATTGCGAACAGAATTCAAACTTTGTATATCGAAGTTCAATTTTATATTTGCCCTAAACAAAAACACTCATGAAAAAAATTACATTCTCAATTTTAATGCTTTTATCATTTGCCTCATTTGCACAACGAAGTATTCCTGTTGCAAATATGTTTTCAGGAACGAAATTTACAAACCATCATTATCGCTCCATTTCTGACACTTTATATCCATTAAGTTACACTACAGCTTTGGGTTGCACACTTACTGTATATTCAGTTGTTGGTGATTCTGGATATGTAGTTGGAACAAATGGTTATGGAGATAAAGAAAAAGCTCAACGCTATGATTTATCAAGCTACCAGTTATTGGAAGGAAGTGTTACCGGCGCATACATATGGGCAGGAGGAAAAAGAGTTTCAGCTACACCTGGAAATGTGGTATTAAAAGTATATTCAGTTACGGCCAATGCACCAGGTTCAGTAATTTCAACTTCAGATCCAGTTTCAATGGATAATGTTGATACTTCAGGTTCAAATTTTACTTATTTTAATTTTGCCTCACCTGCAACCATTCCATCTTCAGGAAGCTTCTTTGTTAGTATGGTTATGTCACAGGTTGATGGAGATACAATCAGTTTAGTTAGTTCTCAGGATGGATGTTTTGAGAATAGCGGTTATGCATGGGAAAAATGGAATGATAATTCCTGGCATTCATTTCTTTCAGCTTGGCCTCTTGATTTCGACATTGCAATTTTTCCAATTGTAAATCACCAGTTTGGTTCTGGAATTAATGATGTGAATTCAGGAATAGCCGGAGTTAATATTTTTCCAAACCCAGCATCTGATAATTTAACATTAAATTTCATTCTATCAAAAACCACTTCAGTTAATTGTAAAATATTTAATGCCGCAGGTAAGGAGGTAATGAATACAGGAAATGAAAATTTCAATAAAGGAATTCATAACAAAGTAATTGACCTGTCTTCTTTGAACAATGGAGTTTACATGCTTTCAATGGAAACATTGACCGGAAAATCAATTCAGAAAATTGTTGTTATGCACTAATTTAGTTTTAAGAATATAATTTCAACAGCCGGAGAATTTTCTCCGGCTTTTTTATTTTTACAATCTAATGACTTTGAAATTCAATTATTTTTATACTTTAGTCGCCACAAAAAATCAAAACCCAAAAATAAAAAATGAAAAATGTTTCCAAATTAGTTTTACTAATTGCTGTAATGGTTTATAGCAATATAGCAAATGCACAAATCCCATTCAAAAGTGATGAAATGAGCCGTGCTTATGATTTCATGCAATTTAAAAAAGATCGTTTGAAATCATTAGACAATACTTCTCGTGCAAATTTTTCAATGTACATTGATTATGGAGTTGCAAACGGTGATGATCTTGGTTATGTGTGGAGTTTTAATTCTAATTACCAAGCTATAGATACTGCATTAAATTATATTGCAACAACAATAGATAACATTGCCGGTTACACTGATGGTGCTGATCCTGTTGGATCAACTGTTGATTATGTTGCATTGGGTTTATTCAATGCATATCCAGCAGGTTTATCAATTACGATTGACAGTATTTTTGAATTTATGACACACGAAAATAATTCCGGTAATATGGATTATTTTAATACACAGCTGGTTCTTGCTGATGGAACAGGAAAACCAACCACAACTGTTGTTTGGCAAGCAACAGACTCTTCAAATCTATCTCTTTCAAGTAATGGAAACTGGTTGGGAACAGGTAGCAGTTTTGCTTTGGCTTATGCACCTGCTTATTCAACTGTTGTTGGTCAAAAAGTTTCATGTGTATTTAATTATGATGATCAAACAAAACAAGATAGTCTTGGATTTATTGGTACTGGTGTTGATGACGGTTCCGGTGGAACAGCAAATCCTTCTGCTTTTACAAATTCATTTATGAGATATCCACCTTTTATTCCAAACATCACTCATAATTCAAGCGTTGGATATGGTAATCCTGTTGGTTCTTCCGGCTGGTATGAAGCTCAGAACTGGTCATTTACCTTCCTGATTCATTACGATGATGCTATTTTATGGGTATCTGATGTTAATGAAAATTTATCTGTAAATTCAATTTATCCTAATCCAGCAACATCAAATGCAAATGTTCATTTCTTCCTTGAAAACTCTTCAAATCTTGAAGTGAATTTGATTGATGTAACCGGTAAATTAATTCAATCAGTTTATTCTGGTTCAATGGCAAAAGGTCATCATGATTTGAAGGTAAACACCAATAACATTCCATCAGGAATTTATATGATTAGCATGAAAGCTGATAATGGTAATCCTGTTGTTTCTAAATTGGTAGTTTCTCATTAATCGAGTTAAAATAATTTTAAAAAAAAACCGCTCCGAAAATATCGGAGCGGTTTTTTTTACAGGTAAATTTTTCACTTTCCTGTTTTCATTTACATTTGTTTCAAACAAAATAATTTTAATCATGAAAAAAATTGTAATCGCGTTGCTTGTTATTTTTTCATCCTTTAACACATTTGCACAAAAAGGATTTCACGCTGGTATTGGAGGCAATTACAATACTGTTTGGATTATAAATCAGAATTCATATAGTTTTCCGGAATTTGATTATAAATTAGATATGGGAGGAGCTTTCAGATTGGATATTGGTTATAATTTTTCAAATCATATTGGTGTTCAAACCGGATTTACAACTTTTAAAGGAGGTCAGAAATATGAAGATTCGCATGGAACAGGAGTACCTCGCGAAGTAAAAATGAGTTATTCAGGTGTACCTATTCTGTTTAAATTAATTGGCGGTGAGAGCAAAGTGAAATTTTATTTTCTTGTAGGACCTCAGTTCTCTTTTTTAAGCAAAGCAAGTCTTACAGGAAATTATAATGCTTTTGATACTTCAACATTAACAACTGCAAAGGTGAGATTTGAAAAAAATAATACAGGATTAAATTTTGGATTAGGGGCAGATATTTCTTTAACAGATTTTTTTTATATCAGCGCTGGTATGTCTTTCCTGTACGGGTTTAGTGATATTAACGCTGTAATTGGAACAGGTAAGGATGCGTATGACCCAATAATTAATGGTCGGGGAGGAAATGGAACTACCTGGAGATTTCCTTCACCGAATACAGGTACTTATGAAAAATCAAATCTTGCCAATGGAGGGTTTTCTATTGGTGTTCATTACCTATTGAATAAATCAGCGAAATAATTTTTTCAATTTTTTTTCAAGCCATTCTGAAATTTTTCCGAATGGCTTTTTTATTTTTATACCAATGCTGAAAGAGGAGATTGAACTTTAGTAACCCAGTTAAATTTATCAACCACATTTCCTGTTTTAATTCCTTCTAAATCTTTTTTCAGTCGAATAGATATTTCTCTTGATTCAACTGCAGGCAATTCCATCACTGTTCCTTTATAACCGATGTGCGAAATGGGAGCAACTGATGCTGCGGTTCCTGTTCCGAATGCATCCTGCAATTTTCCTTCTCGATATGCTTTTAATAATTCATTCAGATCAACTCTGGTTTCTTCTACAGTCAATCCGTAGCTGCGCAACAGTTGAATACAGGAGTCGCGAGTTACACCATCTAAAATTGTTCCGACTAACGCAGGAGTTTTTACAACACCATCCACAATAAAAAATACATTCATCGAACCAATTTCTTCGGCATAGCGAAACTCAAATCCATCCATCCATAACACCTGATCATATCCTTTTTCAATTGCTTCTTTCAATGGCAACATGCTTGCTCCGTAATTTCCAGATGCTTTTGCATAACCGGTTCCACCAGGAAATGCACGAACATATTTATCAGCAGCTAATACTCTTACCGGTTTTGAATAATATCTGCCGGCAGGTGAAGTGATAATGCAAAAAGTAAAATTTTCAGTAGGTCGTATTCCAACATGCACATCAGTAGCAAACATAAAAGGTCGCAGGTACAATGAGCAACCATCTTGTGTAGGAATCCAATTTTTATCGAGCGATACTAATTCATTCAATGCGGCATTAAAAAGATCGAATGGAATTTCAGGCATTCCCATTCTTTTTGCAGAAATATTCCAGCGCTTGTGGTTTTGATCGGTACGGAACAAAAGTGCATTTCCGTTTTCATCTTTAAATGCCTTCATACCTTCGAAAATTGCCTGACCGTAATGCATGAATGAACTTGCAGGACTCAATTGCAAATCACCAAACGGAATGATGCGCGCATTTTGCCACTGACCATTGGCATACTCTGCGAGAAACATATGATCAGAATAAAATTTTCCGAATTGCAGATTATCAAAATCCACTTCACCAATCCTTGAATTTTTTGCACGGGTAATTTCAATTGTATAATCCATTTTCTGAAATTTCTGTTGAATACAAACCTAAATTAATTCTTCATATTGCCCAATCTGATTGCATTTGTTTGTTTGGAAAAGAAGAAGTAAACACAACCCTGATATTCTTAAAAATAAATCAAATACCCTTTTAATTTTCCGGCTGTGTTATACTCCAAAGCGGGAGCAGGAAATTTTATTACATCAGCCAATTCAAATATTGTTTTCAGGAAATGTGAATTGGTTTTGATGCGGCTGAACGAAATATCCGGAGTGAGATAAAATTGTCGTGTGCGTTTTATATCTGTTCGGTTTATTTCATTTCCGTTTTCGTCGTTCCATTTATTTTCGAAACCGCCGAGCATTCCAGCAGCACCATATCCAACTGCAATGTTCAACCACTTTGGAAATTTACTTTCTGTTTTTATAAATGAATATGGATTTACTGATAGCCAATAAGTTTGTCCGTTGTAATCCTTCATTACCAATTCGGGAATGGAAGTACCATATAAATCATTCGCCCTTGTTTTTACCTCTTCATCGTATTTAACCGGGTGAGAAGAAAACTTCATACGAATCCGTTGCTCATTCCATAGCAGATTTTGAGAAACATTAATGGCTGAACCTAAAGTATTAGCTGAAATATCTCCAACAGAAAATCCCCATTTCGAAGAGAAACCATCCAGAATTTCAATGGTGGTTTGCAAAGTGAATCCGGTAAGCCCACCTAAAATTGCGGCTTTATTCTTTTTCATTCCTGCCCATTGAAAAGCCATAGTGCTCCATTGACTTTCAATGTAAGCCGTATATGAATGACCTACTTTATCTACCTGATTCCATTCGCCATTGTCATCAAAGAAATGGAAACTGCTTCGGGGATAATTTTTATACCACAACGCATTTAACCCAATCATAGTGGTTCCGTAAATGCCAACCCAGCTGCCGGCTACAGTTAGTACTCGACCTTTTTTTAATGAATCAGAAGGAGTGAGGAAGGAGGTTTGAGCTGAACTGGAATATGAAATTAAAATAAGAAGTAACGAACAAAGAATTTTCATCGGCCTTCAAAAGTATTGAATGAATTTCAGGATTTTATTTTAATGATTATTGTAATCTCGTATTCATGCTACAAAAAAATCAGGCCACACGAAACCCAATTCATATAACCGGAGAATACAATGCAATTGCTTTTTATTCTCTATTAATAACTGTTACAATAAAGACGAGGATGTGATTTTAAAATCGGCATACTGCCAGGCCTTATCGAATCGTGTTTTAACTGCTGTTGCTGCTGCTGTTTTGTTTTGCTTTTGCAACGATGTGTAAAGTCCGATTAAGGCCCAACCGTTTTCTTTCCAGGTTTTTAAATCTTCAAGAAACACTTTTTCGGCTTCGGCAAATTTTCCGGCATTCAGCAGTTCCTCACCTAAATAATGGCGGACCGAGAAAAACCAATCGGGTGGTTCATCGTAATTCAACTGATCTTCAAATGCAACAGCTTCCTTAAGCAATGCAATGGCTTCATTACTCTTGCCTTGTTTCTCCAATAGCTCTGCCTTCAAAACCTTTACTGCAATCTGCATCAGGTCGGCTGTGGTGTTAATTCCCCAAATGCTAAGTGCTTTCAGCGAAGTATCGTTTGCCAGTTTCGTTAATTCAATTAATTCCACTTCTGCTTTGGCAATGTCATTCTTTCCTAAGTAAGCCATTCCTCTGGCGTAGTGCAGCACTGCATTCGGATATATCAATTCCTTTGCTTCGTCTTTAAAGGCAAAAATGGTATCCCACATTGCAAGTTTCACCGCAACATAAAAAGGAATAGTATAGTAATGTTGCAATGTTCCCCATCCGGGTTTCTGCATAATATCAAGTGATGTATTTGCGCGCATTTTTTGCGAAGCCATCCATGCCAGTTTCGAGTTGCCTTCCAGTGTGGCGGTGGCAATAAGAAAATGATAGTTGTGCGGATAGTAAGCAAGCGGATAAACACCCTGCGCATGACATGATGTTGTATAGTTGCTATCCACCTTTATTGCATCAATATTGGCGAGTGTGGCAAGGTGGTAATCGCCGGTGTTAATGTATATGTGTGCAGGCATGTGAACGAGATGACCTGAACCGGGCACAAGTTTCGGAATTAATTGTGCGCTTTGCAATGCAAGCTCAGGTGTTGCCGATGCTTCCAATGCATGAATATAAAAATGATGCGCTCCGGGGTGATTTGGATTTTGTTTCATTAAATGTTCAAGTACTGCAATAATTTCAGGAGTCCAGCTCTTGGGTTGCTTTGTTTTTTTCTCATACAAATCCCACGGATGCAAATCCATTAAACTCTCAGCATAAAGGGCTCCTATATCTGCATCATCAGAATATTTTGTGTAAACCTTTTTCATTGCTGCGGCATAATCTTTATCTAATTCACTACGGTTTTCAGGTGGGTCTTTTGCATAGCGGTGTGTAAGCGCATCAATCAATGCTTTTTCTTTTTCATTGCTGTTAACCGATAGCTTCAACGCTTTCTGTACTGCATCATAAGCCCGTTGAAAATTATCCGGTTCCATTCCTCCATTGTAATTGGGGCCAAGCACATAAGCAAAACCCCAGTAACACATTGCACAATTTGAATCTTCGCGCATTGATTGATAAAACGAGCGCCCCGCCTCGGCGTGATTGAAACCATACGATAGCATCATGCCCTGATTAAAGTATCGCTGCGCGCGGGTGCTGGTAGTGGTAATCTTAAAATCAATTCCGCTCAATCCATCAAACAGCGGTGCGGTGGTTGTATCGCTGTACCAATCTTTATCGGTGGTTTTGGGTGTACAGCAATAGTGCTCTTGTTTGGCGGAATCGTTTGCTGAAGCAACTTCTTTAATGGAACTGCCGCTGTTACAGCCAAGCATGAGCAACAGCATTGCGGCTAAATAAAACTGGTGTTTCATGTTATTGATTTTAGTAAATCAAATATAAAAATAAATTACAGATTATTTAAACCGCGTGATTCAGCGTGTTCGGTTATAAAAAATCCGGCTGCACGAATTGAATATTCATTCAATATTGCCTGGTGATTTTTTATTTTTTTTGAAAAATCTTCTCAACCCGTATATAATTAATACAATAAGAAGTGGTACTATTAGGTAACCGATAAGCTTACCAAACTTATATGCAATGTTATAAGCAATATTGCCGGCTGATGAATCAAATTGAATCAATTTGATTGAATCAGAAGTTACTTTGAATGAATTTAAGAATCTGTCTTTGGCAGCAAGTTCAATGGAATTGAATTCAATTGCTTTTGAAACAAAAAGGCAATAAACTATATGATTCAAACAAATAACTCTGAAGTAAAAATATAAAGGAATTGTATCAAATTGCATGTAGCGCAACTGCGCATCCATTGCCTTTAAATTTCCCGCCATAATTTTTTCCTTACTTAATAATTTCCATTGACCATTATCAGTAAGCGCCTTAAAAGTTGCATTGTAAACCGAATCAAGATCAGCTTCTGATTGCAACACTTCATTATTTTTTACTTCTTTTAAGCTTGCAGCAAAAACAAGAGTAGCTGTTTGTGAAATAAAAATCTGAACATCATTTTGTTTCTGTTCTTTCACTGAATCAGGAAAACTTACTGCAACAATGTTGCTGATATTTTTTAATTCCCATTTCTGGCTTCTTGAAATGAAGGAACAACAAATTAAAACAACAACCAGAATGAAATGTTTCTTCATTAAGAGATTAGCATGTAAAACAAATGTAATTATGAACTGAATAAAAAAATCCGGCTGCACGAAACCCCTTACATGCAACCGGACTTTTTTACTGATCTGCGTTTTTTATAGTTAAATGAATAAACTCCTCAAATTAATTTCAATAGAATATTATCTACATTCTTTATTGTTTTTATTTTACAGAATGATTTTTAGCAGCAAGTATCTGAAGAATTCATTTCTCATCATTTGTTGCATTTGCATGTTTCAGGCATGTACTCCAGTTGAACATGCGTGCTTCACTTATTATCCTGAAGCACCCGATACATCCACCATTGTTTATTTCGACCCCGCTTGTACTGATTTGGCTTTCACTTATAAATGGTCGTTCGGCGATGGAACTCCCGATTCAACTATACTGGGTCAGGCACAACCCATCGGACATAAATTTTCATCGCCCGGCACTTACACCGTTGTATTAAATGCTGTTCGGAAGGATGGAGTTTCAATTCGGAAAGGAAAAACAGAAGTATCAGAAAAAGTGGTGGTGCATTGAATTTATATCTCAGCCAAATTTTGTTTCAGAGAAATTAATAGAGTCGCTTTGTTTCGAGCGCTGATATAAATTATTGAAAAAATATTTTCCCGTTATATTTCCATTCTCAAACTGAAAATTGTTATGCGTGATAAAGTTTTAAAACCCATTGGAAGAAGAACCGGACACTTTGTGTGGCGCAATCACGAGTTGCTTCGCATTGAGGCATTAAGTGATGCGGTAATTGCTTTTGCTGTAACACTAACAATAGTTTCGCTTGAAGTACCCATTACTTTTCACGAATTGTTGGAAGGAATGAGGGGTATGGTTGGATTCGGCATCTGTTTTACTTTTTTGTTTATGATCTGGTATAAACAGTATTTATTTTTCCGTTACTTCGGTTTGCGCGACCGCACTAGCATTGTATTAAATGCTGTTTTGCTTTTTGTTATTTTGTTTTATGTATATCCATTAAAGTTTTTGTTTTCATTTTTAGCCGGAGGCGGAAATCAGGTAGAACACAATGGAGAAATCATCAACCGCATTACTTCAGGTGAGGAAATGCAGCAACTGATGATTGTTTACAGTGGCGGATTCATGACAGTTTATCTGATGCTGTTTTTACTTTTTCAACACGCATGGCGCAAGCGGAAAGAACTTCATCTTAGCGAAGTGGAGTTATTCAATCTGAAAACAGAAATGTTTCAGAATATTTTAATGATGACAGTTGGAGCACTGTCAATTGCAGTGGCCCTTCTATTACAAAAGGAAAAATCAGGCATGGCAGGAATGATTTATATTTTGGTTGGTCCTGCAGTAAGCATATTTCACTCCGTTCGAATCAAAATGCTGAAACGAAGTGTAACAGCCGAACAACTCGAAGAACATGCTATTGCTGTCGATAAAAGCAAGTCAAGCAAACACACCATCACTTAATATTTTTTAAAGAAGTAGCAATTGAATATATGTTAATCGTTCAACGCACATAGGAGAATGCATAAAAATATTTATGGAAAAATGTGTGGTGTTTTATCTGTGAATAAATTTTATTGCATGAAAAGATTGATGTTGCTACAGTTTTTAAACCTGTTTTTGTTTGATGCAAGTGCTCAAATAAATGCAAAGTCGAAGCAGGATAGTTTGCGGAAAGTTTTTTATGGTAAATATTCTTACACGCATTCTTATGGATTTGAAAATATTGATATGGGCAATGGTGTACATATGGAGGTTATTCCGTTTTCTGATGAAGTAACTTACTACGAAATGGAATTGTATCGCTTCGGAAGTTTTGCTCGTGAAGTATCAAGCAACAAAAATGACTTTCCGTTTTTTCACCACATTGATTTCGGAACTTGGAGAATGGATGGTGATACGCTTTTTTTAATAGTAGCAGAAATTGAATACAAAGACATGTTCAGTCTTTATCCTTCTTATCAAGGAGGTTTAACTTATTGCGTTGCAGTTGAAAATCCAATAGAAGAAAGAATGTATCTCGTTCAGGGAAATTATTTCTGCAACTACCTCGACTGGCAATCACATCGTGATTACAGTATTTGTTATTCGAAAAGAGAATATTAAAATGTTCTTCATCATCAATTCTTTTTACAACATGAAGTATCGGGTGAAACCATCTGGCTACATTGGATGCATTAATAAGTCGCAATAGGACCAAATATTAGTTTGTACCATTATGAACCTTAACTAATTGATAAGGGTTTTACTAACAACTAAAATAAAAAAATGAATAATCAATTTTTTGTAAAAATGGCGTTCGATAACTGGAACGCAAAAGTAAAAGACCTTGATAAGCTTCTTTCTATTCTGACTGATGAGCAATTAATGTCTGATGTTGCACCTGGTCGTAATAGCGGCTATTACCTGCTCGGGCATTTAACCGCAGTGAATGACCACATGTTGCCATTACTTGGTTTTGGTGAGCAACAATTTCCACAATTGAACGAACTTTTTATCAGAATTCCTGACAAATCAAAACCTCAAACTGTATCAGCAAGCGATTTAAGGAATTACTGGAATGCCAGCAATGCTAATCTTAATGAGCATTTTAGTAAGATGCAACCGGAAGATTGGTTTTCGAAGCACACTTCAGTTACTGAAGAAGATTTCGCAAAAGAGCCCCATCGCAATAAATTAAACATTATCATCAGTCGTGCCACTCATCTTGCCTATCATACAGGGCAAATGGCTTTGTTGAAGAAATAAATTTAAATACTTTGTAAGAGTCTTACTTATTATTTAACAAAACTCCTTTTACTGTTTCAAGTATTTCATTCACACCTTCTTTTGAAGGTGCTTCGGCATAAACACGCAATAAAGGTTCGGTGCCCGATGGGCGAATCATGAACCACTCGTTATCGCTGAGGTGGTACTTGAATCCATCAATATCTTCGGTGCGAATTGGTTTGTATTTTGCGAAGGCAGTATATTTTTTCTCTAAGCAATTCTTAATGATTTGTTGCTTGAGCGGTTCTTCGAGATGCAAATCCAAACGGTCGAAATAAAAAGCACCAACTACATCATACACTTCCTGAATAATCTGTTTCATGGTTTTTCCGGTCTTCGCCATAAACTCGAGCAGCACCAATCCATCCCATATACCATCACGCTCCGGTATGTGGCCCTTCACAGCAATGCCTCCTGATTCTTCGCCACCAACAAGTACATCTTCATGTACCATTTTTTCGCTGATATATTTGAAACCAATCTTGGTGACTTCAACAGGGATATTATACTTCGCACACAACTTGCGCACCTTCTCCGAAACTGAAAATGCAATAACAACCTTACCTGTCATTTTTTTATACTGCGACAGATAATGAATAAGTAAAAGAATGATGTGATGTGCATCCACAAAATTTCCGTCTTCATCATACATCCCGATTCGGTCTGCATCGCCATCAGTAGCAAGTCCCGTCAGTTTTCCTTTTGCTGATTTTATGGTTCGCGCTAATTCCTGTAAGTTTCTATCAAGTGGTTCGGGTGGTGTTCCTTTAAACGAAGGATTGTAATCGCAGTGTAACAGCAGCGGTGATGAAATCAATTGCCGAATAACATTTTGTCCTGCACCGTACATGGCATCATACGCCAAATGAATACAGCTTTCATTAATGGCTTTAAGATCAAAACCTTTCTTTACCTGTTCAATGTAATTTCCTTCAAGGGTCACATATTCAATCAAACCTTTTTCAATATATGATTCAATCGAATCTTTTACTTCAACTGTTGTATCAGCAATTAAATCTTCCACTTGTTGAATCACCTCAGGAGAAGATGGTCCGCCATGATTCCCTTTTAATTTAAAACCGTTATAAGTAGGAGGGTTGTGACTCGCTGTAATTACCACACCTAACCCAACTTTGTATTGCACACATCCCAAAGAAACCATTGGAGTACTTGCAAAACTTTTTGCTAAATAAACTTTGATGCCTTCGCTGCAAAAAACTTTTGCAGCAGTTTCTGAAAACAGTTGACCACCAAACCGGCAATCATAACCAATCACTACAGATTTGTTTTCAGCATTTTTATTAATCCAATCGGCGGTGGCTTTACTTACACGCGCAACATTTGCAACGGTATAATCTTTTGCAATAATTGCTCTCCATCCGTCGGTTCCGAATTTTATTTTATCCATTCAAAAAAATTGAGGTTGCGAAAATAATTGTTTCAGTTGAGTGAAATAAATACGAAATATTAATTCTCCATCAACTCTTTTGCATTTCTCATTGCAGCTTCTGTTGGCTTTTCGCCCGATAACATTCTGGCAATTTCAATAATGCGTTCGTCAGTTTTAAGTTCCCGAACCCTTGTAAATGTGCGACTCTTTAAATTTTCTTTATAAACAAAAAAGTGCTTTTCTCCTTTACCTGCAATTTGCGGTAAATGAGTAATGCATATAACCTGATGTTTTGAAGAAAGTTTTTGAAGTAAAATGGAAACTTTGCGTGCGGCCTCGCCAGAAACTCCGGTATCTATTTCATCAAAGATGAGCGTAGGCATTGCAACAGATTCGGCAACCAAAGATTGAAGACATAACATCAAGCGTGATAATTCTCCGCCTGAGGCTACCTTATTTAATTCAATAAAATCGCTACCCTTGTTTGAAGCAAACAACAGCCGAAACTGATCAATCCCGTTTTCTGAAAAATCATTTTCGGGCTTCAGTTTATGTTCGAACTTTATTTGTGCAAAAGGCATACTTGCCTCTTTCAGTAAATTATTAACTTCTTTTTCAGCTGGAGAAATTATTGACAATCTTTTCTTTGAAAGCGATTGAGCAATTTCCTTAAGCTCCTTTTTCATTAAAACTGATTCATTTGTTAGTTCATCCAGTTTAGTTGAATCAGTTTGCATTGATAATAATTGCTGATCAAATTGATTTTGTAACTGAAGTAATTCGCTGATTGAATTAGCTCTGTGTTTTTTCTGTAGTCGATAAATTATATCCAGACGATTTTGTAATTCCAACAATCTCTCGGGAGAGAATTGCAATTTTATTTCACGGTTCTCTAATTCAGCAGCAATGTCTTTTACTTCAATTGTTGCACTCTTAAGTCTGTTTGCCAGTTCTTCCAAATCAGGTTGAAACTTTACTGTTGACTGCAATAGCTGCAGAACAGAGCGTAATTCATCACTTATGTTTCCTTCATTGTTTTGCAATTGGGCCGATGCTGTAGAAAGGTTTCGTTTAATTTCTTCAGCATGAACAAGAGCATTCATTTCCTGTTCAATATTCTCCTGTTCTCCTTCATTTAACGAGGCTTCTTTTAATTCGTTGAATTGAAATAAAATATAATCCTGTTCACGCGAGGCTTTGTCTAATTGGTCTTTTAATTCTCTGATGTTTTTTTCAATCTCGCGAAAAGACCTGAATCTGAGCTGATATTTTTTTAATAAATCCTTAGAGCCGGAAATTGAGTCAATCAGTTTTAACTGAAAAGTAGCATCATTCAATTCTAAAGTATCATGCTGCTGATGCAGATTGACTAACTGAGCGGTAAGTTTTTTTAAAGTCTGAAGATTTACAGGAGTATCGTTGATAAAAGCACGGCTTTTTCCTCCAGGATTTATTTCTCTCCGAACTAAAGTATGCTCTTCAAAATCCAAACCTTCTGTTTCAAAAAAAGAATCCAGTTCAAGATCTTTTATATCAAACTCTGCCTCAACCACACATTTTTTTTCTTTATCAAAAAAGGAAGTAGCTTCAGCTCTTTCGCCCAGAATTAAAGATAATCCGCCAAGCAGAATTGATTTACCCGCACCGGTTTCCCCAGTAATTATGGAAAGACGATTAGAGAAGTTAATAGTGGCTTCGTCAATGATGGCGAAATTTTGTATGGATAATCTTGTAAGCATTCTTTAGTTGATTCCTGTTTCTGTTTTTAAAACGACGGATAAAAATAATTATAACCGCGATGCAAGATAAATACAAATGCAACTTATTACCTAAACTTCAAAATTGTGAATTTCAACTTTTATACTTCGTATTAATTTTTCTGGAATTCTTCTTTTACAATTTTGAATATCTCTTCCTCAGCTTTACTATGATGATGATAGACAGCAGCAATTTCCTCCATCACTCTTAAGCAAACTTGTTTTCGCTCTTCAGTAAAATCATGACGATGTTGTTTCGCATAAGAAATAAAAGATTCCAATGCTTCTTCTGAGGTCATTTGTTGTTCGGTTGCTACTTCAAATTCAAACTGAGTATAAAAAGCGCTGTCGGTTCCGAAACTATCGGTTTGTTTTTCCATCGGCACCAATTCGTTTTTCACTATGTCTTTCAGCTTTATGTATTCTTTTTTTGTTACATCGTGATCGGCATCAGCAATTGCATAAAGCAATTTTCCAAGTTCGGCGTAAAAAATTTTACTGTTCATGATTAATGCATTTTAGTTTTTCAATGCATAGTTCAGTTATAAAAATATTAAAATGCATAACTTTTATCATCTCAAGATAATTTATTTTTAAAAGAAGTGTTTTTATATAATTTAAAAAATAAATTTCGCAAAACTTTCTGTTTGAAGATTTATAGGAGCTTGTTATTAGTTGGATTTTAATAGAATCAATTGTTTATTTACAGAAATTTAATTTAAAGTCTTTAATTTATTCAAAATAATTTTAATGAAAAACTTATCCTCCTTAATTTCTTTTAAAACCATTTTGTGTTTGGTTTTTATTTCTTGTATGCAAATCAAAAGTTACGCTCAAAAAACTGTAAATACCGATTCATTAATAAATTCGATTGTAGACAAGAGTATTGTGGATGATCCGAATGATAAAGGTGTTACTTTATTAAAGAGTTCAAATTATTCAGGAGCAACAAATTTTTACAGCACCGAAATAAGCAAAGACGCGGGAAACACTGAAGCCTATTTTAATCGCGGAGTTTCACAATGGCAAACAAACGAACCCTCAAAAGCTTGCCGTGATTGGAGTGCTGTATTAGCTCTTGGCGATACTGCTACTTTTAAATTACTGGATGCGAACTGTCATGGGAAAATGGTAATTGATGACGATACACTTTCAAAAAAGGAATATCATCAAATGTTTGCTGTACCAAAAGATGCAAAAACATCTTCTACTGGTTCAAATGCAATGACTGTTGTAGAACAAATGCCAGAGTATAATGGTGGTGATGTGGCGCTCATGAATTTTTTAAAACAGAATATTAAATATCCTGAAGAAGCAAATAAGAAAAATATTCATGGAACCGTTGTGGTAAATATTATCGTCAGCACAAAGGGCAATGTGATGTTTCCATATGTGAAAAAAGGAATAGGTAGCGGTTGTGATGAAGAAGCGTTGCGTGTTATAAGATTAATGCCGGCATGGAATGCAGGAAAGCAAAACGGAAAGGCAGTTTTGGTCCGTTACAATATTCCGGTAAAATTTTAATTAAATTATTTTATAGAATTTAAGTTCTTAGTTGGCACAATTATTTTAAAAGCACCGAATTACCATATAGCATTATTCCGATTATTATCTGCTGATTAGCACTCCCAACTTTTTTATTTTCTTTGTCGCATGGAAACAGTAGTCAGTGGAATAAGACCAACCGGAAATCTTCACCTCGGAAATTATTTCGGAGCTGTAAGGAATTTTATAAAAATGCAGCATGATGCAAATTGTTATTTTTTTGTAGCCGATTATCATTCGCTCACTACACATCCGCATCCTGATAATCTGAACGCCACTGTGAAGCAGGTGCTTGCAGAAAATTTAGCCTGTGGACTTGATCCGGAAATTTGTACTTTATATGTACAAAGTGATTTGCCTGAAACTGCTGAGTTGTATTTATTGCTTAATATGCTAGCATATACAGGGGAGTTAGAGCGAAGTGTTTCATTTAAAGAAAAGATTCGGAAAGATCCTGATAATGTAAATGCCGGTTTACTTACTTATCCTGTTTTAATGGCCGCTGATATTTTAATTCATAAAGCAGCAAAAGTTCCTGTTGGAAAAGACCAGGAGCAGCATCTTGAATACACTAGAAACTATGTTAATCGTTTTAATTATTTGTATGGTGTGGAATATTTTCAAGAACCTTTTGCTTACAATTTCGGGGGGCAATTAGTTAAAGTTCCTGGGTTGGATGGAAGCGGTAAAATGGGGAAAAGTGAAGCCGAGGGCAACGCAATATTCTTAATTGATGAACCTGAAGTAATTAAGAAAAAGGTAATGCGTGCAGTAACTGATTCAGGACCTACTCATATGAATCAACCTAAAGAAGTAGCCATTGAAAACCTTTTCACACTATTGAAATTGGTTTCAACAACAGAAACGGTTGCACATTTTGAAACACTTTATAACAACTGCACCATTCGTTATGGTGACATGAAAAAACAATTGGCTGATGACATTAATATATTCATTGCACCGATTCGTGAAAAGATAAAAGCTATTGCTGCTGATGAAAAATATATTAATAAGGTTGTAAAAATGGGAGCTGAGAAAGCGCGACAAAGTGGACGAAAAACTTTAGCTGAGGTAAGAAACATTATCGGAATTCGAAGTTTTTTTTAACTTAAAAATTTAAGGAATTACAATCAGATTTAAGCAATGAAAAAATATCTTTTATTCACTTCTATCTTTTTCATTTCAATTTCAGTTCGTGCTGATGAAGGGATGTGGCTGCCGTTTTTATTGGAACAAACAGCAATGAATAATATGAAGGCGGCTGGTTGTCACATGAGTGCTGAAGATATTTATTCAGTAAATCATACCAGTATGAAGGATGGAATTTTATTATTTAATGGGGGCTGCACAGGGGAAATGATTTCCGGTGAAGGGCTATTACTTACCAATCATCATTGCGGTTTTGGTTATGTGCAGGAACACGGCACAATTGAAAACGATTATGTAAAAAATGGTTTTTGGGCAATGAACCGAAAGGAAGAATATCCATGTTCAGGTTTGTCTGTCACTTTTATTGTTAGGATGGAAGATGTGACAGAAAAAATATTAATGGCCGTAAAAAATATTTCTGATGCAGGAAAAATGAATCAAGTAATTGATTCTTTGTGTCAGCTAATTAGCAAGCAAGCCATTGACGGAACAATGTATAGTGCAACTGTACGGCCTATTTATTATGGCAACCAATATATATTAATCGTTTCTGAAAGTTTTCGCGATGTTAGGTTAGTGGGCGCACCTCCTGAAGCAGTTGGAAATTTTGGTGGCGATGATGAAAACTGGATGTGGCCAAGACAAACAGGAGACTTTTCGCTTTTCAGAATTTATGCTGATAAGAATAATGAACCTGCTGATTACTCTTCTGATAATGTTCCATACCAACCAAAATATTTTTTTCCAATTTCGTTAAAAGGAGAAAAGGAAGGCGACTTCGCAATGGTGTATGGTTTTCCTGGAAGAACTACGGAATATATTTCGTCTTATGCTGTAAACTTCATTCAAAAAATATCGGACCCTGAGCGTGTGAAAATCAGAACCGTGCGACTTGGCATTTGGATGAATGCAATGCAACAAAGCGATACAATCAATCTGCATTATGCCGCAAAGTATTCAGGAGTTGCAAATGGCTGGAAGAAATGGCAAGGTGAAATTTCGGGACTAAATCAATACAAAGTTGTTGATAGAAAAAAGAAGCAGGAAGACAGCATTGCGCAAATCATTGCAGCAAAACCGGAATTTATTTTATATGAAAATATTCTCCCTCAATTAAAACTTGCGTACGATTCGCTTGGTCAAATTCAAACCATAGCTGATTATTACAACGAGGCACTTAGAGGAAGCGAAGCAATTTCATTTGCTGAAAAATGGCTGGCGTTAATTGATGAATCCAATGATCCAAAAATGCCTGCTTCATTCTTAAAGAATAAAACTGATTTGATAAATGCTGCAAATGGTTTTTATAAAGATTATAATCGCGACTTAGATAAAAAAGCGACTGAAGCCTTATTGAAATTATTTTTAAGTGATATGCAATCACAAAATGTTCCCATTCAAATTTCAAATGATTTATTAAAATTTAAAAACAATGTGCATGCCTATGTTGAATATCTTTTTTCAAAAAGTATTATTCCCAACTCATTCCTTGCTATTTCAAATCTAGTGCAATTAAATTTTGGTAAAAAATCAAAACTTTTAACTGATCCTATAGTTCAATTGGCAAAAAGCATAAATGAAACTTATATTCAAAAATACCTTCCATCCATACTTCGTTTGAATGCAAGAATTAATACTCTCAATAAGCAATACATGCAATTTCAGTTGCTTGCCTTATCAGATAAAAAGGATTTTTATCCTGATGCAAATTCAACCCTTCGTGTTGCTTATGGCAATGTAAAAGGATATAATCCGAGAGATGCAGTAACTTATAAATGGTTTACGACAGTTAATGGAGTAAATGAAAAAAACAATCCTGCTAATTTTCTATATACCGTTCCGGCAAAATTGAAAACCTTAATTCAGCAAAAAGATTTTGGGGAATATGCTGACGCAGATGGAAACTTACATGCATGTTTTATTACAAATTGTCATACAACAGGTGGAAACAGCGGAAGCCCTGTTTTTGATGCTGATGGAAATTTAATAGGTACAAATTTCGATCGGGTGTATGAAGGAACCATGAGTGATATTTATTTCAACTCAGAAATTTGTCGCAATGTTTCTCTTGATATACGGTACACTTTATTCCTTATAGATAAATTTGCAGGAGCAGAATATTTATTAAATGAAATGAAAATTGTTCGGCAATAAATTTGCAATCATAATTTCAACTAAATTTAAACTCAAATTAATTTTCAATGAAAAAGAATTTACTAACCACAATCATTTTACTTTTTTCTATTTCATCCTTTGCTCAAGTTATAGTTGGCGGATCAAAAGATGGAACTCCGTCACCAAAACTGTGGATTGAATCCACAACCTCGAATTTTGGAAATGTTCCTTTAGGAACTCCTGTTTCAACAACTTTTGAAATTATGAATATTGGCAATGCTCCATTGTTAATTACTAAAGCAGAGCCAACATGTAATTGTACTTTGGTTGATTATACAAAAACGGAAATTGCGCCTGGTGAAAAAGGATTTGTAAAAGCAACTTATGATGCTGCAATTATGGGGAAATTTGATAAGAGAGTTTTTATTTATTCAAATGCATATGAAGGTGAAATGGATTTAATATTAAAAGGAGAAGTTATTTATATTAAAGAATAAATTACGGATTAATAATGTTCAATCTGATTCCCCACTATTTTTTATATGAAAATAAAATAAAATGAATTACTGGATTGTTAAATCAGACCCAGAAACTTTCGGATGGAGTGAATTAGTTAAAGAAAAAAAAACTGATTGGACTGGAGTGCGGAATTATGCTGCACGCATTCATTTGAAAGCCATGAAAAAAGGCGATAAAGTTTTATTTTATCATAGCAATCAGGGATTGGCAATTGTGGGAATAGCAAAAGTGACTAAGGAATTTTTTCAGGATTCAACTGCTAAAGATGAAGCTTGGGTGGCAGTTGAATTGACAGCAATAAAGGAATTAAAAAATGCTGTGTCACTTTCTGAAATGAAAACAAAAAAAGAATTAAGTAATATCGGATTAATAAAAATCGGTCGCTTATCAGTTATGCCAATAACTAAAGCTGTATATGATATTATTATCAAGATGGGCAAGAAGTAAAATAAATATCGGCGAAATTATATTCCTCGGGAATTTTTAAATCATTTCTTATTGTTTTTTCTCGTCAAGTATAATTCTGAAAGTTGTGCCTTTTCCAATAACAGATTCTTTAACAAATAATTTTCCTTTTAAATAATTTTCTATAATTCTTTTGCTTAATGAAAGCCCCAATCCCCAACCCCTTTGCTTGGTGCTATAACCTGGTTTAAAAACTGTTTTAAATTTTGACGAATGAATTCCTTTACCAGTATCTTTTATATCAACAATTGCATGAACATGATTGGAGCTGATGTAAATATCAATTTTACCTTTTCCATCCATTGCGTCAAGTGCATTCTTTAATAAGTTTTCAAGCACCCAACCAAAAAGCGGAACTGAAATAAGCGCTCGAATATTTGCTCCTTCTGATTGATGAATGTTAAAATCAACTTTGCCACTAGCACGCTTCCTGATGTAATCAACCATGGTTTCAATTTCTGTATATAAATTTTCTTCTGATAGAACTGGTTGGCTTCCGATTTTGCTAAAGCGATTAGTAATCGTTTCTAATCGCTGAATATCTTTTGTTAGCTCGGGTAAAAACTTTTCTTTAATATTTTCCGGAAGAATATTTTCTAAATAATCACCCCAGGCGCTGAGTGAGGACAACGGGGTTCCTAATTGATGCGCAGTTTCTTTAGCCATACCAACCCAAACACGGTTTTGTTCAGCCCTCCTTGCACTGCTAAACGCGAAATAAGCGATGATTAAAAATATTACGATTATGGAAGATTGTATATAAGGAAAATAAATTAATTGACTAAGAAGGTAAGAGTCATTGTAATAAATAAAATTTTTGGAATTTTCTGAAAATACAATTTGAATGGGCTCTTTTTTTTTCTTCATTTCTTCCAATGTATTTTGAAGATATATTTTATCAGTTTGAGCCCTTACAGAATCAATATTTTTAAAGCCAAGAATTTTTCCTTTTTCGTCGGCAAGAATTAAAGGAACGGTCGTATTACTGCTTATAATTTCGAACATGAAACTGATATCGAGATTATCAGAAGCACTGTTTAATTTTTTGTAAACATTGGCAATGAGTTCAATTTTTTTTTGCTCTTCGCCGGCTAATTTTTCTGCCAAATAATTTGAATATAAAATAGTAGCAATCACAATTAAGGTGAGCAAACCAATTAATAAAATTTTCCAATATTGTGTTTGCCTGTAAATATTCATTTTGGTGCGCCTTGCTTTTTCTGTATTGATTTTTTAAACTGATCGAATGCTTCTTTCTGTTTTTGTTTAGTTAATGAGTTTTCATTTTGCGTGAATGAATCTGTTTCCTCAAAATTTATTTCATCCAATTTAGTGGAGTCGTCAAATTTCATTGTTTCATATTCATCCGGTGCTTTCCAATCTTTAATTTCCTGCTGTTCGTTTTGTTGCTTGCTAAATTCCTGTTGTAAAATAGTTTTTAAATTTTGTTTTTCAATTTGAACATCTTGTTTAATCTTTTCTTTCACTGATTTCTTATCATATTTAATAATCGGATCTGAAGCCGGGCCCTTCATTGTTATGTATAAAAACAATAGTCCTTCAGCACTTTGTTCAACAGCATCAGGATCAAAATTATTTTTTGTTTTGAATTTATTCGATAACAATTGTAACAGATTTAATTTAATACGGTAATCAATAATATTATCAAAAGTGTGTGTGCCTGAAAGTTCAAGGTTTATGGCATTTGTATAAATATTCATAGTTGGAATATTGATAGTGCTGTTTCTAATTTCAATTTGATTTTTTAATTGTGTGAATCGGATATTTTCCAACTCCGAAATTTTTATGAAAGCGGAAAGCGATTTCATAGGCTCAAAATTATTCAACTCGCCCTTTTCAATAGTAACATCGGCCACTACCACTAATTGGTCGTAATCTAAATCGTTTTTATTCCAGCCAGCCTTCAATACAAGATTTGTTGTTAAATTCCCTTTCAGGTTTTTATCAGTAATTTCTGTTTGCCCCCAACTGTTAAATTCATAAAACAATTGATTGATGTCAATGTTATTTCCTTTAAATGTTCCATCTAACATTGTATGATTCCAATCCGTGTAATTTAATTGCGCATTAATTATTGCTTTTCCTTTTTCAGCATCCATTGATATGTTATTGAAAAAAATATGATCGCCCGTGCAAACCAGCGTGCCGTTGAAATTTGTTGCGTTGAACTTGTCGTATTTAAAATGAGCAATATTGAATTTTACATTGCCTGTAACTATTTCCAACAATGAAGCAATGGCTGTGGAACCAGCTTGACCTGTTTGTTCTGAAGTATGATTTTGACTGAATTCATTTGCATCAATATTTTTTGAAGAAACAATTAAAGTAGTTCCAATTTTTAAAACTGATTTGTTTGATTTTGAATTGTTAAATAAATAGGGGAGAAGGTTGGTGCAATTTCCACTGAATGTAAAATCGGAAACTGAAGTTTGTGCTGCAATATTTTCAATCAGCAGGTTTCCGTTTTGCAATTTGACCGAAGCATTAATTGTTTCAAAAGAAGTTCCGTTGTAATTCATTTTCCCATTGGTTAAAATTATTTCTCCTCCTGATTTTATGGAGCTGAAATCGGGTGATGAAGTCAATTGACTCATTGGACCGGAGTAAAAACATTTATTCAATCGCAACTCGCCCGATGCATTTTTCAATTCAGGAATTTTAAACAGCGGATAAACTTCTGACAAATCAAGCACGGTGTTTAACTGCAAATCGAGATATGGTTTTTTAAAATTTCGGAGCTCCATACTGAAATTAATTTTTTTTCCACTAATGGAAGCGGATGCATTTTTCAAACTGATTTTGCTGCTGAATAAATTCCGAGCTGTTCCGTTTGAAAACAACGCATTAAAATTTACATGTTCAAATTTTGCATCAACAGCCGAGTTACTGATAGTTGCATCCTTCACTGAAAAAGCAAAACTGATGTCCGGTTTTTTCTTTGCCGAATAATCACCGTTGATTCTTCCCTGCAAATCCAATGAGCCTTTTGAATTATATTCTTTCAGGTACTTAGCATATTGTTCAGGTAATATGCCTGCAAATGATTCAATACCTACTTGGTTTCCTGTAAAGGTGAGGTCAATGAAAGTTGAATACTTTTTTTGTTTCACTTTACCTGAAGTGCTGAATGAAAAATTTTCCACCTCAATAGTTGTGTTGGTAAAACCATATTCTTCGTCTTTCAAGTTCAAATTCAGTTCGGTATTAATTTTCAGCTCTTTGTTAAGCAAGTAATCGTCTGAAGAAACAAACAAGTGCCTGCACAACAACGATGATTTTAAATTCAGCTTTAAAACCTCTGCACCAAACTCACCATTTATAATTCCATCGTGAATTTGAAATTCATAAAACTGTTGTTGCTCATCGTCAATAAATTTTGTTTCCAAATCACTCAGCTCAATTTTATCAATCTTAACTGTGAGTTCATCTGCTGTGGTATCGGTTCCGGTTTTAAAAATAAAATAATTGCCTTCGCCTTTTTCATTTATGGTTATGGTTAGTTTTCCCTTGCCCACTATAATTTTTTGAATGGTATAATTTCCCCTCCATAAATCAAGAATGTTAAACAGCAGCGAAATTTTTTCTGACTCCAGCAAATTTGATTTACTGCCTTTGTAGCTTTCTTTTATTTCTACTTTGTTAAAGGTGACTGATGCAAAAGGGAAATTGCGAAGCACCGAAAAATCTATTTCGCCCTTCACATTTACTTCCACTGCTAATTGCTTATTAATCTCGCGAACGACCAATTGTTTTATATCATTTCCAAATATTGAACTGATTGCAATACCTCCTATAATCACAATCAGGAATAATGCTCCGGTAACTTTTAAAATTTTTAAAAGAAAGGAGGATTTCTTTTTTGGGATAATTGCATCTTCCATTTGAGTTCGCTAATGTAGCTAACGCTAAAAAGTTAATTCTATTGGAGAATTAATTTCAATTAACGAATACAGGTTATCTTGTCTTATTTATTATTTAAAATAATTGATGTTATAGATATGTCGCAGATTAAAATGATATTTCTATTAAGCCATAAAATGAATATTTCGTAATTGTTTTTGATATGAGAATAATAAATTATTCTGCAGCTAATATTTCTCTTGCTCTTTTTAAATCTTGCGCAAATATTTTCAGTTCTACTCCACCTATTGGATTTAGGCCAACCACATTTTCATCTTCAAGAAAAGAATCAATTTCGTTTTCGGCTAACTTTTCTTTAATGAAAGTTGCTGTTACAAAGTCATTGTAAATTTCAAGTGTAATTATTTCGTTTTCGTTTTTCATAATTCAGATTTTAAAATGGTGATTTTTATTTTTTGTGTTTTATAAAAATAAATTTAAGTTCAATAATAAGCACCAATAGAAATCATTTTACCTGTTGATTATTATCATAATTATGGCTGGATGGGTAGAAGAGATTTACAGTTGAAATTTTATAATAAAAGTTAACCGTTCAACTAAAACTTCGAAAATGAAAAGACCTAAAAAGTATTCAGATCAAATAAAAACCGGTGTGTGGATTGACCACCATAGAGCAATAATTATATCCATTCATAATAATGAAATAAAAACAGATGAAATATTATCAGGAGTAATTAGTCATGAACGATTTAATGGAGAAACAACAGACAAAATAAATTCAGGAGATCAGATTATGAATCGTGAAATTCATAAAGAGGCGAAACAGCAAAATGAATTGAAAAAATTTTATGAAAGTATTATAGATAAAATCCAAAGCTCATCGCACCTATATATTTTCGGGCCGGCAGAGGCAAAATTTAGCTTGGAAAATATAATCACGAAACACAAATCGCTCAAAAATCTTCCAGTAGTTGTAGCAACAGCAGATAAAGGGAGTATGAATGAAATTGTGGACGATGTTAAAAAATATTATTCCTGATTTATTAATTATCATTTAGTTTATTCAATGCATGTTTTGCTTGGTTTAGGTTTAAGGAAATCATTGATATAAGTTTTCTTACAGTAGGGACATACATTGTTTCTATTCAAAACAATTTTGAAAAATCAATCAAAAAATTAATCGTCAGGTAATTCCAGTTCAGCAGGGAATTGACTAAAATATTTTCACAGTCAAATAATCATTGACTTTCAATCTGCTTTATACATTTACGGGCTAAATTGTACCGGATGCCTTTTTACATGCGCATGGGAAAAATTCCCGCCAAACGACACACTCAATTTCGGAAGACAGATGGTTCATTATATTCAGAACAACTTTTTTCTACCGAAGGATTTTCAAGTATCTATTCATTATTGTATCACAATCATCCGCCAACAGTTATCAGCGGAATTGATGAACCTTTCAGTGTAGAACCAAAAATTGCCATGCAAAAACATTTGCAGAATCGGAGTTTTCTTGGATTCAATGTAGCACCTGTTGATCAGTATCTTCCTTCACGAAAAGTGTTGATGCTGAATAATGATGTTGCAATCGCAGTTGCGGCTCCGAAAAAAAGCATGACGGACCACTTTTATAAAAATGGTGAAGCAGATGAACTGATTTTTATTCATGAGGGAAGCGGAACCATTCACACCATGTATGGCAAAATTGATTTCGTGTATGGCGATTACATAGTTATTCCGCGCGGCACTATTTATCAACTGGAATTTAAAGACGAGAATAACCGGTTGTTGGTGATGGAATCTTTCTCTGCCATTCGTCCACCCAAAAGATATTTAAATGAAGTAGGGCAGTTGTTGGAACATTCACCTTACTGCGAGCGCGATATTAAAGTGCCGACTGAATTGGAAACTCACGATGAGAAAGGTGATTTTTTAGTGTACATAAAAAAGAAAGGAATGATGTATCCATATCATTATGCTTATCATCCGTTCGATGTGGTTGGTTGGGATGGTTATACTTATCCGTGGGCATTCAGCATTCACGATTACGAACCCATTACCGGTCGCCTGCATATGCCGCCTCCAATTCACCAGACTTTTGAAGGGCACAATTATGTTGTGTGTTCATTTGTACCTCGACTGTATGATTATCATCCGCTGTCAGTTCCTGCACCATACAATCACAGTAATGTTGATTCTGATGAATTACTGTATTATGTAGCCGGCGATTTTATGAGCCGCAAGCATGTTGAACGCGGAATGTTTTCTTTGCACCCCGGAGGAATTCCACATGGTCCGCATCCGGGTACAGTTGAAAAAAGTATCGGAGCAAAAGAAACAAAAGAGTTGGCTGTTATGATTGATACTTTTCATCCATTGATGTTAACAGAAGCTGCTCTTGGTATTGAAGATAAAAATTATTTCATGAGTTGGATGGAGTAACATGAAATTTTTAATCAGACTTTTTTTACTGACAGGATTATTTATTTGTGTTCAACAAAACACGAATGCGCAGGATATATTTACAAAATTTCACGAAAGAATAATAGCACAAAAACCAAAATCTGAACAACTAATATCAAATCCCAAACTCAAGAAAAATAAATGGGTTGGTAAGGTTTTGAATGAATCAACGGTTGATTATTCTTCTGTGTCGGATAGTAATCCTTCAATCCCTTTTGATACCATTCCGAAAAAAAGATTGTCTGAACGGAAAAGAGAATTATTCTCAGACTCAATAAAAATAATAAATAATAATTCAGACATTACCAACCTGTTTATTCAGGATTCTATTCCTAAAAAGAAAAAAAAGAAAAAATCAGAAGAGTTGAATTTTAAATCTGATTCAACAATTACTCAACAAGAATTTAATAACGATAAAACTTCCGGTTCGCAGAAAGATACAATGCCTGTTCTTCCTCAGGTTATTTATATGGATTCAGCTTATGAATTTTTAAGTGAGAATAAATTTATCGAAGCCATTACTTATTATGATAAAGTAATTGGGAATTTTCCGGCAACCGAAGAATATAAATTTGCATTTTTATGGCGAGCAAAAGCCAGATCAGGATTGGAAGATTTTGCTGGAGCACTGCATGATTTGGATATTTTTATTTCGATGGATAATTGTGGTAGTAACTGGTGCAGCGAATCTTATTATCAACGAGGGTTGGTAAATTTTAATTTACAGAACTTTCAGAATTCGATTACTGATTTTTCAAAAGTGTTGAACGATACTGCTTATTCAAATTTTAAGTATTGTTATTTTTATCGGGCATTTTGTATGGGAGAATCAGAAAAATACATTCAGGCGGTTCAGGATTATACAAAGTTTTTAAACTTAGATAAATTCAAATCAGTAAGCAGTGCCGAGGCGTTATATTATCGTGGTTTTTATAAAGTTAAATTAAATGACAATCGTGGAGCCATTAGTGATTACGACATGGCAATTGAAATGTATTCTGGCGCTTATGAAAGTTCAAAAGAAAAAAACCAAACCTATTTTCAAAAGTTGATTGATACCTACATTACGAGAGGGTTGGCGTATGCCGAAATAAAAAAGTGGGATGATGCAATAATCAATTACAATACAGTAATTAAAATGAAGCCTGATTACGCAACTGCCTTCCACTTGAAAGGTTTGGCTGAAATTGGCAAAGGTGATTTGGATGCCGGATGTCTGGACTTAAGCAGGGCGGGTGAGTTGGGCAGCATTGATGCGTATGATGATATAAAGTTGCATTGCAAATAATTTATGCAGCATCCTTTTATTTCATTGAACGGAAAAATTGTTTCAGCAACGCAGCCACATTTTATTTCAACCAATCGCGCGCTTCGTTATGGTGATGGTTTGTTTGAAGGAATGAGAATACTGAATGGCGAATTCCTTTTTTATGAAGACCACATTGAAAGATTATTAAACGGAATGAATGCTTTTGGATTTGCTGTTCCCGAAATTTTTTCTCCCGCTTATTTTTTCAAACTTCTATCAGAATTATTAATTGCTAATAAAATTTCAGGTGATGCGGTTATTCGCATTCAGGTTTATCGAGCTGATGCAGGATTATATGAACCAGTCAATGACAATGTTGATTTTTTTATTGAAAGTTTTGATGCTTCAGCTGATAGTTATAAATGGAATGAAAAAGGGATTTCAATTGCTGTTTATGATACATGGAAAAAAGATTTCAATCCGGCCATGAATTATAAAACCTGTAATTCGCAAGTGTATGTAATGGCATCGAGATGGAAGCGCGATAATAAACTGGATGATGCATTGATATTAAATTCAAAAGGAAACATTGCTGATGCAACTTCATCCAATGTTTTTATGTGGAAAGAAAATAAACTCATTACTCCATCATTAACTCAAGCTTGTATTGGTGGTGTTGTTCGCAAAAACCTGATTGCCTGTGCCAGAGAAAATAATATTGAAGCAGAAGAGCGTGAAATTTCAATTGATGAATTACTGAATGCAGATGAAATATTTCTGACCAACATTTCGAAAGGAATTCGTTGTGTGAAGAATTTCAATCAAAAGCAATACGGTCATACGAAAACTAAACGGTTGGTTCATCAATTTTATTCAATGATAAAGGGTGGACAATAGCTTGATTTTATCAAATTCATTTTGTTATAAAATTATTATTCCTGTTTAATTTTATTTTCGCCGCCAATGATTATTAACTAATGCTTTTTAATTCTGTTGAGTTTGCCATTTATTTTTTAATTGTATTTTTTGTGTACTGGTTTGTTTTAAAAAACAATTTCCGGTATCAGAATTATTTTTTATTAATAGCAAGCTGCATTTTTTACATGGCCTTTATTCCTGTTTATATTTTGATTTTAGCCGTTACCATAATCATTGACTATACCGCAGCTATATACATTGAACGAGCCACCGGACGATGGCGAAAACAGTTGCTCATCATCAGTATTATATCAACCTGCTTTGTGCTTTTTGTTTTTAAATACTTCAATTTCTTTAATTACAATTTCAGCGTTATTGCAAGTCTGCTTCATTTGAACTACCCGATTGCTATGGTAAATATTATTTTACCAATTGGATTATCATTTCACACTTTTCAAAGTTTAAGTTATGTAATTGAAGTTTATAAGGGCAATCAAAAAGTTGAAAAAGATTTTAATACCTATTCACTATATGTTATGTTTTTTCCGCAGCTGGTGGCCGGCCCCATTGAGCGTGCAGGAAATTTATTACCACAATTTAATAAACCGCGATATTTTAATTATTCATTGGCATCAAGCGGGGCAAAAATGGTTTTGCTTGGTTATTTCAAAAAAGTAGTGATAGCTGACAATGCAGCTCCGCTTGTAAATGCGGTATATAATTCACCGGCTGATTACATGGGTTTTCCAATGGTGGTTGCGGCACTGCTATTCACATTTCAGATTTATTGTGATTTTTCAGGGTATTCAGATATTGCCATTGGCACTGCAAGAATTCTTGGTTTTAATTTAATGATCAATTTCAATCTCCCGTTTACCAGTAAAAGCATTACTGAGTTTTGGCGTAGGTGGCATATTTCTCTTTCATCCTGGTTCAATGATTATCTGTTTCAACCTTTAATGATTGCCACAAGAAACTGGGCATATGCCGGAGCTGCATTTTCTTTATTTATTACATTTTTCCTCGCCGGTTTATGGCATGGCGCAGGTTGGACTTTTATAATTTACGGCTCGCTTCATGGCATTGCTTTGATATATGAGTATTACACTAAAAAAATCAGGAAAAGAATTTCAAAAAAAATACCAGGCATTTTCTACAACACTTTCAGCATGGTCAGTACTTTTTTATTCGTGAGTTTTACATTAATATTTTTCAGGTCACGAAATGTTTCTACTGCTTTCTTTTTTATTAAAAATATGTTTTCTGATTTTCATGATTATGCAAGCTATTCAAAAATGTATTTGAAATTCAGAGGTATGGGTTTGCATGTTTCTGATTTGATGGAGCCACTGATTTTTATTTTGATTTTACTTGGCATCGAATTTTTTAATAAAAAAGCAATTCTAACTGCCGTGTTCAGTAAACGACCAATATTGAAGTGGTCATTTTATTATTTATTAATTATACTCATAGTTTTCTGGGGTTACGAAAACGATGCGCAAAATTTTATATACTTTCAGTTTTAACGCATGAAAAAATTTTTATTAAGCTCTTTCTACCTGACAATTCCATTAATTATCTGGGTAATTATTGTTGTTGCAATTGACCCGTTTAATTATTTTGAAATTTCAAATTTGATTTCGACCGGCGTCAAGGAAGAAAATGCAAAAAAGATAAACACTTTATTTTATGTAGCCATTGATTGTAACAATCATCCGTCAGAAAACATGCTGATCGGCGATTCACGCACCGAGTCGTTACCGGTTGATGAAATAAAAAAATGGTCTGGTGTTGATTATAAAAAACTGGTAATAAAGGGAGCTAAGCTGAACGAGATTTTTGATTTAATATATTTTGCAAACAGTAAAAAAAAGTTAAATCGATTGGTGGTAGGAGTAAATTTTAACATGTTTAATAAGTATGAATACGAAGATCGGGTAACCGGAATTAATGAAATTTTAAAAAACCCGCTCCGATATTTTTTTAACAGAACTGTAGCCAAAGCATGTTATTATGTTGTTAAGGCTGGTGTTACTGGAATAAATATTGAAAATAAACCAAAAGAATCGAAGGAAGTATATTGGGATTTTATCTTGAAAAAAAATTCTGTCACATGGATGAGCAGATTTAAATTCCCTGAAAATTTATATTCCGATTTGAAAAAACTGGATTCTTTTTCAATAAAAAACAACTTAGAGTTAGTCTTTATAATTGTTCCTGTTCATAAAGACTTTCATGCAAAAATTTCAGAATACGGATTGGCGGATGAAGAAATAAAGTTTAAAAAAATTCTTTCAGGGTTGAAATCAAAGGTCATTGATTATGATTTCGACAACAGCATTATTGAAAACAAAGAAAATTTTAACGATCCGTTTCATTACAACAAACAAATTGGTTTGTTGATGGTTGACGAGATATGGTCCAATAATTTTAAAGTCGGACGGGTGCTTAATGTTAATGATAGCATCATTGTAAATTAAGTTGTGAATCACTTTTGTTGAATTGAAACGAAAAACAACTTACCACTAAGCTTCACATAATTATGTTCCAGGTGAAATTCAGAAATGAATTAGCAGCACTCATAGTTTAGTTTATTTTTATCCCGATACAAATTCAATTATGATAAACAGTTTTAAACTCATTGCAATAATTTTTTGCATTGCAATCAGCGCTCATATTTCTGCGCAGGTTACATTTGAAAAGACAGAATTTCATTTTCCATTAAAAACTGTTGTGAATCCAAAATCAATTTCGACAGACTGGAATCCGTCGCTTCAGAATCTTGAAATGCCTTCGGTTGAATCTGATATGATTGAAATGAAATCAGCCAAATATGAGGCTGATAAAATTTATTCAAAGAATACATTTATAAGTGAGAAGAAAGAAAATGCGCGAACAAACATTGATGCACCATTTATTGCCCGGAATTTTATTGGTAATGTTTTTAACGGATATGTTCCAAACGATAATGATCTGGCAATATCAAATGGAAATAAAATTGTGAATGTGATTAACAGCACAATAAAGTTTTATGATCTGGATTTGGATACTGCCTATACCACCATTTCGCTTTTTGCTTTTTGCAATTCACTTGGATTACCGAACGAACATTTTGATCCGAAAGTGATGTATGATCCCGAAGCCGATCGATTTATTATGGCTTGCCTGAATGGTTTTACTGATTCAACTTCATATTATGTAATCGGTTTTTCGCAAACCAATGACCCAATGCAAAGCTGGAATTTTTATACACTGCCCGGCAACCCGTTCGACGACACGCTCTGGACTGATTTTCCAATGATGAGCATCAGCCATGAGGAATTGTTTCTAACTGGAAATTTATTGCATAACAATCAGCCCTGGCAAACAGGATTTGTTGAAACTTTTATCTGGCAGATAAATAAATGGGATGGATACAATGGCGATACTTTATCAAGCGGCATTTATCACAACATTAATTTCAACAACAAACCTATCCGAAATCTTTGCCCGGTTAAAGGAGGCACCGGACCATATGGACCCAATCAGTATTTTTTATCGAATCGGAATTTTGCTGTTTCAAGTGATACTGTTTTTCTTGTTGAATTAACTGACACTTTAAATGCAGCATCCACAACCATTGATATTTTGTTGGTTCATTCTGATGTAAATTATCATGTTCCGCCTGATGCACACCAGGCATCTTTTCAGTTTCTTGCCACTAATGATGGAAGAATACTCGGGGCATTTTATCAAAATAATAAGATTCAGTTTGTATCCAATTCAAGAGATACGGTTTCAAATTTAGCAGCCATATTTCATGGAGTTATGAATAATATACTTTCGAACCCTTCTGTTGCCGGTTACACAATCAGTAATGATACTTTGGAATATGGTTATGCAAATCTGTCTTATGCCGGTGTAAGCGTAACTGATAATACAGCTATAATTGGATTTGATTATACTGATTTAAATGTGAAGGCCGGTGCTGCCGCCATTGTATCTGATGGCAATGGAAGTTATTCATCATTTACAAAAATCAGGAGCGGCGACAATTATATTAATGTGTTGAGCGGAACATTGGAACGCTGGGGCGATTACAGTGGTTCGCAATTAAAATACAATCAACCCGGTGTTGTATGGGTAGAGTTAACTTATGGCGCGGCAAATAAAAGACAAGCAACATGGATAGCTGAATTGTCAAATGCTCCATTTGCAGGAATAAAAAACAAGGACAAAATGCATAAAACAATTAACCTGTATCCTAACCCTTCAGATGATGTTGTCAATTATGAATTTGAAGTTGAAAAGGAAATGCAATTAGCGTTTGAAATAATTGATATGAAAGGAAAAATTGTTCAACTGCTTTTTAAAGAGCGGGTGAAAGAAGGAAAAAATAAATTTTCATTTAACTCATCATTTCTTCCTTCAGGACAATATCTTTTGCTGGTGAAAGGGGAAAATAATTTTCTTCAATCTAAAAAATTCTTGAAATATTAATTGAAAGAATCAGAAAATGGTTTTCTGAAATAATTTTATACTAAAAATATTTCCAAGTATTGAAAATCAATTCTGAATAAAAGACTTTGTATTTCCATTCAATACAAAAAATCATCAATTACATTTATGCCGAACATTATTTTTTGATACATGAAAGAAAAATTAGAAATACTGAAACATAAAATTGCTGAAGCGGAATTGGGAGGAGGAAAGAAGCGGATTGAAGACCAGCATAAAAAAGGAAAACTTACCGCACGCGAGCGAATTCATTTTTTAATGGATGAAGGTTCGTTTGAAGAACTCGGAATGTTTGTGACACATCGCACACACGATTTCGGAATGCACAAAGAACAATATTTGGGCGATGGAGTTATTACCGGTTATGGCACTATCAATGGCCGCATGGTTTATGTGTACTCGCAGGACTTTACTGTTTTTGGCGGCTCATTGAGTGAGGCACACGCAACTAAGATTTGCCGCATCATGGATTTGGCTATGGAGAATGGTGCTCCTGTTATTGGATTGAATGATAGCGGTGGAGCGCGAATACAAGAAGGTGTTGTTTCGCTTGGAGGTTATGCTGATATATTTTATCGAAATACATTGGCTAGCGGAGTTGTGCCGCAGATAAGCGCCATCATGGGACCCTGCGCAGGTGGTGCAGTTTATTCTCCTGCCATAACTGATTTTATAATGATGGTTGAGAATACTTCATACATGTTTGTAACAGGCCCCAATGTGGTGAAGACTGTTACGCACGAAGAAGTTTCGTCAGAAGATTTAGGTGGTGCAATGACCCATGCCATAAAATCAGGTGTAACACATTTTACTGCATTGAATGAAATTGATTGCATCAATCAATTAAAAAAACTCATTACTTATATTCCCCAAAACTGCGAAGAGCCTGCGCCTGTTTATGCATACGAGCATCGTGATGAAACTTTAAAAGGAATTGAAAATATAATTCCTGAAAATCCTAATCAACCTTACGACATAAAAGAAATTATTTCTAGAGTAATTGATGCGGATAGTTTTTATGAAGTGCATAAAAATTTTGCGGAGAATATAGTTGTTGGCTTTGCACGATTAGGTGGGCGAAGTATTGGTATTGTTGCCAATCAACCTGCTGTGCTTGCAGGTGTGTTGGATATAAAAGCATCAGTAAAAGGTGCACGGTTCGTTCGTTTCTGCGATGCGTTTAATATTCCATTACTTGTGTTTGAAGATGTGCCTGGATTTATGCCTGGTACTGACCAGGAGTGGAATGGAATAATAATGAACGGAGCAAAATTGTTATATGCATTTTGTGAAGCCACTGTTCCGCGTGTTACAGTAATTACTCGCAAAGCATATGGTGGTGCTTATGATGTGATGAACAGCAAGCACATTGGCGCCGATATGAATTTTGCATGGCCGTGTGCAGAGATTGCAGTAATGGGAGCGAAGGGTGCTGCTGAAATTATTTTCAAAAAAGAAATTAATACTGCAGAAGATAAAGAAGCAAAACTGAAAGAGAAAGAATTGGAGTACCTTCAGAAATTCGCAAATCCATATGGAGCTGCTGCAAGAGGATACATTGATGAAGTGATAAAACCGGAAGATACCAGAATGAAATTGTTAAAGACTTTTGCCATGTTGCAAAATAAAACTGTGAAAATGCCAAAGAAGAAACATGGAAATATTCCGTTGTAAAAAAGTCTGATTTTTTATTCCGGAAACAATAATTGAACAGATGACCAAATGAAGAATAGAATTAAATAGAATTTTGAAATTTTAAAACTGTAATCCTGAAAAAAAGATAAACTGAATTTTGAAATTATTAAAAACAATAACGAACAAAATATTAGAATGGGTTCTTTACAGCAATGTGTTTATTGCATTGTGCGCTGCTGCGTTGGTTTGGGAAACAGAGATTTTATTAGGAATATCAGCTGGAATTGATGCAATAAGCACCATGGTTTTTTTCGCCACACTGTTTTTATATGGTGGGCACCGAATTCTTTCGCTCAGAAGGATTCCGGATGCGAATAGAAATCACCAGCTGAAGTGGTCGAAGAAATACCAGTTCGCTATTTTTATTTTAACTCTGCTCGGTGGAGGAATGGTTGCATCGGCTGTTTTTCATTTAACATTTTCAGCTTTTATTTTATTGATACCAATGGGTGCTATTTCCATTTTGTATGAATTACCAATCATCCGACACAAAGGAAAATACAAAAGACTTCGTGACATTGGATTTTTAAAAATTGCGTGGATTACAATTGTGTGGAGCGCTATAACAGTTTTGCTTCCGGCATTTCAATATGGCGAGCAGGTGCAGGGGTTGGAAGTGATAACAGTCTTTATAATGCGTATGGCATTAATATTTTCTTTGGGACTTTCGTTTGATTTACGCGATGTGCAATACGATGAAGCAGCTGGATTAAAAACCATTCCTGTTATTTATGGAAGAAGTAAAACCATTCGGTTAATAATCTGGTGTTTCACTTTGTATTTTTTTATTGCTGTTCTGCAATTCTCTACCTTTCAACATTTCGATTTTGGAAAATTGGCGGCAGCCACTGTTACAGCAATGCTTTCCTATCGATTGATTGTTGCGGCAACAGTAATTGACGACTGGTATTATTATCCCTTGTTCGTTGATGGAATTATGATTCTCAATTTTTTATTGCTGCAGTTGGATAAATAGATTTTTTCTATTTATCGAATTCCTCCATCAAACTCAATTGTTTTTCTTTCGAAGAATTATCGTATTCGAATTCCAACAACCATTTTTTTCTCAATAAACCTCCTGCATATCCGGTTAAACTTCCATCGGTTCCGATTATTCTGTGGCATGGAATAATAATAGCAATTGGATTAGCGCCATTGGCGGTTGCTACAGCTCTTATCGCTTTCAAATCGCCAACCGCAATTGATTGCTCTTTATATGTTCTTGTTTTTCCGAATGGAATTTTTAATAACTCATTCCATACTTTTTGCTGAAATATTGTTCCATTAGGCTCAAGTGCTAAATCAAAATATTTTCTGTTTCCTGAAAAATATTCTGCTACTTGTTTTTGTAATTTAAGCAAGTGCTTATTCTTTTTCTCATCAAATAAAATTTCAGGTAATTCCGATAAAGGTTTTCGCACATCTTCAAATTCAAATGAACAAATTCCGGTTTCACTTGCTTTGGCAAGCAGTTTTCCCAATGGAGAATTTATAATTAAGGTGGCTTCTGCTGATTTAGGTTTCAAGTTATTGCAATTATATTTTTACAAAACGATAAATCTGTTTCACCCCATTGCTTTCTAATTGAATAATATAAACCTGCGATACGAGTTTTGAAATATCAACTGAAATGTTTGCATCCATTTTTATTTTTCCTGAATAAATTTCTTTAATCATTCTACCTGTTACATCATATAATTTTATACTTCCTTCAATATTTTTCTGAAGATTTAATTTTAAATTCAATTGGTCTGAAACAGGATTAGGAAACAGTTGAAGTGAATGTTCATCAAAAATATTTTCGATTGAGGAATAGCCTCCGAGATTAATGTCATCAATGTAAATATTATTTCCCCCATCAGATAAAAAATCAAATTTGATTCTAAGATTTTTGCTGTTAATATTCGGATTCAAGTAAACAGTTTCCATGCGCCATTCCGAAGGAGTAGGAACAAAATTACTGGATCGCATAACTGCTGTTGCCAGCATAGCACCAGTTTTTCCATATCGTGCTATCCATGTTTTGCCGCAATTCTCTGATACCAAAACTCTGAGTCGGTCGTTATTTCCATTCGACTGTTGAGTATAGGCAACATGAAAAGTTAAGATCGGAATTGTAAGTGAAGAAATATCAAAAGTTGGCCCTAAAATTCCGTAACTGGTTCCTGATGTTGCAAAAATATTTTTGAATTCCAAACTGCGCGTACCACTGAATCCAACTCCAGAATTTATAAACCAATCAAGGTTACCGTTATAATCAGGAATAAAATTATTAGTTGGAAAATTTCCGATTTCAAAATTTTCAATGTATCCATTTGCATACATTGCAGTATCTGATAAGACTTGAATTAATGATGTTCTGACTTTTAAATCAGAACCTGCATTGTTGCCGGCGAGCAACGAAATGGAGTAGATGCCAGGAGAATTAAATGAAATAGTTATAACAGAATCTGATAAGGAACTTGCATTGGCACCTGCAACATCCCAATAACGATAAAGTACTTTTCCATTCCAGCTTTTATCAATTAAATCAACAGCATCGCCAACACAGGCGAATTTTGTACTGCTAATAAAATCAGCAACCGGTATGCAAACACTTGCTGAAGTTGGGTTATTGGTTCCTGTTGCAATTAAATTTGAACTGCTCCATAAATTATTTCTACCGGAAATGTTGCTATTTAATGCTGCAAGCATTCTTGATTTTTGCCCATTGGTAAACATGCGCGAACAATATGCATATTCCATGTAGTTCTGAATGTTTTCAATAACTCCATTGCATACCGAGCCGTTAAGATTACACGATGTCCAACCTTTGGTTTCAGGAGTATCATTAACATTATCATCCCCACATACAACACCGGGATCATTTGAATCACCCCATGTATGCGCCAGATTAAACCAATGCCCAATTTCATGGGTTAATGCTCTGGCTCTGTTATAGTCGCCGGTGCCAATGCTTCCAACATAGGAAGATAGAATAATAATTCCATCTTTATCAGGGTCAGCACTTCCTGGATAATAAGTATAACCTGCAGCACCAATTGCTATATCATGCACCACCCATATGTTTAAATATTTATCGTTAGGCCAAGGATTTAATTTCGATTGTTCATCAGCCGAAAAAGTTGCTGATGATAAAATATGTTCAATTCCATTGGTGCAATTTCCGTTTAGGTCAATGGTGGCTAACCTGAATTCTATTCCACAATTAGCAGTTAGTTGTTTAAATGGAATTACAATATCACTGGTATCGGCATTGAGTTTATTAAAATCCTGATTTAGAATTTTCATTGCATCTTTTACCTGTGCATCCGAAATATTTTCAATGCCATAATTATGAATGATGTGAAACACAACAGGTATAACATACAATTGCCGAGTGTTTCCAGCTTGATGAAATTGTTGTGTGAATTGTTCAAGTAACTGATGATTAAAAACTGCTTTTAAATTGTTTTGATAAACCGAATGCATAAATTCATCAGTGCCACAATGCTTTAGTGAATCCTGAGCAAACGAATATTCTGATTGAAGAATATTAAAGAAGATAAAAAAGGAGAGAAGAAATAATTTCATTGTCTTGTTCAAAATCAAATGAAGCACAAAAATAATGGAGATGCAAAGAATAATTTTCTATTACCTAAGCAAGGATACATTACCGGTTTTAATCAAACGATGATCGAGGAAATTTTTTCCGGTTACAGCAAAAACATAAACTCCAACTTCACAATCAGCTCCATTGTATTTTCCATTCCAATAACCATTTACATCAGCTGTTTCATAAATCAATTGGCCCCAGCGATTGTAAATTTTTATTTCGCCCGATTTTAAATCATATGAATTAATAATGTGGAAGAAATCATTGTGACCGTCACCATTGGGTGAAAAAGCAGTTGGTATATCTATTTCAATACAATCGCTGTAAGTAATTATTGCGGTGTCATTAGCTGTGCATCCATTGGCATCAGTAACATTTACACTGTATATTCCTTCAGCTGTTGAAACGATTTGAGGCAAAGTTGAATTGTCGTTCCATAAATATTTAGTGAAACTATTTCCGGCATCAAAAACAATTCCTTCACCATTGCAAGTGCTTGTATCATTTCCAATAAAAACAAATGGCGCATCAACATTTATAATTTTTGAATCAGAATCTTTACACCCTAAATTATCCGTAACAGTAACACTATAAGTTCCTTCACTGCTTATTAAAATACTTTCGGTTGTGTTATTTGTATTCCATTGGTAGAAGGAAAATCCGGAATTAGCAATTAAAAAAACAGAAGTATTAATGCAAATAGTTGTGTCGTTTCCAATGCTTACAGTTGGGTTCGAAAACTGAAGAGCAACAGAATCGGACGCAGTGCAACCAAATGAATTAGTAACTGTTAAAAAATAATTTCCATTGACTGATGCCGAGTATGTTTGGTTGTGAGAATTATTCTGCCATGTGTAAATTGAAAATCCGGTAGCAGGAGTTAGTACATAATTTAAAACATTACATAAAAGAGTATCAGGGCCTAAATCAACAACAGGGTTTGATATGGTAACAGTTAATGCATCATTGGATATACAACCACCCGGATCAGATACAGTTACTGAATAGTTTCCGGATGATAGTGCGATAAGCACTGAATCGGTACTTCCATTTTGCCATAAATAGGAACTAAATCCTTGGCCGGCATTTACGGCAACTGTATCGCCTTTGCAAATTGTTGTATCGTTTCCAAGCAAAACAGAAATGCCTTGCATTGCAATATCAATTGTATCAGCTGCAGAACAACCCGATGCATCTGTAATTGTAACCGAGTAGCTACCCGAAGCAACAACATGAATGCTTTGAATGGTGACTCCATTATTCCATAGATATGAATTTGCACCGGCACCAACATCTAAAACAACAAAAGTGGTGGAGCAATAAATTGTATCGTTTCCCAATGAAACAATTGGGGCAGGTGAAAAATGGACTTCTATGGTATCAATGTCAATACAACCTGAAGCAAAAGTTTTTTTGACCCAGTATTCACCCGGAGAATTAACTGTGAGGGTTTGATCGGAGCTTCCATCACTCCAGAAATATAAAACGCCATCAGGTCCGGCATCCAATAAAACAGAATCATTTCCACAGTGTAAAATATCGGGACCTAAATTCGCATTGCATGTAACTGGAAAAGAAAGTTGTTCAAAAAATGTTGGAAGTCCGATAGCTGAATTATTTAAAATGGGAAATGAATGCAACGCGAACCCACAGGCAGCCCCGGCATTATTTGGAAAGTCAATTGTACTTAATGCTGTTCCATTATTTTCTGTAACATAAATTTTTCCATCAGGTGCAATTTGCAATGCGCCAATTGTATAATTTCCACCTGAAAAAACAATGTATGGATTGGTCCACCAGTTTGCAGCAGTTAAATCGTATTGAAAAATATGATCGGTTGTGTTAAATGATGATACATATAATTTGCTGTTGTCAGGCGAAAAACTTACACCATATAAATTTGTTGCCGGTATTGGAATAGAGAAAGTATTTGAAATTACGCCGGTTGAATTATCAAAATCGGAGTATTCAAATATGTTGCTGGGGCCTGAATTTCCATAACCAACAATGGCCAAATGCGCACCATCCAATGAAGCTTTTAAATAGCCAAGGGCAGAAGAACCAACACCAACGGAACTGCCAACGGAATTTATTACAGGGGCACCAACCCCTGATGCGGTTACAGGATAAACATAGTATTCGTTGGTGTTAAATACATGAACAATGATCCAAATGTCAATTCCATTTGCTGCATACACCGCAGTGATTTTTTCGCAAATAGGAGTAACCAATGGAGTATTGGTAACTACTAAGCCACCCAATCCACTGTTTAAAGTCATGTCAACAATTGAGTAATGCAAACCTCCAATACCAACAGCAGGAACAGTAAAAATATAGTACTGATCTGCAGTACCCGGAACAGGAACTATGATGGCTGATTGAGTGGCCGAATTATTTCCCATTAACCCTGATGCCATAATGCCTCCGTTTGTATCATATACAGTTACACCATCAGTACAAAAAAGTAAAGTGCCGGAGCTACTGCTAATGGCAGCACAACCTTCGTAAGTATTAATGTAACCAGCAATGGCAACGGCAGTGCCTGAATTAAAATCTATACCGGCATTGTAACCAAAGTGCCATATTTTTCCTTCACCCTGCGCAACAGATAATAGAGGAGTGATGAACAATAAAAAGTATAAATAAAAACCGCGCAATGAATTTATAATTTTGAAAACGAACCTAATTAAAAAAAACAGTTCAAATGAAAGTGTTCAATTTTTATTGAAATGAAAATTGTACGCATTCATTTTTCTCATGCACTAATGCACCACCACAAATTTCTTAACCACAGTTATACCAGAAGATGAAACGAGTTTGATAAAATAAACTCCCTCAGAGAAATCAGAAACATTAACAGTTACAGGGCTTTGAACCTTGAACTCAAAACTTTGAACTACTCTACCTAAAACATCTTTAATTGTAAGTTCATTAATTATCAATTGTCCATTATCAATTATCAATTATCAATTGCGAGCTTGCGGGATTAGGATAAATAATAAAATCACCTTCATCATTAATTGATTGAACATCAGAAATAACAACGCTCGCCAAAGCTGTGCAGTTATTAATATCGCTCACAGTTACAGTATAAGTGCCATTGGTTGCGTTGGTAATAAATGAAGTGGTTGCTCCTGTGCTCCAGAGATAATGATAGGAGGGAGTGCCGCCTGTTACACTACAGAAAACAGTATCGGCAGAAATGGTAAGCGAAGCAATTACCTGGTTGGGTGCAGTAATATCAACAGTATCACTTGCGGTGCAGCCACCGGCATCGCTCACTGTTACACTATAAGTTCCGGCGGTTAAGTTGTTAAGGTCTTCTGTGGTTGCGCCGTTGCTCCATACATAATTGTAGGGTATAGTTCCTCCACTTCCATTAATATTAATGAAACCGTTGTTGTCTCCTGAACAGAGGAGGGAATCTGTTTGGGAAATGAGAGAGTAAGCGAGGGGAGGAATAGTCGAAACATGTATTGTATCAGATGCAGAACAACCAAAAATATTTGTAACAGTCACTGAATAATTGCCACTGTCACTAACTTCTATACTTTCAGAAGTTTCGCCAGTATTCCATAAATAATTTACATTACATCCTCCCGCATAAATTGTGTCAGAGAAATTATTATTACAATTTAAATTAACAGAGTTAAGATTTACAGAACAGAAATTAGGAAGAGTTCTTTCAATAAAGTTTGGTAAACCACTTTGCGAATAAGTTCCTGCTAATAATGGAAAACCTCCTTCAACATAATCACAAGCTGCCCCAGCAAGATTAGGGTTGTTAATAACACATAAATAATTTAGTCCGGGTTTTGCCAAATAAATTTTTCCATCGGGAGCCAACTGAAGTGCCCCATATCCAGTTGAAGTGTTAGGGATAATTACATAGGGGAAATTTTGAAAATTTGGTATTGTTATATCAAATTGTTCAAGTTCATTAGGAACATTGGCTCCTCTACTGATATATAATTTAGTGTTATCAGGAGAGAAAGAAATTCCATAGATATACATCGGATAATTTATTCCTTGATAATTTAACAATACACCAGTGCTAGTATTGAAATTATAAATCTCGATAGAATTATTAGAAGCATAAAGTCTTACCGAAACAAGTTTTTGTCCATTAGGGGAAAACTTTAAATATCCAACGGTATTATCTGTGCCAATAATAGGCTCCCCTATTGCGGTAATAACTGGATTCCCAACTCCGTTGTCTGTTACAGGATAAACATAGTATTCATTTGAAGGATAAGCATGGGTTATGACCCAATAATCATGACCATTAGAATTTTTTATGGCAGTTAATTTTTCACACGCAGGAGCTATTAGCTGTGTATTAAACCTTATTACATCTCCTAATCCACCGTTCATCGTCATATCAACTATAGAGTAACATATTCCATGGGGGTGTGCCTCATAATCAGAAGTAAAAATGTAAAACTTGTTTGCATCATTTGGAAATGGTACTATAAGTGCTGCTTGAGTAGAGGTGCAACATCCTCCAAATAAACCTGTAGCCATTAATGCTCCTGTTGAATTGTAAACTCTATAACCATCTGTTGAAAATAAAAGATTTCCACAAGCATCACAAATACACGCAGTCCCCTCATCAGTAGTTATAGGACCTGAAATAGCAACTGCACTCCCTGAATTAAAATCAATCCCTGCACCACCACCAAAGTGCCAAATATTTCCTTGTCCTTGCGCGAATGCAAAATTTGGTAAGGCGAATAACATAACAATAAAAAACAGTTTGCGCAAAGTGTGAGTGGTTATGAGAACGAATATAGCAATTGATAATGGACAATGGATAATTTATAATGGACAATTGACAATGGATAATTGATAATGTTTTGTTGCGATAATTTGATGATTATGAAAACAGTTCATTAAAATATTTTCTTAATTAAAACTATTAAGCAATCCGGCAATCATTTTTTTAATGAAATAAATTTCCACAACAAAAAAATAAACAGTTACAGCATTTATATTTCTGTTCACAACAAAAAAATTAATGGTAATATAAAAGCTGTAACATGTTACAGTAAAAAATTACCATCTCTACCTGAAAAATTAACAGTAATAAAAATGGTGGGAACTGTTACAGCAAAAAAATTACCTGTTATATAAATACTGTAACAGGTTACAGTTGAAAAAATACATGTCGCGTTTTATATTTTACAGGTTACAATTCACCTTATAAATATTATTCAACAATATTCAGTATGACATAACCTTCTATCACACATGCTTCATAAATGCCGACATCGTTGTGAACTTTTAGTTTTTTTCGCAGCGCGTTAAAATGATTTTTTATAGTCAGCAGACTCAGGCACAATTCACCCGCAATTTCGCTTCTTGTTTTTTTAT